>NZ_JBPJSR010000020.1:0-159256 GCF_051390675.1 Streptosporangium heterodermiicola
CCTACACCTACACCGTCCGCGCCCGCGACGCGGCGGGCAACCGCTCGGCGGCGAGTGCGGCCGTCACCGCCCAGACCGCGACCGGCGGCGGAGGCTCGACGGTGGACGTCTCCACCTCCGCGCAGCTGGTCGCCGCGCTGGCCGGTGCCCAGCCGGGCCAGACGATCCGCCTGGCGGCCGGTGAGTATCGCGGTGCCTTCGCCACCCAGCGCGCCGGTACGGCGTCCGCGCCGATCACGCTGACCGGGCCGTCCGGCGCCGTCCTGGTCAACGACGGCCCCTCGGGAACGGCCCCCTCCTGCCCCGCTCCGGGCAACGGGTGGGACTCCGGCTACGGCCTGTGGCTGTACGGCGCGCCGTACTGGAAGCTGACCGGCTTCACCGTCAAGGACTCCAAGAAGGGAATCGTCCTGGACAACTCCCACCACGTGACCATCGACCGGGTCCACGTCCACCACACCGAGGACGAGGCCGTGCACTTCCGCAGGTCCTCCTCGGACGGCGTCATCCAGAACTCCCGCATCGACAACACCGGCCTGGTGCAGCCCGGATACGGTGAGGGCGTCTACATCGGCTCGGCGAACTCCAACTGGTCCTGCCACGGCAACTCCGGCGGGGTCGACCGCAGCGACCGGGTGAGGGTGCTCGACAACGTCATCGGCCCCAACGTCGCCGCCGAGCACATCGACGTCAAGGAGGGCACCTTCGACGGCGTCATCCGGGGCAACACCTTCGACGGCAGGGGGATCTCGGGCCAGAACTCGGCCGACTCCTGGATCGACGCGAAGGGCATCGGCTATCTGATCGAGGGCAACACCGGCACCTTCTCCTCGCCCGGTACCTTCGTCAACGGCTACGAGACCCACAACCCGGCGACCACCCCGTCGTTCGCCAACGGCTGCGGCAACGTGTGGCGGGCCAACCGCTCCGACCTGGGCGGGGTAGGCGCCTACGCCATCAGGATCACCTCCACCTCCAAGTGCGCCGGCAATCTCAACGTCGTGTACTCCTCCAACACCGTCACCAACGCCGTCTCCGGGCTGACCAACATCCCGGTCACTCCCTGACACCCCTGATCCGCGCGGGCCGGAGGCCGTCTCCGATCGCCGGAGGCGGCCTCTCCCGAGGACCGTTCTCCGCCGTACGCCGGTAGCGGCGTCGGCCGTTCCCGCGCCGGGCTCCGCGCGGGCGGGGAGCATCGAGCCACCGGCGAGGGTCCACGGGGCGGCACCCGGGGTCACGTTCGGGAGAAGGCGCCGGTGACGGATTCAGGATGTCCGGATGTCAACCCTCAGTCATAGTCGAAAGTCCGCATTTATCGGCTTTCCAGGCCATATGATCACCATGATCCCCCGGGCTTGCGAGGAAGGACCCCTGTGACCGACAAGCGGGACGAGCGGAACAGTGGCATCGATACGACGAGGCCGAGCATCGCGAGGGCCTACGACGTCGTCCTCAACGGCAAGGACAACTTCGAGGTCGACCGCGCCTTCGTCGCCGAGATCGTGAAGGTCGTCCCCGAGATCTACGACGTGGCGACCTACAACCGGGAGATCCTCGGCCGGGGGGTGCGGTTCCTGGCGGAGCGGGGCGTCACCCAGTTCGTCGACCTCGGCTCGGGGCTGCCGACCGTGGAGAACACCCACCAGGTCGCGCAGGGCGCGAACCCGGAGTCGCGGGTCGTCTACGTCGACAACGACCCGATGGTGCTGGTCCACGGCCGGGCGCTGCTGGCCGAGAACGACCGTACGGCGGTCGTCACCTCCGACCTGCGCGACACGTCGGCGATCCTCGCCGACCCGGACGTCAAGCGGCTCATCGACTTCGACCGGCCGGTGGGCGTGATGCTGGTCGGCGTCCTGCACCACCTGCACGACGACGACGATCCCCGGGGAATCGTCGAGGCCTACATGGCGGCGGTCCCCTCGGGCAGCTATCTCTTCATCACCCACTTCTGCGCCTCCACCCAGGAGTCGCGCGACGCCGAGCAGAAGTATCTCGCGCTGCTCGGCACCGGCCGGTTCCGGACGCCGGAGGAGATCACCGCCTTCTTCGACGGCTTCGAGCTGCTCGAACCGGGCGTCGTCCCGCTGCCCCTGTGGCGGCCGGAGGGATCCGTCCCGGGGAGGCTGACCGTGGGCCAGCAGCTCATGTACGGCGGGATCGCCTACAAGCCCTGACATCCGGACAACAGGGCCCGCGCGGCGCATCGCGCCGCGCGGGCCTCGTCGTTCCCGGTCGTTCCCGCGCGAGGCGTCCGGCCTGCTTGGCGTGTTCCCGTGCGGCGCGTACAGTCTGCGCTCCAACGACCGGTGTTCGTCCCGCGCCCGTT
Source organism: Streptosporangium heterodermiicola (assembly GCF_051390675.1). Lineage (NCBI taxonomy): Bacteria > Bacillati > Actinomycetota > Actinomycetes > Streptosporangiales > Streptosporangiaceae > Streptosporangium > Streptosporangium heterodermiicola. Next base: position 2,333 of record NZ_JBPJSR010000020.1, read on the forward strand.
CGGCGGGCCCGGAGACGGGCACGGACACCTCGGCGGCGATCTCTCGCCCACGGTCGGTGACGGAGCCGTTCAGGAGCGCACCAGCTCGGCGAGCAGCTCGTAGGAGCGCGCCCGGGCCTCGTGGTCCGAGACCATGGTCAGCGCCATCAGCTCGTCGGCCCCGCTGTGCTTGACGAGGTCGGTGAGCCGGTCGCGTACGGTGCCGGGGTCACCGATGAACTGCGGGTCGAGACGCTCGCGGATGAACCGCTCGCCCTCGGGGTCGAACGAGCGGTGCCCGGCCTCCTCGGCGGTGGGGAAGAGGGTGAAGCGGTCCTCGGTGCGCATCAGGAGCTGGCCCGCGGCGGAGCCCCGCGCCAGCCGTCGGGCGCGCTCGTCGGAGTCGGCGACGATCACGGTGGGGGCGACGATCGTGTACGGGCGGTCCAGCCGCGCCGACGGCCGGAAGGCGTTGCGGTAGGCCTCCAGCGCGGCCACCGTGCCGGCCGGGTTGATCTGGTGCGCGTAGGCGTACGGCAGGCCGAGTGATCCGGCGAAGCGGGCGCTGGAGGTGCTCGTGCCCAGCAGGTACACGGGTGTCCGGGTGTCCGCCTGGGGGACGGCGCGCACGTCGGACGGGTGCTCTCCCGGCGTCAGGTAACCCAGGAGCTCGCCGAGCCGCTCGGGGAAGTCGTCCTCCGCGGGCAGGCCCCGTCGCAGCAGGCGGGCGGCGGCCGGGTCGGTGCCCGACGCGCGCCCGATCCCGAGATCTACGCGGCCGGGGTGGAACACCTCCAGCGTCCCGAACTGCTCGGCCACCGCCAGCGGCGCGTGGTTGGGCAGCAGCACCCCGCCCGAGCCGACCCGGATCGTGGTGGTGGCGGAGGCGATCTGCGCGATCAGCACGGGCGGGACCGACGTGGCCAGGCACGGCGTGTTGTGGTGCTCGGCGACCCAGTAGCGCGTGTATCCGAGCCGTTCCGCCCGCCGGGCGAGGTCGACCGAGTTCCGCAGGGACCGGGCGGCCGACGACCCTCGCCAGACGGGGGCGGTGTCGAGCACCGACAGGCGGAGGCCGGACAGATCTGCCATCGGGATGTTCTCCGTTCGTGAAGGGTTCGTGGAGGGTGCGGGGGTGTCCGGGGGCGCCGGGGATACCAGCATGGACGATACGTCGTGCGCCGCTCAAAAATTGAACCCGTGCGTTCATTTTAGTCCGCAGCTTTGGCGCGAGCGGGGAGGAACCAGGCCGCGAGGCCGACGACGATCGCCAGCCCGGCGATGACGGCGGAGGCGGTGAAGGCCCGCGCCACGCCGGCGGCGACGTCCGCCCCTTCGCCGGCGAACGCGGTCAGCAGCACCGCCAGCCCGAGCGAGCCGCCCAGGGCCAGCGACGCCTGCAGGACCCCCGAGGTGATCCCGGTGTCCTCGGGCGGGGTCTCGGACAGGACGATGACGTTGAAGGGGACGATCGCCGACCCGGCTCCCAGTCCCATGATCACCAGCGGGCCGAGAATCGCCGTCGGATACTCGCTGTCCCCGCTCACCCCGCTCAGCCACAGGGCCCCGATCACGACGAGCGCGAGCCCGGCGACGGCCAGGTTCCTCGGGCCGCCGGCCCTGGCGATCAGCGTGGGCGCGGACCTGGCCGTCACCAGCAGGGCCAGCCCGAAGGGCAGGAAGGCCAGGCCCGTGAGCAGGGGGCCCAGGCCCAGGACCCGCTGCAGGAACTGGGTGAGGAAGAACAGGAAACCGGTGAGGACGAACGCGAGCAGCACCAGGGTGAGGAAGGCCCCGGCCCTGGCCCGATGGGCGAACACCCGCGAGGGCAGGATGGGCGAGGCGACGCGCGACTCCAGGAACGCGAACGCGGCCAGCACCACCGCGCCACCGGCGAGGGAGACGACGGCGACCGTGTCCCCCCACCCCTCCTCGGCGACCCGTACGAGGCCGTGGACGATCGCCGTCGTCCCCAGCACCGACAGCAGCGCCCCCGGCAGGTCGAGGGCCGGGCGGGCGCCCGCGCGCCCGGCGGGCCTCCGGGGGGCGATCGTCCGCGCGCCGAGCGCGACGATGGCGAGCCCGACGGGCACGTTGACCAGCAGGGTCCAGCGCCAGTCCGCGGCCCAGGTCAGCACGCCGCCCAGGATCATCCCCGCCGCCGCGGCGAGGCCCGTCACCGTGGAGTAGACGCCGAACGCCCGCTGCCGCCGCTCGCCGTCGTAGGTGACGGCCAGCAGGGCGAGCCCGGCGGGACCGGCCAGGGCCGCGCCGACCCCCTGCAGCGTCCGGCCCGCGAGCAGCCAGCCGAGGCCGGGGGCGAGCCCGGCGAGCAGGGAGGCCGCCGCGAGCAGGCCCGTCCCGGCCAGGAAGAGCGTCCGGTGGCCGAACAGGTCGCCCAGCCGGCCGCCCAGCAGGAGCACGCCGCCGAAGGAGAGCAGGAACGCGTTGACCACCCAGGACAGGCCGGCCGCCGACAGGCCGAGGTCGTTCTGCAGGTCCGGCAGGGCGACCGTCACGATGGTGCCGTCGAGCTGCAGCATGAACTCGCAGCCGACGATCGCGGCGAGCACCAGGCCCAGGCCCCGCGGGGGCGAGACCGGGGACGGGGAGTCGCCGGTGTTGACGTCGGTGGCCATGTGGTTCTCCGTTCATCACTCAAGTTCATTACTCAACCGGCCACTATTTTGAACTCATGCGTTCAGATTGGCAAGCGGGATGCGGCGGCGGCTGCGGTAATCTCGAACCGTGACCACCACCGAACGCGCGATGCCGGGCAGGGGACGGATCGACAAGCGCACGGCGATCCTGGACGCCGCCGTGAAGGTCTTCTCCCAGGAGGGCTACGCCCAGACGAACGTCGACGCGATCGCGAGCCTCGCGGGGGTCGCCAAGCCCACCGTCTACAACCACTTCCACGACAAGGAGACCCTGTTCCGCACGGTCATGCGCGACAGCGCCGACCGGTCGGCCGCCAAGATCATCGCCGCGTTCGCCACCCTCCCCGACGACGGCGCCGACCTCGCCGGCGAGCTGGAGAGGGTCGGCCACCTGATGGTCGAGTGCCAGCTCAGCGAGGAGGGCTGGGTACTGCAGCGGCTGCTGTACGCCGAGGCCGCGCGCCTGCCCGACCTCTACGACGAGCTGGTCACCCGGGCCGGCGCGCCCACGCTGAACGTCCTCGCCGGCCGGCTGGCCGGCCTGGCCAGCCGGGGTCACCTGGAGATCGACGATCCGCTGGTCGCGGCCGGCCAGTTCATGGCGCTCGTCGCCGGCAACCTTCCCGCGCTGTCCGCGCTGGGCACCCGCCCGGTCGGCCCCGGCGACCTCGCCGCCGCGGTCCGCGACGGGGTGAACACCTTCCTGCGCGCCTTCGCCGCCCCCGCCAGGCGCCGCTCTCCCCGCCGGTCCTGACTCTCCCGGTCCGTACGCGGCGCTCCCTTACCGGTCAGGCCGGGTTTTCGTCGTATTTATTTATCTTTGCGGCCTGCTGCTGATAACAGATCGGTAAGACCGTACTGTCATGGGCCGCATACAGTGTGTGATTTTGCCAGGGTGGGGAGGCCAGACGCGACACGGGAGGCGAGATGCACGGTGAGCACGATCGCACTCACGGCCACGGCCTCAAGGCGAGACCACGGGGGCGCATGCCGTACGCCGACCCGCCGCTCGCACCCCCCGCCGGGCCCACCGGTTCGACGGGATCTCCGGAGCCGGCCGGTCCACCGCGATCCGTACGCCTTCCAGAGCTCGCCGAACCCGCCGAACCCTCCGAACACTCTGGGCCGACCGAGTCCTTCGGGGCCCCCGCGCCCTCGGCGCCTTCGCGTCCCGGCCGCGTTCCTGAGCCCTCGGCACTTCCGCGACATGGGCGGCCTCCGGGGCACGCCGAGTCTTCGCGACCCCGACTCGCGGGGTCCCGGATGCCCGTGGAGCCGGCGCTCACCTCGGAGCCCCGCCGGGGCGAGGGGGAGCGCGCGGGGGAGGGGGCGTCGGCGCCGCGCGGGCCCGCGCGGCATCGGAAGAACGAGGAGGCGGACGACGCGGACGACGCGGACGACGCGGACGACGCGGACGGCGTTGACGACGCGGATGACGCGGTCACCCGGCCGATGGTCCGCCGCTCCTGGACCTACCTCGACAGCAGGCCGTTCTCCATGCCCCCGCCCCCCAGCCCGTGGCGGCGGCCCTGGTCGCGTCTCTCGCGCGACCAGCTCCTGAGGCCCGCGCTGATCGCCGGGTTCCTCGCCGCCGCGGGGGTCGGCGTCTGGTCGTCCGGCTGGTCCCCGTGGGACGGGGCGCCCGTCGCCGACAGGTCGCCCGCCTCTCCCGGGGAACGCCTCCTCGCCGGGCACGACAGGGTGCTCACACCCTCGCGGGGCCCGGCGGTGGCCGGGACGGACGCGAAGGCTCCGGCCGGGAGGCGGAAGACCCCCGAGGGTGGGAAGAAATCGGGCGCGGCGGGAGCCGGCGGGGGCGGCGGGAAGAAGAGGGTGCCGGGGCGCGATCCGGCGCGGGTGCTCCCGGCGGAACGGGCCCTCGCCGGTGCCGGGGACATCCGGGACGAATGGGTCGAGCGAGTGGAGCGTGCCAAGCCTGTCAAGAAGCCGGTCAAGCCGGTCGAACGGGCCGGGCGGCACCGCGAGGGCGGGGGCTCCGCACGGGCCGGTGCCGGGCCGGGAGGGACGAGGAAAACCGGGCCGGGGAGCGCCGGGCCACGGACGGGAGCCGCCACACCGGAGACCGGTGCCAGGCGGGCGAACGGAGACGCCGGGCACGGGAGCGGGCGGGGGAACGGCGGTGCCGGTCGGGGGGCGGCGAGCACCGGGCGGGGCACCGCGAGCACCGGCGGGGACGCCGGGAGTGCCGGGATGGCGGGGCGCTCCCGCTCCGGGACACAGGACTCCGGGACGCAGGGTTCCGGGACGCAGGATTCCGGCGCGCGGGGTTCCGGGACACAGGGCTCCGGGGCGCGGGGCTCCGGGACGCAGGAGAGCAGGTCACAGCCCCGGGCGGGCAGGACGGGCGCACCGGCCACCAGGTCGCCGTCGCCCTCGGCCTCCAGGAACAGGCCACCGGTCACCGGAAGCGGAAACGGGAGCGGGAGTGCCGCCGGCATCAGTGCCGCCTACGCCTGCCGTCACCTGCCTTCCGGGGACTGGCGCCACGCCTACTGCGTGCGGGTGTGGAACGACTACCGGACCAGGAACGGCCTGCCCTAGCGCGCTGACCGCTCGCCCGCCGCCCCGAGGAGGGCCCGGGGCGAGCCGAGCCCGACGCATCGTCACGGCTCCGGCCGTGCGTCCGGCTCCGTGACTCCCGCTCCTGACCCGGGAGCGTCCGGGACGAGCCGGAGGCCGGTCCGGCGTCGCGGACCCGGCAGGGATACGGTTCCGGCCGTGCGTCCGGCCCCGTGCGTCCGGCCCCGTGCGTCCGCTCCTGTGGTTCCGGCCGCGAATCCGGCCCCGCGCCCCCGGCCCGATGGCTCCGGCCGTGACTCCGGTCCCGTGAGCGCTTCGGTGCCGTGGCTTCGGTCGTACGAGGGTCATACGGGGGTGTACGAGGGTCGTACGAGGTCAGTATCTCCCGGCGCGGCGCATGGCGCGGGGACGGCCGTCGGGGTCGCAGAGGAACCGGTAGAACGGGGTGGCCCAGGCGGTGGTCCAGGGGGACATCTGGGACACCTCGTACGTGCGGAGCCGTCCGGGCGGGCGGGGGCCCTGGCGGCCTCCCGCGTACCAGCGTTCGAGCTCCGCCGCCGAGGAGGCGAAGGCGTCGAAGAAGGAGGCGGGGTCGAGCAGGTCCGCGTCGGAGTCCCCGTGCCGATCGAGGTGCTCGCGGGCGAGGGTGAGGCGCAGGTCCCTGGGCAGGCGGCGGGCGCCGTCGCCGAGCCCGCCGGGGTCGAGCGGTTCGCGGCCGTCGGGGGTCTCGTCGAGCACCGCGCAGGTCAGCTCGGAGTCGTAGGTCCAGGAGCGCCGGTTGAAGTTGTCGGAGCCGATGGTCGACCACACGTCGTCGATGACGCAGACCTTGGCGTGGACGTAGACCGGGGTGCCCTCCCGGTTCTCGACCCCGTAGACCGCGACCCGGTCGCCGCCCGCGCGCTTCAGGACGGCCAGTGCCTGGTTGCGGCCCAGGATCTGCGGGACACCGCTGATGAGGCCGTCCTGGTCGGGGTGGAGCGGCAGGATGCTGATCATCCTCAGCTCCGGGTTCGCCTTCAGCGCCTCGGCGAAGGACTCGGCGACCTGGGGCGACCAGAGGTACTGGTCCTCGATGTAGATCAGGCTGCGGGCGCGGCGCAGGGCCTTGAGGTAGCCGCGGGCGACGCTGCGCTCCCCGCGCGGCGCGAAGGAGTAGCGGGTCCTGCGGTGGGCGTAGGTGCGCAGCAGCTGTACGGCGTGCGGCCCGCAGACCGGCGGGTCGGGCGGCTGCGGGGGCAGCGGATCCGGCTGGGTGTCCTCGCGCCTGACCAGGTCGGCGACGCGGTGCACGGGGTTGCGGGTCAGCGGCTGGGGGTCCTCCCAGCGCTCCCTGAAGACGGTCTCGACGTCGCCGACGGCCGGTCCCTGGATCGCGGCCTGCACATCATGCCAGGGCGGGTGGCTGCCGTACACCTTGGCCATCGGCGCGGCCTGCGCGTCGCCCTCGTGGGAGGAGTCGTCGCGGCGGCTCCAGCACAGGTCGATGCCGCCGACGAACGCGATGTCGCGCCGGGGGTCGTCGCGGTGGCGCAGCACCACGAGCTTCTGGTGGTGCGAGCCGCCGAGGGGGACGCGCATGTCGCGCAGGCACTCCCCGCCCGCCTCCTCGATGGCGTCACCAAGGTGGCGGTTCTCCTCGGCGCTGAAGAAGAGTTTGTCCCAGTGCGAGCGCCACAGGAGGCCCTTGACCACGACGCCGCGCCTGGCGGCCTCGGCGAACACGTCGGCGACCTCCGTGCCGGGGCCGTCCAGCCGCTCCCCGGGGTCGCCGCGCCAGTCGGTGAACATCAGCAGGTCGCCCGAGCGCAGCTCGCGGACGCGGGCGAGCAGCTCGGTGAAGTAGGGCGCGCCGTGCGGGATGGGCCGCACGGTGTTGCCGTGCGACCAGGCGGTCCCGGTGTCGTGCCGGGTGTCGATCCGGGACGCCGGGTTGCCGCGTTCCTCGCGGTCAAGAAACCAGTTGTCTTCGGTCACCATGCCCGATCTACCCAATTATTGTATGTTTTCACCCATCGGGTCTCGGGGATCACCGCCCGGACTCACCGCTCCGATGACTCGCTCCCGGCTCCCGTCCCCCGGATCCCGGGGGCGCGGGCGCGGAACTCCCGGCGCTCTCGGCGCTCCCGCATCAGGGGACTGACCTGGGAAGCCTTGACAGGGGGTTTACACGAAGTTGCATGCGTGTTAAAAATCTGTAACTCGCACATCGAGTCGCGAAAAAAACAGACTGCTGGGCTTCCATCGGTCTGTCCCGGAGACGGCACCCTCCGGGATCGCGTGCAGGATCGCACCACCGCACCACAACACAAACCCGGCATCATCCGGTAGCGCGTGACAGCGCCACCGGACGGCATAAGCGCGGCGGCGCGCGCCTTGCCTGACTGATCCCCCCAAGTCAGGAAAGGACCCTCAATGTCCCCACGCCTTCGGCCGTGGGCCAGGCTGCTGACCGCAGCCCTGCTCATCACCACCGGCGCCGCGGCCGTCCCGGCGGCCTCCGCGGCCACCGGATCGTCGGCCTCAACGGCCACCGGATCGGCCACCGGCGCGGCGGCCCGCGCGATGGCCGACATCCCGGCCTCCGACTACCAGCAGGTCTCCCTCGCCACCGGCCCGAGCGAGCTCGGCGAGGCCATGTCGCTGACGGTGCTGCCCGACAGGTCGATCCTGCACACGGCGCGCGACGGCACGATCCGTCGTACGACCGCGGCCGGCGACACCGCGAACGTCGTCAAGCTGAACGTCTACACGCACGACGAGGAGGGTCTGCAGGGCATCGCCGCCGACCCGAACTTCGCCAGCAACCGCTACGTCTACGTGTACTACTCGCCGAGGCTCTCCACCCCCAACGGCGACGCGCCCACCAGCGGCAGCGCGGCGACCTTCGACGCGTGGAAGGGGCACCTGAACCTGTCCCGCTTCACGCTCAAGGCCGACAACACGATCGACGTCGCCAGCGAGAAGGTCGTGCTGCAGGTCGCCAACGACCGCGGCCAGTGCTGCCACGTGGGCGGTGACATCGACTTCGACGCGGCCGGGAACCTGTACCTGACCACCGGTGACGACACCAACCCGTTCGAGTCGAACTCCTACACCCCGATCGACGAGCGCACCGACCGCAACCCGCAGTTCGACGCGCAGCGCTCCTCGGGCAACACCAACGACCTGCGCGGCAAGCTCCTGCGCATCAAGCCGCAGGCCGACGGGACCTACACGATCCCCTCGGGCAACCTGTTCGCCCCGGGCACGGCCAAGACCCGCCCCGAGATCTACGCGATGGGCTTCCGCAACCCGTTCCGCATGTCGGTCGACAAGGCCACCGGCATCGTCTACCTGGGCGACTACGGCCCGGACGCCGGCGGCCCCAACGCCGACCGCGGCCCCGGCGGTCAGGTCGAGTTCAACCGGGTGACCGCACCCGGCAACTACGGCTGGCCGTACTGCACCGGCACGAACACCACGGCCGAGACCTACAACGAGTACACCTTCCCCTCGGGTCCCTCCCAGGCCAAGTACAACTGCGCCGGCGGCCCGACGAACAACTCGTTCCGCAACACCGGCCTGACCACCCTGCCCGCGGCCAAGCCCAGCTGGATCCGCTACGGCGGCGAGGCCGGTTCCCCGCCGGAGTTCGGCGGCGGCTCCGAGTCGCCGATGGGCGGCCCGGTCTACCGCTACGACGCGGCCCTGAACTCGGCGATCAAGTTCCCCGCCTCGCTCAACGGCCGCTTCTTCGCCGCCGAGTACGGCCGCCGCTGGATCAAGGCCATCGAGGTCACCTCCTCCGGCGCGCCCGGCGTGATCGAGGCCTTCCCGTGGACCGGCACCCAGGTCATGGACCTGACCTTCGGCCCCGACGGCGCCCTGTACGTGCTCGACTACGGCACCGGCTCCGGCAACCAGACGCTGTTCCGCGTCGAGTACATCGCCGGCACCAACCGCAACCCGATCGCCAAGGCCGCCGCGAACAAGACCTCCGGGACCGCGCCGCTCGCCGTCGCCTTCTCCTCGGCCGGCAGCTCCGACCCCGAGGGCGGCGCGCTGACCTACTCGTGGAACTTCGGCAACGGGGCCACCTCCAACGCGGCCAACCCCACCTACACCTACACGGCCAACGGCACCTACACCGCCACGCTGACCGTCAGGGACTCCGGGGGGCTGACCGGCACCGCCAACGTGACCATCACGGTCGGCAACACCGCGCCCACGGTGAACCTCGCCCAGCCCGTCAACGGGCAGCTGTTCTCCTTCGGTGACACGGTGCCCTTCCAGGTCAACGTGAGCGACCCCGAGGACGGGACCATCGACTGCACCAAGGTCAAGGTCACCTACCTCCTCGGCCACGACAGCCACGCCCACGAGATCACCAGCAAGAACGGCTGCTCGGGAAGCATCACGGTCCCGACCGACGGTGAGCACGACAGCGCCGCGAACATCTACGGCGTCTTCGTCGCCAGCTACACCGACAAGGGCGGCCTGACCACCCAGAACACCCGCACCCTGCAGCCCCGCCACCGTCAGGCCGAGCACTTCGGCGCCCAGTCGGGCATCCAGATCGCCGAGCACGGCCCCGCCGAGGGCGCCAAGACCGCCGGGTTCATCGACAACGGCGACTGGATCTCCTTCACGCCGTACGCGCTCGGCAACGCGACCTCCATCACCGCCCGCGTCTCCTCCGGCGGTGTCGGCGGCACGCTGGAGGTGAGGGCGGGGTCGGCCACCGGCACGCTCCTCGGCACGGCCACCGTCCCGGTCACCGGCGGCTGGGAGAACTTCCAGAACGTCTCGGCCAACCTGAGCAACGCGCCCTCGGGCACCACCACGCTGTTCCTGGTCTTCAAGGGGGTCACGGGTCAGGGCAACCTCTTCGACCTGGACGCCTTCACCCTGAACACCGGTGGCGGCGGCACCAGCACGACGGTCGAGGGGGAGGCCTACACCTCCAACTCCGGCGTGCAGCCGGCCCCGCACACCGGGGCCAGCGGCGGTGTCACCATGGGCTACATCGACAACGGCGACTGGGCCGGCTACTCCACGCTGACCGCGCCGGGGGCGAAGACCTTCTCCGCGCGCGTCTCCTCGGGCGGTCCCGGCGGCACCATCCAGATCCGCGCGGGCTCGCAGACCGGGACGGTGCTCGGCTCGGTGGCGGTGCCGAACACCGGCGGCTGGGAGAACTTCCAGAACGTCTCCACCAACCTCACCGGGACGGGCTCAGGGTCGATCTTCCTGACCTTCACCGGCGGTTCCGGCGCCCTGCTGGACGTCGACACCCTCACCATCACCAAGTAGTGACGAATCCCCGGCGCGGCGGCCTCCCGCCGCGCCGGGGATCTTTCCGCATACGAAAGGACAGCGATGCGCAGTTTCATCGCACGCGGGCTGGCGACGGTCGCGGCGGCCACCATGGCGGCGGCGACAGTGCTCGTCCCGGCCGCGGCCCAGGCCGCAGCGGCCCCGTACGAGGTGCTGGTCTTCTCCAAGACGGCCGGGTTCCGCCACGACTCCATCCCGACCGGCATCCAGACCATCAGGGACCTGGGCACCGCCAACGGCTTCACCGTCACCGCGACCGAGGACGCAAACGCCTTCACCGCGTCCAACCTGGCCACCTACGAGGCCGTGGTCTTCCTCAGCACCACCGGTGACGTGCTCAACGACACCCAGCAGACCGCGTTCCAGAATTACGTCAACGGCGGCGGCGGCTACCTCGGCATCCACGCGGCGGCCGACACCGAGTACGGCTGGGCCTACTACGGCCAGCTCGTCGGCGCCTGGTTCAGCGGCCACCCCGCGATCCAGCAGGCCACCGTGCGGACCGAGGACAACACCCACCCGGCCACCTCTCACCTCGGCGCCACCTGGAGCCGCAGCGACGAGTGGTACAACTACGGCACCAACCCCCGTTCCAGCGCGCGCGTCCTGCAGTCCCTCGACGAGGGCAGCTACAGCGGCGGCACCATGAACGGTGACCACCCCATCACCTGGTGCCACCCGCAGGGTTCCGGCCGCTCGTTCTACACGGGCCTGGGCCACACCATCCAGTCGTACGCGGAGACGGGCTTCCGCAGCCTGCTCCTCGGCGGCATCAGGTACGCCGCCGGGCAGGTCGCGGCCGACTGCAGCCCGAGGACCGGCGGATCCACCACGGTCGAGGGCGAGGCCTACACCTCCAACTCCGGCGTGCAGCCGGCGAACCACGGTCCGGCCAGCGGCGGCAGGACGGTGGGCTACATCGACAACGGCGACTGGGCCGGGTACGCGTCGGTGAACGCCTCCGGCGCGAGGACCTTCAGCGCCCGCGTCTCCTCGGCCGGTCCCGGCGGCACCATCCGGGTCCGCGCCGGTTCGCAGACCGGGACGGTGCTCGGCACGGTGGCCGTGCCCAACACCGGCAGCTGGGACACCTTCAGGACCGTCTCCACCACCCTCACCGCGACGGGCTCGGGACCGATCTTCCTGACCTTCAGCGGCGGCTCGGGCTCGCTGTTCGACGTGGACACCTTCACCATCACCAGGTAGTTCCCCGCGGTCGGCGAGTGCCTCACACGATCGTGATCAACTTGATCAGTTGCTCGCGGAAGTGGTCGTACTCGTCGACCGCGCCCAGCAGGACCTCGGAACCGCGCTCCTCGCGGCGCGCGGTCTCCAGCACCTCCCGCCCCGCGGGAGTGATCTCGATGAGCGTACGCCGCCGGTCGCGCTCGTCGCTCCCGCGCACCACGTATCCGGCCCGGTGCAGCCCCTCGATCGTCCGGCTCATCGTCTGGTCGGTCACCCGGCACAGCGTCGCGAGCTCCCGCTGCGCCAGCCGCCCGTCGACGACGTGATGCAGGGCGATCATGCCGGCGTGGGTGAGGTCGTGCGCCGCGAGGAAGTCGTGGAAGCGGCCCTCGACCAGGCGGGCGGCCACCGACAGCAGGCGCCCCGTGGGCCACGAGCGGATGTCCGCCCGCATCGCGTGCGCATCCGGAGCGACTCGGTGCTCATCTCCCTCGGCCACCCGCCCATTGTCACAGACGCGCGAGCCGCGGGCCCCGCGCCACCTGGAGCGGCGGCACAACGGGCCACGAAGCGGCCGGGGCCGGTCCAGGTGCCGGTCTATGTGCCGGTCCGGGTGCCGGGCCGATCCGGACGCGGCGTACCACGACGCTCCGAGCATGACACCGCGCCCGCCCCTCCGGGCGGACGCGGCGGGCGTGAGGCTGTCTAGCGGACGACGGTGCCGGTCCACATGCTCTCGGCCTTCCGGTAGACCAGGGTCGCTTCTCTGTCGAAATACGGTGAGACGCCGGCGTCGTAGCGGTTGTCGCCGTCGGTGTCGGAAACGCTGATGGTGATGCCGTTGAGGTAGCCGGTACTGCTGTCGCTCGTGTAGCCGGTCAGCCACGAGGAGCCCAGGGAGCCCTCACCGGTGAACGGGGAGTCCACGCCGACGGGCCGGTCCATGGGGAGGCCGGTGACGTTCATCGTGAACGTCGGGCCGGTCGAGCGTTCGAGGGTCTCGCCCGTGTAGGGCGCGCTGCCGCCGGGGTTGGGGCCGGCGGGGTAGCCGAAGACGTCGATCGTGGGCGCGAGCGGCTGGTTGAACACGACCCCCTGGGCGCCGACGTTCTCGGCCAGCCTTCCGGTGTTGGTCAGCACGTCCGGCGAGGAGGAGGCGACACCGTTGTACACGTTGACGAAGGCGAGGTCGCGGTCGTAGTCCCGGATGTCGTCGAAGTCGTGATGCACGAAGCCCACCTTCCCGACGTACAGCCCGAACGGGGCCGTGCCGTCGGAGTAGGCGGGGACGAAGACCCACTTGTCGAGCGGACCGGCGGGGGCCTCGACGTTCAGCAGGCAGTGACCCGCCGTCGCGACGATGTTCCGGTACTTCGAGTGCACGACCGTGCCGGTGCACCAGTGCGGCTGGAGGTCGTCGCCGATGAAGAACACCTTGCCCGAGGTCGTGGGCAGCCCCCCTTCCGGAGAGACAGGCCCCTCCAGCGGCGGTATGGAGTACTGGGGACCCTCCGGGACGATGTCCGTGGTCAGGCGCTCCCCGCCGACCACCGTCCGCACGGCGTACGGCGTGGCGTTCCTCAGGTTGGCCCCCCCGTCGGCGAACCAGAAACCCGCGACCTGCTGGGCCGCCGTCGTGGTGGTGGCCAGCGGGACCATCACCGGGCTCGCGGCCTGTGCCGGCCCGGCGACGAGGGTGGAACCCAGCATGCTCAGACCGACACCCAATGCGATCAGTGCACGTCTCAAGCTTTGTCTCCCATGCGGTCATGGGCGTCTTCGCGCCCTTGTCGATGAGGACCGGCCGGTCGGCCCGGCCGGCGAACAGCAAGATCGTAACCATGATCGGGCCGCAGATTCCAGGTTTTTAGATCACATGTTCGATTTCATGTGGACGCCCATCGCCGTCGAGCGATACGCGTCTCCGGCGACCGGACTCCCGGCCGGGCCTCGCCGATACGGATGGGCCGGGATGAGTCACGGCACAGAGGTTCGCCTCCGGGCGGGCTGAAACGCCTGATTGTTCAGCAAGCTGAGTAAATGCATAATGCTCAGTGTGCTGAACGATATCCGCCGCCCGGGCGCCGGTCGTACCCTCCTGCTGGGGATCGTGGCCAGCGCGGTGCTCACCGGGCTGGTCTGGCTGCTGGGCCAGCGGCTGCACGGCATCCGGCTGCTGCCCGACCAGGGTGCCTCCTGGTACTACTGGAAGCTGCCGGAGCCCACCGTCTGGACCCGCGCCTCCGCGTGGCTCGGCTACGCGGCCCACCAGCTCGCCGCCTGGGGGCTGATCCACTACGCCCAGACCAGGGTCCGCCGCTACACCACCGGCCTGCACCGGGTGAACGTCGTGGCGCTCGCGGTCAACTTCGGCTTCATTGTCCTGCACACCCTGCAGACCCACCTGTTCTACGACGGGCTCGCGCAGGACGTGTCCATCTTCAGCTCGCAGGGGTCGGTGGTCCTGCTGCTGGTCGTGGTCCTGCTGATGGAGAACGGCCGCCGCGGCCTGTTCGCCGGGCGTCCCGCCCCCATCTCCGCGGAGGTGGTGGGGTTCGCCCGCAAGTACCACGGCTACCTGTTCAGCTGGGCCGCGATATACACCTTCTGGTACCACCCCATGGAGAACACCGGCGGCCACCTGATCGGCTTCTTCTACATGTTCCTGCTCCTGCTGCAGGGCAGCCTGTTCATGACCCGCGCGCACACCAACCGCTGGTGGACCGCGACGCTGGAGCTCCTCGTCGCCGTGCACGGCACCCTCGTGGCGGTGATGAACAGCGGCCCCGGCGGCATGTGGCCGATGTTCCTGTTCGGCTTCCTCGGGATCTTCGTGATCACCCAGATGCACGGCCTCGGGCTGTCGCGCGCCACCCGGTGGATCCTCGCCGCCCTCTACGCCGGTGCCGTCCTGGCGGTGTACGGGGCGCGCGGTTCCGGCGGGATCGACGAGATCGTCCGCATCCCCGCCATCGAGTACCTGCTGGTCGCCGCGCTGGCCGTTCTCTTCTGGCTGGGACTGCGCACCGCCAGGCTGGTGAGGGGCGGCGGGCCGGGGAAGGACGGCGGTGATTCCGGGGAAGGCGGCACCCGGCACGGGAAGGCCGGCGGCGACACCGGGGGAGACGGCACCCGGCACGTGGACGGTGGCCGGCCCGTGGACGGCGAGCCCTCGCCGGCCGGTGCCGGTGACGCCGGTGGCACCGGCAGCCTCTCCGCGCGATTCCGGCCGCGTCGTTCGCCGTGAATACGGACGTCCGGCAGAAGAAAGTTCCGGTAATCCCGCAAGTGGGGCCGTGTCAGGCGGCACTCGCCCGCTAAAGACTGGACATGCCATGACAAATGCTGTTGGAATGGGGTTTTTCGTGAGTAATTGATTCACCCTGCGTAAGGGGCAGTCGAACACTTCCTGATGGTGGCGCATGGACACTGCTCTGTCGTTTCGAGTTCTCGGTCCACTTGAAGTCCTGGTAGGTGAGCAACGGGTCTCGATCGGCGGGTCACGCCAGCGCATCATTCTCGCCGCCCTCATCCTGCGCGCGGGCCGGGTCGTCCCCGTCGACCTGCTCGCCACGGCGATCTGGGGCGAGCGCCCACCTCCGACCGCCCGCAGCCAGGTGGTCATCTGCGTCTCGGGGCTCCGCCGTGCCTTCCTGGAGGCGGGGGCTCCGGCGAACCTGCTCGGCACCTCCTCTCCCGGCTACGTGCTGCAGGCCGACCCGTCGCAGGTCGACGTCCTGCTCGCCGAGCGCCTCGCCTCCCAGGCGCGGTCCGCGGAGAGCGCGGGCGACCTCGCGGGCGCCGCCCGGCTGTTCGCCGAGGCGTGCGGCCTGTGGCGCGGCCCGGTCCTGGCGGGCATCGAGAGCGCGTTCGTCGAGTCCGAGGCTCGCAGGCTGGACGACCGCCAGCTGACGCTCACCGAGGAGCGCGTCCAGCTGGAGCTCGCCCTGGGCAGGCACCGGGAACTCATCGACGACCTCTCCGTCTTCGTCGACGCCAACCCGCTGCGCGAGCGGCTGCGCGCCCAGCTGATGCTGGCCAGATACCGGTGCGGGCGCCGCGCGGAGGCGCTGGACACGTACCGGATCGGGCGGATGCAGCTCGTCGACGAGCTCGGCATCGAACCGGGCACCGAGCTGCAGGCCCTGCACGACGCCATCCTCCGCGACGACCCGGACCTGACCCCGGCGCCCGCGCCGCCGCCCGCCCGGACGCCCGCGCCCGCCCCCGAGGCCGTCGCGGAACCCGAACCCGCCCCCGCGCCCGCCGAGCCCCCGGCGGCGGCTCACGTCGAGCACGGGGTGGTGCCCGCGCAGCTGCCCGCGGACGTGCCGCACTTCGTCGGCAGGGCCGGCGAGATCGCCGAGCTGGACGCCCTGCTGGACAAGCGGCTCGGGCAGGGGCTGCTCACCATCGCGCTCATCACCGGGGTGGGCGGGGTCGGCAAGTCTGGGCTCGCCGTGCACTGGGCGCACCGGGTCGCCTCCCGCTTCCCCGACGGCCAGCTGTTCGTGAACCTGCGCGGCTACGACCTCAACGCCCAGCCGCTGGCGCCCGGCGCGGTCATGGACCGCTTCCTGCGGGCCTTCGGCATCGGCGGCGAGCGCATCCCCGAGGACCTGGACGAGCGCGCGGGCCTGCTGCGCACCGTCATCGGCAAGCGCCAGGTGCTGCTGGTGCTGGACAACGCCCGCGTCATCGACCAGGTCAGGCCGCTGCTGCCCGGCTCCGGCACCTGCTGCGTGATCGTGACCAGCCGGGACCCGCTGGGAGACCTGGCCCCCAGGGAGGGGGCCAGCGTGATCCACCTGGAGGTGCTCGGCTCGGCCGACTCCGCCGCGCTGCTCTCCGGGGTCGCCGACTCGGTGGTGATGGAGGAGGACCCCAAGGCCGCCACCCTGCTCGGCGAGCTGTGCGACGGCCTGCCGCTGGCGCTGCGGATCGTGGGCGCGCGCCTCACCGCCCGCTCGTACTGGACCCCGGCCCGCCTGGCCAAGCGTCTCGCCGACGAGCGCCGCCGCCTGGACGAGCTGAGTTACGGCCAGCTGACCGTACGGGCCAGTTTCGCCCTCAGCTACCGCGACCTGAACCCCCAGGCGGCGCTGATGTTCCGCAGGCTGGGGCTGCTGGAGGCGCCCGACTTCGCATCCTGGGCGGGGGCGGCGCTGCTCGGCGTCGACGGCCTCGACGCCGAGGACCTGATCGACCAGCTGGTGGACGCCCAGCTGGTCGAGGTGCTGGGCCGCGACGGCGCCGACCAGATCCGCTACCGCTTCCACGACCTTGTCAGGTTGTACGCCAGGGAGTGCGCCCACGCCGAGGAACCGGCCGGGGACCGCCTCGCCGCGATCACCCGCGCGCTGAGCTGCTGGCTCGCGCTCGCCGAGGAGGCCCACCAGCGCGAGTACGGCGGCGCCTTCACCCAGCTGCACGGCTCGGTGCCCCGCTGGCGGCCCGCCGACGCCGACGAGCTCCTGGAACGACCCCTCGACTGGCTGGACGCCGAGCGCGGCGCCATCGTCGCGGCGATCTCCCAGGCCGCCCACCTCGGCGCGTCCGAGCTGTGCTGGGACCTCGCCGTCACCGCCACCACCCTCTTCGAGGTCCGCAGCTACTTCGACGACTGGCGCACCACCCACGAGACGGCCCTCGACGCCGCCCGCAAGGCGGGTGACCTGCGCGGTGAGGCGGCCGTCCTGTGCTCGCTGGGAAGCATGCACCTCTTCCAGCAGGTCCCGGAGCGGGCGGGCGAGTGCCTGGGCGCGGCGCGCGAGTTGTTCGAGCGGCTGGAGGACCCCTACGGGATGGCGCTGGCGCTGCGCAACATCTCGCTGCTCGACCGGCTCGCGGGCCGCTTCGACGTGGCGCTCGACGGGTTCCTCACCGCGAAGAGGATCTTCGCCGAGGTCGGCGACCACTTCGCCGAGGCCCACGTGCTCGGCGGCATCGCCCAGGTCCACGTGGACCTGGGGAGGCTGGAGCTCGCCGAGCCCCTGCTGCGGCAGGCGCTGGAGGTGTTCCGCCGGCTGGGCAGCGAGCGGGGGCAGGCGCAGATCCTCAACAGGCTGGGGGAGGCGCTGCTGCGCCAGGACCGGCCCGCGGAGGCCGAGGAGATCGTGCGGGCCGCGCTCGCCCTGGTCAGGAAGAGACAGGACGGTATCGGGCAGGCGTACATCCTGTGCGGGCTGGGGGAGATACAGCTCCGGCAGGACCTGCCGGACGCCGCGGTGGAGAGCCTGGACGAGGCGCTCGTCATCGCCCAGGGGGTGCGGGAGAGGTTCGTCGAGGCGCGGATCCACCTGGCCTTCGGCCGGCTGCACGCCCGGTGCGGCCGGTTCGACGAGGCGGTGGCCCACCTGCGGGAGACGCTGGAGATATCCACCGAGCTGGATACCCGGTTGTGGCGGTTTCGGGCTCTGTCCGCGCTGGGGGAGGTGTTTATCCTCAAGGGGGACGAGCCCGCGGCCTTCGATGCGCTGAATCGTGCTCTTGACTATTGTGCCGACACCGGCTCCGAGGATTATCGGCTAATCACGGAGCGGTTGGCGACTTTATCCGTAATTCCCTCCGAATCATCAGGTCCATGTGCTGTCGCCGGTGGTGTGGGCGATTGACGCCGCCGCGGTGACCGTGCCCTGAACGACTGCCAGAGGGAGCGTGAAGAGCGCGGCAGTGGCGGTGACTTTCGCGACCCAGGTAATCCACCGAGACATTTTCGACCTCATTCATCCGTGGTGTTTTCTTTCCTTCTTTCGTTCTGCGACAAACGTAGAATGAGGCGCGATCGAGTCGGTATCGCATCGGCTACCGGTCGATATCCGGGGCCGCGTCGCGCATCAGCACCGCTGTGAGCAGCACGTCCGCGCCCCACGCCAGGTGTTCCGGCGCCGTGTACTCCGCGGGCGCGTGGCTCACGCCGCCCCTGCTCGGCACGAATATCATCCCGACGGGCGCGATCCGCGCCACGATCTGCGCGTCGTGACCGGCCCCGCTGGGCAGGCGGTGGTACGGCAGGCCCTGCCCGGCCGCGGAGCGGGCGACGATCTCGCGCAGCCCCGCGTCGCAGTCGACCGGCGCGGTGCGCGCCCCGGGCACGACCGTGATGTGAGTGCCGGTCGCGGACGAGACCTCGGCGGCGACCTCGGCGAGCCGCGCCACCGCCGCGTCCAGGGCCCCGGCCGAGGTGTCACGGAACTCCACCCCCAGCCGGACCCTGCCGGGGATGACGTTCCACATGCCGGGCTCGACGGCGCACGTCCCGGTGGTGGCGCGCAGCACCAGCCGTTCGGCGGCGGCGATGGCCCGCACGGCCAGCACCAGCCGGGCGGCGCCGTCCAGCGCGTCGGCCCGGTGCTCCATGGGCGTGGTGCCCGCGTGCCCGGCCGTGCCCTCGACGGTGACCGCGACGTTCACCCGCCCGGTGATCGTCTCGACCACCCCGATGGGCACGCCCAGGCGCTCCAGCACGTCTCCCTGCTCGATGTGGAGTTCCAGGTAGGCGGCGACGTCGCGGGGCGACCAGGCCGCCTCGGCCAGCCGGTCCGCGTCGCCCCCGACCGCCGCGAGCAGGTCGGCGACCGGGACGCCGCGGTCGTCCAGGGCGAGCGCCGCCCCCGGCGGCAGCACCCCGGCGAACCCGTGCGAGCCCAGCATCCCCATCGTCCCGTGGGCGCCCTCCTCGTCGCAGAAGGCCACCACCGCGAGCGGGTGGTTCAGCCGGACGCCCTCCTCGTACAGGGTCCTGGCCACCTCGATGCCGGCCAGCACCCCGTAGGCCCCGTCGTAGGCGCCGCCGTTGAGCACCGTGTCGATGTGTGAGCCGAGGACCAGCGCGGCGGCCCCCGGCACGGAGCCGGGGCGGCGGCCGATCAGGTTCCCGGCCGCGTCGACCTCCACGGTCAGCGCCGCCTCCTCCATGAGCCGCGCGACGTAGGCGCGCCCCTCCACGTCCTGGGGCGTGAACGCCAGCCGCGTCACCCCGCCGCCGGGTACCGCGCCGACCGCGCCCAGCCGGGCCACGTGCTCCACCAGGCGCCCGGCGTTGACACGGGGCCGGGTCCCCTGCAGGACGGTCATGGCGTGCGCAGCGATCGGGGGCGCATGTCCGTCCACACCCGCTCGATGTGGGCCAGGCAGTCGTCACGGCCGCCGGTCGCCCCGGTGGCGGCCCACCCGGCGGGCAGGTCCCGGTCGTGCGGCCAGAGGGAGTACTGTTCCTCGTCGTTGACCACCACTACGTACGTGCTCACGTCAGACCTCCAGGTCGCGGATGATGTGGCCGAGCAGCTCCGCCCGGCGCTCGTGCAGGAAGAAGTGGTCGCCGTCCAGCACCCGGAGCCGGAAGTCCCCGCCGGTGTGCGGGCCCCACAGCAGGGCCTCGCCGGGCGAGACGATCTCGTCCCCCTCGCCGGTGTAGACGGTGAGCGGGCACGCCAGCGGCGGCTCGGTGGCGGGCAGGTAGGTCTCGGTCACCCGCAGGTCGGCCCGCACCCGGGGCAGGACCACCGCCAGCAGCCGGGGGTCGTCCAGCGGCAGGCCGCCGCTGCCGCCCAGGTGGCGCATCCAGGCCACCAGCTCGCCGTCGGGGGCGTCGTGGACGGCGGGGGCGCGCGGGCCGTCCGGCGCTCCGGCCGCCGCGGCCAGCAGCGCCTCCGGCGCGGGCGCGCCCCTGCGGCGCAGCTCCCTGGCCAGCTCGAACGCCACCCAGGCGCCCATGCTGTAGCCGAACAGCGCGTACGGCCGCCCCAGGTGCGGGGTGAGGGCGTCGGCCAGTTCGGCGACCAGGCCGTCCATCGCCGTGTGCGGGGCCTCGCGGAACCGGCGCTCGCGCCCCGGCAGGTGCACCGGCACCACCTCCACCGCGTCCGGCAGCAGGTCGGCCCACTGCTGGTACTCCACGGAGCCGCCGCCCGCGTACGGCAGGCAGAACAGCCGGACCGCGGCCCGCGGGCGGGGGGCGGGGAAGCTCACCGCCCGCGCCGCGCGGTCGAGCACGCGCGTCGTCGTCATCACGTCACCTCAAGGGGGAGGTCGGGGCCGGTCACCAGGGCGGTGATCCAGCGCTCCAGCTCGGCGGCCATCGCGGCGACCGTCTCCGGGCGGAACAGCGCCGTGTCGTACTCCAGCACCGCCCGCGCCGAGCCGCCCAGGTCGGTGACCTCCAGGGCGAGGTCGAACTGCGAGGTGCCCAGCGGGGTGAACAGCCGCTCGGCCGCCACCCCCGGCAGCCCGTCGTCGGCCGACTCCAGCAGGCGTCTGTCGTGCAGGGTGAACAGCACGTCGAACGGGGTCCCGCGGCCCATGCCCAGCTCAGCGGTGAGCCGCGACAGCGGCAGCTCCTGGTGCTCGTAGGCGCCGAGCAGGCTCTGCCGCACCCGGCCGACGACCTCGGCGAAGGTACGCGTCCCGCCCAGCCGGGTGCGGACGGCCACCGTGTTGACGAAGTGCCCGACCAGGTCGGCGACCTCGGTCCTGGACCGGCCGGAGACCACCGAGCCGACCACCACGTCCCGGGTGCCCGCGCGGCGGGCCAGCCAGACCTTGAACGCGGCCAGGTAGACCATGTGCGGCGTGGTGTCGGTGGCGCGGCACAGTTCCCGGACGTCGACCGGCAGGTCGAAGGCGTGCTGGGCACCCTGGAACAGCGGCCGTCTCGGGCGCGGCAGGTCGGTGGGGAGCGCGGTGCCCTTCGAGCCCGCCAGCCGCTCCCGCCAGTAGTCCACCAGGCCGGCCAGCCGGTCGCCGGTCAGCGACTCGCGTTCCCAGACGGCGAAGTCGACGTACTGCACGCCGGGGGCCGCCGGTTCGGCGCCGCCCTCGACGCGCAGGCGGTAGAAGGCGCACAGCTCCCGCCAGAAGACCGCCGTCGACCAGCCGTCGAAGACGATGTGGTGCACCAGGACGAGCAGCACGTGCTCGGTGGGGGAGACCCGGTACAGGACGGGCCGCAGCAGCGGGCCCATGGCGAGGTCGAACGGCCTGCGGTACTCCTCCAGGACGAGCCCGGCGGCGTCGGCCGTCTCCACCACGGGCAGCGGCACCGGCGCCGGGTCGGCCACCCGCTGCACCGGCCCCCGCCTGGTCATCGTGAACGTGGTCCGCAGCGACTCGTGCCGGGCGGTCACCCGCCCGATCGCCCACTCCAGCGCCTCGACGTCCAGCGGGCCGCGCAGCCGGAACGCGTGCGGCGCGTTGTAGGCGGGACTCTTCGGGGCCAGCTGGTTGAGCACCCACAGGCTCTCCTGCGCGTGGGAGAGCGGGTAGGTGGCGCCGGGTGTCCTGGGCACCGGGCGCGGCCCGGTCCCGGTGGGCCCGGCCAGCCAGCCGGCCAGTTCGGCGGGCGTCAGGTGGTGGAAGACGTCGGAGATGGACACCTCCACGCCCAGCCGGTCCTGGATCCGCATCGCCACCTGGACGGCGGCCAGGGAGTGACCGCCCAGGTCGAAGAAGTCGTCGTCCGGGGCGATCTCCCCGGGGTCCAGGCCCAGCACCTCGCTCCAGATGCCGGTGACGGCCTCCAGCAACCCGGCCGGTGCCCGCCCGGCCTCGGCCGCCGGGACGCCGTCGCGTGTCACGACGCCGGGGCGCGGCTGCCAAGGCACGGCGCCGACGGGACGGCCGGGGTCCTCGGCCGCGAAGTCCAGCACCCGCAGGTAGCCCTCGGCGAGCCAGGCGATCGTGGCCTCGTCGAACAGGCCGGTGTCGTACCGCAGCAGGCCGGAGATCTCGCCGTCGGCGGCGACCAGCTCCAGCTCCACGTCGAAGCGGACGGTCCGCTGGTCGAGGGGGTACGTCGACAGGGCGAGCTCGCCCAGCCGCAGCAGCATGCCCCGCTCGCCCGCGGAGGAGGCGCCCAGCGGCGACACCGCCTCGGGCGACTCGGGCGACTCGGACGACGCCACCCGGACGATCTCCCCGCGTTGCGAGGCGCGCAGCGTGAACGCCACGTCGAACAGCGGGGAGCGGCTCGGGTCGCGGTGCGCGCCCAGCCGCTCCACCAGCCGGGGGAACGGGTAGTCCTGGTTGTCCAGGGCCCCGAGCACCGCCTCCCGGGTGCGGCCGAGCACCTCGGAGAACCCGGGGTCCCCCGACAGGTCGGCGCGCAGCACGACCGGGTTGACGAAGTAGCCGGCCACGCCGGAGAACTCGGGGCGGCTGCGCCCGGAGGTCCATGTGCCGAGCAGGAAGTCGTCCTGGCCGGCCGCCCTGCCCAGCAGCACCTGGAAGGCGGCCAGCAGCGTCGTGTACAGCGTGGAGCCGCCCCTCGCGGCCAGTTCCGAGACCGCCGCCGACCGCTCCGCGCCCAGCCGGAAGGCGTACGAGGAGCCCTGGAAGCCCTGGTCGGCGGGGCGGGGCCGGTCGGTGGGCAGCGCCAGCACCGGCGGCGGGTCCGCCAGCAGCCCGGTCCAGTACGCCTCCATCCGGGCGCCGTCGGGACCGGCCAGCATCGCCGCCTGCCACGCCACGAAGTCGGCGTAGGTCGCGGCGGGCGGCGCGACGCCCGGCTCGGCCCCGTTCCGCAGCGCCGTGTACGCCTGCCCGAGCTCCTCCAGCAGCAGGAACAACGACCAGCCGTCGATCGCGATGTGGTGGGTGACCCAGAGCAGCACGGGCGCCGCGCCCGGGCGCCGCACCAGCACCACCCGCAGCACCGGCCCGCGCTCCAGGTCGAACGGGCGGGCCGCCTCGGCGCCCAGCAGGTCCGCGAGGTCCTGACCCGGCGCGAGGGAGGCGACGCGGAAGTCCAGGCCGCCCTCCGGGGCGACCCGCTGCACCGGGGTCCCCTTGACGTGCCCGTACGTCGTGCGGAAGATCGGGTGCCGCGCGACCAGCCACTCGAACGCGCCGCGCAGCGCGCCCGGGTCGGCGTCGTCGTGCACCGTCCACGCGAACGGCATGTTGTAGGCGACGCTCGCCTCCCTGCGCATCCGGTCCATGAACCACAGGGACTGCTGGCCGTACGAGAGCGGGAAGGGCGCGGCGGCCGACTTCATCAGCCTGGCGAGCAGGGCACGTTTGTCCGCGGGGGACAGCGGCGCTCGGGTCTCCATCGGAGTCCTCCAGTAGGGGGTCAGGCCGCCGGGACGGCCAGCTGCTCGGCGAGGGAGAGGGCCGCCTCGGGCGAGGGGACGGAGTGGAACACCGGCTGCGCCGACGAACCGGCCTGGGCGATCAGCTCGTAGCGCCGCAGCGTCTCGACGAGGCTGATGAAGCCGTCCCAGAAGCCCTCGGTGTTCACCAGGATCAGCGGTTTCGCCGACCTGCCCAGGTAGGTGGCGGAGATCACCTCAAGGATCTCGTCCAGCGTCCCGTAGCCCCCGGGCAGCGCGATGAAGACGTCGGAGCAGCGCAGCATGTGCTCCTTGCGCCGGTGCAGGGTGTCGGTCAGGTGCGTCTCCTGGACCGGTGCCGCGATCGCCCGCTCCCGCTCGTACAGGAAGCGCGGGATGATGCCCCGGATGGCCGCGCCGCTCTCCGACGCAGCCCAGGCCACCTCGCCCATCAGGCCGGAGCCGCCGCCACCGTAGACCAGGTGGTGGCCGCGCTCGCCGATGAGCCTGCCGGTGGTCCTGGCCGTGTCGACGATGGCCTGCGAGTTGCTCCGTCCCGCGCCGCAGAAGACGCAGATGTCCAGCGGCCTGCCGGATTCGCGCGTGCCCGCGCCGGGTTCGAGGATTGTCGAGGTCATGGCTCTCTCCTTACGAGGACCGGTAGCGCGTGATCGCCGGCAGGTGCCGCTCGCGGAGCTCCCGGTCGCGCACGCCGAGACCCTCTGCGGGGGCGAGGCAGAGAACGCCGATCTTGCCCTGGTGCGCGTTGCGCCGGACGTCGTGCACGGCCTCGGCGCTCTGCTCCAGCGGGTAGCTGCGTGACAGGGTCGGGTGGACGCGTCCCTGAGCGACCAGCCGGTTGGCCTGCCAGGCCTCGTGGTAGTTGGCGAAGTGCGTGCCGACGACGCGCTTGAGGCTCATCCACAGGTACCGGTTGTCGAAGGAGTGCATGAACCCGGTGGTGGAGGCGCAGGTCACGATCGTCCCGCCGCGCCTGCAGACGTAGACGCTCGCGCCGAAGGTCTCCCTGCCGGGATGCTCGAACACGATGTCGGGGTCGTCGCCGCCGGTCAGCTCGCGGATGTGCTTGCCGAAGCGCCGCCACTCGGCGACGTCGGGGGTGTGCTCGTCCTGCCAGAAGGAGTACTTCTCCGCGGACCTGTCGATGATCAGGGAGGCGCCCGCCCTCCTGGCCAGTTCCGCCTTCTCGGGGGAGGAGACCACGCAGACCGGGGTGGCGCCGCCGTTGAGGGCGTACTGCGTGGCGTAGGAGCCGAGGCCGCCGGACGCGCCCCAGATCAGGACGGTGTCGCCCTGCTTCATGGCCGCGCCGTTGCGCGAGACCAGCTGCCGGTAGGCGGTGGAGTTGACCAGCCCCGAGCAGGCCGCCTCCTCCCAGGTCAGGTGGGCGGGCATGGGCATCAGCTGGTTCGCCTTGACCAGCGCGAGCTCCGCCAGGCCGCCGAAGTTGGTCTCGAAGCCCCAGATCCGCTGCTGCGGGTCGAGCATCGTGTCGTCGTGCCCCTCGGGGTCCTCCAGCTCCACCGACAGGCAGTGCGCGACGACCCGGTCTCCCGGCCTCCACTTGGTGACGCCCGGCCCCACCCGCAGCACCACGCCGGAGACGTCGGAGCCGAGCACGTGGTACGGCAGGTCGTGGCGGCGGGCCAGCTCGCTGCGGCGGCCGTAGCGGCGCAGGAACCCGAAGGTGGCCACCGGCTCGAAGATCGCCGACCAGACGGTGTTGTAGTTGACCGAGCTGGCCATCACCGCGAGCAGCGCCTCGCCGGGCCCGACCTCCGGGGTGGCGACCTCCTCGATGTGCAGCGACTTGCGCGGGTCCTTGTCCTCGCCGCGCATCCCGGCGAACATGTCGACCTCGTCGGCGTGCACCGTGACGCCCCAGTAGGACTCCGGCACGGCCAGCGCCGCGAAGTGGCCGGGGTCGCTCTCGCCCGACAGGACGGCGTCTCTGATCGCGTCGGTCATCGCGTTGCCTCCAGGGCGAGTCGGTCGAGCTTGCCGTTGGGGTTCAGGGGCAGGACGGCGACGGTGTGGAACCGGGCCGGGATCATGTGCGCGGGCAGCCGCTCCCCGCACAGGGCGCGCAGCTCGCGGGGGGAGACCGGCTCGCCGACCAGGTAGGCGGCGATCAGCGGCTCACCGCCCGGCGGGGTCCGCACGATCACGGCCGCGTCGGTCACGCCGGGGGTACGCCGCAGCACGGCCTCGATCTCGCCCAGCTCGACGCGGAACCCGCGGATCTTGACCTGGGAGTCGATGCGGCCCAGATACTCGAACGACCCGGACTCCAGCTGCCGTACCAGGTCACCCGTGCGGTACCAGCGCCGCTCCCCGCCGCCCAGGTCGGCGAGCGGGAACCTCTCGGCGTTGAGCTCAGGGCGCCCGACGTAGCCCGCGGCCAGCGCGGTGCCGCCCACCCACAGCTCGCCCTCGACACCGGTCGGCACCGCGCGGCCGTCCGGGCCGACGACGGCGGTACGGACGTGGCGCAGCGCCCGGCCGATGTTCGTGGGCCCGGAGGTGTCCTCCACCGTCGCGCGGTCCACGACCGTGCAGGTGGAGAAGACGGTCGTCTCGGTGGGGCCGTAGATGTTGACGATCTCCTCGCGCCCGCCGGTGAGGTCCATCCACGCGCGGATGGTGTCGCGGTCGATGGCCTCGCCACCGAAGATCAGGTAGCGCAGCGCGAGCGGGCGGGGGCTCTGCTCCATCGCCCAGGCCAGGTACTTGAACATGCTGGGCACCTGGCAGAGCACGGTCACCCGTTCGGCGTCCAGCGTCTCCAGCAGCAGCCGGGGGTCGCGTCCGGCCGAGACCGGGATCGCCACCACGCGCCCGCCGTGCAGCAGCGCCCCCCACATCTCCCAGACGGAGAAGTCGAAGCAGTGGCTGTGGAACCAGCTCCACACGTCGTCCCCGCTGAAGGAGAACCGTTCGCGGGCGGAGCGGAACAGCTCAAGCACCGCCCCCTCGGGGGTGGCGACGCCCTTGGGCGTCCCGGTGGAGCCGGAGGTGTAGATGACGTGGGTGGGGATCTCCGGGGAGCGCCGGACGGGCGGCAGGACGTCCCCGCCCGAGACCGCGCCGGTGACCTCGATCCTCGGCACCCCGGCGAAGGGCCAGGGCCCGTCCGGGTCGGCGCAGATCGCGCGCAGCCCGCTGTCGCCGGCCATGAACCGCACCCGTTCGGCGGGGTAGTCGGGGTCGAGGGGGACGTACGTGCAGCCATGGCCGATCACCGCCACGACGGCGGCGACGACCCGCCAGGAGCGCCGCATGAAGACGCCGACCCGGTCGCCGGGGACGAGCCCCAGCTCGCCGAGCGAGCGGCGGATCCCGGAGGCGGCGTCCGCCAGCTCGGCGTAGCTCACGGATCGGTGTTCGTCGGTGACGGCGAGCGCGTCGGGCCGCCGCAGCACGTGCTCGTAGAAGGCCGAGGCCAGGGAGCCGAATTCTTCGTCCACAGGTCAGGACGATCTCCAATGGCACGACATATGGGTATTCGTCGGCGGGCTAGGCTTCCCCCGGCGACCCGGCCTGGCGGCTAGGTACCGTCCGCGCCCTGCGGCGGAAGACGCCGGCGCCGCGCCTGGCGATGCTTCTCGGCATGAACGGTGTCGTTTTCGTCTTCCCCGGCCAGGGTGCCCAGTGGCGCGGCATGGGAAGCGCCCTGCTGGAGCAGGAACCGGCCTTCGCCGCGGCGATCCGGGAGTGCGAGGTCGCGCTCGAACCGTACCTGGACCGATCCGTCACCGACGTACTCGCGGGCAGGGCCGACGCCGACAGGATCGACGTCGTCCAGCCCGCCCTCTTCGCCCTGCAGGTCGGGCTGGCCCGCCTGTGGGAGGCCAACGGCGTCGTGCCCGCCGCCGTGGTCGGGCACAGCCTGGGCGAGGTCGCCGCCGCGCACGTGGCGGGCGCCGTCACCCTCAAGGAGGCGGCCAGGATCGTCGGCGTCCGCAGCCGCCTCTACCGCGGGCTCAGCGGGACGGGCGCGATGGCGCTGCTCGGCCTCGGCTGGGAGGAGGCCGCCACCGTGGTCGCCGAGCAGAACGACCGGCACGGCGGTCGCATCTGCCTGGCCGCCGCCAACGCGCCCGGCTCGACCGTGGTCGCCGGTGACCACGACGCGGTCCACGCGCTCGTCGAGCAGCTCCGCTGGGAGGACGTCTTCTGCCGCCTGGTCGGCGCCGACGTCGCCGGCCACAGCCACCACGTCGACCCGCTCCTGCCCGAGCTGCGCGACGCGCTGGCCGCCCTGGCGCCGGTGCCCGCCACGACCCCGCTCTGGTCGACCGTCACCGGCCGCCCCGGCACGACGCCCGACGCCGCCTACTGGGGTCGCAACCTGCGCGAGCCCGTCCTGTTCTGGCCGGTGATCCGGCAGCTGCTGGCCGCGGGGCACGACACGTTCGTCGAGCTCAGCCCGCACCCCACCCTGCTGTCCGGGCTGCGCGACGTCGACGCGCTGCTGCTGCCGTCCGTGCACAAGGAGGACACCGCCGCCTTCGCGGGCTCCCTCGCCCGGCTGCGCGAGGTGGAACTGACCTCGGACGGCCCCCTGGGCGACCACCGGGTCGAGGGCCGTCCGGTCTTCCCCGGCGCCGGGTACGTGGCGGCCGCCCTGGAGCACTCGGACGCGCTGGCCGGGGTGGAGTTCCACGTCCCGCTGGTGCTGGACGTCCCGCGCCGCCTGGGCGCCGTCCTCGACGGCGACGCGATCGACCTCGTGGCGGAGGGGCGCGCGCACGCCTCGGCCTGCTGCACGACACCGGAACCCGCGAAGGACCTGGACCTCCCGCGGATCAGGTCCCGCTGCGCGGCCCGGACCGGCGCCGAGGAGCTCTACGCGGGCTTCGAGGCCAGGGGCATGCAGTACGGCCCCGCCTTCCGGCGGGTCGAGGAGGTCTTCGCCGCCCCCGGCGAGTCCCTCGCCCGCCTGCGCGCGGTTCCCCGCTCCGCCACATTTTCCGCCGCGCCCTCCGCTGTGTCCGGGCCGTACCGGCTGGACGTGGCACTGATCGACGCCTGCCTGCAGGCGGCGGCGCCCGCCCTCGGCGACGGGGACGGCCTGCTGCTGCCCAGCGCGGTGGCCAGGGTGTCGGTGCTGGGCGAGGTCGGCACGGCCCGCTGGGCGTACGCCAGGGTCGCGGGAGGGGGCCCGGACGCCGGATCCGGCGCCGGGGCGGACGTGCTGCTCAGCGTCGACGCCTGCGACGAGGACGGCCGGGTCGTCCTGGCGCTGCGCGGGGTTCGGCTGCGGGCGATCGACCGCGAGGCCGGGGCCGGCGGCTGGACGTACACCACGCGCTGGGTGCCGGTGGAGCCCGGCGACGGCGAGCCGTTCGACGGCGTGGTCCACCGGGTCGAGCCGGGACGGCCCGCCGAGGAGTCGCTGCGGTCGCTGCTGGAGCTGGTCCAGGAGCTGGCCGCCGCGCCGGAGCCGGAGCGGCTGTGGGTGGTGACCAGGAACGCCCAGCCCGTGGAGCCCGGCGACCCGGTCGACCCCGACGCCGCCGCCGTGTGGGGGATGGCCCGCACGGTCAGGCACGAACACCCCGAGCTGCGCTGCGTCCTGGTCGACCTGGACGCCGGGCACGACCCGTCCACCTGGACCCCGGCCGGGCCGGGCCCGTCCACCCGGGCCACGGCCGGGCACGGTGCCGGAGACGGGACGCCCGCCGGGGAACCGGCTCCGGGCGAGCCGTCTGTGCCGTCCGTGCCGGGCCGTGACGTCCCCGGTGCCGGGGACGAGCCGCCCACCTGGAACCTGGGGAGCGAGAACGAGGTCGCCCTGCGGGGCGGCAGGGCGTTCGCGCCGCGCCTCACCCCGCGACCGGCCGGGCCGCGCGGCCCGCACCGCCTCGTCCAGCGCGTCCAGAAGGACCTCGGCACCCTGACCCTGGCCGAGGTCCCGCCCGTACAGGACCTGGCCGGACGGGATTCCGCGCCGGAGACCCTCGCCGGAGGCGCTCCCGGAGCGGGGAAGGTGCGGATCCGGGTGCACGCCGCCGGGCTCAACTTCAACGACGTGCTGCGCGGGCTCGGCATGCTGGGCGAGCAGCCCGAGCCCCTCGGCTACGGCCTGGAGTGCGCCGGAGAGGTGACCGCCGTCGGCGACGGCGTCACCGGCCTCGCCCCCGGCGACCGGGTGACGACCCTCGTCGCCGAGATCGGCGCGATGGCCTCGCACGTCACCGTGGACGCCCGCCTCGCCGTGCGCATCCCCGCCGACCTCGGCTTCACCGAGGCGGCGGCGCTGCCCGCCGCGTACGTCACCGTGGTCTACGGCATGGAGCGGCTGGCCCGCCTGGAGGCCGGGGACCGGGTGCTGATCCACGCCGCGGCCGGCGGCGTCGGCCAGGCGGCGGTGCGGCTGGCCGGGCGCGCGGGCGCCGAGGTCATCGCCACCGCGGGCTCGCCCGGCAAGCGGGCCTGGCTCCGGGAACAGGGCGTGGAGCACGTCTTCGACTCGCGCTCCCTGGACTTCGCCGACCGGGTCATGGAGGTCACCGGCGGCGCCGGGGTCGACATGGTGGTCAACTGCCTGGCCGGGGAGGCCGTCGACGAGGGACTGCGCGTCCTGGCGCCCTTCGGCCGGTTCGTGGAACTCGGCAAGCGCGACATCGCCGGGAACAGGCCGCTGCCGCTCGCGCCGTTCGCCAAGAGCCTGTCCTTCCACGCGGTGGAGGCGTTCTCGCTGACCTGGCGGCGCCCGGACCTGGCCGGGGCGATGCTGCGCGAGGTGGTGGGCGCGGTCGAGGACGGCACGCTCGCCCCGCTGCCGGTGACGGCCTTCCCCGCGGCCGAGGCCGAGGCGGCGTTCCGCCACATGGCGTCGGCCCGGCACATCGGCAAGGTGGTCCTCACCTTCGACCGGCCCCGGCTCCGCGCCGACGGCACCTACCTGGTCACCGGCGGCCTGAGCGGTCTCGGCCTGGCCGCGGCCGAGGGCCTCGTACGGCAGGGCGCCCGGCACCTCGCCCTGATGGGCAGGAGCGAGCCGGGACCGGACGCGCGGCGGCGGATCGCCACGCTGCGCGAGGACGGCGTGCGGGTCACGGTGCTCGCCGCCGACGTCGCCGACGCGGCCGCGCTGGAGAGCGCGCTCGCCGGTCTCCGCGTCCAGGCGCCGCCCCTGCGCGGCGTCCTGCACGCCGCCGGGGTGCTGCGCGACCGCACGATCACCGCCACGAACTTCGACGAGGTACGCGAGGTGCTGCGCCCCAAGGTGGACGGCACCCGCAACCTGCACCGGCTCACCTCCGGCGACCCGCTGGAGCTGTTCGTGCTGTTCTCCTCGGCGGCCGGGCTCCTCGGCTCCGGCGGCCAGGCCGGCTACGCGGCGGCCAACGCCTTCCTGGACGGCTTCGCGCACTGGCGCAGGGGGCAGGGCCTGCCCGCCACCAGCGTCGACTGGGGCGTCTGGTCGGAGATCGGGCTCGCCGCCCGGCCCGACAGGGCGGGCCGGCTCGCCGACAAGGGCATGGGCTCCATCGACCCCGCGTCGGGCCTGCGGATCCTGGCCGGCCTGCTCGCGGAGTCGCCGGCCCAGGTCGCGGTCGTCCCCCTGGACGCCCCCGCCTGGTTCGCGCACAACCCGGGACAGGAACACTGGTCGATCTTCGCCGGGCTGGCGGACGGCCACACCGCGACCGGCCCGCTGAGCATCGCGACCCCCGAGGAGCTGGAGAGGACGCTCACCGAGTGGGTGGCGGGCGTGCTGCGCACCTCCCCGGCCGTGATCGACCCCGAGGTGTCGCTGACCCGCCTCGGCCTGGACTCCCTGATGGCCGTCGAGCTGCGCAACCTCCTGGAGGCCCGGCTCGGGGTGCGGCTGCCGACCCCCGCGTTCCTCGACGGCCCCACCGTCGCCGAGCTGGCCGGGCGGGTGAGCGCCCACCTGGGCGACCGTACGGCCGGGGGAGACCCCGTGGCGGACGCCCGCGACCCGATGGCGGCGCGGCTGGACGCCCTGTCCGACGCCCAGGTGGACGCCCTGCTGGACGAGCTTCTCAACGACCACATCGGAGGAATGGCATGACATCTCATGATTCGGTGCTGGCGTCGCTGCTGGCCACCGCCGACGAGCACGGCGAGCGTCCGGCCCTGACCTTCCTGGGCAGGGGCGAGAGCACCGCGTGGACCTTCGCCCAGCTGGCCCTGCGCGCCCGGCAGGTCGCCACCCGCCTCACCGAGGCCGGAGCGTGCGGCGAGCGCGTGCTCCTCGCCTGCCCCTCCTCCGCCGAGTACGCCCCCGTCTTCTACGGCTGCATGCTCGCCGGGGCGGTGCCCGTGCCCGTCTACATGCCCTCCCTCGCGCACTTCAGGTCGGCCTGGTCGAAGATCGCCTCCATCGCCCGCGACTCCGGCGCCGCCTACGCCGTCGCCCCCGAGCCGCTCCCCGACGCGGGCGCGCTGGCGACGCTGCCCGGGTTCCGCGGCTGGCTGCACTTCGCCGGCCTGCTCTCCGGCGACGCCGCCGACCACTGGTCGCTGCCCGCCCCCGCGGACCTGGCGTTCCTGCAGTACACCTCGGGTTCCACCGGCAACCCCAAGGGCGTCATGGTGACCCACGGCGGCCTCACCCACAACGCCCGCGCGGTGGCCTCGGCCGTCGGCGCCACCCACGAGAGCACCACGGTCTCCTGGCTGCCGCTCTACCACGACATGGGGATCATCGGCTCGCTGCTGTCGCCGCTGCTGTGGGGCGCCCACGTGGTGAAGATGTCCCCGCAGGCGTTCGCCGCGCAGCCGGTCAGCTGGCTGCGGGCCATCTCCGAGTACGGCGGGCAGCTCTCCTACGCGCCCAACTTCGCCTACGAGCTGTGCGTCAGGAAGGCCACCGACGCCGATGTCGCGTCCCTGGACCTGAGTAGCTGGCGGGTCGCCGTCAACGGCGCCGAACCGCTCCGGCAGGCCACCATACGGAACTTCGCCGAACGGTTCGCGCCCTCCGGGTTCGACGCCGGAAGCCTGCGCGTCGCGTACGGCATGGCCGAGAGCACCCTGGTGATCTCCACCTCGCGGCTGGAGGCCGACGACCCCGGCGTCCAGGTGGGGGAGCGCGCCTACGTCCGCTGCGGGACCCCGGTGGAGGACATGGTCTTCGAGATCGCCGACCCCGCCACCGGGCTGCCGAGCGCGCCCGGCGAGGTGGGGGAGGTGTGGGTGTCCGGGCCCTCGGTCGCCGACGGCTACTGGCAACGCCCCGAGACCACCGCCGAGACCTTCCACGCCCGCCTGCCGGGACGGCCGGAGAGCTTCCTGCGCACGGGGGACCTCGGCGTGATGCGCGACGGCGACGTGGTGATCGTCGGCCGCCACAAGGACCTGATCGTCCTCAACGGGGTCAACCACTATCCCCAGGACGTCGAGTACACCGTCGAGCGGGTCAGCCCCGCCGTGCGGGGCGGCTGCGGCGCCGCGTTCGCCACCGAGCCCACCGGCGACGTGCCGCAGGCCGAGGCCGCGGTGGTGGTCGCCGAGGTCACCGTCAAGAACGCCGGCAACCTCGACGAGCTGATCACCGAGATCCGCCTCGCCGTGGCCAGGGAGCACGACGTGATGCTCGACGGGGTGTTCCTGGTCGAGCCGCGCAGCGTCCCCAAGACCACCAGCGGCAAGATCCGGCGCCGCGAGTGCCGCGCGATGCTGCTGGACGGCGAGTTCACCGTGCTGGCCGGATGGACCTCGCCCGCGCTCGCGGGCGCCGGCCCGGTGGCGGCCCTGCGATGAACGTCCAGGACCTGCTGGTCTCCCTGGTCGCCGAGCGCACCGGCCTGGCCGGCGTCGACGCCGACCGGCTGTTCATCGACTGCGGCATCGGCTCCGCCGACGCGGTCGCGCTCGCGGCCGAGCTGGAGGCCCGGCTCGGCCTCCCGCTGCCCACCACCGTCTTCTACGACCACCCCAGCCCCCGCATGCTGGCGGCGTACCTGACCGCGTCGGCCCCGTCGGCGCCGTCAGCGCAACCGGTGTCGTCGGCGGGGCGGTCAGGGCGGGAGGCCGCCGGGTACTCCCCCGAACCGGTGGCGATCGTCGGCATCGGCTGCCGCCTGCCCGGCGCCGACGGCCCCGCGAACCTCTGGAGGCTGCTCACGGACGGCGTCGACGCGGTCGGCGCGGTACCGGGGGAGCGGGCCGCGCGGCACCCGGGCTGGCGCGAGCCGGGGGTGGGCGAGGGCGGGTTCCTGCCGGACGTGGAGGCGTTCGACCCGGCGTTCTTCACGGTCAACGCCCGCGAGGCCGAGGCGATGGACCCGCAGCAGCGGATGCTGCTGGAGGTCGCGCACGAGTCCCTGCAGGACGCCGGGCTGCGCCTGGACGGCCCGGCCGGCCTGGCCGGGACCCAGGTCGGCGTGTTCGCCGGCGTCAGCAGCGGGGACTTCCTGGTCAGCAGCTTCTCCGGGGCGGCCGAGCCCGGCCTCTACACCCCGACCGGCGTGGCGCACAGCGTGGCCGCCAACCGCATCTCCTACGTCTTCGACCTGCACGGCCCCTCGATGTCGGTCGACACCGCCTGCTCGTCGTCGCTGGTCGCCGTCCACCAGGCGGTGACGGCCCTGCGGACCGGCCAGTGCGACACCGCGCTCGCCGGTGGGGTCAACGCGATCCTCTCCCCGGACATCGGCCTGTGCTTCCGTACGGCCGGGGTGCTCGCCCCCGACGGCCGCTGCAAGTCCTTCGGGGCCGGGGCCGACGGCATGGGCCGCTCCGAGGGCGCCGTCGTGGTGACGCTCAGGCGCCTGGGCGACGCGCTCGCCGCCGGGGACCGGATCTACGCCCTCATCCGGGGTGGCGCGGTCAACAGCGACGGGCGCACCAACGGGCTGATGTCGCCGAGCGCCCCCGCGCAGGTACGGCTGCTGCGCGCGGCGTGCCGGGCGGCCGGGGTCGAGCCCGGCGACGTCGGCTACGTCGAGGCACACGGCTCGGGAACCCGGCTGGGCGACCTGATGGAGCTGCGCGCCCTGTCGGAGGTGATGGGCGCCACCGCCGGGCGCCGCGCCGAGCTGCGGATCGGCTCGGTCAAGAGCAACGTGGGCCACCTGGAGGCCGCGGCGGGCGCGGCGGGACTGGCCAAGCTGGCCCTGACGCTCTTCCACGGCACGCTCCCGGCCAGCCTGCACGCCGCGAGGCCCGCCGAGGACTTCGACTGGCCCGGGAGCGGCCTGCGCGTGCAGGAGCGCCTCGAACCCTGGGCGGGACGGCTGGCCGGGGTGAGCTCCTTCGGCTTCGGCGGCACCAACGCCCACCTGATCCTGGAGGCACCCCCGTCCCCGGTCCTGTCCTCGATCCCGGCCCAGGCCCCGCCCCCGTCTTCGGCCCCGGTCGCGACGGGACGCGCGGGCGAGGTCCGGGGAGAGGCGTCCCCGCCGGCTCGGGTCCGTCCCCGGCGGCAGGTCTGGGAGGACTGCGAGGGACTGCCCCCCGACGAGATGTGGTCGTATCCCGAACCCGCTCCCCGCCGACGCCACTACCTGCCGCTGTCGGCGCACACCCACGCCGCGCTGCGGGAGCTGGTCGTGCGGTGGCGGGCCGCGCTGCGGGATCCGGCGCTGGACCTGGCGGCGGCCTGCCACACGGCGGGGGACCGGCGCGACCACCACGCCCACCGGGCCGGGGTGACCGGTGCCGACGCCGCCGAGCTGGACCGCGAGCTCGACAGGGCGCTCACCGACCTGGCCGCCGCGACACCCGGCGGTACCGCCCCCGGAGGCCTGGCCTTCGTCTTCGCCGACGAGCCGCACGTTGACGAGCCGTACACCGGTGAGCCCGGTGCGCCCGCCGAGGACGGCGCGCGGGCCGGGCTCACCGAACGTGCCGAACACGCTGAACGCGCCGCATCCTCCGCTTCCGCCGCGCTCGCCGGGCTCGCCGACGAGCTGCGCCGGGCGGGGATCCGTCCCGACCTGGTGATCGGCCACGGCGCGGGGGAGGTCGCCGCCGCCCGCCACCTCGGCGTGCTGGCGCCCGCCGCCGCCGACGCCGTGGCCGGGTACCGCGCCCGGCTGCTGGCCGGGCTGCCGCCCGTGCACGCCCTGCGGGTCCGGCTGGCCCGCAGGCTGGCGGAGGCCCTGTGCGCCCGCGTCGGTCCCGCGCTCGCGGTGGCCACGGTGGAGGACCCGCAGACCTGCGTCATCGTCGGCCCCCGGGACGCGCTGGCCGGTCTGGCAGCCACCCTCTCCGCCGGGGACGTGCTCTGCGGAGACCTCGGACCCGCCACCGCGGACCACAGCGGGCTGGCCGGGCCGCTCGCCGCCGAGCTGGCGGAGGCCCTGGAGGGGCTGCCCGCCAACGTGGGGGAGACGGTGTCGCTGTCGACGCTCACCGGCGCGCCGGTCGACGGCCGCGCGCAGGGCGCCGGGTACTGGGCGCGCCATCTGGCCGGGCCGAGCCTGCTCGGCGACGCGCTCACCGGCGCGCTGGACCGGGGCGTACGCACCTTCGTGGAGATCGGCGCCGCGGGACTCGGCCCCCGGCTGCGCGGCGTCGCGGGCGGCAGGAGGGCCCGCGTGGTGCGCTGCGCCACCGCGAGCGACCTGCCCGGCGTGCTGATCCGCCTGTACGAGCTCGGCCACGACCCCGACTGGGCCGCTCTCAACCCGCCGGGGGCGGTGACGTCCATCCCGCTGCTCCCCTGGTCACGGGACTGGTCCGCCCCCCTTCCCCCGGCTTCCCCGGCCGGCCCCGTGACCGCCGTTCCCCAGGAGGTGACCGCATGAGCACCGTCGAGACGGCTCGACCGGGAGACGGCGGCATGGACACCGTCCCGTACGAGAAGGCCCGGACAGGAGACGGCGGAGGCGTGGACGCCGTCCCGTACGAGACGGTCCCGCCGGGAGGCGACGGGGTGAGCACCGTCCTGCACGAGGTGGCCCGCCAGGTGGAGCGCACGCCCGGCGCGCTCGCGGCGGCCGACCCGGGCTCCGAGATCACCTACGGGCGGCTCGCCGCCCGAGCCGGAGCGGTGGCCCGCGTCCTGCGGGACCGGGGCGTGCGCCCGGGGGACGTGGTCGGCGTCGCGCTGCCGCGTTCCGCCGAATACGTGGCCGTGATCATGGGCCTGTGGCAGGCCGGCGCGGTCTTCCTGCCCCTCGACCCGTCCCTGCCGCCCGAGCGGCTCCGCTTCCAGCGGGAGCAGGCGGGCATGAGCCTGCTCCTCGACTCACTGCCGCCCACCGAGGGCGCGGAAGGCGCCGGGGACACCGGCGAGCCGCTCACCGGTGACGTCCGGCCCGAGCAGTGCGCGTACGTGATGTTCACCTCCGGCTCCACCGGGCGGCCCAAGGCGGTGCGGGTCTCGCACGCCTCGCTGCACAACTGCGTACGGGCCGTCGCCGAGCTGCTCGCCCCCGGCCCCGCCGACCGGTACGCCGCGAACCAGACCTTCTCCTTCGACATCTCGCTGCTGGAGATGTTCGTCCCGCTCAGCCACGGCGGCGCGACCCTGGTGACCTCCGAGGCGCTGCAGGCCGACCCCGGGCGGCTGGTGGGCTGGCTGGAGGAGCACGGCGTCACCGTCGTCCACGCCACCCCCACCGCCTGGCGCGCGCTGCTGCCGCACCTGACGCCGGGGCGCGAGGCGCTGCGGGCCGTCTGCGGCGGCGAGGTGCTGACCGCGCGGCTCGCCGCCGAGCTGGCCCGGCACGCCGGGCGCGTCTGGAACTTCTACGGCCCCACCGAGGTCACCGTGTGGTGCACCGCCGGGCTCGTGGACGCGGCGGAGCCCGACCCGCTGCCGGTGGGCAGGCCGCTGGACGGCTACCGGGTCGTCGTGCTCGACGACGACGGCGCGCGGGTGCCGGACGGCGAGCAGGGCGAGATCCACGTCGGCGGGCGCGGCGTGGCCCTCGGCTACGGCGGCGCCCCCGAGCTCACCGCCGAGCGGTTCGTCGACCACCCCGAGCACGGCAGGCTCTACCGGACCGGCGACCTGGGACGGCTGCGCCCCGACGGGCAGCTGAGGTTCGACGGCCGCCGCGACCGCCAGGTGCAGCTGCGCGGCTACCGGATCGAGCTGGGCGAGATCGAGTCCGTGGCGCAGGAGCACCCCCTGGTCGAACTGGCCGCCGCGCACATCGTGGACGACGCCCTCCTGCTGTTCGCCCAGGGAGACGTCACCCCCCGGGCGCTGCGCAAGCACCTCGCCGCCCACCTGCCCTCGTACATGATCCCCGCCAGGATCGACGTGCGCGGCGCCTTCCCGCTCACCCCCACCAAGAAGATCGACCGCGTCGCGCTGCTGGCGTCGGCGAACCGTTAGGAGTAGTCGTGGCCGGATTGCACGAGCTGGTCGAAGCCCAGGTGGAGCGGACCCCGCACGCCGTGGCCGTCATCGACGCCGACGGCAACACCCTCACCTACCGCCAGCTGGAGCGGCGCGCCAACCAGCTCGCCCACCACCTGCGCGACCTCGGAGTGGTCGCCGACACCCCCGTGGCGGTGTGCGTGCACCGGGGGCTGGACCTGGTCATCGCGCTGCACGGGATCCTCAAGGCCGGTGGCGCCTACCTGCCGATCGACCCCGACGCGCCGCCCGCGCGGGTGCGGCTCATGCTCGCCGAGGGCGCGGTGCCGGTCGCGGTGGGTGAGCAGGCGCTCGCCCACCTGCTGCCCGGCGACATCACCCGCGTCGTGCTGCTCGACCGCGACAGCGCGCTGATCGACGGCCGGCCGGTGACACCCCCCGGCTCCGGGGTACGCCCGGACCACCTGGTCTCCCTCTACTACACCTCCGGCTCGACGGGCACGCCCAAGGGAGTGGCCAGCACCCACGGGGGCTGGGTCAACCGGATGCGCTGGATGCAGGCCGAGCACCGCCTCGAACCCGGCGAGACCGTGCTGCACAAGACGACGCTCAGCTTCGACGACTCGGCCGTGGAGGTGTTCTGGCCGCTGTCGGTCGGCGGTGTGGTGGCGATCCTGCCGCCGGGCGAGCACCGCGACCCGGTCGCGCTGCTGGAGGCCACCCTCCACTTCGGCGCCGCCGTGGCGCAGTTCGTGCCCAGCATGCTCTCCCTGTTCCTGGAGGCGCACCGCAGGGCCGGGCTGCCGCCGCTGCCGCACCTGCGCCACGTGGTCTCCAGCGGGGAGGCGCTGACCGCGCCGCTCGCCCTCGCCTTCCACGAGCAGATCGGCCTGTACGGCTGCCGCCTGCACAACCAGTGGGGCGCCACCGAGGTGTCGATCGACTCCACCCTGTACACCTACGACCCGCACGACCCGCACGCCGGACCGGTCGTCTCCATCGGGGCGCCCTTCACCGGCAACACCGTGCACGTGCTGGACGAGGCAGGGGAGCCCGTGCCCGACGGTGAGGCGGGCGAGCTGTTCATCGGCGGGATCGGCCTGGCGCGCGGCTACCACCGCAGGCCCGCGCTCACCGCCGAGCGTTTCCTGCCCGACCCCTACGGCCCGCCGGGATCGCGGCTCTACCGCACCGGGGACCTGGGGCGGCGCCGCCCCGACGGCGCCCTGGACTTCCTCGGCCGCACCGACCACCAGGTCAAGATTCGCGGAGTGCGGGTCGAGCTGGGCGAGATCGAGGCCACCCTGGACGCCCACCCGGCCGTCCAGCGGTCCGCCGTCACGGTCACCGGGGAGAGGCTGCTCGCCTACGTCGTCCCCTCGGACGGTGCCTCGGACGGTGCCTCGGACACGGTCCCGGACCCGGCGGAGCTGCGTGCCCACCTGGCCGACCGGCTTCCCCCGTACCTCATCCCCGCGCAGATCGCGGTGATCGCCGAGATGCCGCTGAACACCAGCGGCAAGGTCGACCGGGCCGCGCTGCCGGAGATCGTCGCGCCCGCCGAGCGGTCCGAGGGCAGGCCCCCGGTCACCGCCGTGCAGAAGACGCTCGCCGCGATCTGGGCCGACGTCCTCGACCTGGACCAGGTGTGCCTGGACGACAACTTCTTCGAGCTGGGCGGCAACTCGCTGCTCGCCACCCAGGTCATGTTCCGCATCCAGGACGACCTGCGCATCGACTTCCCGCTCTACCTGCTGTTCTCCGCCGAGTCGCTGGAGGAGCTGGCCGAGGAGGTGGCCGAGACCCGCGCCGAGCAGCTCCCGCCGCTGCCGCGCGCCTCCCGCGAGGGGCCGCTGCCGCTCTCCTACGGCCAGGAGCGCCTGTGGTTCCTGCACCGGCTGGCGCCCGGCTCGACCGCGTACAACGTGCCGACCGCCTGCCGCCTGCACGGCCGCCTCGACGTGGCGGCGTTCCGCCAGGCGTTCGACGAGCTGGTCGCGCGGCACGAGATCCTGCGCACCCGCTACGTCGAGAGCCCCGAGGGGATCCCCGAGGTGCGCATCGACGCCCGCGGACCCCGGCTGACGGTGGGCAACGCGCCCGGCGAGACCCGCATCGCCCGCGAGGGCGCCGCCTCCGACGCGCTGCAGGCCGACTGGGACGAGCCGTTCGACCTCGCCGCCGCCGCGCCGGTGCGGGCCAGGCTGACCAGGCTGGACGACTACGAGCACGTCTTCTCCATGGTCGTCCACCACGTCGGCTACGACGCGGGCTCCGAGCAGGTGTTCTGGCAGGAGCTGGCCACCCTGTACGAGGCCGCGCTGTCCGGCCGGCCCGCCGTGCTGCCCGAGCCGGGCGCCCAGTACGTCGACTACGCCGCCTGGCAGCGCGGGCACGCCGTGGGCGGCGAGCAGCTCGACTACTGGCGCTCCCAGCTGGCCGGGCTCGCCCCTGTGGAGCTGCCCATAGACCGGCCCCGGCCGCCCGTGCAGACCTACGCGGGCGCCAGGACCTCCTTCATGATCGAGGAACGGGTCACCGAGGAGCTGCGCGCGCTCAGCCGGGAGGCGGGCACGACGCTGTTCGCCGC
This sequence comes from Streptosporangium heterodermiicola, assembly GCF_051390675.1. Classification (NCBI taxonomy): domain Bacteria; kingdom Bacillati; phylum Actinomycetota; class Actinomycetes; order Streptosporangiales; family Streptosporangiaceae; genus Streptosporangium; species Streptosporangium heterodermiicola. The sequence continues at coordinate 42,938 of NZ_JBPJSR010000020.1, forward strand.
CCTGCTCGGCGCGTTCCAGGCCACGCTCTTCCAGGCCTGCGGCGGCGACGTCGCCGTGGGCTCCCCGGTGCCCGGCCGTACCCGCCCGGAGACCGAGCAGATGATCGGCTTCTTCGCCAACACGCTGGTGCTGCGCACCTCCTGCGGCGGCGACCCGACCTTCGCCCAGCTGCTGGAGCGCGTCCGCGAGGTCGTCCACGGCGCCTACGCCCACCAGGACGTCCCGTTCGAGCGGCTCGTCCAGGCGCTGCGCCCGCCGCGCCGCCCCGGCCGCACCCCGTTCTTCGACGTCATCTTCAACGGCGTCCCGCTCAGCGCGCTCACCGGCGCCGAGAGCGTGCGCCTGCCCCAGCTGACGGTGACCCCCATCGACCTGGCGACACGTACCACGGTCGCCGACCTCGTCTGCTCGGTCGCGGAGACCCCGGACTCGATCATCGGCGAGGTCGCCTACAACACCGGCCTGTTCGACGGACCCACCGTCGAGGGCCTGGTGGATGCATGGCTGCATCTGCTGGGAGCGGCGGTGCGCGAACCGCACGCGCCGCTCTCGGCACTGTCACCGGTCCCCCATGCGTGAACGGAAGTCCGAGATGCTGCGCACGATGTTCAAATCCAAGATCCACCGAGCGACCGTCACCCACGCCGACCTGCACTACGTCGGCTCGGTGACGATCGACGAGAACCTGATGGACGCCGCCGACCTGCTGGAGGGCGAGCAGGTGGCGATCGTCGACATCACCAACGGCGCCCGCCTGGAGACGTACGTCATCACCGGCGAGCGCGGCAGCGGGGTGATCGGCATCAACGGCGCCGCCGCCCACCTGGTCTCGCCGGGGGACATGGTGATCCTGATCTCCTACGGCCAGTACTCGGGCGGCGAGCTGCCGGGCTACCGGCCCCAGGTCGTCCACGTGGACGGCGCCAACCGGATCGTCGACGTCGACCACGACCCGGCCCGCCCGGTACCGGGCGCCGAGGACCAGCTCGTGCCCGCGGGCGCGGCGAGGAGACCATGATGAGCACGCCCACGCACACCCCCGCCGCTACGCACACCTCCGCCCAAGCGCCCACGCACACCTCCGCCCAAGCGACGCACGCCTTCGTCCAGCGGGCCCTGGCCGACGACTGGGCGACGCTGCTCGGCCTGGACGCAGTCGGCCCCGACGACGACTTCTTCGAGGCCGGAGGGCACTCGCTGATCGCCGTCCAGATCGTCGCCAGGATCCGGGCGCGGCACGGCGTCGAGGTCCCGGTCGCCGACGTGTTCACCTACCCGACGGTGGGCGAGCTCGCCCAGGTGGTCGCCGGGATGCTGGAGGCAGGGACGTCACTCTCGTCGTCGCCACTGGGGGTGGAAGGTGCCGGTCGCAGCGCCTGAGACGCCCATGACCGGGATGCCGCTGTCGTACGCGCAGGAGCGCATGTGGCTCGGCCACCAGCTCGACCCGGCGGGCACGGAGTACAACGTGTGCCTGGCGCTGCGGCTGCGCGGCACGCCGGACGTCCCGGCGCTCGCCGGGGCGCTCGGCGACCTCGTCGCCCGCCACCAGGCGCTGCGCACCGTCTACGCGAGCGCCGGAGGCCTGCCGGTGGCGTCGGTGCTGCCCCCGGCGCCGGTCGGGCTGCCGGTGTACTTCGCGGATTCGGAGGAGGAGGTCCGCGAGACGGCCGCCGCCGAGGCGCGGCGGCCGTTCGACCTGACGGCGGGCCCGGTGCTGCGCGCCCGGCTCGCCCGCCTGGCCGGAGACGACCACGTCCTGGTGCTCACCGTGCACCACATCGCCTTCGACGAGTGGTCGATGGGGGTGTTCCTCCGCGAGCTCGACGCCCTCTACCGGGCCCGCGCCGAGGGCCTGCCCGGCCCGCTGCCGCCGCTGCCCGCCTCCTACGACGAGGTCGTGGCGGCCGAGCGGGCGGCCGACCTGGGGCCCGCCCTGCGGCACTGGCGGGCCGCCCTGGCCGGGCTCCCCGTGCTGGACCTGCCCGCCGACCACGCGCCCGTCTCCGGAACCTCGGCGCAGGGCGCGGTCGTCACCTTCGCCGTCCCCGCGGCGACGGCCGCCGCGCTCGGCGCCGTCGCCCGGCGCTGCCGGGCCACCCCCTACATGGCCGGGCTCGCCGCGTTCGCCGCCCTGCTGTCGCGCCACTGCGGCCAGGACGACGTCGCGATCGGCAGCACCGTCGCCAACCGCGCCACGCCGCACTCCGAGCACCTGGTCGGGGCCTTCTTCAACACCGTCGTGATGCGCGCCGACCTGTCGGGCGGCCCGAGCTTCACCGAGCTGCTGCGCCGCACCCGCGCCTACTGCCTGGACGCCCTCACCCACCAGCACCTGCCGTACCCGATGCAGGCCGAGGGCCGCACCCCGCCGTTCCGCGTCCTGTACGAGATGCACGCGGGACTGCGGGGCGCCACGGCGCTCGGGGACCTGGCCGCGGAGCCGTTCGCTTTCCCCGACACCGCCGCCAAGTACGACCTCGCCCTGTCCCTGATGCCCGGGGACGGGGACGGGGGCCTGATGGGACACCTCACCTACCGCGCCGACCTGTTCGAGCCGGACACGGCGCGGCGGCTCGCCGAGTCCTTCGTCCACCTGCTCGCCCAGGCCGCCGCCTCGCCCGACGCGCCGCTCGGCACCCTGGAGATCCTCCCGCCCGCCCGGCGCGAGGCGCTGCTCGCCGCCTGCCGGGGGCCGGAACCGCTGGGGCCGCCCGACGCCCGCGCCCACGAGCTCTTCGAACGCCAGGCCCGGCTCACGCCGCAGGCCGTCGCGCTGACCTTCGGCGCCGTCCGGCTGAGCTACCGGGAGCTGAACGCCAGGGCCAACCGGATCGCGCACTGGCTGCGCGGCAGGGGCATGGGCCCCGAGAGCGTCGTCGCCGTCCGCCTCGAACGCTCCGACTGGCTCGTCGCCGCCTTCCTCGGCGTGTGGAAGGCCGGGGCCGCCTATCTTCCGCTCGACCCCGGGCTGCCCGCCGAGCGGCTCGCCCACATGGTCGCCGACTCCGGCGCCCGCCTGGTCCTGGACGACGCGGCGGCCCTGGAGGCCGAGACCTCCGGCCACCCCTCCGGCGACCCCGGGGCGACCGGCGCGCCGCAGAGCCCGGAGAGTATGGCGTACCTCATCTACACCTCGGGCTCCACCGGCAGGCCCAAGGGCGTCATGGTCCCGCACCGGGGTCTGGTGAACTTCCTGCGCTGGTGCGTGTCCGCCTACGCCGTCGGCGGGGTGGGCGGCGCGCCGCTGTTCTCCTCCGTCGCCTACGACATGGTCGTGCCCAACATCTACACGCCGCTGGTGGTCGGCCAGTGCCTGCACGTCGCCGCCGAGGACACCGCGCTGGACGAGCTGGGCGCCGCGCTGTCGGCCCGGCCGTACGGGTTCGTCAAGCTCACCCCCGGGCACCTGGAGGTCCTGGCGGGGCAGCTCTCCGCCGAGCAGGCCGCGGGCCTGGCCGGGGTACTGGTGGTGGGCGCCGACGCCTTCCCCAGCCGGGCGCTGGCGTTCTGGCAGGCGCTGGACCCGGCGCCGGTGCTGCTCAACGAGTACGGCCCGACCGAGGCGTCCGTCGCCAACTGCGTGCACACCGTGACCGGCCCGATCGGCGGCGAGCTGGTCCCCATCGGCAGGCCCATCCCGGGCACCACCATGTACGTGCTGGACGACGCGATGCGGCCGCTCCCGATGGGCGTGCCGGGCGAGCTGTACATCGGCGGCGAGTGCGTGGTGCGCGGCTATCACGGCAGGCCCGCGCTCACCGCCGAGCGCTTCCTGCCCGACCCCTTCGGCGCCCCTGGCTCACGGCTCTACCGTACGGGCGACTTGGGCAGGCTCCGGGCCGACGGGGAGTTCGAGTTCCTCGGCAGGATCGACGACCAGGTGAAGATAAGGGGGTTCCGTGTCGAACCGGGAGAGGTCGAGGCCGCCCTGGACGAACTGCCGGGGGTCGAGCAGTCGGTGGTCGTCGCCGCCCCCTGGCCCGAGGCCGGACCAGGGGCCGGACCCGGAGCAGGAGCCGCGGGACCTGGAGTCGTACGGGGAGGCGGACCGGGCGCCGGACGCAGGCTCGTCGCCTACGTCGTCGGCACCGCCACGGCGGCCGAGATGCGCGCGGGCCTCGCCCGGAGCCTGCCCGAGTACATGGTGCCCTCGGTCTTCGTGCCGCTGCCCGCGATCCCGCTCAACCGCAACGGCAAGGTGGACCGATCCGCGCTGCCGGAGGTGAGCGCCGCGACCGCGCGGGACACGGCGGAGGAGCCCGCGCCGCCCCGGCCGCGCACCGCCGTCGAGGGGCAGATCGCCGACCTCATCGCGAGCCTGCTCGGGATCGGCTCCGAGGACGTCGGCGCGGACGAGGACCTGTTCGCCAGGGGCATCGACTCGCTCGGCGCGGTACGGCTGATGGCGAGTGTGGAGCAGCGGCTGGGCGTGAAGGTCAAGCTCCGCAAGTTCCTCGCCAACGCCACCGTCAGCGGCCTCGCCACCCTGGTGTCGGCCGCCGTCCCCGACCGGGTCTCCGGCCGATCCCCGGCACCTCACCCTGACACCGGCTCCGACCTCGATTCCCGTAGCACCTCCGCCCCCGCCTCCGGCACCGGTTCCGGCCGTGGTCCGGCACCCGGTCGTGAACACGACTCCGGCCAGGGGGCCGGGCACGTCCCCACCGCGTCCCTTCCCGTCATCACGCCACTGGTCGTCTCCTCGACCGCCGGGGACCCGCTCTACTGCTTCCACCCTCTCGGCGGCTCCGCGCTCTGCTACGCGGGGCTGGCGGCCAGGCTCGCCGCGCACCGGCCGGTCTACGGGCTGCAGGCGCTGGAGTCGGGGGTGAGCGCCGGTTCGCTGCCGGACATGGCCGCCACGTACGCCGGGGAGCTGGCCGGGTCCGGGCTGGACCTGGCGCGGCCGTACACGCTCGCGGGCTGGTCGGCGGGCGGGGTGCTGGCCTTCGAGACGGCCAGGAGGCTCCAGGCGCTCGGCCACCGCGTCGACCACGTGGTGCTGATCGACTCGGTGCTGCCCGAGGTGTTCGTGACCGACCTGCTGGGCGAGCTGGGGGAGCTGGAGGCGCTGATCGACCGGCTGGCCCCGCTGGGGGCCGCCGAGGCCGGGCAGGTCCTGCTCGACTCGCAGGTGGGGTTCTTCGCGGGCCTGGGCATGACACCGCCCCAGGTGGCCGCCTACTACGAGGCGTACGGGCCGGGGCTGCTGCGGCTGTGGCGCGACAGCCTGCGCGGCCTGGCCGGCTACCGGGCCGGATGGTTCCACGGGAGGGTCACGCTCCTCGCCAGCGAGCTGCACCCGCCCAAGCTGCGGGCCGTCCAGGAGGCCGGGTGGCGCCAGACCGTCTCCGACCTGACCGTCCGCGAGATCCGAGGTGAACACCACGAGCTCCTCCGAGCCCCGCACGTCGACCAGATCAGCCGCTTCCTCACGCCCTGAGACCGGCGGCCCGGCCTCGCGTCCGGCTTCCGGGCGGGGCGTGGTTCCCCGGGACGACCGGCGGCGGGGGCCGGTCGTCCCGTGCTCCTAAGCCGCCTTGGGGCGAGGGTTTTTCAGCAGGTCGCGGGCGAGGGCGGCGCCGCGTCTCACGTCCGCGGTCGGGCCGAGTCTCCCGCTCCGCGCGGTGTCGTCGCACCGGGAGCACACACCGGGGGAGGTCACCGGGCGCCCGCACTCATCGCACTCGTCATGGGTCACCGGCCTCGAAGCCGCCGGGACAACGGCGGGAGCGGGCATCTTGCTCCGCAGCCGGTGAGCGATCAGTTTCGCGGGGGAGCGGACCTCGTCGGGCAGCCCGACGGTCAGGACCGTCCGGATCTGCGCCTCGGTGCCGCCCCGGGCGAGCCACTCGGCGAGGAGGGGCAGCACGGGGGCCATCTCGGACTCGCCGACGGTGAGCCGGGGTTCGGCACGGCCGAGGCGGGCGAGGAGCGCGACACCGGGAGCCGTCGATCGAGGTACGGAACCTGGAACCCTTGATCGAGGGGCGACACTGGGAGCCGTCGGTGGAAGGTCGGTGCCTGACGCCCTCGATGGGGGAGCGGAAGAACCTGGAGCCATCGGTTGAAGGTCGGCGCCTGGAGCCGTCGATTGGGAGAGGGAACCGGGAAGCGCCGGTCCATCCTCGCCTTCCCCCGTCGGTGGCCGGGCGGACCGCACGGGCTCGACCGGCGCGCACCCCCGGGGGAAGGGGGTGGTTTCTTTCTCTTCTTTCTTCACTCCCGTAGGGAGAGCGCTCGGTTCGCCGGGACGCGGCTCACCGGGTCTCGGCGAGCCGAGACGCGGTCTGACCTGCCCTTTGACACCCTGACGGCCAGCTTGGGGAGTGTCGTAGACGTCCACCACGGTGGAGACCCGTCCTGCCGCGTTCCGGACGTGCTCGCGGGTCAGGTAACCGTAGGTGATCAGCTCCCGCATGGCCCGCGCGATGGCCTGCTGGCCCTCGGGGTTTCCGGCGGCGAGGGTCTTGATGTCCTGGCGGATGCTCTCGGGATGGGACAGAAGGTAGGAGAGCAGACCGCGAGCGGTGAAGGACAGCCGCCGGTCTCTGAGGCAAGAGTTCGGCAGGACCGTGAAACCGGTCGTGTGCTTGTTACGATGAACGCGCATGCGGATTGTTGCTCCGTGTGCCATGTCCCGGGGGTGTTGGCGCACCCGCCGGGGCTTTTACTGTTTCGACACGAAGCGTAGCCCTGCGTGATGGTCCGACGGGCCGTAATCTCCGTTTACTTTACGTGACAATCCCCAGCTCCTGGGCCTTTTGTCCTCCTCGTCCGGCTTGGCGGCGCCCGCCACCGCCACCCGGTCCGGTCTGGCCGATCGGGCACATTGCCGTTCACCGCACACCGCGCGTTCCTGTGGCTCGTAGTAGCGTCGGAACCGGTTCCCCTGAGCGGCGAGGTCGCTTTCGATCTTGATATGTCCGCGTGAAGTCGGAGGTGATCACGGTGCATCCGGTCTTGTGACGGCCCCAGCCCGGGGTGTCACGGAGCCGAAAGGTGACCGTATGAGCAAGACCGACAAGACCCGGCCCTGGTGGGTGCGGATGGCCGACGCGCCCATGGCGACCTGCCTGCCCGTGCATGACCACCGGTTCGGGCCCTGCACGCTGCCGGACGAGATCACCGCCGACAGCGCCTCCCTGAGCCACCGCGCGGGCAACTGTTACTGGAGTGCCACCGCCTACGCCTACTACCTGTTCGGGTACGGCCACGGGGGCCGGGAGTGGTCCCGCCTCCGCCGCGAGGAGCGCCGCCGCGACCGTCACCGGACACGCCGTGAGCTGCGCGCCCATCCCGGCCGCGAGTGAAACACGTCGGCCGTCGCGTGATCCTTCGAGTGCGGGGACACCCGGGTCCGGCACCGCTGGGCTCGCGGCTGCTGGAACGCGGGCGGCGGGCCGAACAGCCCCGAACGCGACGGAAAGGGCGGCTTTAGACCGTGTCCGCGGGGCCGCCCCCGGCATGCGCGGTCCCGTTCGCGGGCAGGCGTATCGGCAGGTCAACGGCGTGTAGTGATCATGTAGGGTGAGACCCGCGATGAGCTCCGAATCGACGCCGCTCCGGGTGGCCGCCGAAAACATGATCACGATTCCCGCTGGGTCGATCTTCCTGCGGGACGAGGGCACGAAGGCGGTCTGGAAGGCGGAGGTCGCGGCCTTCCGGCTGGCGCCGCATCCGGTGACCGGCGAGCTCTACCGCGCCGTCCTGGGTGAGGCGCCCGAGAGCGCGGCGGGGCCGCGGACGCCGGTGACCGAGGTCTCCTGGATGGACGCCGTCCGGTTCTGCAACCTGCTCTCGCGGGCAGCGGGGCTCGACCCCTGTTACTCGGTGGGAACCGACCCCGACGGGCAGGACGTGGTCTGCGAGCCGGAGTCCGGCGGCTATCGGCTCCCGTACGAGGCGGAGTGGGAGTACGCCTGCAGGGCCGGGACCTCCGGCGTCCGCTACGGGGAGCTGGACGAGATCGCCTGGCACCGGGGGAACTCCGGCGACGAGGTGCACGACGTCGCGACCAGGGCGCCGAACGCGTGGGGCCTCCACGACATGATCGGCAACGTGTGGGAGTGGTGCTGGGACGTCTACGACCCCGAGGTCTACGGCCCGTACCGCGTCTTCCGTGGGGGAAGCTGGTGCGACCTGCCCCGGGGGTGCCGGGCCTCGTGCCGTCGTAAGAGCCACCCCACCTTCCGCGTCGACGACCTGGGATTCCGGCTCGCCCGGTCGCAGTGAGCCCTGGTTGCAGTGAGCCCTGGTTGCAGTGAGCCCTGGTCGAGGTGAGCGGGGCCGCCGGGACCGGCCTCGGACGGGTTCCTGTTCCGCCGGGGGCCGGGGTGGAGGCCTCCGGTCTCCTGTGAAGAGGGTCACGTGAAGAGGGTTCCGTGACCGTATATGGGCTGGATCTTTCCGGATTGCGGGTCGTTGTTTGGCGTCTTGTCCCAACCCTCGGTATTCTCGATCTCAAGGCCGAGAGGCGCTGCAACGGGCTCATGCCCGCCACGCTCGGCCTTGATCTTCCGGCAAGGGCGCCTCCCGCGACGGGAGGCTGACCGGTGAACGGATCTTTGAAGCACGACGAGCGCGACCTCGTACCCACTGACGGCGTGCCGGGAGCCGAGGACCGCGCGCGGACCCTGCGGGAGCTGCTGGGGCAGCGGATCCTGGTGCTCGACGGGGCCTGGGGCACGATGCTGCAGGGAGCCTCGCTCACCCCGGACGACTACCGCGGCGACCGGTTCCTCGACCACCCGCGCGACGTGACCGGCGACCCCGACCTGCTGAACCTGACGCGCCCCGACGTCATCCTGGACATCCACCGGCAGTACCTCGCGGCCGGCGCGGACATCACCACCACCAACACCTTCACCGCTACGAGCATCGGCCAGGCCGACTACGGGCTGGAGTCGCTGGTGCGGGAGATGAACGTGCGGGCCGCCCAGCTCGCCCGCCAGGCCGCCGACGAGGCGGGCGGGCGGTTCGTGGCCGGTTCGATCGGCCCGCTGAACGTCACGCTGTCGCTGTCCCCGCGCGTCGAGGACCCCGCCTACCGGGCGGTCTCGTTCGACGAGGTCCGTGCCGCGTACGCCGAGCAGATCAGCGCGCTGGCCGAGGGCGGGGTCGACCTGCTGCTGATCGAGACGATCTTCGACACGCTCAACGCGAAGGCCGCGATCGCCGCCGCCCGCGAGGTCGCCCCGCACCTGCCGCTGTGGATCTCGGTGACGATCGTCGACCTGAGCGGGCGCACGCTGTCGGGACAGACCGTCGAGGCGTTCTGGAGCGCGATCCGGCACGCCGAGCCGCTCGTGGTCGGCGTGAACTGCGCGCTGGGCGCCAAGGAGGCGCGCCCGCACGTCGCCGAGCTGGCGCGCCTCGCCGGCACCTACGTCGCCTGCCACCCCAACGCGGGCCTGCCCAACGCGTTCGGTGGCTACGACGAGGCCCCCGAGCAGACGGCGGCGCTGCTCGGCGAGTTCGCCACGTCGGGGATGGTCAACGTCGTCGGCGGGTGCTGCGGCACCTCTCCGGCGCACATCGAGCGGATCGCGGCCGCCGTGTCCGGCCTCCCGCCCCGCCAGGTCCCCGAACCGTCGGCCCGTACCCGGTTCAGCGGCCTGGAGCCCTTCGAGATCGGCCCGGACACCGGGTTCGTCATGATCGGCGAACGCACCAACGTCACCGGCTCGGCGCGCTTCCGCCGCCTGATCGAGGGCGGCGACCACCAGGCGGCGGTCGACGTCGCGCTGGAGCAGGTACGCGGCGGCGCCAACCTGCTCGACGTCAACATGGACGCCGACCTGCTCGACAGCGTGCAGGCCATGACCACCTTCCTGAACCTGATCGCGACCGAGCCGGAGGTCGCCCGCATCCCGGTCATGATCGACAGCTCGCGGTGGAGCGTGCTGGAGGCCGGGCTCAAGTGCGTGCAGGGCAAGGGCGTCGTCAACTCGATCAGCCTCAAGGAGGGCGAGGACGCCTTCCTTGAGCAGGCCCGGATCATCCGCGACTACGGCGCGGGCGTCGTGGTGATGGCCTTCGACGAGAAGGGGCAGGCCGACACCGCCGAGCGCAAGGTGTCGATCTGCGCCCGCGCGTACGACCTGCTGACCCAGCGGGCCGGGTTCGCCCCCGAGGACATCGTGTTCGACCCCAACGTGCTCGCGGTCGCCACCGGCATCAGCGAGCACAACGGCTACGCCAAGGCGTTCATCGAGGCGCTGCCGCAGATCAAGGAGCGCTGCCCGGGGGCGCTGACCAGCGGCGGCATCTCCAACCTGTCGTTCTCCTTCCGCGGCAACGACGTCGTGCGCGAGGCGATGCACTCGGCGTTCCTGCTGCACGCGGTGCGCGCCGGGCTGGACATGGGCATCGTCAACGCCGGGCAGCTCGCGGTCTACCAGGACATCCCCGCCGACCTGCTCGAACTCGTCGAGGACGTGATCTTCGACCGGCGTGAGGACGCCACCGACCGGCTCGTCACCTTCGCCGAGACGGTGAGCGGCTCCGGCACGCGCCGCGTCGTGGACCTGGCCTGGCGCGACGCCCCGGTGGAGGAGCGCCTGTCGTACGCCCTCGTGCACGGCATCGTCGACTTCATCGAGGCCGACACCGAGGAGGCCCGCCAGCAGAGGGCACGCCCCCTGGAGGTGATCGAGGGGCCGCTCATGGACGGGATGAAGGTCGTGGGCGACCTGTTCGGGTCGGGGAAGATGTTCCTGCCGCAGGTGGTCAAGAGCGCGCGGGTGATGAAGCGCTCGGTCGCCTACCTGGAGCCGTACATGGAGGCCGAGAAGGAGCAGGCGCGGCTGGAGGGGCGTCTCGACACCGGACGCGGCCAGGGCAAGGTGGTGCTCGCCACCGTCAAGGGCGACGTGCACGACATCGGCAAGAACATCGTGGGCGTCGTCCTCGGCTGCAACAACTACGAGGTCGTCGACCTCGGGGTGATGGTCCCCGCCTCGGTCATCCTGGACACCGCGGTCGCCGAGGGCGCGGACGTCATCGGGCTCTCCGGGCTGATCACCCCGTCGCTGGACGAGATGGTCACCGTCGCGGCTGAGATGCAGCGCCGCGGGCTGAAGCTGCCCCTGCTGGTCGGCGGCGCCACCACGTCGCGCCAGCACACCGCGGTCCGCATCGCCCCCGCCTACGACAACCCCACGGTCCACGTGCTCGACGCCTCCCGCGTCGTCGGCGTGGTCTCCGACCTGCTCGACGCCGACCGGGCCCAGACGCTGGAGGCGAGCAACCGCGCCGACCAGGAGCGCCTGCGCGAGCAGTACGCCAACAAGCAGCGCACCCCGCTCCTCACCGTCGACAAGGCCCGCGCGAACCCCGAGCGCGTCTCCTTCGAGGACCTGCCGGTTCCCGCCTTCACCGGCGTCCGCGTCGTGGAGCCGGACCTGGAGACCCTCCGGGCGATGATCGACTGGCAGTTCCTCTTCCTCGCCTGGGAGCTGAAGGGCAAGTATCCGGCCATCCTCGACCAGCCGGTGGCCCGCGAGCTCTTCGACGACGCCAACACCATGCTCGACCAGATCATCGCCGAGGGGAGCTTCCAGGCCAAGGGCGCCTACGCGTACTGGCCCGCCCACTCCGAGGGCGACGACATCGTGCTTGAGGACGGTCTCCGGCTGCCGATGCTGCGCCAGCAGACGGCCAAGCCCGACGGCCGGCCCAACCGGTGCCTGGCCGACTACATCGCCCCGGCCGGGGACCACCTGGGCGGGTTCGCGGTGGCCGTGCACGGCGCCGAGGAGCTCGCGGCCCGCTACGAGGAGCAGAACGACGACTACCGGTCCATCATGGTGAAGGCCCTCGCCGACCGGCTGGCCGAGGCGTTCGCCGAGCACATCCACCTGGAGGCGCGGCGCGGCTGGTTCGAGCCGGACGCCGATCCCGTCATCGAGGACCTGCACGCCGAGCGCTTCCGCGGCATCCGTCCCGCGCTCGGCTACCCCGCGAGCCCGGACCACAGCGAGAAGCGGGAGCTGTTCGACCTGCTGGACGCCGACGGGCTCGGGATGGGCCTCACCGAGTCCTTCGCGATGACCCCGGCCGCCAGCGTGAGCGGGCTGATCTTCGCCCACGAGTCGTCGCGCTACTTCACCGTGGGCCGCCTCGGCAGGGACCAGGTCGAGGACTACGCCCGGCGCCGGGGCCTGGACCTCGCGGAGGTCGAGCGCTGGCTGCGTCCCAACCTGGCCTACGAGCCCAGCTGACCCTTCGGCCGGTGCTGAGGCCGCTGGCGGCCTCGGCCGACGGGAACGCGGCTATCCCGGTCATTGAGGAACTGTCCGCGTTCCCGTGGAGGGAGAAACGGCCAAGGAGAAAATGCCTCCCTCGGGGCTCGACTCTCCGCCGAGGACAACTCACATATCCTCGCTGACAGTAAGGCCAAACACTTCGGGCAGCTCCTCATCGACGCCGGGAGCGACCTGCTGTTCGTACACGCGGGTGTGGTCCTCAACCAGTCATCGACCGAGGTCGGACTGGAGACGCGGTTGACCACCCAACCGGAGCCGCTGCTGGTCGTCGAGGCGGTGCCGCTGGCCCGCTACGACCGGCTGGCTGTGCTGGAACGGCTGACGGACAAGGCGACCGCCCGGCCCGCAGCCCGGTGGCTTTTGCTGGCGGTCGAGCGGGGCGGCGCACCGCACATCGAGGATCGGTCGACCCTGGGCATCCTCAGCGCGCTGAAGATTCCCACAAAGTGGATCGAGACGCACCACCATTCCAAGACGTCGTAGTCGTTGGATCTCCTCTTGATGGAATCAGTCGAGGTTGTTGCGTTGGCGTACCAGGTTGGCGATTGCCAGGATCTTCGGTCGACCGGTGGCTTTGAAAGAGAGGCCGTGGCGGAAGATCTCAGGAATCCAATACTGATCCTCCTCACGGAAGACGACTCCGTTGGCGGCTAGGATTTCCAGATTCTGGCTGGACAGCTCCACTGTCTCGGGGATGAAGGGAATTCTCTTCTTGTCCGTGGCGAGGTTACCGAGGTGCCTGAGGAGTCTCCCGACCTGCGGGCTCTCTTCCGTGATGGCGCGGATCTTGTCGAGGCTGCACTGGACGAGAGCCTTCCTCATAGCCGCCGGGGTAAGTAGCCGGTCTGGCCAGCGGCTGTCCTCCACGGAAAGAGCAGCCGACTCCTTGAGGAAGGTCACGATGTCACGTGCCTGAATTTGCTCGTTGAAGTCGGAGAGTGCGGCGAGGAACCAGCCGTCAGAGCGAGCCTCTCGGGACCGTATCGATCCCATTTTCTCCCCCCAGAGCGGATGAAGTGCCGTGCTGAGGTCCTGATTCTTTACCGAAGCTGCTCCTTCTGAGGTGTATTGAGGAAGGGCACCTGAACGTTGCGCAACCCACAGGGCGAGTCGCAGGGCTTCGAAATGGTTCCATTTGAGCTCGTAGTCGCTATATCGCGCGGAGAACTGTCCGTAGTTCTGCTTGATGGCCGCCTGCACGAGGTCGCGCCGGACGAAGATCACTAGCCCAAGCGGTCGGCCGCGGAGGCTACGCAGCCAGTCGAGACAGTCGACGAGGAGAACGCGGAGCGCCTGCCGCTGGACATCACTGTCGAGGAGGTCCTGGAGAAGATCCTCAAGCCCGTCGAACAGGAAGATCCGGGTGTTCGCCGCAGCGAAGTCGACCAGTTTCTGTTCGGCGTCGTCGGGAGAGGCATCGATTCCTACGGCCCGAGCCATGCAGGTCAGCCAGATTTGGCGCCACTGGACGTTGGTCGGTTCCGAACGCAGAGCGTTGTCGACCAGGTCACGTAGTTCGAGCTGGGTCGCGGGCTTGGCATTCGGGGAGGCGGAGGCGTTTCGCTGGATCTCGCTTATCCGCTCGCCGGTCGGGTCACTGAGGTTTTTGGAGACGAGCACGGGCGCCAGGAGGGCGTTCAGGGTCACGTCCTCGACGCCGACGTCTTGCGCGTAGTCACGCCACGTCTTCCGGAAACACATTTGGAGCTGGGTGAAGGTCTTCCCCGAGCCCTTGGCTCCGGTGACCACGCACACCGGTGGCTCGGTCCGATGAGAGACAAGCATGTTTCGCAGGGACTCAGTCGGCAGGAAATCCGTGTCGTCCGCTGTCTCGGCATACGCCAGCCGTCGGGCAAACTCGCTGAGGGCTTCACGCTGGGAGGCCAGGTCGCCGATTTTCACCACGGAAATCGTGTCCGTGGCAACCGCGTCTTCGGTGAGATTCAGTTCCTTCGGAACCACGAGTCCTTCGACGAGCGGTCCGAGCGTTTCCGCGAGTTGCTGACGCCGGACCAGTTCGACGACGGCCTCCCAGGAGGCGGGCAGTGCCAGCAGCCGATCCTGGAAAACACTGAAGATGGGCTCCAGTGTGACGTCGCGGTCGACGGTCCGATCCTCACCTTCTTGAGCGATCGGTTCGAGAGTCTTGGTGATCACGTCACGGAGCAGGGTCGCTGCATTGGTGGCCAGTTCCCAGTGCCCCTCCTGACGGAACTGGGTGATGACGGCCACGCTCGCCGGGTCGTCGGCGCGCGTCGGCGCGCGTCGGCCGAGTTCCTGGATGGTGCGGAGCGTGCCGTACAGCGACTGGTTGCTGATGGTGGTTACGAAGATCCGCTGGACGCGTGGGTCGAGCAGGACGGGAGCCGCGAGTTCGCTACTGCCCGCGCGCAGGTCGATCAGGACCGTCCGTGCTCCGAGCCGGTCGGCGAGCGCGGCGAGTGATTCGGTCAGGTAGTAGATCGACCGGTCTGGGGTCAAGAGGTCGGTAGGTTCGAGGCGTGGTGGGGCGATGTCCCGCAGCGAGCGCCGGGTGGGCATGACGATCACGTTGTCGATCATCTGGTTTGGCAGGTAGGCCGCGCCCAGTTTCACCGCATCGTCGGGGCGGCCGTCCTCGGAGGAGTGGAGCAGTGCGAGGAAGTCCTCGTAGCTGAAGTCGACGCGCCTGCTGTGTGTGCTGAACATCCAGGTGATCCCCGGCGCTTCTAGATCGGCGTCGACGAGCAGCACTCGATCGCCGCGCCGGGCTATGGCGTCGGCGAGAGCCACTCCGTGGAGGGTCCGTCCCACTCCGCCTTTGAAGGAGTGCATCGCGGCGATCCGCACGTTTCCTGGGAACGGAGACTCCGGATGAGGGAGCGGTTCGCCGAGGCCACGAACGATGCGCCGTTCCCTCCAGCGGGGCTCACGCCGGGATGGTTCGAGTTCCCGTTGCCGCACCGAAATCGGGAGCAGTCTGGCAGAAGGTCGCTCCGGGACGTCGTCAAGCTGGAGTACAGTCTCCCCGTCATGAGTTTTGGTCGAATTGACCCCGAATGCGTCGCTTAACCAGGACAGGGCCACCTGAGGCGAAGCTTGCGGGGCGATCGTCATTTCGAGGCCGTCCCAGAAGGCGTCGCACTCATGAAGCCAGTCCGGCCACTGACCGTCTGCCGCCAGGGCGGCGAGGTGAGCGTCCACATCGACCCAGGTGTAGATGTGCTCGGGGACCTTGATCTCCTGCTCGGGCATGATCACGCTCTCAATTCTCGCTGACACCAGATCAGAAGCTCGTGTAACACGGCAAGTGCCTGCTCCTCGTGATCCTTTTTGAGGGCGTGACCATATCTCCAGGCTTGATGAAGATCCCCGAAGGGCACTGGTCCCTTGTCCTCTTTCAGGCTCGCGCATGGGCGCATCCGGCCGCAGAGCTGTGGTGCCAGCCGTAACTCTTTGGCGAGGCGCTGCAGGTCATGGCTTCTGAACTCCGGCGGTAGCTGAGAGGTGGATCTCAGGCCCAGACGCTCGATGAGTGCTGCTTTCAGGCCGCATTCGGCGCTGTAGAAGAGGAGCAGCGCCGCTGCCGCACCTCCCTGAACAGCGCTGGACGCTTCCTTCTGGGCTTTGAAGCTCACGCAAAGCTGGTTCCTACCAACGTCTACGGACACATTGCGTGATCATAATCAAGCTTTGTGCTTTGGGGGCGGTTTTATGGCCCGCTGTGACCTCTGGTAGGTGCACCGTGGTCAGCGCTCGCCTCGTGCGGCTGCGTCGGACGGTCCAGGCCCTTGCCGATGCCTGGAAGAGGAGTTCCATACCCCCCTCAGTGACGAGTTCGTCCTCTATATGCCGTTATTGGCTGTTTTCCGCTATTTGAGGGGAACCTTGAAGGTGGGGAATGCGCCCCAGCCCACGCACCGAGTCCTCCATGGACATCCGCCACAGCGTGTTCCCGGCGGCGTTCGTACGCCCGCTCGCCGTCACCGGAAGTGAACAACCAACCCATATGTCACCCTATGATCTTTTGTGATATTGCCCCATCGCCGGAAGAGTCTTCATGCGCCACCCCCTCAGTCGGCGGTCCGCCCTGCTGGGCGCCGCGACGGTGGCCGGTCTCGCCCTGTGGGAGAGACCGGCCAAGGCGGTCGGCGCCACGTTCGACGCCGCCGCGTTCGACGCCGCGCGTGAGCGGTGGGTGAGCCTGCTGGCCGGTGGGTCGTACGACTCCGCGCGTGCCGACAGGGCTTACACCGACAGGACGCGGGCGCTCGAAGGCTCGGCCGGCGCGGTGCTGCGCAAGCTGAGGCCCGCCGCCGGTCGCCCGAGCCTGTGGCCGGACCTGCCGCTGTCGGACCCCCGGACGGGTAATTTCAACCGCTCCTACAACCGCATGCGCACGCTGGCGCTGGCCTGGGCCACGCCGGGCACCGCCATGCACCGGGACGGCCGGGTCGCCGAGACCGCTGTCAGGGCGCTCGACTTCCTCCACGAGCACGCCTACCACGAAGGGCTCGACCGGCGGGGCAGCAACTGGTTCTGGTGGGAGATCGGCGTCCCCCGCGCGCTGACCGACACCTGCGCCCTGCTGTACGACGGCCTGCCCTCGGGCCGCCTCGACCGCTGGTTGCGTCCCCTGCGCCGCTGGTGCCCCGACCCGGAGCGCCGTGTCAGCCACCCGGGCGTCGTCGAGACCGGCGCCAACCGCGCGGGCAAGGCCATGGCGGTGGCGATGCGCGGAGTGCTCACCCACGACGCGCGCCTCGTCAGGCGGGCCAGGGACGCGGTCTCCGACCTGCTGCGGCCGACAAGGGGCCCGGGCGACGGCTTCTACCGTGACGGGTCGTTCATCCAGCACGACGTGTACCCCTACACCGGCAGCTACGGCGTGGACTACCTGGAGAGCGTGGCCAAGCTGATCGCCATGCTCGCCGGGTCGCCGTGGGAGATCACCGGCATCGGCAACGTCTACGACCTCGTGGACCGCTCGTTCGTGCCGTTCGTCTTCGACGGGCTGATGATGGACTGCGTACGCGGCCGGCAGATCTCGGTGCAGGGCCACCGTGACCACCACTCGGGACACAAGGCGGTCGAGGCCGTCCTCACCCTGCTGGAGACGGCACCCGAGCGCCATGCCCGGCGCTGGCGACCGCTGGTCAAGGGCTGGCTCACCCGCAACCAGGCCACCCCCTACGGCGCGTTCGCGCCGCCGGCGAGCATCGCCAGGGCCACGGCCCTGCTGGCCGACCCGTCGGTGCCGGTCGGCCCGCGTACGACGGGCACGTACGTCTTCGCCGACATGGACCGGGTCGTGCACCGCCGTCCCACCTGGGCGTACGCGATCGCGATGAGCTCGGAGCGCATCGGCGCGGCCGAGGCGATGAACCGGGAGAACCTGCACGGCTGGTACACCGGCGACGGCATGACCTACCTCTACACCGGCGACCTCACCCACTGGAACGACGACCTGTGGCCCACGATCGACCCGTACCGGCTGCCGGGCACGACGGTCGACAGGCGCAGGCGCGCCGATCTCCCGCACGACCACCGTCGCCTGCCGCCGACCCCGTGGGCGGGCGGTGTGGCGCTCGACGGCGAGTACGGTGTGGCGGCCATGCGGCTGGTCGCCGGTGGCTCCTCGCTGCGGGCCAGGAAGGCGTGGTTCCTGCTCGACGACGCGGTGATCGCCCTCGGCGCCGGTATCACCGCCTCCGGCGGCCGCCGTGTCGAGACCGTCCTGGAGAACCGCAACACCCACGACCGGCATCCACCGCTGACCCGGGGCGACGGCTGGATCCACCTGCCCGGTGTGGCCGGCTACGCGGTGCTCGACGGCGCCGACGCGAAGGTGATCCGCGAGGAGCGCACCGGCCGCTGGCGCGACATCGACAGGGGCGCCACCACCGGTGGCGACACCTCCCCTGTCACCAGGCACTACACGACGATCCTCATCGACCACGGCGTCGATCCCCGCGGGGCCCGCTACGCCTACGCCGTGCTGCCCGATGCCTCCATCACTCAGATGGAGGCCTACGAGGGGCGGGTCGAGATCCTCGCCAACTCCGCGGCGGCGCAGGCCATCTCGCGCGACGGTGTGATCGCCGCCGTCTTCTGGCGCGCGGGGACCGTCGAGACCGCGGACGGGCCGCTCACCGTCGACGGCCCCTGCACGCTGCTGGTCCGCCGCGCCGGCGAGCGGGTACGGCTCGCGGTATCCGACCCGTCCAGGACCGTCGACGAGGTGAGGATCACGTTGCCCTGGCCGGTGAGATCGGTCAGGGAGAGCGATCGCAGCGTGCGCAGGGCCAGGACCGCGCTCAAGGTGGAGGTGGGTGGCAGCCGCGGGTACGCCCACACCGCGGAGGTGCGCGTCTGACCCGAAAAGCGCGATGAACCTTTCATCCGCTTTTGCGAGGTATGGCCAGCTCCGGGCCGGTCGCCCTCCGAGAGCCGTGGGCCACTGTTGCCCCCACAAGTGGATTCGGCGACGGTGAGGAGCCTCTGGCGCGAGGACCCCGCCCTCGCTCGGCGCGCCAGGACTCGTCCCCCCGGCACTCGAAAAGGAGACCTGTACCGATGAGGTCACGTACGCTCCGACTCCTGCGCGACCAGTCCCACGCGTCCGGCGTCGCCTCCCTCCACCGGATCCCGGTCTGGCGGATGGTCGTCGCGGCGCTGGTCGCGCTCGCGACCGCGTTCGCGCTCACCACCGCGATGGCGACACCCGCCTCGGCGCACGGCTCCATCAGCGACCCGCCCTCGCGCAACTACGGCTGCTGGCAGCGCTGGGGAAGCGACTTCCAGAACCCGGCCATGGCCCAGCAGGACCCCATGTGCTGGCAGGCCTGGCAGAGCAACACCAACGCGATGTGGAACTGGAACGGGCTGTTCCGCGAGGGCGTCGGCGGCAACCACCAGGCCGCTATCCCCGACGGGCAGCTCTGCAGCGGCGGCCGGACCGAAGGCGGCCGATACAACTCCATGGACACGGTCGGCGCGTGGAAGACCGTGGACCGTCCCGCCTCGTTCACGATGAACCTGCTGGACCAGGCCTCGCACGGCGCGGACTACATCCGCGTCTACGTCACCAGGCAGGGCTTCAACCCCAAGACCCAGCCGCTGAGGTGGAGTGACCTGGAACTCGTCAACCAGCTGGGCAGCAGGCCCACCGGCACCACCACGGCCATCCCGGTGAACGCGCCCGGCCGTACCGGCCACCACATCGTCTACACCGTCTGGCAGGCCAGCCACCTCGACCAGTCCTACTACTTCTGCAGCGACGTCAACTTCACCGGCGGGACGAACCCCAACCCCACCCCCACGCCGACCCCGACGCCCACGCCGACCCCCACCCCGACTCCGACCCCCACCCCGACC
Organism: Streptosporangium heterodermiicola; assembly: GCF_051390675.1. Taxonomy (NCBI): domain Bacteria; kingdom Bacillati; phylum Actinomycetota; class Actinomycetes; order Streptosporangiales; family Streptosporangiaceae; genus Streptosporangium; species Streptosporangium heterodermiicola. Next base: position 62,567 of record NZ_JBPJSR010000020.1, read on the forward strand.
CCGGTCCCGGGCGGCTGCTCGGCCACCTACCGCGTCACCTCCCAGTGGTCCGGCGGCTTCCAGGCGGACGTGAGCGTGACCGCGGGCTCCAGGGCGATCACCGGCTGGACGGTGAACTGGACCTTCGCGGGCGGTGAGCGGGTCACCTCGTCGTGGAACGCGACCCTGACCACCAGCGGGTCCGCGGTCAGCGCCCGCAACGTCGCCCACAACGGCTCACTGGGCGCCGGCGCCGTCGGCACCTTCGGATTCCTCGGCTCCGGCACCAGCGGCACCCCTGCCCTCACCTGCACGGCGACCTAAGGAGCATGTACGCGCCGGCCCGCCACCTCCCCTCCCGGTGGCGGGCCGGTCCGGTGTCCGTCATCCGCCGTTCACGGCTTCGAGGCGATCTCGCCGCGCGGGACCAGGGCGGCGCCGAGCAGGGAGAGCGCGCAGGCGGCCCAGAAGACCGCGGGCAGGCCCGCGAGGGCGGCGACCAGGCCACCGGCCGCGGCGCCCAGCGGCATGGCCCCCATGCCGATGAGACGGCAGGTGGCGTTCACCCGCCCGAGCAGGCCGTCGGGGATGAGCCGCTGGCGCATCGAGACGGAGACGACGTTGGTGACCGCGTTGGCCGCGCCGATGCCCGCGGCGGCGGGGAAGACCGCGAGGGGGGAGGGGACGAGCAGGGGAACCAGCAGCAGGAGCCCGTTGAGCAGCGTGACGCCCACCAGGGCGCCGTTCTCACCGGCGAGCCGGGTGAGCCGCCCGGCGAACACCGACCCGGCCACCGCCCCCGCCGCCAGCGTGGCCGCCAGGAAGCCGTACTGGCCGGGAGTGAGCCCCACGCGGGAGCCGCCGCCGACCACCCACAGCACGAAGACGGCGAAGTACGCGCCGTAGGCCAGGTTGAGCACGCCGGAGTACGCGGCCAGGCCGCGCAGGGCGCGGTGTCCCCACAGGTAGCGCATGCCGTCGGCGATGTCGGCGCGCAACGCCTGCGCAGGGGCGGTCTCCGGCCGGAACCGGCCGCGCATGCCGAGCAGCAGGAGCGCGGCGCCCACGTACAGCAGGGCGGCCGTCCCGAAGACGGCGGTGGAGGCGACACCGACCAGCAGGCCCGCGAGCGGCGCCCCGAGGAAGTGGTTGCCGAGCGTCTGGGTCGCGACGAGCCGCCCGTTGGCCGCCTCCAGCCGGTCGCCGGGCACGGCCATCGGCAGCGCCGACTGGGCGGAGGTGTCGGCGAACACCTCCGCGGCCCCGGCGAGCAGCACCGCGGCCACCAGCACCGGCAGGGTCAGCACGCCGTACCACGCGGCGGCGGCCGTCGCGGCCAGCACGGCCACCCGCGACCAGCCCGCCAGGATCATGATCCGGCGCCGGTCGTGGCGGTCGGCGATCGCGCCCGCGTGCAGGGCCAGCAGCAGCCACGGCAGCGTCGTGGCGGCGCTGACCAGCGACACCAGCACCGGCGAGCGGGTGAGGGAGACCGCCAGCAGGGGAACGCCGACCAGCAGGACGCCGTCGGCGAGGTTCGACAGGCCGGACGCCGCCCACAGGTGCCGGAACGGCCGCCCCAGCCCCGTCACCGGCTCTTCCGTACGCCGGCTCGCCGGCCCGCTCTGGTCCGTTCTCATCGGCCGCTGGGGGCGAGCAGCTCGGCGAAGATCTTGATCGCCCGGTCGACGGCGTCGGTGCCGACACCCGCGTGGGTCACCGCGCGGATCCGCCCGTGGCCCAGCTCCTCCACCCGGACGCCCCGGCGCCGGGCCGCCGCGATGAACGACCGGGTGGTGTAGCGCTCGTCGCGTACGCGGAAGAACACCATGTTCGTGATCGGCGGGCCGGGGGCGAGCCGGATGCCCGGCAGGCGTGACAGCCCGCGGGCGAGGCGGGCGGCCTTCTCGTGGTCCTCGGCGAGCCTGCCGGTCATCTCGGTGAGGGCGATGATGCCGCAGGCCGCGATCATGCCGGCCTGCCGCATGCCGCCGCCGAGCATCTTCCGCATCCGCCTGGCCTGGGCGATGATCGCCCGGTCGCCCACGAGGACCGATCCGATCGGCGCGCACAGGCCCTTCGACAGGCAGATCTGCACCGTGTCGGCGTAGAAGGCGATCTCCGCCGGGGTGACGCCCAGCGCGACCGAGGCGTTGAAGATGCGCGCCCCGTCCAGGTGCAGCGCCACCCCGTGCGAGCGCGTCAGCTGGGCCACCTCGGCGAGGTAGTCCAGCTGGAGCGGCAGGCCGCCGCACCGGTTCTGCGGCGTCTCCAGGCTGACCAGCGCGGGCGGCGCGATCTGCGGGTCGGTACGGTCGACCGTGCACGCCTCGGCGATGTCCTCCAGGCTGATCGTCCCGTCAGGCAGGTTGGCGAGCGGCTCGTAGACGATGCCGCCGCACATCGACGCGCCCCCGGCCTCGTAGACGTACAGGTCGGACTCGTGGCCGACGATCGCCTTGCCGCCGCGCGGGCAGTGCGCCAGCAGCGCCGCGAGGTTGGCCATGGTGCCGCTCGGCATCAGGCAGCCCGCCGCCTTGCCCAGCAGGTTGGCGGCGAGCCGTTCCAGCTTGGCCACCGTCGGGTCCTCGCCGTAGACGTCGTCGCCCAGCGGCGCGTTCGCGGCGGCCTCCAGCATCTCGGGGGTCGGCAGCGTGAAGGTGTCGCTGCGCAGCTCGATCTCGCCGCCGTCGTCGTGCTCTCCGGCGACCAGGTGGGGTGTGTCCAGCACGCTCGTCATGGGATTCCAATCGGGGGTTCCGGGAGGGGCGGTGACGGTCGGATCGAAGGGAAGGTCAGGAGGGGGAGATGTGGTACCCCTGCCGGGGGATCTCGATCGGCGGCAGCTCGGGGAGCAGGACGGGCCGCAGGTGCCCGAGCGCGGTGTCCAGCGTGTCGTACAGCTCGCTGTGGCCGGGAGCGTGCGCGATCACGTAGCCGAGCCGGTCGTAGCTGCTGCGAGGTGGCCGCACCTCCGAGCCCGGCGGAGCCGTGACCGTCACCGTGTCGACACCCGGCACGGAGCCCGCGTCCTGCACCCCGGCCACCTCCCGCAGCGTGACCCTCCCCCGCCCACCCCCGGCGCCGTCCGGCGCGAGCAGGAAGGCGATGCCGGCGGGGGTGAAGCGGTCGGGCAGCGGCAGCTGGTCCAGGTCGGCGGCGGCCCGCAGGTGCGCGTCGAGCAGGTCGAAGCCGCACGCCCGCGCGATGACCTCGGGGATCATGCCGCCCGCGGGCCGGGCGTTGATCTCCACGACGTACGCGTGACCGTCGATGAGCTTCATCTCGATGTGGGTGGCGCCGTGGGTGATCCCGACGGCGGCCAGCGCCCGCAGCGCGACCCCGGTGAGCACCCGGACCTCCTCCGCGGGCAGCGGCGCGGGGAAGACGTGCCCGCGCTCCACGAAGTGCGGCGGCGACGTCACCCGCTTGGCGGTGATGCCGACGCACCGGTGGAACCCGCCGGAGCTGACCGTCTCGACGCTGAACTCCGGCCCTCCCAGGTATCCCTCGATCAGCGCGGTCCTCGCGGTGGCCTGCCCCCTTACGTTGACGCCGGAGGAGATGATCCGGCGGCAGTGGGCGGCCACCTCGCCGGGCGTGTAGCAGAGCACCACGCTCAGCGAGCCGGTGTCGTCGACGGGCTTGACGACGCACGGCAGGGCGATCCGCGACAGCGCGATCACGATCCGCGAGTCGAAGTCGTCGCCGGGGCCCACCAGCTCGAAGGCGGGGGAGGGCAGCCTGGCCGCCGCCAGGGTACGGCGCATCCGCCCCTTGTCCCTGCAGGCGGCGACGGCCTCCGGCGGGTTGCCGGGAAGCCCGAGGTCGAACGCGACCCTGGCGACCGCGGCGGTGTAGAACTCGCTGGTCGTGGTCACCCCGGCGATCTCGGCCATCCCGCCCAGGGCGTGGCACAGCTCCGCGGCCAGGGTGTCGGGGGAGCCGGTGGCGCACGTGACGACCCGCACCCCGGTGGACGCGAGCCCGGGATAGCGCGCGGGGCTGTCGGTGGCGAGCACCGGCGTGAAGCCCAGCGCCGCCGCCCTGGCGAAGGCGAGCATCCCCGAGCCGGTGGTGTTGGACTCGACGAACACAAGGATCGGGGCCGGGTTCATGCGTACTCCAGGGCCCGGCCCAGCGTCGCGTAGGACCAGGTCACCGCGGTGTCGGTGAGCTGGATGGGGTCGGGGGCGCGCGGCGGGCGCAGGTCGGTCAGGCCGTGCGCGGCCCGGTACTCGGCGCTGTAGATCGTGTTCACGTACCGGTCGCCCCGGTCCGGGAAGATCACCACCACCGAGACGTCCGGGTCGAGCCGCGAGGCGAGCCAGCGCGCCACCTGGTAGGCCGAGCCCGAGCTGTTGCCCGCGAACACCTTCTCGTACGAGGCCAGCTCCAGCGTCGCGGCGAACGCCTCCCGGTCGGACAGCCAGTGGACCTCGTCGATGACCGAGAAGTCCACGTTGGCCGGTACCAGGCTGTTGCCCAGGCCGCTCTGCAGCCGCTTGGGCACGTCCGGCTGGCCGAAGATGGCGCTGCCGACCGCGTCGACGGCGACCACGCGCAGCCCTGGGTTGGTCCGCCTCAGGGCCCGCGCCGTCCCGCACAGCGAGCCGCCGCTGCCCACCGCGCCCACCAGCACGTCGACCCGGCCGATCTCCGAGACGACCTCCTCGGCGAGCCGGTCGTAGGCGGCGGGGTTGGCCGGGTTGTCGTACTGCCGGGGCCAGAACGCGCCCGGGTTGGCGGCCATCACGGCCTGCAGCCGCTCCAGCCTCGCGCTCTGCCAGCCGTTGCCGGTCATCGCGGGCACGATGTCCACGGTGGCGCCCAGCGCCTCCAGCTTGGCCATGGTGATCGGGTCGATCCGCGGGTCGGTGACGATGTGCACCCCGTGGCCGAGGTACGTGCCGACCAGGGCGACCCCCATCGCCAGGGTGCCGGAGGAGCTCTCCACGATCAGGCCGCCGTCGGCCAGGACCCCCTCGGCCCTCGCGGTCAGGATCGCCTGCCTGGCGACGCGGTCCTTCATCCCGTACGGGTTGGCCAGCTCCAGTTTCGCGTGGACGGTCGCCCCGCCGGTCGCCCGCAGGCGCAGCAGCGGGGTCCGGCCGATGGCGTCGATCGCGTCAGTTCTCAGTGTCATGTCCGGCTCGTGCTCCTACAGACGATGAGGGGCCGCCCCAGCCGCTCCAGTTCCGTGAGGGCGCGGGCCAGCCGGGGACCGTGCTCGGGGTCGTGCCGGGCCAGCAGGATCCCCAGGCACGTCCCGCTGTGCCCGACGACCGTGCCGAGCCCGCCCACGTCGCGGCAGATCTCCTCCACCGCCGCAAGGTGAGGTTTGGCGTTGAAGGTCTGGAACAGCCGCGCGCTGGCGGAGGCGACCCTGCCGACCGCCGCCAGGTCGTGGTCGCGCACGGCACGTGTGAGGTCGTCCAGGAGCTCGCCGTAGCGCACCGCCCAGTGGGCGGGGATCGGCTTCCTCGACCGGTTGAAGGCGACGGTGTCGACGCTCTCCCCGTCGTCGATCCCGGCGATGGTCAGCTGGGGGAGGGTGCCCATGCGCCGGTGCAGCCGCACCTCCCGGTGGAAGAACGCGGTGATCCCCGGGTGCATCACCCCGTCGGACGGCTCGATCTCGGCCATCATCTGTTTCAGCAGCCGGTTGGGCAGCTTCAGGCGGAAGGCCGAGTCCACCGCCCGCGCGGTGGCGACCAGGTCGGCGGTGGAGCTGGCCATGCCCTTGCCCTCGGGCAGCGCGCTGTTGAGCATCAGCCAGCCGCCGGTGTGCGCCCCGTACCGCTCCAGGATCCGGGTGGCGAGGCGCCGCGCCTTGTTCTTGTGCGGCGGCGAGACGATCACCTGGTCCAGCTGCGGGTCGGGTTCGAAGACGGCCTCCACGTACAGGTCGACGGGGAAGGTCACCAGGAAGTCCGTACCGGGTCCCAGGATTCCCTGGAGGAGCTCGCCGAACGTGCCGGGGGCGCGCCCCCGGCCGACCCCACCAGCCCGGCCGGTGACGGTCTCCTCGAACGGCATCTGGATGGTCATGACAGATCGCCCGCCTTCGTGCCGGTGGTGTGCTCCCAGGCCTCCCGCAGCCACCCGGACCGCTCCGCGGCTCCGCGTTCGGCGGCGGACAGCCGGTCGCCGGTCTGCTCCAGGAGGAGACGGACCTGCTCGGGACCCGTCGAGCCGCCGGTCCGCTTGCGCCACACGCTCGCCTCGGCGTCCAGCAGGCCGCGTACATCGGCCTCCTCGACGGCGAGGGGGAAGCCGAGCCGCTCGCCCGCGGCGGCGAGGTCCGGTGCCGAGAGCAGGTCGGGGGTGAGGGCGGCGTCCGGGCCGAGCCGTTCCATGGTGGCCGAGATCCAGGAGCCGACGACGACCTGCGCGCTCCTGGCCGGCACGCCGTGTTCGAGGGTGAGGTGGTTGGCGACGGTCGAGGCGGCCGTCAGCTCGCCGCGCGCCACCCGGGCCGCCCGCTCCGGGTGGAACCGCACGTTCGCGACCACCCGCTCGAACAGCGCCAGCATCGTGCCGCAGGTCGAGAAGAGGTCCTCCAGGAAGCGGGTGCTCTCCTTGGAGACCTCCACCAGGTTGGTGTAGCCGGTGTTGCGCTGCCCGATCATGATGTCGTACGAGAGCCCGACCAGGTGGCCGGTCATCCCGCGGGCCCGCTCCAGGATCGGGAAGTTGCGCTTGTGCGGCATCGCCGAGGAGATCCCGGCGAGCTCGTCGGGCAGGTCGACGAACCGGCAGCTCGACCCGCTCCACCAGATCAGGTCGGTCAGGAAGCGGCTCAGCGTGGTGCCGAGCACCGACAGCTCCCCGGCCGTGCGCAGCACCCAGGCGCGGGAGGCGACCGACGTGAGCGCGTGCGGCTGCGGGCGGTCGAAGCCGAGCGCGACGGCGATCCGCTCCCGGTCCCACGGCAGCTCCAGCCCGGCCATCGCCCCGGCGCCCAGCGGGCAGAGGTTGACCGTGTCGAACAGCGCGAGGAGCGACTCGACGGCGTCGGTCGCCGCCTCGGCGAGCGCGGCCAGGTAGAAGCCGAAGGTGATGGTCTGCGCGGTCTGGTGCTGGGTGTAGCCCGGCATGACCGACTCGGTGTGCCCGGCCGCGGCCCGCAGCGTGGCGCGGGCCAGCCCGCCCACCGCCGCGACCGTCTCCAGCAGCCGCTCCCTGCCGAGCATGAGCTGCGCGCACGCCTGGACGTCGTTGCGGCTGCGATCGACGTGCCAGGCGTGCGCGCCCTCGGGGACGCGCGCCTGGACGGACCTCTCCAGGGCGAACAGCGGGTCCGACATGGCCGCGGCGCGCTCGGCGCCGACCTGCTCGGGCGTCAGGTCGAGCACCACCCGGCGGATCCGCTCCGCCGCGTCGTGGCCGAGCAGGCCCATCCGGGCGTACTCGGCGGTCTGGGTCAGCTCGATCCACCGGTAGTGCCGGAGCAGGGTGCCCATCTCCCAGTCGAACCGCTGGGTCAGGACCGCGTCGTCGAGTAACCGTGCCGGGGGCCGCCGTATCCGTCCTGTCGGAAGCATGAGGCTCACGCTGCCAGCGCCCGTACGGTCTGACCAGGCAGAATGACCGGCGATATCGCGACGATACCCGACGATAATCGGATCTTCCTATGTTGACGGCATCTGATCGTCACCGGGAGGACTCACGTGAGGTCTGCACTTCTGTCCGACAGCCTGGGGTTCGCCCAGCTGCTGCGCACCCATCGGGACAAGGCGCGGCTGACGCAGGAGGAACTGGCGGAGCGCGCCCGCCTGAGCGTGCGCACGCTGCGCGATCTGGAGCGGGGCCGTACCCGCTACCCGCACCGCACCTCGGTGCGCCGCCTGGCCGCCGCCCTGGAGCTGACCGGCGACGACCGCCTCACCTTCGAGGCCGCCCCGCCCCGCTCGCTCGGCGCCCCCGCCGTGGCGCCGCCCCCGGAGTGGGCGCTGCCCTCGGTGAGCGGCACCGTCGCGCTGAGCCGGCTCCCGCTGCTGCGGGAGGTCGAGGACACGGTGTCGGTCGCCTCCGGTGGCGGGGAGCCCGCGCTGGTGACCGTCACCGGCCCGGCGGGGGTCGGCAAGACCACCCTCGCCACCCAGTGCGCCCTGGTGCTGCGCCAGCGGATGGGGCTGGACGTCCTCTTCCTCGACCTGGGCCGCGACCGGCGCGACCCCCGCGAGCTGCGCGACGCCGTGCGGCTGGCGCGTATCGCCCGCATGACGTCCCCGGTCTCCGGCGGGCGCTGCCTGCTCCTGCTCGACGACGCCCACGGCGCCGACGGCCTGTCGGAGGGCCGCGTGCCGCCGCTGCTGGCACTCGGCTTCACCGGCGTCGTCGTCACCGGCAGGGAACCGCTCACCGAACTCGTACCGTCACGGCACATCGCGCTCGCGCGCCTGAGATGAGACACCGATGAACAACGGGGTTGGAACGGACATCCGGGTGCTGATCTGCTACTCGGAGAGACTGCTGCGCACGGCACTGTGCTCGATCCTCGCCGCCGAACCGGGGCTGCGCGTCGTGGGGGACGCCGGCGACGGGTTCGAGGCGGTGTCCAAGGCCAGGGGCCTGCGGCCCGACGTCGCCCTCGTCGACGAGCGGCTCACCGGCCTCGACGGCGTCCAGGTCACCGAGCGGCTCCGCGCCGACCCGCTGGCGGGCTCGGTGCGGAGCGTCATCCTGACGGAGCACCCGGAGGCCATGTTCGACGCCGTACGCGCCGGGGCCCGCGGTTTCCTGCTGCGCTCCAGCGACCAGGACGAGCTGGTCGGGGCCATCAAGGCCATCGCCAGGGGGGAGGCGTTCTTCGCGCCGCGGGTCGCGAGCAGCTTCCTGAGCCGCTTCGAGAACGGGCTCCCGTACCGCCCGCCGGAGGCCGTCAAGTCGCTCACCGAACGCGAGCACGAGGTGCTGGCCCTGGTCGCCGACGGGCTGAACAACACCGAGATCGCGAGCAAGCTGTACGTGAGCCAGGCGACCGTCAAGTTCCACGTGTCCAACCTCCTCAGCAAGCTCAACCTGCGCGACCGTCTCCAGATGGCGGTGTTCGCGCACAAGGCCGGCGTCGTGTGACCCTCCGCCGGCCCGGCCGGGCGGGCCGGGGCGGGGTCAGGGCGCGGGTTTCCCGGGTATCGCGATGGCGGTCACGACCAGGCCGTCGGACACCAGCCAGCGCCCCGTGAAACCGGTCAGCTCCCGGCCCTCCACCCGGGGGCCGGGAACGAGGAGGCGGGCGGTGAACGTACCGGAGGGGGAGAAGGTGAGGTGGGCCTCCTCGAAGCCGAGCCAGCGCCTGGCCAGCGGGAACCACGCCTTGTAGACGCTCTCCTTGGCGCTGAACAGCAGCCGTCCCCAGTGCACGCCGTCGTCGAGCCGCGCGATCTCGTCGCGCTCCTCGGGCAGCGAGACCGCGGGCAGGACGCCGTCGGGGAGCGGCTCGTGGGGCTCCGCGTCGATGCCGACGGCGAGCGCGTCGAGGGAGACGGCCGCCGCGCGGTATCCGGCGCAGTGGGTGATGGCGCCCACCACCCCGTCCGGCCACCCGGGCGCGCCGCGCTCGCCGGGCAGGATCGGCGCCGGGGGCAGCCCCAGGTCGGCCAGGGCCCGGCGGGCGCAGTGGCGCGCGGTGCCGAACTCGCGCCGCCGCTTGTCCACCGCGCGGGCGACGGCCGCCTCCTCCTCGGGGAACAGCACGACGTCCGGCGGGTCCTCGAAGCACTCCGCGCTCGCCACCCACGGCGGCAGGATCTTCTCGATCATGCGACGGTCCTCGGGTCGGGCAGGATGCGCCGCAGCTGGCCGGGCGCGGTGGGCCTGGGACGCCACTCGCGGGGATAACCCAAGGAGACCTCCTCGAAGCGGACACCGTCGTGCCAGGTTGTCCGGGGGATGTGCAGGTGGCCGTAGACGACCGTGGCGGCGTCGAAGCGCAGGTGCCAGTCGGCGGTGCGCTCGGTGCCGCACCAGATCGCGAACTCCGGGTGGTACAGGATCAGGGTGGGCTCGCGCACCAGCGGATAGTGGTTGACCAGCACCGTCGGAACCCCGGGCGGCCTCGCCTCCAGGCGCCGTTCGGTCTCGGCGATCCTGGCGTCGCACCAGGCGTCCCGGGTCGGGTACGGATCGGGGTGGAGCAGCATCTCGTCGGTGCAGACCACGCCCTTGTCGTACGCGAGGGAGAGCGCCTCCTCCTTCGTGTCCACGCCGGGCATGCGGAAGGTGTAGTCGTACAGCACGAACAGCGGGGCGACGGTGACCGGGCCGCCTGGGCCGGTCCAGGTGAGGTAGGGGTCCTCGGGCGTCGTCACCCCCAGGTTCCGGCACATCTCGATCAGGTGCCGGTAGCGCTCCTCGCCCCGCAGCTGGACGGGGTCGCTGGGATGGGTCCACAGCTCGTGGTTGCCGGGCGCCCACACCACCTTCTCGAACCGTTCGGCGAGCAGCCCCAGGGCCCATTCGACGTCGGAGACCTTCTCGGAGACGTCCCCGGCGACCAGCAGCCAGTCGGAGGCGGAGGTGGGCCGCAGCTCCTCGACGATGCTCCGGTTCTCCTGGTAGCCGATGTGCAGGTCGCTGATGGCGAGCAGTGACGTCATGCGTGATCCGCTTCCCGCGAACCGCCGAGACCCGGCGGCGGGGGAGCCCCCGCCGCCCCCTCGTTCGTTTCCACGTTCCCAAGCACCGCCGCCTCCGTCTCGCCCGCTTCCCGGGCGCGGTCACGAACTCGTGATCGCCGAGCAAAAGAACCCTCTCACGACCGCTCCCGGAGGCGCACCCCACCCCGCCGCGAAACGGCGGGAGCCCCGCCACTCCCGGCGTCGCCGGCGTCGCGCGCCGCGGCCGGGTCCGGCGGGGTGATCCTCCCCAAGCCATCCGTCCACGGCCGTTCTCGCCGTGCCGGGGGACCCGTGCTCACGAGATAGCTCCATCTCGCCTATCAGGGACACTTTCCAAGGAGTCGCACGCATCGGTTTTTATCCTGCCTGCCCATTTTGCGGCTTCTCGACCTCTATCGTCCCGGCTGGAACTCCAACGGTGCGCCCCTTGTGTGTTTTCCGCCCGTTCGGGGATTCCCAGGTTGCACGCTGAGCTTCGAGTCCGATCACTTATGGCCGACTACACCTGCGTGACACATTGGTTGCGGTAGACCTGGTGGTCGCGACCACAGCGGTAGCCTGGGATAGGAGTTCGAATGCCGCGCAAAAAACGGGATATGTCAAACACGCCCGAAGCGCATCTAGGGCAGGAGTTGCGGCGATTGCGCGAGTCGCTGGGCTGGTCGCAGGACGACCTGGCGGCGAAGATCCAGTTCTCCTCGGCCATGGTCGGCTTCGTGGAACGGGCGGAAAGGGCGCCGAAGGAAGACTTCTTCCTTCGGTGCGAGGCCGCCCTCGGTGCCGTCGGCAAGCTGATGCCGCTGCTCGCCCAGTGCGAGAAGACGTCACCCCGCTGGTTCCGGCCGTGGACGAAGATCGAGGCCGAGGCGCGGGTCCTTCGCCTCTGGGAGCCTCTGCTGATCCCGGGGCTGCTTCAGACACCGGAGTACGCCTACGCGGTGCTGCGGTGCGAGCCGGGCGTGTCGGAGCGCGAGGTCGAGGAGCTGGTCACCGCCAGGATCCAGCGCCGGAAGATCTTCGATCGAGCCACACCGCCGATGATCTCGGTCGTCATCGACGAGGGCGTCCTGTACCGGCCGGTGGGCGGGAGAGAGGTGATGCACCGCCAGCTGGAGCACCTGCTTGAGCTGATGGCCCGGCCGCACCTCACGGTCCAGGTGGTCCCTGTCAGTGTCGGGGCCACGACGGGCCTGTCAGGGTCCTTTGCCCTCGCTCAGGTGGCGGGCGAGCGAGACGCGGCCTACCTGGACAGCCCCATCAACGGCCAGGTAACCGATCGCGCCGAAGAGGTGCATATGGTTACGCTCAAGTACGACGCGGTTCGTGCCTGGGCACATCCACTCCACGTGTCTGAGCGAGTGATCAGAGAGACGAAGGTGAAGTATGAGCCTCAAGGATGAGCTGGCGGCAGAGCTGGCGACGGCGGCGTGGCGGACCGCTACCAAGACCAGTTCCAACGGTGGTAACTGTGTGGAGGTCGCCCCCCTGTCCGGAGGGCGGGTGGCCCTGCGGGACACCAAGGACCGGGGCGCCGGCCCCGTGCACGTCTTCACCCCCGGTGAGTGGGACGCCTTCCTCGACGGCGCCAGGAAGGGCGAGTTCGACTTCTAGACCAGACAGAGGAAAACCCCCGGCCTCGCGGCCGGGGGTTTTCTCATTTTGCGGGGCTCTCGCCGGCCTCGGGCGGTTCACGGTCGTTCGGATAGTCGACCGAGTCGAGCACCTTCACGCGGACGGGGGTTCTCCGGAATGAGATGTCGTACACGACGAGGTCCCCGTGGCCACCGGGAACGCCTTCCGCCCGCATGAAGGCCTGAGCGTCGGTCATGAGCCTGAACGGAAAGTCGGTGATCAGCTTCTTGTTCTGATCGTATACCTCGACCAGATAGACGAGGATATCGATCGCCAGGACCTGGAGCGTGTGCTCACCGATGCGAACCGGCACCCGCTTACCGCCTGGGGTGGGATTTCTCTGCTGGGGAATGGGCATCGCCACACCATAGAACGACTCGGTTCGTTCGGCCCCCAACTCATGACTACCCCTTGGCTCAGGTGTGGTGGTGACCTTGCGGGCCAGGCTGGGCGGAATTGTCGATCGCGTCCAAAGTCATGGGCTAATCATCCGGAGCCGGAGAAGGAAGCGCGGTGAGAAACCCGACGCTCCAGCCGTGGGGTTCGAGCGGAGCGACCGAGGTCCACGACGATCCGCCGTTCCACACGTCCGTCGAAGTGGATCCCGTCACGCGGCTTTCGGTGTTCCGCGACGAGATCATCGACGTCAAGGACGAGCCGGCCGGGCGACGCCCCCCGGGCCGATCCCGCCGGCACCGGACCGGGCCCGCTGTCCGGCGCCCGGCTGGGAGGCGCCCGGCTGGGGTGGCTGGTTGGGAGGTGGCCGGACGCGGTGGTCCGGGCATCCGCGTACGGCGGCCGGAACGTCGAGGAGGTGCCCCGGGAGGCGGGACGCCAGGGTGACGCCCCTGAGTCACGCGAGGCGTGAGCGCGGCCTCGCCCCGGCTTCGCGACAGGTGCTCCCGCGCGCTCGGGGGTGATCCCGCATTCTCCGGGAAAGGGGTGGCCTCCTGAAAATAAGAGGAAAAGTGGACAAAAGGGTTAATTATTCGTTTTTGGGGGTCTTGATTTCCCATATAGGTAAGGCCATACCCATGCGACCGGCAAAGATGACGGCGATTCTTGAGGTATGACTCCATTCGACAGCATGCCCCGGTGCTGCATCGCACCCCCCGACCTGCTTCAGGCGGTCGCCGACCAGGGAACCCCCGAGGAGCGCGAGGCCGCGCTCAGGACCCTGGCCACCTCGGAGACCGCCAGGGCGCAGCGCGCGTCGTTCGCCGGCGCGCTGCGCCAGCTCAGTCTCACCGTCGCCGACGTGGCGCCCGCCCCCGGCATGGTGCGCACGGTCTACGACGTCGAGAACGGCGGGGACTTCGACCTTCCCGGGCGCAGGAGGCGCGGGGAGGGCGACGGGCCGTCCGGTGACGCGGCGGTCGACGACGCCTACGACGGGGCGGGCATCACCTACGACTTCTACCGGAGTGTCTTCGGGCGGGACAGCATCGACGGGCGGGGACTGGAGATCGTCTCCTCGGTCCACTACGGGACCGACTACGACAACGCCGCCTGGATCGGCTTCCAGATGATCTACGGCGACGGCAGCGGGCAGATCTTCACCAAGGGCTCCCTCACCAAGGCCGTCGACATCGTGGCGCACGAGCTGACCCACGGCATCACCCAGTTCACCGCGCACCTGGTCTACAGCAAGCAGCCGGGAGCCCTCAACGAGTCGTTCTCCGACGTCCTCGGGTCGCTCGCCAAGCAGTACAGCCGGGGGCAGACCGCCGACCAGGCCGACTGGCTCATCGGTGACGGCATCCTGGGCAGCGCCCTGCAGGGGACGGCCCTGCGGTCGATGAAGGCGCCGGGAACCGCCTGGTCGACCCCCTCCGGGGGACGCGACCGGCAGCCGGGACACATGCGCGACTACGTGGACCTGCCCGACGACGGCGACCCCGCCAACGACCACGGAGGCGTCCACATCAACTCGGGCATCCCCAACCACGCCTTCTACCTCGCCGCCACCGCCATCGGCGGCAACGCCTGGGAGCGCGCCGGACGCGTCTGGTACGTCACGCTCACCGAGCGGCTCCGGCCGCGCTCCAACTTCCGGCAGGCCGCGGAGGCGACCGTGGAGGTGGCCGGAGAGCTGTTCGGCGCGGACGGGGACGAGCAGCGGAAGGTGCGCGCCGCGTGGCAGCAGGTCGGGGTCCTCTAGGTCGTGTCCTGTGCCGGTGCGTCACGTCGGTCCAGGCGGGCTGGTGTCCCCGCCGGAGAGTCCGGAGAATGACGCGCACCGGCGGCTCGTCGTCGGGCCAGGCGTCGCGCACGACGCCGCGCGGGGAGCGGGAGGGAGTCTCCGTGCCCGGAACCGGCCCGCTCATCCTCGACGGCACCCTGCGTCACGGTCGTGGTCGTGGTCACGGTCGCGGCGAAGGCCACGGTCACGGTCACGGTCACGGCCACGGCCACGGCCACGGTCACGGCGACGCGACCGGATCCGGGCACGGGTACGGCCACGGCCACGGCCACGGGCGTGAACGGTCGCGGCACGCCACCGGCCGAGCCGCGCGGGCCGGTCTAGGATCGCTTCTATGAAGGTCTCGATCGTCAGGGGAGGCGGCATCGCCGGCCTCGTCACGGTCACCACGGTCGACTCCGCGTCGCTGGCGCCGGAGGCCGCCGCCGAGCTGCGCGCCGGGGTGGAGCGGGCCGGGCTGTCCGGCGCGCCGGAGCGGCAGGGGCCCCCGGCGGGGCGGCCCGACCGCTTCGACTACGAGCTGACCGTCGAGGACGGCGGCCGGGTGCTCACGACGCGCGCTCGCGAGGGCGACCTCTCCGGCCCGCTCCGCGCGCTCATCTCGTACGTGACCTCACTGCCGGAACGACAGGAGCGGGTCGGCCCTCCCGGCTGAGCCCCGCCCCGTCCTTTCCGCCCTTTCCACCCTCTCTCAATCCTTTTGTGCTCCCGCCCGTATTTCAAAAACGGGGTCGACCGTGTGAAACTCCACACCGCCCGTGGTTTTGGCGCGAGAATTTCCAGGTAACGGTTCCCTGATGACATGATTCGCCGATGTGTGCAGGTCACGGCGGTGACGGGATTTCCCGGCCCCTGCCGGTCCTATTACGCCTCGGCGGCAGATGTGGACACGGCTGATCGGTCGGCGCGCGTTAAATCACATTTGCGGGGAGCTCTTCGGATACACGGAGGTATATGTGAAACGCGTCATCATCACCGTAGCTGCCGCCGCCCTCACGGCAGCCGCGCTGGTGCCCTCGGCGCAGGCCCGGCGGGCGATCGCCGAACCGGGCGCGGAAGCCGAGTACGTCGTCCTCTACACGGAGGGCGCGCGTCCCGCCGACGCCCAGCGGGCCATCAGGGCGGCGGGCGGGAGCATCCTCAAGGAGAACGCCGCGGTCGGCGTCGCCACCGTCAAGACGGCGAACGCCCGTTTCGCCGAGGCGGTGCGCGACGCCGCCCCGATCGACGACATCGCCCACAACCGGTCCATCGGCGGCGTGCCCGCCGCCGGAAGAGGAGCCGCCGGCCGCGCGGCCGTGCAGTCGAGGGCGGTGGAGAAGGCCGGTGACGGCGCGCCCGCCGCCTCCACCTTCGGCAGGCCCGCGCCCGCCGCGGAGCCGCTGTCGGAGCTCCAGTGGGACATGAAGCGGATCCACGCGACCGTGGACGGCTCCTACCGCCACCAGCAGGGCGACCCGGGCGTGCTGGTCGGGGTCGTCGACACCGGCGTCGACGGCTCCCACCCCGACATCGCCCCCAACTTCAACCGCGAGCTGAGCCGCAACTTCACCGTCGACATCCCCGCCGACGCAGACGGCAAGGTGATCGACGGCCCGTGCGAGGCCGAGCCCGACCGCTCCTGCGACGACCCGGCGGACGTCGACGAGAACGAGCACGGCACGCACGTGGCGTCGTCGATCGCCTCGCCCCTCAACGGGCTCGGCACGGCGGGCGTGGCGCCCAGGGTCTCGATCGTGAACCTGCGGGCCGGCCAGGACTCCGGCTTCTTCTTCCTGCAGCCCAGCATCGACGCGCTGACCTACGCCGGCGACGTCGGCATCGACGTGGTCAACATGAGCTACTACATCGACCCGTGGCTGTTCAACTGCGACGACAACCCCGCCGACTCCCCGGCGTACCGGCAGGAGCAGGCCACGGTCGTCAAGGCCATGCAGCGGGCGCTCACCTACGCGCACAGCAGGGGGGTGACCCTGGTGTCGGCGGCGGGCAACGGCGCCTCCGACTACACCGGGGAGCTCGTCGACGCCTCCAGCCCCGACTTCGCCGGGGTGCCCGGTGAGAAGCCCTACTCGCGCACGATCCCCACGAGCTGCGTCTCCATGCCGAGCGAGGGCGAGCACGTGATCTCGGTCTCCTCGACCGGCATCAGCGGGCGCAAGGCGTACTACTCCGACTACGGCGACGGCCACGTCGACGTCGCCGCACCGGGCGGCGACGTCTACGACACCGCCGCCGGCGACCGCGACGTCACCAGGGCGACGCTGGCGGCCTACCCCAGGTCCGTGGCCGAGGCGCGCGGCCAGCTCGACCCCGACGGCGCCCCCAACGTCACCAACGTGGTCCGCAGCTGCAAGGGCGCCGTCTGCGGCTACTACGCGTATCTCCAGGGCACCTCGATGGCCTCCCCGCGCGCCGCCGGGGTCGCCGCGCTCATCGTCAGCGAGTACGGCCGCCGCGACCCGGTGCACGGCGGCAAGAAGCTCCCCCCGGCCGTCGTGGAGACGGTCCTCAAGGGCACCGCCACCAGGACGGCCTGCCCCACCCCGGCCGCCCACACCTACACCAGGCACCTGCCGGACGGCACCACGGCGACCTCGACGCACACCTGCGAGCGGAGCGCCCCGCACAACGGCTTCTACGGCTACGGGATCGTCGACGCCCTCCGGGCGGTCCGCTGACCCGAACCGGATACCCGGCCTCCTTCCCGTACGTGAGGGGGCCGGGCCTTCCCGTACGGTAGGGGGCCGGGCGCTCCTCGCCCGCCCCTCCACGCGTCCGCCGCCCGCTCGGCCCCCGGCCTGGTTTTCCGCGCTTTCCCCGCCGCTTCCTTTGCGTCTTCTTGCGCGGCGGGTTGATTTACCGGTAGCCCCGCCCGGGGATGGGTCGCCCGACGCCATCGGTCATGGGCCGTGAGCATGCCGCCGGACGGACGCATCCGGACACGGCCTCGCTCGCGAAGTCCTCCATGGACGCTAAGGAGTGATGCCCATGGCCGCTGTCACGTGTGACACCGATCGGCCCGGTGAGCGGACGGGCCCCCGTGCCGGACGAGGGACGGTCCCGCGGGCCGGTCGGGGGGACCTGGCGACGAGGAGGAGCGCGTGAGCCGGGTGGTGGTGATCGGCGCCGGTCTGGGCGGGCTGGCCGCCGCCGTCCGGCTGGCCGCCGCCGGGCGCGACGTCACGATCGTGGAGGCGAACGACGTGCCGGGAGGCTGCTGCGGCACGGCCACCCTCGGCGAGTACCGCTTCGACACCGGCCCCTCGGTGCTGACCATGCCGGAGGTCCTCGCCGACGTCTTCGCCGCCGCCGGGGAGGACATGGAGAGCGTGCTCCCGCTACGGCGGCTGGACCCGTACTACCGGCTGCGCTACCACGACGGCTCCCACCTCGACGTGGTGGCCGGCGAGGACGCCATGGCCGAGCGGGTACGCGAGCTGAGCGGCGCCGCCGAGGCCGAGAGGTACCGGCGCTTCCGCGCCCGGCTCGGCGAGCTGTTCGACGCGGAGTGGCCCGCCTTCATCGACCGCGACATGACGCGGCTGCGCGACCTCGCCCGGCCGCGCGTCCTCGCCCGCATCGCGGCGCTGGGCGGCTTCCGCGGCCTGGACTCCCTCGTCAAGAGCCACCTCACCGACCACCGGCTGGTCAAGGCGCACACCTTCCAGGCCCTGTACGTGGGCCTGCCGCCCCGGCGGGCGCTCGGGATCTACGCGGTCATCGCCCACATGGACACCGTCGGGGGCGTCTTCTTCCCGCGCGAGGGCGGGATGCACGCCATCCCGCGCGCCCTGGCCGCGCTCGCCGAGAAGGCGGGCGCGCGGATCCGGTACGGGGTGCGAGCCGTCAGGGTCGAGGCGGGTCCCTCCGGTGTCTCCGGGGTCAGGCTCGACACCGGGGAGCGCCTGGCCGCCGGGAACGTCGTGGTCGCCTGCGACCTGTCCCGCGCCCACACCGGGCTGCTCCCGAAGGGCGCGGGCGACTGGCGGCTCCGCCGTCCCCGCTACTCGCCCTCCTGCCTGGTCCTGCACTTCGGCCTCGACCGGCGCCTGGCCGGGCAGGCGCACCACACCCTGCACTTCGGCGGGGAGTGGGACGCCACCTTCGACGCGCTGCGGGCCGGGCGGCCGCAACCCGACCCGAACCTGCTGGTCACCTACCCGGAGTCCGACACCGGCGCCGCGCCGCGCGGCCACGCCACCCTCACCGTGCTGGAGCCGACCGCCAACCTGCGCGGCGGCGCCGACTGGGACCGGCTCACCCCGAGGCTGGAGGACCGGCTGCTCGGCAGGCTCGCCGACCTCGGTTACGGCGACCTGTCCTCCGCGCCGAGGCTCACCCTCGACCCGCCCGCCTGGGCGCGGCTCGGCCACTCGGCGGGCACCCCTTTCGCGCTGGACCACCGCTTCACCCAGACGGCCTGGTTCCGGCCGGCCGGCGCGGCCAGGCGCGTTCCCGGGCTGCACTTCGCCGGGATGTACACCGCGCCTGGGGTGGGAGTTCCCCCGGTGCTGATCTCCGGCCGGCTCGCCGCGGAACGCGTACTGGAGAGCGCCCGATGACCCTGACCGCGAGTTACGAGCTCTCCCGCAGGCTCAACGCCCGCCACGGCCGCTCGTACTACCTGGCGACCCTGCTGCTGCCCGCCTGGAAGCGCCCGCACGTGCACGCCCTGTACGGCTTCGCGCGCTACGCCGACGAGATCGTGGACTCCTTCACGATGACCGGCGACAGGGCGCGGGCGCTCGACGGCCTGGCCGCCCGGCTGGCCACCACCCTGGCGGGCGGGACCACCGAGGACCCGGTGCTCCCCGCGTTCGCGCAGACCGTGCGTTCCTTCGGCGTCGACCACGGTGACATCGACGCGTTCCTGAGCTCGATGCGGGCCGACCTGACCGTCACCCGCTACGCGACCTACGACGACCTGCTCGCCTACATGGAGGGTTCGGCCGCGGTGATCGGCACCATGATGCTGCCCGTCCTCGAACCGCTGCCCGGCCTGGAGGACAAGGCCCGCGAACCGGCCCGCCAGCTGGGGCTCGCCTTCCAGCTGACCAACTTCCTGCGCGACGTCGCCGAGGACCTGGAACGCGGCCGGGTCTACCTCCCGATGGAGGACCTGGAGAGGTTCGGGGTGACGGTGGCCGACCTGGGGCGCGGTTCCAGCACTCCGGCCCTGCGCGAGCTGCTGGCCTTCCAGACCCGGCGGGCCAGGGACCACTACGCGCGGGCCGCGGAGGGCATCGACATGCTGACCCCCTCGTCCCGGCCGTGCATCCGCGCGGCCTTCCAGCTGTACGGCGGCATCCTCGACCGGATCGAGGCCGCTCGCTACGACGTCCTCGCCGCCAGGGTCGCCGTGCCCCGGCGGCGCAGGGCGGCGATCTTCGCGCGGCACCTGCTCGCGGCGTCCGCGGCCGACCGCGCCGAACGCCGCCTGACCGTCGAGCTCCCGTGAACCGGCCGTACGGGACCGTCGCCGTGCGATCCGTCGTCGGGCGGCCCGTCGCGCTGTCGTTCGTCGCCGGGTGGTCCGTTTCCGTGTCGTTCGTTGTCGGGCCGTCCGTCGCGAAGGCGTCCGTCGCGGGGGCGTCGTCGCTCGCGGGGTCGCCCTCGTTCGTGAGGTCGTCGTCGTTCGTGAGGTCGTCCAACACTGTCGTCAGGAGGGCGTGATGTCGGAACCTGTGGTCGTCGACGCGATGGGCGGAGACCACGGACCGGTCGAGACGGTCGCCGGGGCGGTGGCGGCCCGGCGCGAGCTGGGGATCCCCGTGCTGCTGGTGGGCAGGGCCGGGGACATCCGCGCCGAGCTCGACCGGCACGGCGCCGCCGCCGAGGTCGGCGTGGTGCACGCGGAGGACGTCGTCCCGATGGCCGAGCGGGGCGCGGGAGCGGTCTCCTCCGGCACGACCAGCCTGACGGTCGGCTGCGATCTCGTACGGCGCGGGGCGGCGTCGGCGTTCGTGTCGGCCGGATCCACCGGCGCGGTCGTCTCGTGCGCCATCCGTGGCATCGGCCGCGCCACGGGTGTCCTGCGGCCCGCGCTGGCCATCGCGCTGCCCTCGGTCACCGGCGGCGCCACCGTGCTGATCGACGCGGGGGCGACCTCCGACCCCACCCCGGAGATGATCGCCCAGTTCGCGCTGCTCGGCGTCTCCTACGCCCAGCTCGTGCTCGGCGTCGCCGACCCGTCGGTGGGCCTGCTGTCGATCGGCTCGGAACCGGGCAAGGGCAACCGGCTGACGCGCAGGGCCGGTGAGCTGCTTCCCGATCTGCCGTTCCGCTTCCACGGCAACGTGGAGGGCCACGACGTGCTCGCGGGCACCGTCGACGTGATCGTCACCGACGGCTTCACCGGCAACGTGGTGCTCAAGAACGTCGAGGGTTCCGTACGGGCCGCGCTGACGCTGGTGGCGCGTTCCGGCGTCGCCGGGGCCGGGGACCTGCGGGAGGTGGCCCGCCGCTACGACCCCGAGACCCACGGCGGGGCGGCGCTGCTCGGGCTGAGCGGCACCGTCGTCGTCGCGCACGGCTCCTCGCGGGCGGCGACGATCGCACGCGCCTGCGCGGTGGCGCACGACCTCGCCGAGGGCGGGGTCGCCACCCGCTTCGGGGACCACCTCGCCGCGGAACCCGCCCTTTGAGCGGGAACGGGATCGTGGCCGGAAACAGGACCGTGGCCGCGACGCCGGGCGGATCGGGCCGGGTCAGGCCAGGGGGTCGGCGCCGTCCCAGGTGCCCTCGCTGGCGTACGGGGAGAACCGGGCGAACAGCTCCTCGGAGTACCAGCCCTCCGCGCGGGTCCTGCCGATCACCCGCCGGTGCGCCCGCCCCCGGTGCGCGAAGTCGCGCACCGCGTCGGCGTCGCGCCACAGCGAGAACGTGCCCTGCCTGGCCAGCGGCCACTCGCCGACGCCGACCGAGGCCAGGCAGCCCTCCTGTTCCGCCAGGAGGCGATCCACTCCGGGGACCGAACGGTAGAACGCCACCAGGCGGGCGGGCCGGATCGACGCGCGGGTCAGCACGGCGACGGGACCGCCGGGATCCGGTCGCGCACCCCAGGGAGAAAGGCCTGGCGTGTTCCCGAGGCGAAGGCTGGACGCGCCCTCGGGGGAAAGGCCGGGCGTGTCCCCGGGGAGAAGGCCGGACGGGCTCGCGGTCACGGAGGGAAGCGCGGACGGGCCTCCGGCCCCGGAGGAAAGGACGGACGGGCCGGTGGGGAGAGGGCCGAACGGGTCCACCCCGTTCCAGCGGCCGCGTGAGGCGAGGGGGACCAGCCGGACCTGCCAGGACTCCTGGGCCGCGCTCCGCCAGCGCGCCGCCACCGGGGAGTCGCTCAGGAAACGGTCCAGGTCCCGCTCGTCGCGCCACACCGCCAGCAGGGCCCAGCGGCGCAGGTCCGCGCCCATGCTCGTCGAGGCCCCGCGACCGGAGCCGAGCAGCCGCCAGAACGTCAGCCCCGGCGTCCTCCCCAGCACCGGCCGGTCGAACGCCATGTACCGCATAGCCCCTATATCCGCATATCTCATGAGATGAAAGGACGCGATGGTTCCGCTGCTCGTATCGGTCATCGGCGGCTACCTTCTCGGATCCGTACCGGTCGCCGTGCTGGTCGCCCGCGCGCACGGGTTCGACCCCCGCGAGGTCGGCGACCGCAACCCCGGCTTCTGGAACGTCAGGGAGCGGCTCGGCTGGCGGGCCGCCGTTCCGGTCTTCGCGGGCGACACGCTCAAGGGCACGCTCGCCGGGCTGCTCGGCCTGTGGGCCGGCGGCACGCACCTCGCCTGGCCCGGCGGGGTGAGCGGCGACAGTGCGCTGCCGGTGTATCTGGCGGTGGCCGCCGCCATGGCCGGGCACGCCTGGCCGGTCTTCGCCGGGTTCAGGGGAGGCCGGTCGATCCTCGCCTTCGCGGGCGGCTTCGCCGTCATCTGCCCACCGGGTTTCCTGCTCGGGGTGGCCGCCCTGGCCGGGGTCGCCTTGGTGACGCGGTCCTTCGCGATCGGGGCGCGCGCCGGTGTCTTCGGCATCCCGCTGTTCCAGCTGCTCTTCGCGCCGGTCACGTACGTGGCCGCCACCGGCCTGCTCATGTGCCTCATCGGGCTGCGCTTCGGCCAGGCCGCGCGGACCGACCGTCCCTCGTGACCGGCCCCGGTGGTGTGCCCGGTGCCGGTCGGCCGTCCGTTCGCGGCCGGGTGTCCGGGCCCGGTGCCGTGTCCGGTCTCGGCAATGCGTCCGGGCCTGATGCCGTGTCGGGTGCCGGGCGCGTGTCCGCTCGCGGCCGGGTGTCCGTCGCGGCCCCGCCGGAGCGGGTGCCCGCCGTCCCCGGACCTGGTCGCGCGTTCGTCGTACCGGAGCCGAGGCGGGAGGCCATCGTGGCGGCCGGATAGGCGCGGCCCCGCCAGTCGCGTACCGGGCGCAGCGTGACCTGCGTCAGCCGCAGGACCGCCAGCGGGTCCAGCAGCGGGGAGAGCAGCACGCCTGGCCCGGGCCGCGTGTAGCTGCCGCGCAGCGCGCCGGCCAGCAGCAGCCGTACGGCCAGCAGGCCCAGGTCGAGCCGGGTCGGGCGGCCGGTCACCAGCCGGAGCACGGGCAGTGCGGCGGCCAGCCAGATCACGGCCAGGTCGGCCGCCTGCCGGCCCGGCGTGGTGACGTCGCGCAGCGACAGCGACCGCCCCCACTCCCGCCACACCCCGGCGGCCGAGTCGTGCATGTCGACCTCCAGCAGGCTCCCGGCGTCCAGGAACCCCACGGCCCAGCCGTCGGCCGCCAGGGTCCTGGCCAGCGCCACGTCGTCGGCCAGATGCCCGCGTACCCGCGCGAATCCGCGGGCGTCCAGCATCGCCGTGCGGCGGAAGGCCGTGCACTGGCCGTTGGCCATCGCCCGGTGCGGGGGCGGGGGAGTGGCCGGTCCGATCGGGCCGAAGCGGTAGACGAGCGTCGCCAGGAACGAGGCGTGCAGCGCCTGCTCGGCCGTTCCCTCGCACACGAACCTGGGGCCCGCGCTCACCAGGTCGTATTCCCCCAGGGCCGCGGCGAGCGCGCCGAACAATCCCGGCGCGGGCCGGGCGTCCGCGTCCAGGGTGACCACGACCTCACCCACCGCCGCCTCGACACCCTGCTGCAGCGCCCACTGCTTGCCCACCCAGCCCTCGGGGAGCGGCGCCCCCGCGACGACCCTCGCGCCGAGCCCGGACGCCAGCCGTGCCGTGCCGTCGCGGGACTCGTCGTCGACGACGAGGACCTCCGCGACGTCCGGATCGGCGAGCGCCGCCGACAGGCACGGGCCCAGGCGGGCCTCCTCGTCGCGGGCGGGGATCACCACCGAGACGCGCGGCGACGCCGCCCGTACGGGGGCCAGCGCGGGCCGGCGACGCCGCCCCCCGGCCAGTCGCGCCGCCACGGCCAGCGCGGCGACGGCCTGCAGCGCGGTCAGGAGTCTCATCGTCGTGTCTCCGTGACGGGGAAGTCCTCCCGTACGAGCGAGGCGACGATGCGGGCGCCCATCGCGACCAGCGGCAGCCCGCCGCCGGGGTGCGCCGAACCGCCCACCAGGTACAGGCCGCGCCGGGGGCCCCGGTTGCCGGGGCGGCGGAAGGGCGCGAGCCTGCCGGAATAGGCGCCGCCGTAGATCGAGCCGCCCCACGCGCCGTACCGGTCGCGCAGGTCGGCGGGGGTGAACAGGTCCACGAAGCGCAGCCGCCCCGACAGGTCGTACCCCCTGGAGGCCAGGCGGCCGAGCACCAGGTCCCGGTACGCCTCGGGGGACATCGGCCAGCGGCCGGGGTCGCGGGCCGGGACGTTGACCAGCATCACCCAGTTCTCCGTGCCCGGCGGGGCCTGCGACGGGTCGTCCACGACCGAGCAGCCGATGTAGACGGTCGGGTCCTCCGGTGGCCTGCGCCGCCGGAAGATGTCGCCGAACTCCCGCTCGTAGTCGCCGGAGAAGACGATCGAGTGGTGCCCCAGCCCCTCTGTCCTGCCCTCCACCCCGGCCAGCAGCAGGAACACCGACGAGGAGGTGCCGAGCCCGGCGATGCGCCGCAGCCGCCGCCGGTCGGGCAGCAGCCGCCCGTACAGCGCCGCCGCGTCGGTGTTGGCGACCACGACGTCCGCGCGCTCGCGCTCCCCCGAGGCGAGCCGCACCCCCCTGACCCGTTCGCCGTCGGCGAGCACCCGGGCCACCTCCGCGCCCAGGACGACCTCCACCCCCGCCTTCTCCAGCATCAGGGCCAGGGCGTCGGCGATGCGGGGCAGTCCTCCGGGGACGTACCAGCCGCCCTCACCGTGCTCGATCGCCGGGACGCACCCCAGTGCGGCCGGGGCGCGGTACGGGCTGGAGCCCGCGTAGGTCGCGTAGCGGCCCACGTACTGGCGCAGGCGCCGGTCGGTGAAGAAGCGGCGGGCCAGGCCGTCGAGGGTACGGCCCGGCGCCACCGCCAGCAGGTCCGACAGGCGGGCCTCGGCAGGCGGCCGGGTGAGCGGCCCGGTGAAGAAGGTGCGGCGCGACGCGTCGAAACAGCGCCGCGCCCAGTCGTGGAAGGCGAGCCAGGCGCGGCCCTCGCCGGGAGCGAGCCGGTCGACCTCGGCGGCCATCCTGGCCGGGTCGCGGTACGCCGCCAGCGTCGAGCCGTCGGCGAAGCGGTAGCGGCACAGCTCGCCGAGTTCCACCAGGTCGAGGTCCATCCCGAGGTCGGTGAAGACGCCGGGCAGGGTGAGCAGGGAGGGGCCGACGGAGAAGGTGAAGCCGTCCCTGGTGTGCTCGGCGAGCTTGCCGCCCAGCCGGGGGAGCCGCTCGTACAGCCGTACCCGATGCCCCTGCCGTGCCAGCAGCAGCGCGGAGACCATGCCCCCGACGCCGCCGCCTATCACCGTTACCTCGGGCATCCGCGTTCCCTTCGGGTCTCGCTTCCGGCTCTGATGAGTGGAGTCGTCGTCATGCTCGGCCCGCCCCGGGAACCGGCCGGCTCCGGCGTCCGCGCCGCCAGGCGAGCAGGGCGAACAGCCCCATCGAGAGCCCTCCGGCCGTGGCCACCAGCGGGTCCGGCGGGACGAAGACGGCCGCGAAGCCGACGGTCTCCATGACCGCCATCACCGTGTAGATCGACACCAGCCCGGCGCTCCACGCCGCCGGCTCGGCCAGTACGTGTTCCAGCAGGGCCATCACCAGCAGGGAGACGACGAGCCAGCCCGCGAAGTTGCCGAGGGGAACGCCCCGGTAGGGGCCGGGGTCGTGCCAGGCCCACAGGCCCAGCCGGATCATCTGCGGGTCCAGGAACAGGTCCCAGGCGGTGAGGGCCAGCGCCCCCGTGACGATCCGCGCCGCCCGGCTCACCGGCGCGACGGCGGCGGCCACCGCGTGGGCCGCCAGCCCCATGCCGCCCCACGCCAGCGCCACGATCACCGGCACCCCGCCGGGCGCGGGCCACAGAACGCCGGTGTAGTGGTAGTCGCCGAACGGCAGGCCCGTCCTGATCCCGATCCACTCGGCGGCGTACCCGGTCGCGACCACGGCCGCGAACGCCGCGACGACCCTGGCCGGGGGGTGGGTCGCGCAGGCGAACGCCAGCGCGCCCGCCGCCAGCAGCAGGACGACCACGCTGGTCAGCGTGATCGGCCGGGCCTGCAGCCCCGAGGCGACCTGCGCGACGACCATCGCGGCCAGCAGCGCCGCGCCGAGCACGCTCGCCACGCGTGCGCGCGGCCTCACCGGCGAGGGCCGCTCCCGCACCGCCCCGCGCCCGGGCCGTCCGCTGCTCACCTGTTGGCTGTGCCCCATGGACGGTCATTCGAGCGGCCGGGCGCGGTCAGATTCACTTTGAGGTCACGATCTTTCATGTCGAGGTGACCACCTCCGAACGCGCACCACACGCTCCCCGGCGGATGCTCGCCGGACACGGCCCGGTCCCGGTCTCCTCGGCGCCGCCGGTCGTGAACAGATCGATGACGGCCTCCGCGGCCATCCGGCGGCATTCCTCCTATCATGCGATCGCATGACGAACCTGCCGGGAGAAGGCGTGGCGGAGAGCGGAATCGCACGCAACGGAGAGGTCGAGATCGCCTACGAGGTGTTCGGGAGGCCGGGCGGGCGTCTGGCCGGAACTCGTCAGAGAGATCGAGCGGCACGCCTCCTGAGCGGGGTGCCGTCGGGAGACGTCCGCCCGCTCGGCCGCGTGTCGGCGGGTGAGGGGACACGACACTCACGGGCGCCGGGCGGCGGGGATTCCACGAAAATTTCGGCACGGTGTCGAATCCGGGGCGAGGCTTTCGTAGAACAGGTGAGAGGCGGTCGGGAGAGGCCGCCGGTGCGAGGGAGTGGTGGGATGACGCGGTACTTGATCTCGTTCGACGACGGTGCGATGGATCACATCTCCGACGAGGAGTTTCCCGACGTGGGCAAGGCCTCGCACGCGGTGATCCAGGAGGCCGTGAACGCCGGTGTGTGGGTGTTCGGCGCCGGACTGGAAAGGCAGAGGGCGAGCGTCGTGGCCACGGACGGGTTGGTCACCGACGGCCCCTACCCGGAGACCAAGGAGGTCGTCGGCGGGTTCTCGGTCGTCGACGTGGCCTCACGCGAAGAGGCGCTGGCGTGGGCAGCCAAGATCGCCGTCGCCTGCCGCTGCGCGCAGGAGGTCCGGGAGCTCATGCCCGACCCCGAAACGGACGCGATGCTCCGCGAGGCCGACCGGCGATGACGACATCCCGGCGACGTCCGATCGGGGAAGACCCGCCACGTCAGGGCAGGACTCGCGTGGCCACGGTCGACGACGCGGGTCCGCGGGAGGAGCCGGAGGGTGGCGGCGGTACGCCGCAGCCGCCGACGCCCCCCGGCGGCTGGGGACACCCCGGTACCCCGGTACGCCACCCCCGGATGTCTGCGATGTAGAGCCGAGAACCTCAGGGTGCCGCCGAACCCGCGCCGCCGACGCCCCTGCCGCGCCGCCCCGCGGTGGCGGCGCGGCCTCGGCTCCGGCGGCGGTTACAGAGCGGTCATCTCAAGGGCGACCACGTACGAGTACGCCGTCTGCTCGGTCCCGGTGAGGGTCCTCGTGATGGTCCTGGTGGCGCCGGTGGCGAGCCCGGCGCACGTGCTGCCGAGCGCGGTCACCGTGCCGAGCAGGTCGCCCCGCCCCCAGGCCGGGCCGTCGGCCTCGCGAAGCTCGAAGTCCACGTCCTGGGTGTTCAGGATGATCGAGGTCGGGTCCTCGAAGTCGCCGGGATCCCCGTCGTCACCGGCGTTCATGCCGAAGTAGTTGGCGTTGATCCTGGGGAACAGGTTCCCGTCGACCAGGAACCGGAGCTCGTCCCTGCCGTCCCGGTCGGCCACGTTGCCGGCGTCGACGTCGTACAGTTCCACGCGGCACGAGCCGGCCATCGCGGCCGCCGGGGTCGCGGCCAGCGCCATCGGCGCCACCAGACCTCCGGCCAGGGCGAGTGCGGCGATCACCTTACGAGAATGCATGCTGCTCCTCCTGGAGACACTGACGTCTCGCGACCGTCGCGAAACGCGGCATCAGAGTCGCGGACGCGGCGTGAGCACATCGTTAGACCACAGGTCAACGGCATAGGGCACACGATCTCCGTGTCTTCCGGCACAGCCGGGCGGCGGGCCCGCGCCTACCGTCGTCGCATGGGAGACTCCTTCAGCCTGTTGCTGCTCGGCGCGCCCGAGCTGGCCGTCGGGGGAAGGCCGGTGCGGATCCGTTCCGCCAAGACCCGGGCACTCCTGTGCTACCTCGCCACCACGCCGGGGGCGCGCTCGCGGGCCGAGCTCGCGGGGCTGCTGTGGGGCGAGCGTCCCGACGCCAACGCCAGGGGCAGCCTGCGGCTGGCGCTGTCGGAGCTGCGTAAGGACGTGGGCGGCTGGCTCGACATCACCCGCGACCACGTCGGCCTGCGCGCCGGTGACGACTGCTTCGTGGACTACCGGCAGCTCACCCGGGACCCGACGGTGGCGGGGGCGCTCCGGTTGTGGCGCGGGGAGTTCCTCGACGGTCTCTCCTTCGGGGACGCGCCCGCGTTCGCCGGGTGGCTGGAGTGCGAGCGGCGGCGGGCCCGGCTGGTGCTGCGCGAGCTGCTCGTACGCGCCGGGCCCGCCGCCCGCGAACACGTCGTACGGCTGGCCAGGATCGTGACGGAGCTGGACCCCTACGACGAGGAGGCCCACCGGGTGCTGATCACCTCCCTTGCCAGGTCCGGGAACCGGGCCGCGGCCCTGGCCTGCTACGAGGAGCTGCGCCTGCGGCTGGCGCGCGAGCTGGGCGTCGATCCCGCGCCCGAGACCCGCGCGCTCCGCCAGGACCTCACGCCCCGGCCGGCGACCGCCCGCCGGGCCGCCCCGCCGGTCCCCGGGTCGGAGCTGGTCGGCCGCGAGTCCGACATCCGCCGCCTCCGTGCCCTGCTGTCCCGGCAGCGCCTGGTCACCCTGTCGGGCCCGGGCGGCATCGGCAAGACCCGCCTGGCCATCGCCGCGGCGGAGGCCGCGGACCGGGACGGCGCGTCCCTCTCCTCCACGAGGACTGGGAGGTACGACACCGCGTCCGTCTCCTCCATGGGGACCTGGAAGCACGACACCGCCTCCCTGGAGCGGGACGGCGCGCCCCCCTCCTCCGCAGGGACCGGGAAGCACGACACCACGTCCGTCTCCTCCACGGAGACCGGGAAGTACGACACCGCCCCCCTCTCCTGCGCGAAGCCCGGTGAGCACGACGGCGCGTCCCCCTCCCCGGCGGATGTCGCGTTCGTGTCTTTCGTCGGGGTGCGGGCGGAGGCGGCCGTGACGACGCTCGCGCGCCGGCTCGGCGTGGACCTCTCGCCGCCGAGGCCCGCCGCCGAACTGCTGCTCGCCGCCCTCGCCGGTCGCTCGACACTGCTGGTGCTCGACAACCTCGAACATCTGCCGTCCTTCGACGGGATGATCGCGGAGATCCTGCGGGTGGCGCCGGACCTGCGGGTGCTGGCGACCAGCCGGCGGCGGCTGGACGTGCCCGGACAGGTGGTCGTCGAGGTCGAGGGGCTCGCCGGGCCGGACGCCGAGGCGTTGTTCGTCGCGCGGGCGCTCAAGGCCCGGCCGGGGTTCGACCCCGGGCGCGAGGCCCCGCTGGTGGCCGCGATCTGCGCCGCGACCGGCGGGCTGCCGCTGGCGATCGAGCTGGCGGCCGGCCTGCTTCGTGCCGTGCCGTGCGCCGACCTGGCCGAACGCCTCGGCGTGGACACGGGGCTGCTCTGCACGGCCGGGCCCGCCGTACGGTCCAGGCACGCGAGCATGCGTGCGGTCTTCGAGACGTCCTGGCGGCTGCTCGACCCGGCGAGGCGGGCGGCGCTGGCGGCGTTGTCGGTGTTCGGCGGCGGCTGCACCCTGCGCGCGGCCCTGGAGGTCGCCGCGACCAGCCCCGAGGTGCTGGTCCACCTGGTCGACCACAGCATGCTGCGGCTCACCCCGTCCGGCCGCTACACCCTCCACCCCGTCATCCAGCAGCTCGCCGCCGCCCACCTGGAGGACCCGGGGGTACGCGAACGGCACGCCCGCCACTACGCCCGTCTCCTCGACCGGCACGCCACCGCGCTCCAGGACGGCTCGGACGCCGAGGTCGTCCGCGTGCTCGGCGCCGAGATGGACAACATCCGCCTGGCCTGGCGGGTGTCCGGGCAGCCGCGCTTCCTGGACCACTACTGGACGTTGTGCCTGCGGTTGCGCCTGTACGAGGAGTCGGCGGCGATCGTCCGCGAGCACCTCGACCGCCCTGCGCGGGACCCGCGCCCGCGGGCCCGCCTGCTCCGGATGGCCGCGGTGAGCTCCCACCAGCTCGCCAGGGAACGCGCCGCCACCCGCCTGGCCCGCGCCGCCCTCGACACGCTCGGCGAGCCACTCCCCGCCACCCCCGTCGGCCTCGCGACCGCTCTGCTGACCGCCGCCACCCGCCAGGCCGCCCACCGCCTCCTGCCGGTCACGGCCGCCCGCCGTCTCCTCCCCGTACCCCGTACGGACGAGGCCGAGGTCGCGCAGGCGCTGACCTTGCTCGCCCGGCTCGCCTACCACCGGCA
This sequence comes from Streptosporangium heterodermiicola, assembly GCF_051390675.1. Lineage (NCBI taxonomy): Bacteria > Bacillati > Actinomycetota > Actinomycetes > Streptosporangiales > Streptosporangiaceae > Streptosporangium > Streptosporangium heterodermiicola. Next base: position 93,050 of record NZ_JBPJSR010000020.1, read on the forward strand.
GGACCTCCCCGTGATGCTGGTGACCTCGCTGCGCCAGCTCAACGCCGCCGACAGCGGCACCGACCCCGCCCTGCGCGCCGAGTCCTACGCGAACTTCGCCACCATCGCCCGCCTCGCCGGTCGCCACCGGATCGCCACCCGCTACGGCGGCCTCGCCGACCAGGCGCTTTCCGATACCGACCACCCGGACGAGGCCGTGCACCGGGCCCGGCTGGCGCGCGGGATCGACCTGCTGCACGCGGGCCGTTTCGAGGACGCCAAACGATCGTTCACGGAAGGACGGTCGCGGACGATCGACCCGCGGGTGGCCGAGAACTGCGCCGGCATGCTCGCCGAGACCGCACTGTGGCAGGGCGAGTTCGCCGCGGCGGCCACCGGGTACGCGCAGACGGAGGAACTGGCGGTCGCGCGGGTGGGCGGGGACGACATCGGCCGCCACTGGTGCCTGACCGGCCGGGCCGAAGCGCTGTCGCGCCTGGACGGGGTGCCGGTGGAGCGGATCCGGGAGCTGCTGGCGGCCGCCCGCGCCTCGCACGAGCGGCGGCGCACGCACGCGAAGGAGTTCGGCCTGCGCGACAGCCCGGCGAGCCGCACGATCCAGGAGCTGCGCCTGCTCACCATCGCGGCCCGCCTGGACCCGGCGCGGGCGCCCGCGGCGCTGGCCGAGGCGCTGACGCTGGCCGAGCGGCTGCCGACGGTGCAGCCCGGCATGCTGGAGTGCTGGACCAGCCTCGCCGAGCTGCTCGGGCACGCTGGTCAGGACCGGACAGTGACTCCCCTCCTGCTCGGGAACGCGGGCCAGGACCGGACCTTGGCCCCTCTCCCGCTCGGACACGCAAGGCAGGACCGGACAGTGCCCCCCCTCCTGCTCGGGCACCTCTCCCGGTACGCCGCCCGCAACCCCGGCGCCGCCGCCCGGATCGGCTGGGCCCTCGCGCTGGTCCTGGCAGCCCTGGGTGAGCGAAGGCGGGCCAGGCGGGCGGCCGAGCGGGCGATGGCGACCGCCGAACGCCTGGCCGCACCGTACGACCACCGCAGAGCCGAGTCCCTGGCCCGCGCCCTTGGATCCTCGTAGCGTCCACGGCGGCGCCAGGACCGGGCCCGTCTTCGCGCGCATCCACCAGTGGCCGGCATGCTGGCATTCTCTACGCATGATCGGACGTCTCGAAAAGACAGTGATCGACTGCCCGGATCCGCGTGCGCTCGCGGAGTTCTACTGCCGGGTGCTCGGTATGAGGGTCAACGAGGACATCGACGGTTGGGTAGTCATCGGCCCGGAGCCCGGTCTTCGGCAGCTGGCCTTCCAGAGGGCGACCCCATGGGTTCCGCCGAGCCGGCCCGACCCGGCGCATCCCCAGCGGATGCACCTCGACATTCGCGTGAGTGACCCCGACCAGGCGGAGCGGGAACTCCTCGCCCTGGGTGCCGTCCGTGTCCCGGGTGAACGTGAGACGGGCTTCCGCGTCTTCACCGATCCCGTCGGTCACCCGTTCTGCGTCGTCTTCGGCGGCCACGGTACGGGCCGAACCGGCCACGGCTTGGCCGCCGCCGAAATCCGGTCTGATTCTCCTCGAAAGCCGAGCAGCAGCGACGACGACGTCCTCGACGATCCCGTGGATACGCCGGAGAGCGTCAGCTCGGCCCTGACGCCGGTCGGACGCGTCACGGAAACCGGCCTCGCCACCGGCTGGTTCCTGGCGCGGCACTCGCGCATCCGACCCACCTCCCGACGGTTCGCGCTCAGGCCCGGAACGCACCGCCGGCCAAGCCGTCGGCACGGTGGTCCGGTGTGCCCGGGGGAGTGCTCGCCGTTGTCTGGTGGATGAGCAGGGCCTCGGCGCCGACCGGAAGGAAACCCGCGCCCAGGAAGGCACGTACGCCGGCGGCGTTGCCCGGCGCCATCTGTGCCCACACCGCCTGCCCGGCCTGCTCGGCGCCGAGGAGGTGTCGTCCCGCTCGCGCGAGTCGCCTGCCGAGGCCCCGGCCACGGTGGGCGTCCTCGACCTCGACGGCGATCTCCCAGCGGCCCGCCACCCCTTGGCCGAGCAGTACGATTCCTCCGTCGCTCCGCCACGCCCGCACCCCGTCGCGATGCCGGAGGGCACGGCGCACGCGAGGGTGGCCGGCGTCGGTGATCTCGACCAGAGGCAGCGGGGGAGGGCCGCTCAGCGCGCCGGCGACGGCGAGCAGGTCCAGATTGTCCACCCGGCGCCCGGTCCGCTCCTCCAGAGCGCGCAGGAACGGCGGATTCAGCGGCGCGGACACGTCACCGGCGGGCAGCAGGCCGCGCATCCATTCGCGATCGACATCGGCGAACACCACGCTGTGCGCGGTGAACGCGATGACCCCGCAGTCGCGCGGGCCGGGCTGGTCCACGAACTCCACCGCGCCGTCGGCATCGGGGAAGACCCCGCGGGCGACCTCCTCCAACAACCTGCCCAGCTCGTGCACGCCCCACTTCCCTTCGCCGTGACCCGCGCGACGTCGGCGACCGCGCGGCCCCGGTCCCGCTCCGGAGCCCGGTCCGCCCGCGGCCGGCACCGTCTTATCGCATCAAGGCGGGCCAGTGGTGCGGTCGCGGTCGCCGCCCGCGCGGTTGCCTTACTCGCCCCGCTCCCTTGGCCGCGCACGGGCGTGCCGGTGACGACGCCACCGCCGACGAGGACTCTCCCCGCACACCCGCGCGGCATCGCTCCCCTCGCCGAGGCCGAAGCCTGTCGATGCATCGCCCTGCGGCACGCCCGTGACCACATCCACCTCGTCGCCGTACCCGCCCGGCAGGACGGGTGTCGTCCGAAACCTGCGCGGCGACCGGTATCGCTCGCACGATACCCGCGACCTCGTCGAAGCCGACCTCGGCCTTGCCATCACCCGGCCGATGACCCGGTGAACGCCGTCCATCCGTCCATCAGTGGCATCTCCCAACCGCAACCTGCCGACGTCAGGCCGATGCCGGTCACCGTCGATGGTGCCGCGCGCGGAGATGATGTCAGTGACCGGCCGCAGATACTCGGACCGCCGTCATCCGGGCTCGTCGCGCTCGCGGAACGTCGTGTGGCAAACAAGCGCGCCCACCGTAAGTACGGGTATCCCCACCAGGATCGGCGCGGTCAGTCCCCAGCCGGCCGCGATGAGCCCGCCGGCCAGAGCTCCCAGAGGCGCCGCCCCCATCACGACGGTCATCGACGCGCTACTGATTCGGCCAAGAAGCTCCGGTGGGGTGAGCCGCTGGCGAAGTGTCCGGGCCGCGACCGCCCACACCCCGAACGCGCCGCTCGTCATCACCAAACCGGCGGCCGCGACAGGGGCCGACGTGGTGAGCCCGAGCATCAGTTGTCCCACCGCGGCACACACGAGGCAGCTCGTCAGAACCGTCGTGGATCCGAGCGAATTCGTGAGACGTGCGGCGAGGTAACCGCCCGCCAGACCTCCTACGGCGCCCACACCCAGCAATCCGCCGTAGGCCCACGCGGGCAGTCCGAGGGTCTGATCGACGTAGAGCACGAAGATGGGGAACCAGACGCTGTCCATCAACGCGAACAGAGCACCCAGGACAACAAGGGTGCGCAAACGCCGATGACGCGCCAGCCACCGCAGACCCGCACGCGTGTCAGCCGCCATCTGTCTCTTGGAGGTGAAGGACGCGGCCTTGCGCGCGAACACGTTCGGCAGGCTGAACACCAGGGCCGCCGCCAACGCCAGCGCGCTGCCGTTGACCGCGAAGGGGAGCACCAAGGCGACACCGAACAGATACCCGCCGAGAGGTGGCCCCACCAACTCGTTACCCGCGACCTCCGCGTTGACCAAACCACCGTTGGCCCGATCGAGGTCTTCGTCACTGACCAGGGGAGGAAGGAGGGTGGCCGTCGCCGTATCGCGCAAGGTCTCTCCGACACCGCACGCGAACGCCACCGCGTACACCACGGCGATATTGGCGACGCCGAAAGCGAGCGAGACCACCAGGACGAGCAGCAGCAGCACACGTGCCACATCAACGAGAACCGTCAGACGGCGCTGATCGTAACGATCGACAACGGCTCCCGCGAACAACCCGAATATCAACCACGGGCTCTGCCCGGCGACGGCCACGCCGGCCACCACGACCGGGTCCGAACTCATGACAGCCGCCAGCAACGGCAAGGCCGCCATCCGAATCCCGTCGCCGAGATTGGACAGCGCCGTCGCCAGCCACAAACGGTGGTACGCCGGTCCCAAAGACGTCGCAGCCATGATCACCTCCGGTCCTGATTCTTTCATCGGAAGCCACGAGGGGTTCTCCCTCACACAAAAAAGATCACCATCTGATGGACGCGCGGAAGGTCTGAAATCCGCCGCGTCAACTGAGGGCCACGGCCTCAAGGACGTCCTCGAACACGGCGACGGCAGGCGGCGGGTCCCCTACGAGTCCATGTACAGCACCGCCATTGATTCCGTGCGGACGACTGACGGTTTTCCACGCTCAACGGCCACGACAACGAAACGAGCGGCTCGGGAGCGCAGGACGACTACTACGGCGAGCGCTCCCGCCCGCTCAATGCGATCGGCAACCAGTGACTGACATCAGGTCCGCGACCCACTGCGACAATCCCGCGCGTCCACCGACATCATCTTCGCGCGCAACAGATGGATCGGCGCTTCCGGTGACAGAAATCCGGCGCTCAACAGAACTCACCGCGATACTCGGCGCGGCCGACGCCGACCTGATCGCCGGCGGAGTCCTGGTCGAGTTCAAGAGCGCCCGCAACATCCACGCCTTCGACCTGGTCACCGTCCGGCAGTTGCTCGGCTGCACCCTGATGGACTGCAGCGACGTGCACCGCATCGACCCTGCGCCGTCGCGGCTGGCTCACTTCGCCTGACTGACCCCGAGGCAGGGGGTGGATCACTACGGAGGGGCGGGCGAACGCGTGGCGGAGTGGGAGGCCCGCCACGACGGGCTGGGGATGCTCCGGAGCCCGCCGCCTCGACAACGCCAGGTTCTGGCCTGGACGATGAGCGACTTCACACCCTCCGAGATCGCCGAACAGCTCGGCATGACCCCCAACGCGGTCAGCGCCAACCTCAAGAAGGCCCGCCGCGCCGCCGCCGCGTACCGTGAGGCGGGGGAGGGGGAACAGGGAACACTCATCGACCGTCCGAACACCATGACGAGGCCGCCGGCCACTGGCTCGACGAGCACCGGCGCGCGCTCGTGGACGACCTCGGCACCGTTCTCGACGTCGAAGCCGGCCTGCGCGAGGTTCTGCTCCACTCCCGTCACGTAGCCCTCATGGACGACCTGGACACCGTCCTCGACGTCGAAGCCGGTCTGGCCGCGATCCTGCCGGCCGCCGTACCCCCACCCGCGCCGGTCGTCCAACCGCAGCCGCACGCGACGGAGCAGGATCGCCCGGCCTCCGGACAGCTCACCTGGCCGATCGGTCCCGAAGACCGCCTGATGCTGCGCCTCCACCCTCAGGTCATGACGACATCCCGCAACCTTGTCCTCATCGGCATCCTCGCCCACCGGCTCGACCTCGCCTTCGGCCGCATCCGCGCCCTCTGCCCTGAACTCGTCCGCGACCTCGACCTCGACCTCGACCGCGGCAGTGTCCTCGACCTCGTCAGCGTCCTCAGTCGCGTCCTCGACTGTGTCCGCGACCTCGCCCGCGACCTCGACCTTGACCTCGACAGCGTCCGTGATCGCGTCCGTGCCCTCGCACGCTCTCTCGCCCGCGACCTCGATCTCGTTCTCCGCCTCGACCTCGCCGGCGGCATCGTCGACTTCCATGTGGCCGAGGTGCGGGAAGCCATCGCCCTGGCGCTGGGCCAAGATCTACCCGGCCTCGACGAAGCCTCACTGAAGGCGTTCCTGGACGACTTCACGACCGCTGATCTACGCGCCGCGAACGTGACCGGGGTGAACCTCGATGGCGTGCGCTGGTCCGAGAGCGGAACGAAGTGGCCGCGAGGCATGGACACCGAAGCCCTCAAGGTCCGCTCGGAAGAGATCGGCACTGGAAGCGGGATCCATGTTGTCCGGTCAGGATCGGCGACCGTACACGACTTCGCCGATTTGGCATAGCCACAGGACGACCGGGAGAGCCTTCGGGGAACACGCTCCTCGGGCCTGCCGAACCGGTTGCCGTGACGCGGCGAACGTCGGCCAGGAATCAGCCGGAGCCGGACGAGCTGCCCCCGGGAGAAAATAATCTACATTGTAAAGCGCGGCGGGCCGCACAGCTCACACCACCCCGAGGCGACGTCGTGGTGCCCTCTTCCTCCGCCCCCGTCGACGCCTTGGCACCGAAAGCGAAGCACCCGCACACGCACGACGCGGCCCTGAGTTCCGCGGCATCCGCGACACCCTTCCGCGCGCACACGTGAACCGGGACGGTCTGACACCGCCGTGACCAGGAGATCGGCCCTTTTCGGCGTTACTTGGTCCGCGTCCCTTCTACGAGCGGCCGGCGACGGCCAGGTTGACGCCGAGGGCGACCAGCGCGGTTCCGGTGAGCCCGTCCACGGTCCTGCGTACGGCTGGCCTGGCGAACAGTCGGCGCAGTGCCCCCACGATGTTGGCCACCAGGAGGAACCACAGTACGGTCCCCGCCACCGCGATCAGCGACAGCACCAGCGCGTCTCCCAGCCCGGCGTCGCCGGAGACGAACTGGGGCACCAGCGCGATGAGGAACAGCGCCGCCTTGGGGTTGAGCATGTTCGTCAGCAGCCCCTCGGTGAACGCCGCCAGCGGGCCGCGCCTTCCTGGGTCGGGCGGATCCAGCCGCAGGTCGCCGCCCTTGCGCAGAGCCGCACGCCAGGCCCTGACCCCGAGATACAGCAGGTAGCCGGCCCCGACGACCTTGACCACGGTGAACGCCATGGCCGAAGTCGCCAGCAGAGCCGCGATGCCGCTCGCCGCGGCCAGCACCCAGACGAACACCCCGACCGAGACCCCGGCCGCGGCGGCCATGCCGTACGCGCGGCCGGACACGGCGGAACGCCGGACGACCACGGCGAAGTCGGGCCCGGGAGACATCGCCCCGAGTGTCATCACGCCGGCGAAAGCCACCATCTGCGCCATATTCGTCACGGCGGCCACTGTACGATCTCGCAGGCCCCGCCCCATAGCCGGGGGCCATGGCATGCCGTGCGGGGGCGTGTGATTGGCTGTGCCCCCGTGGACGTCGCTGAGATGCTGGGGCTGCTCGGAGCCGGGACACTGGCCGGGGTGGTCGGTACGGTGGTGAGCCTGGCGTCGATGGTCTCCTACCCGGCACTGCTCGCGTTCGGCCTGCCGCCGCTGACCGCGAACGTCACGAACACGGTGGCGCTGACCTTCCACGGGGTGGGGGCGGCGCTCGGGTCGCGGCCCGAGCTCGCCGGGCAGGGCGGCAGGGTCCTGCGGCTCGGCGTGATGACCCTGATCGGCGGGGCGGTGGGGTCGGTGCTGCTGCTGTTGACCCCTTCCGACACGTTCGAGGCGATAGCGCCGTGGCTGATCGCGGTCGCCTCGCTGCTGCTGATCCGCCCGCCCAGGGCCGAGGGAGGCTTCGGCGGCGAGGACGGATGGGCGGCGCGCGCCGCGCTCTTCGGCGTCGCCGTCTACATCGGCTACTTCGGGGCCGCGGGCGGGATCCTCATGTTCGCGGTGCTCTCGGCCGTGCTCGACCAGACGCCGGCCAGGGTCAACGCGATCAAGTCCGTCGTGTCCTCGATGGCGAACGGTGTGGCGACGATCGGCTTCGCCCTCTTCGGCCCGGTGCAGTGGTCGGCGGTGGTGCCGCTCTCGCTGGGATTCTTCCTGGGCGGCCTGCTCGGGCCGCCGATCGCCCGCCGCCTGCCCGGCCGCGCCCTCCGGCTCGGCGCCGCCACCTGCGGCCTGCTCGTCGCGGTCAAACTCGGCGCCGACGCCTACGCGTGATCCCGCGAAGGCGCGGGACCGCTTTCCCGGACGGTGCGTCCGGCGGCGGCGCGATCATCGCGTGTACGTACCCTCGTCGGAACGTCGGAACGTCGGAACCGTGGGACCTCCCGGACTTGTCCGGGAAACCCTGCGTGACCATGGGGGAGACCCAGGTGGCGACTCTTGACATCGGGATTTCCTGAGGTCACGCTGTTGCGTATAGCGCTGCCTGTTCCGCCTTACGAAACTGGGGTTTGTTGCGATGATCCCTGCCTGTCCCCTCGCGGCCCTGCCACCAGGTGAGGCCCACCGGCTCGACGTCGACCCGCCCATCGCCGTCTTCCACACCGAGGACGGCGAGATCTACGCCGTGGACGACACCTGCACCCACCAGGACGCCTCCCTATCCGACGGGTGGCTGGAGGGCTGCGAGATCGAGTGCCCGCTGCACGCGTCGAGCTTCGACCTGCGGACGGGACGGCCGAGCTCTCCTCCCGCCAAGCTGCCGCTGCGCACCCACCGGGTGGTGGTCGAGGACGGCACCGTCTACGTCATCCCCTCCGAGGAGCCCCCGAACCTGCCGCCCGGCGTCCGCGCGAGCACCGCGTGAGGACGCGATCACCGCTCAACGACACGAGCCGCGCAAAGACGCGAGCACCGCGCAATGACACGAGCCGCGCAGAGCCGCGAGCGCCAGGTGAGGAGGCGAGTCGCGTGGAGACGCGAGCGCCGCGTGAGGAGGAGCGACCGTGACCGCGAGAAGCCTGCCCCCCAGCGTGATCGCCACCCTGCCCGGCAGCTACTACACCGACGAGAACGTCTTCGCCCTGGAGCAGGCACGCGTCTTCGAGACGATGTGGTTCTGCGTCGCCCGCGCGTCCGACCTCGGTAAGCCGGGAGCCTTCAAAACCGTCCAGGTGGGCCGCGAGAGCGTCCTCGTCACCCGGGCCAGGGACGGCTCGATCCGGGCCTTCCTCAACGTGTGCCGCCACCGGGGCGCCCGGATACGGACCGAGGAGTCCGGCGAGGTCAAGCGGTCCTTCCAGTGCCCGTACCACGCGTGGACCTACGACCTCGACGGCAAGCTGATCGCCGCGCCGAACCTCACCAGGATGCCCGACATCGACCGGGTGGAGTACGGGCTGATCAACGTCCACGTGCGCGAGTGGATCGGTTACGTGTGGGTGTGCCTCGCGGACGAGCCGCCGTCGTTCGAGGCGGACGTGATCGCCGAGGCGACGCACAGGCTGGGCGACGAGAGGTCCATCGAGAACTACGACATCGCCAACCTCCGGGTGGGCCGCAGGATCGTCTACGACGTGAAGGCGAACTGGAAGCTCATCGTCGAGAACTTCATGGAGTGCTACCACTGCGCCACCATCCATCCCGAGCTCACCGAGGTGCTGCCCGAGTTCGCCGACGGGTACGCGGCGCAGTCCTTCGTCGGGCACGGGGCGGAGTTCGGCGAGGAGATCCGGGGGTTCACCGTCGACGGCTCCGAGGGCGTCGACCGCATCCCCGGGGTCGGCGAGGACCAGGACCGCCGCTACTACGCGATCACCATCAAGCCGCAGGTCTTCGTCAACCTCGTGCCCGACCACGTGATCCTGCACCGGATGTTCCCGCTGGCGGCCGACCGGACGATCGTGGAGTGCGACTGGCTCTTCCTCGGTGACGTCGTGGACTCGGGCCGGGATCTCGGCCCGTCCGTCGAGCTCTTCCACCGCGTCAACGTCCAGGACTTCGAGGCCTGCGAGCGCTGCCAGCCCGCGATGAACTCCCGGGCGTACGCTGAGGGTGGGGTCCTGGTGCCCAGCGAGCACCACATCGGGGCCTTCCACGACTGGGTGCTCGACAGGCTGCGGACCGGGCCGCGAACCGGGCCCGGCTGAGCGCCTGTATTGTGCGTTCGCGAAGGTGACCGGCCGGAAGGAGGCGCGAGGATGGCCAGGAAGGCCCCGCGCGACGACGTCAACGAGGACGGCATCGAGGTCGGCCCGCCCAAGGAGTGGGCCGCCGGCATCCCCGGGGTGACCCGGTCGCTGAAGGCCGCGAACGCCCAGATGGGCGTCGGCCGCACCCTGCGCACCCTCGCCGTGGTCAACCAGAAGGAGGGCTTCGACTGCCCGGGTTGCGCCTGGCCAGAGGGCGGGCACCGCAGCCCGGCCGAGTTCTGCGAGAACGGCGCCAAGGCGGTGGCCGAGGAGGCCACCGTCCGCAGGGTCACCCGCGACTTCTTCGCCCGGCACACCGTGGGCGACCTGGCCCGGCACACCGACTACTGGCTCGGCCAGCAGGGACGGCTCACCGAGCCGATGCACCGGCCCGAGGGTTCCGACCACTACGTGCCGGTGAGCTGGGACGACGCGTTCGCCATCATCGCCCGCGAGCTGCGCGCCCTCGACAGCCCCGACGAGGCGCTGTTCTACACCTCCGGCCGCACCTCCAACGAGGCCGCGTTCGCGTACCAGCTCCTGGTGCGCAGGTTCGGCACCAACAACCTGCCCGACTGCTCCAACATGTGCCACGAGTCCAGCGGCTCGGCGCTCAACGAGACCCTCGGCATCGGCAAGGGCACGGTCTCGCTGGAGGACCTGTACCAGTCCGACCTCGTCTTCGTGGTCGGCCAGAACCCCGGCACCAACCACCCGCGCATGCTGTCGGCGCTGGAGCGGGCCAAGCGCGGCGGCGCCAGGATCATCGCGGTCAACCCGCTGCCCGAGGCCGGGCTGCTCCGCTTCAAGAACCCGCAGAAGGCCTCGGGGCTGGTGGGCAGGGGCACCACGCTGGCCGACCGGTTCCTGCAGATCCGCCTGAACGGCGACCTCGCGCTCTTCCAGGCCATGTCGCTGCTCCTGCTCGAAGCGGAGGACGCCGCCCCCGGCACCGTGGTCGACCGCGCCTTCGTCGAGACCCACACCCACGGCTTCGACAAGTGGGCCGAGGACCTGCGCTCCCTGGACTGGGCGGAGGTCGAGGAGGCTACCGGCCTGGACCGCCCGGCCGTCGAGGACGCCGTACGGGAGGTGCTCGGCGCGAAGTCGGTCATCGTCTGCTGGGCGATGGGCCTCACCCAGCACAAGAACTCCGTCGCCACCATCAGGGAGGTCGTCAACTTCCTGCTGCTGCGTGGCAACGTGGGCCGCCCGGGGGCCGGGGTGTGCCCGGTCCGCGGGCACTCCAACGTCCAGGGCGACCGCACCATGGGCATCTACGAGAGGCCGCCGGCCTGGTTCCTCGACGCGCTGCGCGCCGAGTTCGGCTTCGAGCCGCCTCGCCACCCCGGCTTCGACACCGTCGAGGCGATCCGCGCCCTGCGGTCGGAGCGGGCGAAGGTCTTCGTCGCGATGGGCGGCAACTTCGTGGCCGCGACCCCCGACACGGCGGTGACCGAGGAGGCGATGCGCCGGGCCAGGCTCACGGTGCAGGTGTCGACCAAGCTCAACCGCTCCCACGCCGTGTGCGGGCGCGAGGCGCTCATCCTGCCCACGCTGGGACGCACCGAACGCGACGTCGCACGCGGTGGCCGCGCGGGCCGCTTCGTCACGGTCGAGGACTCCATGGGCATGGTCCACGCCTCGCGGGGCAACCTGCCGCCCGCCTCCGACGACCTGCTCTCCGAGGTGGACATCGTCTGCCGCCTGGCGACGGAGCTGTTCGGCGCCGACCCGCACGTGCCCTGGGAGCTGTTCGCGGCCGACTACGACGTGATCCGCGACCGCGTCTCCCGGGTGGTGCCCGGGTTCGAGGACTTCAACCTGCGCGCCCGCCTCTCGGGCGGTTTCACGCTGCCCAACGGGCCCCGCGACGAGCGCCGCTTCCCGACCGCGACGGGCAAGGCCAACTTCACCGTCAACCACCTGGAGGTGCTGCGGGTCCCGCCGGGGCGGCTGCTGCTCCAGACGGTCCGCAGCCACGACCAGTACAACACCACGATCTACGGCATGGACGACCGCTACCGGGGCATCCGCAACGGCCGCAGGGTGGTCTTCGTGCACGCCGACGACCTGGCCGAACGGGGTCTGGCCGACGGCGACACGGTGGACCTGGTCAGCGAGTGGCCCGACGGGGAGCGCACGGCGGAGTCGTTCCGCGCGGTCGCCTACCCGACCGCCCGGGGCTGCTGCGCCGCGTACTTCCCGGAGACCAACGTGCTCGTGCCGCTCGACTCGGTCGCGGAGACCTCCAACACGCCCACGTCCAAGAGCGTCGTGGTCAGGCTGGTCCGCCGCTCCCCGGCCCCGGACGGTTCCTGACGCGGGTCAGTCCCGTGTCAGCCGCCGGGTCCCCGGCGTGGAGCTTTCCAAAGACGCCGTGGCCCCTGTCAGTTCCGTCAGCTCCATCCATGCCCGCCGCATCCCGTCGGTGAGGACGTCCACGTCGGCGCAGCCACCGCGGTCGGCGGTCACCGTGAGGGTGAGCCGCCCGCGATAGGAGAGCGCGGCCACCGTCAGGGTCAGGTTGCCGGCGAGTTCCGTGATCGGTATCACGTCCTCTATGGGGGCACCGAACAGATAGAGCGGGGCCTCCGGTCCCGGGACGTTCGCGACCTGGAAGTTGATCGACCGCTGGTGGTCCTCCAGGGACACCCCGAGCGCCGCGGCCCAGCCGAGCAGGCCGTACATGAGGGTCGAGCCCTCCTGGGACAGGTGCTGGGTGGCCTTGGCGTCGCGGGTCACGGCGGAGACCAGGTCCAGGCGCCGGGTGGCGTCCGGCTCCCCGGCCGGTATCCGGCAGTACAGCGCGCCCACCGCGTTGCCCAGCTCGCGGGCCTCGTCCGCGTGCCGTATCGACGCCGGGATCGCGACCACCAGGTCGAGGCCCGCGACGGACTCGCCGCGCCCGAGCAGGAGCTCGCGGACGCCTCCCATGACGACGGCCAGGAGCAGGTCGTTGACCTTGGCCCCGTGGGCGCGCGCCACCTTCGCGGCGGTCTCCAGGTCCAGCCGTACGACGCGCAGCCGGCGACCGGACCCGATCGGCGCGTTGAGCGAGGTCCGCGGGGCGGCGTCGACGCCGGGAAGCAGGCGCGCCGCGAAGCCCGCCACGGAGGCGAGCGCCCGCGCGGTCCGTACCGGGTGCGCGAGAGCCGAGCCGAGCGCCGACAGCCGCCCGTGCGCGTTGTCGAGGAGGAGCGCCGGGTTCGAGGGCGCAGGTACGGGCCGCCACGCGGTCGCGGGCGGGTCGGCGGCCCCGGCCTCGACGTCCAGGAAGGCGGTGATCAGCGCGATCGCCGCCAGGCCGTCGACGAGCGCGTGGTGGACCCTGGCGAGCAGGCCGACACGGCCGTTCTCCAGGCCGGTCAGCAACCGCAGGTCCCACAGCGGCCGCGAGCGGTCGAGCGGGTCGCGCAGCAGCCGCTCGGCGGTCTCCAGGACGGCCGCCTCGTCACCCGGCGCGGGTACGCGCACGGTGTGCACGTGGTGCTCGATCGAGAAGCCGGGGTCGTCCACCCAGAGCGGGGGCCCGCACAGCGGGGGTGTCGGGCGCAGCATCCGCCGCAGCTCGGGAACCCGGGCCAGGCGCCGCTCAAGGCGGTCCCTGATCGCGTCCAGGTCCAGCTCGCCGGCCGCGTCGAGCAGCGGCGCCGCCTCCACCACGCAGAGCCCGGCGACATGCTGGGGCGCCGACGGCCGTTCCACCCTCAGCATCATCCGGTCGGTGACCGACAGGCGGGCGTACCGGTCGCCCGCGACGGACGAGGTCGTGCTTCTCACGTCGGATCCCCTCCACGGCCATGGTGAGCGCTCCGGCGCCGATGCGGCGGAGCGGGACGTTCCGTGCCATTGAACTCGATGACCGCTCGCGATCCGGCCGCCGGGCGTACCCCGGCCGGGAGCGGCCCTCTCAACCGAGGCCGAACCGGCCGGCCCGCACGCCGCCAAGGAGTTTGGGGCCTTCGGGGTCCTTGGAGTCGCGTACGGCGACCAGGGCGGGGTGGCCCGTGGTGTCTCCGAGCTTCGCGACCTCGACACAGTCGCCGCCGTTGTCGCCGGAGAAACTGGACGTGACCCATGTGGCGTTACTCAGGTCCACTTTTCCTCTACCGCCCTTTGGATGAGCTCGATGGACATGTTCAGCGGCAGCGCCTCGGTCCGGATCGCCGCGAAACGCTCCACGGCCGCCGTGACGCCTTCCCGATCGCTCGTGATGAGACCTCGTACGGCCGTCTCCGCACACAGTACGTCTCCTCCTCCGTCCGGCGTCGCGATTACGAACCCGCCCATCAAGCCCGAACGCATCCCGTGAGGTGTCACCTGAACACTCAGCCGTGGATCGACCACCGAAATCAGGTGCTCTAACCGCTCTTTCATTGTCCTGTGGCCGCCGATCGGACGATGGAGGACCCCTTCGTCGACCACACAACGGCAGATCGGGGGTCGCGGGGCCGCCCTTTTCCCGGCGCGGCCACTTCGCGGCCCGGGGTGAGGGTGAGGGGCGAGCCGGAGCAGCCTCCGGCCGGGAGCGGCCATTTCACGGCCCGGGGCGAGGGGCCCTCAGCCGAGGAACGCCGCGACGGTCGCCACGAACCGGTCGGCGTCGTCGAGCCAGGGGTGGTGGCCCGCCCCCGGCTGCACCACGAGCGTGGCGTCGGGGAACAGCCCGGCGAACTCGGCCGCCGACCGGGGAGGGCTGTTCACGTCGAACTCCCCGGTGAGCAGCAGGACGGGGGCCTCGAAGGTGGCGAGCGCCGCGCGGGTGGTCTCCGGGTGGAAGGCGCCCTCGGCCGCGAAGAGGGCGACGGCCTCCTCGTTGTCCGGCTGACCGGCCGCGTGGATCCTCCGTGCCTCGGCGTCCCACCGGCCGTGGAAGAAGGGGGCGACGGCCTCCCAGTCGTCGCCGGTGCCCTCGGTGATCGCCTCCAGCGCGGCGAACGCCGCCGGGAACCACGGCTCGTTCTCGCGGAGCCGTACGACCTCACGTCGCGTCTCCCCGGTGATCTCTATACCGACGGCCCGGGTGCTGGGGCCGATCAGGGCGAGTCTGCCGACGCGGTGCGGGTGGCGGGCCGCGTACCGCGTCGCGATGTTCGTGCCGGCGGAGTGGCCGAGCAGGTCCATCCGGGAAAGCCCGAGGTGCTCGCGGAGCGCCTCGACGTCGTCGGCCAGGCGGTCGCAGCGGTAGGAGGCGGTGTCCTCGGGGGTCGCGGACCGGCCGGTGCCGCGCGGCCCGCCGTCTCCAAGCAGGTGACGAAGTACGGGGTGGGCGACCCGCCTCCCTCGGTGGAGCTCTCCCTCGACCAGCGCGACGCCCCCTGGCTCGAAGGGCGCCTGTGGGGCCTCGCCGAGGAGATCTCCGAGACCCTCCAGGGCGCCGCCCGCTGTACGCGCCACGTCAACGCCATCGCCCGGGGAAGGAAGCGCTTCGACCCCCAGCATGTCGACGAGCTGCGACGTCTCGTCGAGGAGGACCTGAGACTGCACCGGGCGGAGCTGCCCGGCGGCTACCGGGACGCCTACGACGAGATCAGCCGTGGTCTCGACGTCCCCTCGAAGGCCGTCGCCGCCGCCCCGGCCTCCGTGCGCCGCGCCCTCGCCTGCCGGATCCAGCGCGACCGGCTCGCGAACGACGCCTGAGCCTCCGCGTCCCGGTGGGCGGGCGGGGGAGATGTCGCGCTGATCTCACATGTGCGTTTGCAGCTTTGTTGCAGCTTCCGTTCTCGCCATTGACGCCTTTTGGCGGCCGACGTTATGGTCCAAATGGCAGGAAAGCGCTTTCCGTGCCGCCTTGTATGGATTCGTGCGCCTTCACTCGGCCCAAAAGCGGGCCGACAGGAACAACCCCGAACCTTCGCGTGCCGCCACTCCCGCGTCCGGTTCAGGTACGCGCACGTCTACGCCGGCCACGTGGCGGCCGGCGACCACCCCCCGGACCAGGCGTTCGAGCACGAAGGTGAGACGAGGATGAGACGAGCAGTCGCGTTGCGACTCCAGGCGGCGCTGGCCGCGGCGGCCACCGTGGCCGCGGTCGGTGTGGCCGTACCGGCCATGCGGGCGTCGGCGGCGGTCGGCAGCGCCACCGGCTACGCGACCGGCAACGGCGGGACCACCGGCGGCGCGGGCGGGCAGACGGTACGGGCCACCACGGGGACCGCGATCCACGCGGCCCTGTGCGGCCGGGCGAGCGGCAGCACCCCGATCACCATCGAGGTCGAGGGAACGATCAACCACGGCAACACCACCAAGGTGTCGGGCTCAAGCTGCAACACCGCCGCCGGCGTGATCGAACTCAAGCAGATCAGCAACGTCACGATCATCGGGGTCGGCAACGGGGCCGTCTTCGACCAGCTGGGCATCCACATCCGCGACTCCAGCAACATCATCATCCAGAACGTCACCGTACGGAACGTCAAGAAGTCGGGCTCGCCCACCTCCAACGGCGGCGACGCCATCGGCATGGAGAGCACCGTCCGCAACGTCTGGGTCGACCACGTCACCCTGGAGGCCTCGGGCGGGGAGGACGCGGGCTTCGACGGCCTCTTCGACATGAAGGACAACGTCCAGTACGTGACCCTGTCCTACAGCACCCTGCGCAACTCCGGCCGCGGCGGGCTCATCGGGTCGAGCGAGAGCGACCGCTCGAACGGCTTCATCACCTTCCACCACAACCTGTACGAGAACATCGACTCCCGCACCCCGCTGCTGCGCGGCGGCATAGCCCACATCTACAACAACTCCTACGTGAGCCTCCACGAGTCCGGCATCAACTCCCGGGCCGGGGCTCGCGCGAAGGTGGAGAACAACTACTTCAAGGATTCCAAGGACGTCCTGGGCACCTTCTACACCAGCGAGGCCGGTTACTGGCAGGTCGCAGGCAACATCTTCGACAACGTGACCTGGTCCGCCCCCGGCGGCGACAACGCCCCCGCCGGGCCCAACCCGCAGTCCAACACCACCGTCAGCGTCCCGTACTCCTACGGCCTCGACGGGGCGAGCTGCGTGCCGGACATCGTCCGCCAGACGGCGGGCGCCAACAAGGGGCTGCGGGTGTCGAACGGCAGCTGCTCGCCGCAGACGCCGACCCCGACCCCGACGCCGACGGTGACGCCGACCCCGACTCCCACGCCCACCCCCACGATCACCCCTCCGCCCGGCGGGACCAACCTCAGCATCGGGGCGGGCTCCGACGGCTCCAGCAAGGCCGACGGGACGAGCTACGGCAACGTGCGGGACGGCAACCTGAGCACCTACTGGTCACCGGCCGGCTCGACCGGTGACATCTCGATCAAGTGGAGTTCCGCCAGGACGGTGTCCAGGGTCGTCATCCGTGAGGCGTCGGGCTCCACGGGCGGCATCGGGTCCTGGCAGCTCCTCAACGGCGGCACCGTCCTGAGGTCCGGCACCGGGGCGGGCACCATCACCTTCGCCCCGACCTCGCTGAGCAAGATCACCTTCAGGATCACCGGCTCGACCGGCACGCCGAGGGTCGCCGAGTTCGAGACCTACGCCGGATAGCGGGCCGGTCCCACCGCTCGCCACCGATCACCCCGGACAGGGGCGGGGCCCGTCAGCCCGACGGGCCCCGCCGCTATGGCTTTCGGAGAGGGGTCACGCCCAGCGGCCCCCCGCCAACGGTGATCACGAGGATGTGCGTGGTCTCCGACGCGAACCCGGCCGGCTGGACGACGAGGTCGAGCCCGGCGTCCCCGGTGATCCTCGTCCGTCACGCGTCCCAGGTGACCGGGAGGCTCTTCACCCCGTAGACGTCCGCGGTCTCCGGGCGCAGGACGACCTCCTCGGCCGGTACGGCCAGGCGCAGGGTGGGGAAGCGGGTGACCAGGGCGGGGAAGGCGGCCCGCATCTCGACGCGGGCCAGTTGCTGGCCCAGGCACTGGTGGATGCCGTGGCCGAAGGCCAGGTGCCCGCCGTCCTGCCTGCCGAGGTCGAGCGTGTGGGGATCGGCGAAGCGCCCGGGGTCACGGTTGGCGGTGTTGTACGACAGGACGACCGTCGTCCCGGCCTCGACGGTCCGGCCGCCCAGCTCGACGTCCTCCAGGGCCGTCCTCATGAAGGTCTTGGCGACGCTCAGATACCGCAGCAGCTCCTCCACGGCCTTGTCGGCGAGCGCGGGATCGGCGCGCAGCGCGGCCAGTTGCGCCGGGTTGCTCAGCAGGGCGAAGGTGCCCAGCGCCAGCATGTTCGCGGTGGTGTCGAGCCCGGCCGCCAGCAGAAGAAGGCCGACCCCGGTCAGTTCCTCGTCGGTGAGGTCGCTGTCGAGCAGGTCGCCGAGCACGTCGTCGGTGGGATCGGCGCGCTTGGCGGCCACCAGCCGTGCGATGTACTCCCGGATCGCGAGGTAGGCGGCCAGCTGGTCCTCCGCGTCCCCACCGAAGATCGTCGCGGCCTGCTCCTGGAAGGAGCCCCGGTCCCGGTACGGCACCCCCAGCAGCTCACAGATCACCATGGTGGGGATGGGCTCGGCGAACGCGGTCACCAGGTCCGCCGGCGGCCCGGCCTTCTCCATCGCGTCCAGGTGCTCGGCGGTGATCTGCTCGACGCGCTCGGTGAGCAGCCGCATCCGCCGTACGGTGAACTTTCCCACAAGCGGTCTCCGGTAGCGGCCGTGGCGCGGCTCGTCCATGAGGAGGAACTCGCCGGGCGCCGCCGGAGGAATCTCGATGTCGCCTATGTCCACGTACGGAGTGCGCATGAGCTCCTTGCGGGAGCTGAACCGCGAGTCGGCCAGGACCGACCGGACCAGGTCGTAGCCGGTGACCAGCCAGCCGGGTTTCCCGCCGGGGAAGGTGTAGCGGCTGATCGGGCCGTGCTCGCGAGCCTGGATCAGCGCCTCGGGCGGGTCGAAGGGGCAGCCGGGCCGCCGTGCAGTCGGCAGCGCGTTGACGGTGTGTACGGGTTCTGCCACGTTCATTCCTCTCGTCCGGACCGCCCCTCGAAGACCGCGATCGGGTCTTCCGCACCCTCATAATTGGGTACGTCGTACGCGGTTAAGCGGCCAGACTAAGTCACTGGGTACGAGGTACGCAACTAAGGGGCGGTGCCCGGCGCCGAGTGAGCCGGCATCTGGTCGCGGCCCGTGGACCGAGGCCGGCCCGCGGCCGCGTACGGGTAAGGATCACGGGGTGCCGGCGGGGCTCGCGCCACCGGGCGCACGTGATCGCGTCGAGCCCGTCCTTCGGTTCCCACCGCTGACCGGAACGCCCGCACCGCCGAGGACGGTTAAGCACGTCGCCTCTGTCGGCCGCCCGGGTTCACCCCCGGAAGCCGATGGGTCCTGTCTCCGTACCGACCAATGATCATGACGTCACGAACGGAAAGGGGCGGCGATCACGTCACCGCGAGCTGCGGCGTCGCCGGCGTCACACCGTGCCACAGGGGGAGCCGGGGACGCGCCGCCCCCGGGCCGGGGTCACGCTATCGAGAGCTCCGCACACAGAACTCGTTGCCATCGGGATCGGCCATCATCACCTGACCGGCCTCGTGCGGGCCGACGTCGATCCGTGTCGCTCCGAGGGAGACGAGACGGGCGACCTCCGCCTCCTGATCGCCGTTCGGGGATGGGGCGAGGTCGAAGCGCAGCCTGTTCTTCCCGGTCTTCGGCGCCACCGGCGGACCGCCCCACGTGATCTTCGGGCCGCCGTGCGGCGAGCGGATCGCGGTCTCCTGGTCCTGGTCCCAGACCAGCGGCCAGCCCAGCGCCTCGCTCCAGAAGTATCCGACCTCCTGCGAACCGTCGCACGCGAGCGCTCCGACGAATCCGCAGTCGGCGAGGAACTTGTTGTCCGGCCCGATGACGCAGAACTCGTTGCCTTCGGGGTCGGCGAGCACCACGTGATCCTCTTCGGGGAGTTGCCCGATGTCGATGTGCCGCGCACCGAGTTCGAGGGCCTTCGCCACCGTCCGCCGCTGGTCCTCCAGGGACGTGCTCGTCAGATCGAAGTGCATCTGGTTCTGGCGGGTCTTCTTCTCCTGGGACGGAAGACACCGGATCCGGAACCCGGTGTCGTCGCCCGGCAGGAGCGTGATGCCGTCACGGGGGTCGTCGACCGTCTCCCAGCTCAGAACCCCGGCCCAGAAACGCGCGAGACGGAGCGGGTCGTTCGCGTCGAAGCAGAGCGCGACGAGCTGGGCAGTCATCCCGCGTCTCCCATCTGTTGGCTCGCGGGCGCGGACAGGGCACATCCGCCCGGCGCATGACGGAAGCCAAGCTAGCCCGATCAAGGACCGCGACGCCAACGTATTTAGGCCGGAGGACGACGCCTCCGAAGCTTCGCGCGCCGTGCGGTTCGTCACAGCCGCCGTACGTGTAGTCGGGCCGCACGGTCGTCCCCTCACCCGGCTGATAGCCGTTGACCTCCCGGTTCACGGTCGCCGACACGCTACGCCCGGTCAGGTGCGCACACCCTGTCGAAAACGGACACGAACTCCAGGTTTACCGACAGGACCGTGCCCAATCCTGGTCCGTGCGAGTGGCTCTGCCGTAGATCTGACGGAGACAAGGAGAGCCACGCGCCCGCCGGGGGCGGGGTGCACGCGTGGCGCGAACGCACATCACCAGCAGTCGAAACGGAGAGTGCACACGAATGCGAGTCGAAGAGAACTCCCACGGGGGACAGAGGGGAACCGGGATGCGCGCCCGGCGGAAGCTGCCGAAGCTCGCGGTCGCGGCCACGGTGGCCGGATGCCTCGCGCTGGCCGGAACCCCGGCGGCGGTCGCCGACGCGAACCTGGCCCAGGAGAAGGCCGCGCTCACCTGTGGCGCCGGCGTGTTCCTCGACGGCCTCCGGGCTCTCACGGTCAGCGAGGTCGGCCGTGACGAGGTGTACATCACGAGCAACGGCGCGAAGATCTGGCCGACGACCTCGACCTACGTGTCGATGTCCGCGGGTCAGCGGGTCGAGGTCGACAAGTGCGTCCCGGTCGGCGCCCAGCTCCGTCTCATGGAGTACGACGACCTCGACCCCCACGACACCATCGGAGGCCAGACCGTCACCGGGGACGTGACCCGGGACTACGAGTTCTGCTGTGGCGACGGCGGCCGGTACCGGATCGGGGCCGTCGCCTGATCCGCCGTTCCCGCACGGCACCGCCTCCGGCCGATCGCGGAGGGCCGGGGGCGGTGTCGTACTCGCCGGACCAGGGGACCCGGTCACTACCGGGATGCCCAGAAGGCGAGGTTGTGGTCGGCGGCGTAGTCGACCGGTCCGACCGCGTCAGGCTCCAGGGACTGGGTGTACGGGACGGGGGCGGCACGGTCGAAACGCTCCCAGCGGGGCAGCCCCGCTCCGTTGGGGTCGCCCGTCCGGGCGAAGTTGGTCCAGTAGGCGATCATCTGGTCCGACAGCCTCCGCTGGGCCGGGGTGAACGTGACCGCCTTCTCGGTGAACAGGTACGGCATGTCGCCCGCGTGGTAGGCCCCCCAGGGGAAGTCCGTCTTCAACGGCAGGAACATCGGGGCCCGGCGGTCGGCGAACCGATAGGCGTACGTCGGCGCCTTCCCGCTGAGCAGCCGGTTCTGCTCGAAGGTGGCCCTGGCCCACATGCGGTCGGTGATCGCGGCGGCCCACGCCAGCCCCGGCGAGCCGTACCGGGCGGGCGGGTACTCCGCGCGCACCCTCGCCGCGTCCTCGCCGAACGCGGTCCTCAGCAGCTCGCCGTACCGCTTGGCGGTGACCGGCTCGCCCGCCGCGTCGTGGAACAAGCCGACGAAGATCCGGTGCTCGTCGCGGGTCGCCCCGGAGATCACCGGGACCCGGTGGAAACGACCCGCCCGCATCTCCGCGGACGGCGATCCGGGCAGCGTCTCGCCTCCGTAGGCGTACGTCTGGAACATGTTCATGATCTGCGGCACCCCGAGGATCCTCTCCACCGGGAGGGCCCGCAGGCAGCGGAGATCCTCGCAGCCGAGCCTCGGGGACACGTACGTGCCCATCCTCTCGACCTCCGCCACGGTGCGCCAGGCGTAGGACGGGTAGGCGGGGACGCCCTCGCCCATGCTGCCGGCGAGCATGTCCATCATGCCCTCGCCGCTCTGCATGACGGCCCGGTCGAACAGGCCTCCGCCACCCGGCGAGGTCAGGTGCCCGCTGATGCTCAGCGCGCCCCACGAGACGCCGAACACCGTCACGTTCGCCGGGTCCCCGCCGAACGCGGCGGCGTTGCGGCGGACCCAGCGCAGCGCCGCCTGCTGGTCCCGCAGGCCGTACGTGCCCGACCCCTTGAGCCCCGGGTACCCGAAGCCCCCGAAGATCCCGAGCCGGTAGTTGATCGTGACGACCACCACGTCCCCGCGCGTGGCGATCCGGCGCACGTCGCTGAGGTCGCCGGAGCCCAGGGCGCCGTCGCCGTGGATCCACACCATCACCGGCCGGTTCCTCTTCGGCGCGCGCGGCGCCGTCACGTTGAGGAACAGGCAGTCCTCGTCGGAGCCGGTCACCTTCGCGTAGTCGCTTCCCACCTGCGGGCACACGCTGCCCGGCCTGGTGGCCTCCTTGACCCCGGTCCAGGCTCTCACCGGCGCCGGTGAGTTCCACCGCAGCTCACCCACCGGCGGAGCCGCGTAGGGAATCCCCTGGAAGATCCGGTGCTCGCCGGTCACCGTTCCCCGTACGGCTCCCGCGTCCGTCCGGACCACGTTCTCACCGGCCCGCTCCGGCGCCCGCTCCGGGGGCGCGCCCGCGCACGCCGACACCAGCGCCGCCGCCGCCATCGCGGCACCCGTCGATCTCGATCTCCGTCTCATGCCCTCCACGCTGTCAGCGGGCGGGCCGCTGCAGCAGATCCATCGATCCCGAACCCTCCGGGACAAATGTCCTTCCGGACCCATCCCCGTTCCGGTGGCGCGGGTGAGCCGTCATCGCTCGCCGCGCAGCCCGAGGATGTACGTCGCGGTGAGCGCGACGGCACGGTCCTCGTCGTGTGACAGCTCCGCGAGGGCACGGGACACCGTGTCGCCCGGGACGTCCGCGAGCGCCTGCGTCAGCCGCCGGCGTGCGGACGGTTCGGCGGTGTCGTGGCCGAGACGGTCGACGAGCCCGCCGGCGATCCGATCCACCAGGGCGGGACGGCTCGCCAGAGCGCCCAGCGCGTCGGCCGCGTCGACGTCGTTCGTCCCCTCGACGACCATGTCGATGAGCGTCGGGACCGCGTCGGCGACTCCACGTGCCCCGAGCGCCAGGGCGGCGTACCCGCGGACCACGATGTCGGGGTTCGCGAGGGCGTCCCGCAGCAGGGCGGTCGCCACACCGTCCGGGATCTCGGCGATGGACTGGACGGCGCGTTTGCGCACCTCGGCCACCGGCGAGCCGAGGCCCTCCGCCAGCAGCGCCAGCCCGTCGTCGCCCGATCGCGCCAGAGCCCATCGAAGGGCTCCGGCGACGTGCGGGTCCTGCTCGCTCAGCACCGCCTCGACCAGTGCCTCCACCGGCACCTCCTCGGCGGAGGCCAGGGCCGCGCGCTGGCGCTTGCCGGCGCTCTTCGACCCCAGCGCCTGGAGGAGCGCGACGATCCGCAGGACGTCCTCCCAGCCGCTGGGGTCCGCGGCACCGATCCGGCGGAGCCGCGTGAGCAGCTCCGTCTCGGCAGCGATGCGCTCTCGCGCCTGGCGGACGAGGTCGTCGACGAGCTCCGAGGGCACGAAGCCGGGGTCGTCGAGCGCGCGCTTGACGTCACGCAGCGACAGCCCCAGCGACCGCAGGCTCTCGATGTGGAAGATCCGCCGGATGTCCTCGCCGGAGTACTCCCGGTAGCCGGCGTCACTGCGGCCCGTCGGCCGCACCAGGCCGAGCGAGTCGTAGTGCCTGAGCATGCGGGCGCTGACCCCGGACCGTCGTGCCACCTCACCGATCAACACCCTCCATCATCCCTCCCCGCCGTTCTCGCCGAGGGCCACGACACGCTTCGCCTCCTCGATCGCGAACTCGAACCCGGTGTCCGGGTCGCGCAACAGCCGTTCCGTGGCGATCGCGTGCGCGCGTACGCGAGGGTCGAGGTGTGTCATCGCGGCGCGCAGGGCCGGCGCGATCACCTCACCGAGCGCGGTCAGCGCCCGGCTGAGGCTCAGCCGCGTCTCACGCCCGCCGCGCCCGAGCTGTGCCGACAGCACCGCGGCCAGCTCGGTCTCCTCGCCTTCGGGCACGAGCACGACCGCCGCCCGCCAGGCGCTCCGCGCCACCTCGTCGTCGGCGTCGGTCAGGAGCGCCCGGGTGATCGCCGGCCACGCCCGCCGATCCCCGATCTTGGACAGCGTGTGCAACGCCTGGCTTCGCGCCTGCGCGCGCTCCGAACGGACCTCGTCGACGAGCCTCGGGACCGTCGCCGCCGCCGGGTGGCGGGTGAGTGCCCATGTAAGCATGTCGCGTACGTAGAAGTCGGGCTCGATCGCGCATCGCTGGACGAGCTTGTCGACGAACCGCGGGTCAGGGGTCGTTCCGGCCGCCAGCGCCGCCCGTAGCCGCACCGACGAGCGGGCGTCCTCCAGCCCCTGGAAGGATCGGATCGCGTCCGTGTCCTGTTTCGGCATGGTCATCGGGACCACCTCCTCGGCCCCAGTGAAGACCTTGTCACCGTGTCAAGGTCAAGCCGGACGCCGCGAAGCGCGGGCCCCGGGCCGGGGTCGGGGCACGCCCCAAGGAGAGATCGGTTCTCGCGCGTCCAGGCGGGCGTGATCCGATGCTCGCGGAATCGCCAGCCCGCCGGTGTCCGTACCGCGGTGCCGGTCAGTCGCAGGCCGCTCGCCTGGTGGGGTGCCCGGCCGTCGCGGTAGCGGGCCGACGCCCGCCTCGACAAGGTCCTGGACGACCTCCACGAGGAGCTGCTCGCCCCGCTGGCCCCCGCCGAACGCGACCAGTTCACGCACCTGCTCATCCGCCTGCTGGACCACCACGCGCGGCAGGCGTCCCACCCCCGGCCCCCTGAGCCCGGCATCACGCGGGCGGCCGCGGGTCCGGCCTGCACGGTGAGGCGGGGCTCGGGGCCGCCGGGTGCCCGTGAACGCGTACGGCGACCGGGGAGGACCGTGGCGCTCAGTGCTGTTCGGCGTGGTCCGGGAGGCGGTCGAGGTCGCGGAGGTCCGGCGCCTGGTCGGCCAGGACGGGTGTCTCCCGCTGGACCGGCAGGCGGAGGGCGAACCGCGCGCCTCGCGGGGTGTCCTCGATGAGCAGGGTTCCG
This sequence comes from Streptosporangium heterodermiicola, assembly GCF_051390675.1. NCBI lineage: Bacteria > Bacillati > Actinomycetota > Actinomycetes > Streptosporangiales > Streptosporangiaceae > Streptosporangium > Streptosporangium heterodermiicola. The sequence goes on from NZ_JBPJSR010000020.1 coordinate 118,061, forward strand.
TGGTGGGCCTGGGCGATGTCACGGGAGATGGCCAGGCCGAGCCCGCTGCCGCCGGGTTCGCGGCGCCGCCCGTCGTCCAGGCGGACGAAGCGTTCGAAGACCCGTTCGCGGTCCTGGGGTGCGATGCCGTCCCCGTCGTCGGTCACCGTGACGACGACCTGGCCGTCCGCGCGCCCGGCGGTGACCTCGACCACGCTTCCGGCGTGCCGCCGGGCGTTGGCCAGGAGGTTGTTCAGGACCCGGACCAGCTGGATCCGGTTGCCCCGGACGTACACGTCGCGATCGACGTGGACGTGCACCGGCACGCCCCCCGCCTGGGCGGCGGCCTCCTGGGCGACCAGCGCGCCGAGGTCGATCGGCTCGTGCGCCACCGGGATGCCGGCGCGGAGGCGGGCCAGCACCAGCAGGTCGTCGACGATCGTCTCCAGCCGCCCGGTGATCGACAACGCCTCCCGGACGGTCTCGCGGGGGTCGACGTCGCCGGGATAGAGCACCGCCTCCTCCAGCCGGGTACGCAGGCCGGTGAGCGGGGTCCTGAGCTCGTGGGAGGTGGTGGAGGCGAACCGGCGTTGCAGCTTCACCGCCTCGTCCAGCCTGGCCAGGGTCTGGTTGACGGTGCAGACGAGCAGCGCGTACTCGTTGCAGCCGGGAGGCTGGGGCACGCGCAGGCTCAGGTCGCTCACCGTGATGTGGGACAGGTGCTCGCGGATCGCCTCCACCGGGCGCAGGTTCCGGCCCGCCGCCCACCAGTTCACCCACGCCGCGAGGGCCACGCCCAGCAGGACTCCGGCGGCGGTGAGGAGCTGCATGCGGTTGTCGGCCAGGATGGGCGGCCGCGTCATCCCGGCGTAGACGAAGAGGGGCTCGTCCGGCCGGAGCGCGGAGGTCTCCGGCCGGGGGACCCTGAAGGCGGCCAGCATGACGCACTCGCCCTGGCCGGAGCACTCCGTGCGAGTCTGGATCCGGTCGTCGGCCGGGGGCCTCAGCGTGCTCAGGGGTGGCCTGCCCGCCGCCGCGGCGCCGGCCGTCACCACCCGGCCTCGGGAGTCGACGAGCTGGAGGAGGTCGACGCGTGTCCTGGGAACCGGTGGTGGCGTGCCGTCCGGCCGGAGGGACGCGCCCCAGTTGACGGCGACCCGCTCCGCCTCGTCGAAGATCTGGGCCTGGACCCGGTTGAGGATCAGGAAGTTCAGGCCGGTACCGATCGCGGTGAGGAAGATCAGGGCCAGGCCGGTGACACCCAGCGTGGTGCGTGCGCGAAGCGAGTGCGGAAGGAACGATCTGCGGCACTTGCCTCTCGAGGATCCGCCTCCCAAAACCGCGCCCCCTTCCTTCTTCCCCGCGGCCCTCCTGTGCGCTTCCTTGTGAAAGCCCAGGTCAGGTCATTATCGAAGGTAACCGCCCAATGAGCAGTTATGGAACGAACCGCCCATAACCGGACCAAAGCCAGACCATCGCATTACCGTTTCCGCACGGCGTCGCTCGCCGGGCGGCGTGGTCCGGCGGGCCGCCGGTCAGGACCGGGGCTCCGGCCGGGCGCGTGGTCTTCCCGGGAGCGACTCCCGGGAACGGCTCCTGGAAACGACTCCCGGGAACGATTCCCGGGAGCGAGGGATCAGGCGCGTTCGGTGTGGCCCAGGCGGTGGCTGATGTCCAGGGCTCCGGCGATCATGACCGCCGCCAGCTCGTGCAGCCGCTCCTCGCCGAAGCGGTAGGCCGGGCCGGACGCGCTGACCGCGGCGACGATCTCGCCGTCGTGGGAGCGGATGGGGGCCGCGACGGCGTTCAGGCCGATCTCGTACTCCTCGACGGTGACGGCGTAGCCCCGCTCGCGGGCCTGGAGAAGCTGCTTCTCCAGCGCGTCGGCCGAGGTGATCGTGTTCGGGGTGTACGGCTCCAGGCCGCCCGCCGTGACCAGCCGGGTCCGGTGCAGGTCGTCGAGGTGGGCGAGCAGGACCTTGCCGCTGGAGGTGGCGTGCAGCGGGGTGAGCTCTCCGACCCAGTTGTGCGTGGTGACCGCCGCCGGGCCGCGTACCTGGTCCAGGTTGACCGCGTAGTGGGAGCGGAGCACGGCGATGTTGACCGTCTCGCCGATCTCCTCGGCGAGGCGGCGGCAGACGGGGCGGCTCTGCTGGGTGAGGTCGAGCCGGGAGGCCACTCCGCCCGCGAGGCGGATGATCCCGAAGCTGAGGCGGTACTTCCCCCGCTCCTCGGCCTGCTCGACCAGGCCGCGCGACTCCAGCGCGCCCAGCAGCCGGAACGCCGTCGACTTGTGCACCGATATCTCCTGGGCTATCTCGCTCACCCCGGCCTCGCGGCGCTCGGAGAGGATCTCCAGGATGGTGATGGCCCGGTCGACGGACTGGACTCCGCCACTGCTGTCGGCGGTACGGCCGCCGAGGGGATCGTTGCCCATAGCGGGACTGTAGGCGCTGGGGGCAACGAACGCCATCGAAGGAACAATCACCGTTGCGAATGGTGCAGCACATTGCGCTATTCGCTACAATTTTGGCCATTACCTCCTGCTGAACGAGGCGAGGCAGACATGTACGACTTCGTCATCGTCGGGGGCGGCTCGGCGGGAAGCGCCCTCGCGAACCGGTTGTCCGCCGACCCCGCCAACCGGGTGCTGGTGCTGGAGGCGGGCCGCCCGGACTACCCGTGGGACGTCTTCATCCACATGCCGGCCGCGCTGCCCTTCCCCATCGGGAGCCGCTTCTACGACTGGAGGTACGAGTCCGAGCCCGAGCCGCACATGAACGGCCGCCGGATCTACCACGCCAGGGGCAAGGTGCTGGGCGGCTCCAGCAGCATCAACGGGATGATCTTCCAGCGCGGCAACCCGATGGACTACGAGCGCTGGGGCGCAGACGAGGGCATGAGCACCTGGGACTTCGCCCACTGCCTGCCGTATTTCAAGCGCATGGAGAACTGCCTGGCCGCCGACCCCGCCGACTCCTGGCGCGGGCGGGGCGGTCCCCTGGTGCTGGAGCGCGGGCCGGTGCGCAACCCGCTGTTCGGCGCCTTCTTCGAGGCGGTGCAGCAGGCCGGGTACCCGCTGACCGACGACGTCAACGGCTACCGCCAGGAGGGCTTCGCCCGCTTCGACCGCAACATCAGCAGGGGCCGCCGCCTGTCGGCCGCCCGCGCCTACCTGCGTCCGGTCATGAACCGTCCCAACCTGGAGGTGAGGACGCGGGCGCACGTCACCGGCATCCTCTTCGAGGGGAACCGCGCGGTCGGCGTCGAGTACGACGGCCGGACGGTCCACGCGGGCGAGGTGATCCTGTGCGGCGGCGCGATCAACACCCCGCAGCTGCTCCAGCTCTCCGGGGTGGGCGACGCCGCCGAACTGGACGCCCTCGGCGTCGACGTCGTGCACGACCTGCCGGGCGTCGGCGAGAATCTCCAGGACCACCTTGAGGTCTACATCCAGTACGGCTGCAAGGAGCCGGTGTCGGTGCAGCCCGCGATGAGGTGGCGCAACCGGCCGCTGGTCGGCGCGCGCTGGCTGTTCCTGCGCAGCGGCCCCGGCGCGACCAACCACTTCGAGGCGGGCGGCTTCACCCGGAGCAACGACGACGTCGACTACCCCAACCTGATGTTCCACTTCCTGCCCATCGCGGTCCGCTACGACGGCTCCGCCCCGGCGGGCGGGCACGGCTACCAGGTGCACATCGGGCCGATGTACTCCGACTCGCGCGGCTCGGTGAAGATCACGAGCACCGACCCCCGGGTCCACCCGGCGCTGCGCTTCAACTACCTGTCCACCGCCCAGGACCGGCGCGAGTGGGTGGAGGCCGTCCGGGTCGCCCGCGACATCCTGAACCAGCCCGCGATGGACGCGTTCAACGCGGGGGAGCTGTCACCGGGCCCCGGGGTCGAGACCGACGAGGAGATCCTCGACTGGGTGGCCAGGGACGGCGAGACCGCGCTGCACCCGTCGTGCACCGCGCGGATGGGCGTCGACCCCATGTCCGTGGTCGACCCGCTGTCCATGCGGGTCCACGGCCTCGACGGGCTGCGCGTGGTGGACGCCTCGGTGATGCCGTACGTGACCAACGGCAACATCTACGCGCCGGTCATGATGGTCGCGGAGAAGGCGGCCGACCTCATCCTCGGCAACACCCCGCTCGCCGCCGAGCGCGCGGAGTTCTACCGGCACCGCGACGGCTCTCCTCACTGACCGCGCCGCACCTCCCCCGGGCGCGCCGCCGCGCGCAGCAGGGCCAGCAGGTGGCGTACGGGTTCCGTGGCGGGCCGTACGGAGTCGAGCGTGGGGAGGTCGGCCGGCCGGAGGGCGGACGGGGGGCGTCCGGCCAGGGTGGCGACGGCTCCGGCCGCCGGGTCGCGTACGACGTAGACCGCGCTTTCCACGGCCAGCGCGTGCCGGGAGCCGTCGGCGGCGCTCCACAGCCCGACGCCGATCGAGTCGGACAGCTCGCGCGGTCCCGTGACGCCGGCCAGGGTCTCGGCGTCGACGTAGCGGACCAGGCCGCCCGCACCGGAGCCGGGGATCCCGTCCAGGAACACGATCTCGTGGCGCTGCGGGACGAGGATCGGGTGGTGTCGCTTCCGCCGGGGGCGCAGGCCGATGCCTCGTACCCGTTCCAGGGTCGCGCCGGTCGCCCGCCAGATCTCCAGGCACTCGTCGCCCGCCGCGGCGAGGCGGTCCGGCGCCAGGAAGCACAGCTCGCGAAGGTTCTCCTGTTCCGGTGAGCGGGCCAGGACGTGGCGGGGCGGCCTGATGATACGCAGCGTACGACCGTCCACGGCGAGCAGGCCGGAGGACGGGTCGGCGGCCAGGTGCGACGGCAGGATGTCCACCCCCCGCTCGCCCCAGACCAGGTCCTCCTCCAGGACGACCCGTTCGGCGCGCTCGCCCTCGCCGGTGTAGTAGGTCAGGTGGCAGTCGGCGGGCTCCGGGTCGCGGCCGAGCCGGGGGTAGTGCCGGGCCAGCACCGCGAAGCGGTCGCGGTCCAGCCAGGCCAGCCCCGCGATCAGGGAGAACTCCTCCGGCTGCAGCATCGTCCCGCCCGCGGCGTCGTTGCGTACGAGACCGAGGAAGGGGTTCGGGGGGATCCAGTCCATGCTGAAGACGGACGCGCCCCTGTTCAGCATCACCCCGGAGTCGGCGCCTCCCGCCCGGCGGGCGACCTGGCGTCCGTCGTCGAGGTCGAACACCTGGAGTTCGTGGCCGTGCGCGGAGTTCCAGCTTCTCAGGTGGACCGCCAGCCACCGGCCGTCCGGGGACAGGGAGCCGGTGACGATCCAGCCGTCGACGGGGATCTCCAGCAGGGGGTCGGCGGTCAGGGTGGCGCGCGCCTCCTCCACGGTTCCGGGCGGGGTCGCGGCGAGCAGGTCGAACAGGGGGCGTTCCGGGCCGTCCGGCCGCCACCGCTCGTCGAACAGCGGCAGGACGCTGTCCGCCTCGACCAGGGGGAGCCGCCGCCGGACCAGGTCCCACAGGTCCGCCCAGCGCCGCTCCCGGGCCAGCCGCGCCGCCGCGTCCCGCCGGGCGCCCCGATCGGTTCCGGTCATGTGCCCCTCCCTGTTTCGCGATCAGGCTAGGGACGCGGGCGGGCGCGAGGCGTCCGCCGGGCGGGGGATTCCGGGAGCCGGTACGGGGTGCAGGATGGCGCGACGGTCCCGTGTCCGGCCGGGTTCGTGCGTAACCCGCTTAAAGTTGTGTCATGAGCAACGAGCTGGAGAGAGATGGCGCTGCGGTGCAGTCCGTCGACCGCGCGCTGTCCGTCCTGCGGCTGCTCGCCCGGCACGGAGACCTGGGCGTCAGCGAGATCGCCGCGGAGCTGGGGGTCCACCGTTCCACGGCGTTCCGCCTCGTCATGACGCTGGAGCTGCACGAGCTCGTCGAGCAGACCGCCGACCGGGGAAAGTACCGGCTGGGGGTGGGGATCGTCCGGCTCGCGGGCGCCGCGACCGTGCGGCTCGACGTCGTCCGCGAGAGCCGCGCCACCGGCGAGCGGCTCGCGGCGGCGGTCGGCGAGACCGTCAACGTGGCCATCCTCGACCGCGACGAGGTCCTGTACGTCGACCAGATGGCGGGTCCCTCTGCCCTGCAGGCCTACAACTGGGCGGGGCGGCGGGTGGCGCTGCACGCGACGTCCAACGGCAAGGTGCTGCTCGCCCACGCCCCGGGCGAGCGGTTCGAACGGCTGGCCGCCGTGCCGCTGCGCCCGTTCACCGACCTGACCGTCACCGACGCCGGGCTGCTGCGCGAGGAGCTCGACACCGTCAGGAGGCGCGGGTACGCCACCGCCGCCGACGAGCTGGAGATCGGCCTGACCGCGGTGGCGGCGCCGATCTTCAACGTCGAGGGCGCGGTCGTCGCCTCGATGAGCGTGTCCGGGCCGACCTTCCGGCTCCCTCCCGAGCGGCTCCCCACGGTGGCCGAGCAGGTGATGGCCGCGGCGGGCGAGGTCTCCTCACGATTGGGCTGGCACGGTAATGAGGTCGGTAAAGCCTTGACTGCGTGAACGAAAAGGGTCGATTCTGTTCCTCGTTAAGCATTCCGGTGCGTGATACGCAACGGATCATGCGATAACCGAAGGGCGGGCCCGTTCGTGTCAGATCTCTACCTCGGTGGCACCTGGAGGGATCCCGTCGCGGGCGGCCACCGTGAGATCCGCTCACCGGCCGACGGCGGCCTCGTGGCGACCGTCTCGGAGGCCACCCGGGCCGACACCGAGATCGCGATAACCGAGGCCCGCGCGGCGTTCGACGAGGGCACCTGGGCGTCCACCCCCGAGCGCGAGCGCGGCGCGCTGCTGCTGAGGGTGGCCGACCTGCTCGAACGGGACGTCAAGGACGTCGCCAGGGCCGAGTCGCTCGACACCGGCAAGCGGCTCGCCGAGAGCGAGTACGACGTCGCCGACGTGGTGGCCTGCCTGCGCTACTTCGGCGGCATCGCCGGGACCGACGCGGGCCGCGTGATCGACACCGGCCGCGACGACGCGATCAGCCGCGTCGTCCACGAACCGGTCGGGGTCTGCGGCCTCATCACCCCGTGGAACTACCCGCTGCTGCAGGCCTCCTGGAAGGTCGCCCCCGCGCTGGTCGCGGGCAACACCTTCGTCCTCAAGCCCAGCGAGCTCACCCCGTCCACCGCGATCCTGTTCATGCGCCTGCTGGAGGAGGCCGGGCTGCCCCCGGGCGTCGGCAACCTCGTCCTCGGGGCGGGCGCCGAGGTCGGCGCCCCGCTGGCCGAGCACCCCGAGGTGGACATGGTGTCGTTCACCGGCGGCCTGGCGACCGGCCGTACGATCATGGTGTCGGCGGCGGCCACGGTGAAGCGGGTCGCGCTGGAGCTCGGCGGCAAGAACCCCAACATCGTCTTCGCCGACGCCGACGTCGAGACCGCCCTCGACTTCGCCCTCACCGCCGTCTTCCTCCACTCCGGGCAGGTCTGCTCGGCCGGTGCCCGCCTGCTGGTCGAGGACTCCCTGCACGACACCTTCGTCGACGAGCTCGTACGCCGCGCCGCCCGCATCCGCCTCGGCGGCCCCTTCGACCCCGAGGCCGAGACCGGCCCGCTCATCTCCGCCGCGCACCTGGCCAAGGTCGAGGCGTACGTCGCCTCCGGCGTCGCGGAGGGCGCGGTGCTGCGCTGCGGCGGGGAGAGACTCCCCGGCGAGGGCCACTTCTACCCGCCGACCGTCCTCGACGAGTGCCACCGGGGCATGCGGGTGGTCCGCGAGGAGTCCTTCGGCCCCGTCCTCACCGTCGAGCGCTTCGGCGACGAGGACGAGGCGGTCCGCCTCGGCAACGACACCGACTACGGCCTGGCCGGGGCGGTGTGGACACAGGACGCGGGCAAGGCCCAGCGGGTCGCCGGGCGGCTCCGGCACGGCACCGTGTGGATCAACGACTACCACCCCTACGTCCCCCAGGCGGAGTGGGGCGGTTTCAAGCGGTCGGGAATCGGCCGCGAGCTGGGCCAGGCGGGCCTGGCCGAGTACCGGGAGACCAAGCACGTGTGGCAGAACGTCCGCCCCCGCCCGCAGCGGTGGTTCCGCAGCTGAAGGACGACCCCCCCGTCCCCAGACGACCCGTGAGGTGGTCATGACCATGACATCACCGACCAAGCAGGCGCGGCCAGGAGCCGCCGCGCGGAACGAGGACCGGGCCGTCCTCGACGTGCGAGGTCTCTGGAAGGTCTTCGGCCCGCGCCCCGGCCGGGTCGTCGGGACCCCGCTCGCGGAGCTCTCGCGCAGCGAGCTGAGGGCGAGGACGGGCTGCGTGACGGCCGTACGCGACGTCTCCTTCACCGTGCGGCCCCAGGAGGTCTTCGTCGTCATGGGCCTGTCCGGCTCCGGCAAGTCCACCCTCGTGCGCTGCCTCACGCGGCTCGTCGAGCCGACGGCCGGAGAGGTGCTGTTCGACGGCGAGGACATCCGCGAGGCGGGCGACAGGCAGCTGCGCGAGCTGCGCCGCCACCGCTTCGCCATGGTCTTCCAGAACTTCGGGCTGCTGCCGCACCGGCGGGTCCTGGACAACGTGGCCTACGGGCTGGAGATCCGAGGCATGCGGAAGGAGGCCCGCTACGAGCGGGCCAGGGAGATGGTCGAGCTCGTCGGCCTCTCCGGTTCTGAGGACTCCTACCCCGACCAGCTGTCCGGCGGCATGCAGCAGCGCGTCGGGCTGGCCAGGGCCCTCGCGGTCGACCCCGACGTGCTCTTCTTCGACGAGCCGTTCTCCGCGCTCGACCCGCTGATCAGGCGGGACATGCAGAACGAGGTCATCCGCCTGCACCGCGAGGTCGGCAAGACGATGATCTTCATCACGCACGACCTGGGCGAGGCGCTCAAGCTCGGCGACCGCATCCTCATCATGCGCGACGGCGAGCTCGTCCAGATGGGCACCCCCGACGAGGTCGTCGGGGCGCCGGTGGACGACTACGTGCGCGAGTTCGTCAGCGACGTGCCCCGCTCGAACGTGCTCACCACCCGCTGGATCATGCGCCCGCCCCGGCCCGACGAACCGCTGGACGGCCCCGAGGTCGGGCCGGACGTCGTCGTACGCGACGTCGTGCACACGGTCCTGCGCGCGACGAGGCCGGTCAAGGTCGTCGAGGGCGGGGAACTGCTGGGGGTCGTGACGGCGGAGGAGGTCCTCGGCGTGCTCGCGGAACCGTCTTCTCCGGAGGGGACTTCCGGCGAGGCCGTCGAGTTGTCTTCGGATGGGACCTCCGGCAAGTCCGCCGAGCCTTCCGTGGGCGAGCTCTCCGGTGGGCCCGTCGGGCTGTCCTCGGAGGGGACTTCAGGTGAACCCGCCGAGCCGTCTCCGGACGCGAGCCCCGGCAGGCCCGGCGGCTCCGGAGATTCCGGCAAGCCCGGTGAGCCTGGCACGCCCAGGTCAGAGGGGCAGGGGTGATGGCCACCCAGGCCACCCCGGCCGGTGGCCTGCGGCGGCTGCCCGCGTGGCCCCGCCGCTACCTGCTCGCCGCCGTCGTCGCGGCGTGGGTGCTGATCTGGGTGTTCGTCCAGGGCCGCGACACCCTCCAGCTCGGCGGCGCGGAACTGACCCCGCTGCACGTGAGCATCAACGAGGCCAGTGAGGTCATCGACAACAGCAGGAACGAGAACCCGTTCTTCCTGTACTTCGTCAACTACATCCGGCTCTTCCTCGACGAGTCCGTCACGTTCGTCCAGGCGCTGATCAGCCAGCCGTCCTTCGGGCGGCCGCTGCCGGTCGTCGGCTGGCTGGGCGTGGTCGCCGTCGCCACGGCGGTCGCGCTGCTGTGGGGCAACCTGCGGGTCGCCCTGCTGACCGCGATCGGCTTCGCCTCCTTCGGCCTGCTGGGCCTGTGGGAGGAGAGCATGGACACCCTCGCCCTCACCCTGGCCGCCGTCGCGCTCTCGCTGCTGATCGGCATCCCGCTCGGCGTCTGGGCCGGGGTGAACGACCGGTTCGACCGCCTGGTCACCCCGCTGCTCGACTTCATGCAGACGATGCCGACGTTCGTCTACCTCGCGCCGCTCACCCTGTTCTTCCTCATCGGCCCCGCGAGCGCCACCGTGGCGACCGTCATCTACGCCGTCCCGCCCGCGATCCGCATCACCGCGCACGGCATCCGCGAGGTGCGGCCCGCGATCCTGGAGGCGAGCACCTCCCTGGGCTCGACCGCCTGGCAGTCGCTGAGGAAGGTACGGCTCCCGCTGGCCAAGCGGACCATTGTCGTCGGCGTCAACCAGACCATCATGGCCGCGCTGTGCATGGTCACCATCGCCGCGCTGATCGACGCCCCCGGCCTGGGCAAGACCGTCGTCAAGGCGCTGGAGACCCTCGACGTCGGCAGCGCCTTCAACGCGGGCCTGGCCATCGTCGTGATGGCCATCGTGCTCGACCGGGTCACCTCCGCCGCCGGGCGCCGCGTCGAGGACCGGCACCGGGCCGGGCGCTCTCGCGGACCAGGCCGCCGCCGCGCGGAGGTCGGCGCGGTCCTCGCGGTCACCGGCGTACTGGTCTATCTCTCCCACGTCTACGTGTGGGCCGCGGAGTTCCCGAGCGAGGCGAACCTGGGGCGCTACGTCCGCCAGGGGGTCGACGCGGCCACCCTGTGGGCGCAGGACAACCTCGCGGCCTACACCGGCGCGTTCAGGAACGCCGTCTCCTACGGCCTGCTCAACCCGTTCGAGGCGCTGCTCACCGACTCACCGTGGTGGCTGGTCGGCGCCGTGCTCGTCGTGTTCGCCGCGATCCTGGCGAACGTCAGGATCGTGCTCGTCACCGCGGTCTGCGTCGCCCTGCTCGTCGCGCTCGGCCTGTGGCAGGACAGCATGGTGACGCTGGCCTCGACGCTGGTGGCCACCGTCCTGGTGATGGTCCTCGGGGTGGTGCTCGGCGTCTGGATGGGGCGCAGCGACCGCGTCGACCAGCTGGTGCGGCCCGTCCTCGACGCCGGGCAGACCATGCCGCCGTTCGTCTACCTGGTGCCGATCCTCGGGCTGTTCGGCGCCACCCGGATCACCGCGATCATCGCCGCGGTCGTCTACGCGGCCCCGGTGGCGGTCAAGCTCACCGCGGACGGCATCCGCGGCGTGGCGCCGAGCGCGGTGGAGGCCGCCACGGCCGCGGGCTCCAGCACCTGGCAGCTCATCACCAAGGTGCAGCTGCCGATGGCGCGCAGCGCGCTCACCCTCGCGGCGAGCCAGGGACTCATCTACGTGCTCGCCATGGTCGTCGTCGGCGGCCTGGTCGGCGCGGGCGCGCTCGGCTACGACGTGGTGGCCGGGTTCTCCCAGCTGCAGCTGCGGGGCAAGGGGCTCGCCGCGGGCGTGGCGATCGTCGTACTCGGGATCATGCTGGAGCGCATCACCCGGACGGCCGCGCGGCGGGCCGACGCCGAGACGCACGGCGTCCACTGAGCGACAGACCGGGCGGAACCGAACACAGCACACGACATCCAACACAGGAGGACCTGGTGACAGTTTCGAGGATCGGGCGACCGCGGGCGGTGGCGCTCCTGGTCGTGACCGGCCTCCTCGTCTCCGCGTGCGGCGGGGCGAAGGTCGGCGAGAGCGAGAGCGGGGCCGCCCCGGCCGCCTCCGGCGCGGACGGGAAGAAGGCCTGCGGCGCGGTCAACATCGCCATCAACCCGTGGGTCGGGTACGAGGCGACCGCGGCGGTCATCGCCCACGTGGCCGAGAAGGATCTCGGCTGCTCGGTCACGAAGAAGGACCTCAAGGAGGAGGTAGCCTGGCAGGGCTTCGCCACCGGCGAGGTCGACGCCATCGTGGAGAACTGGGCCCACGACGACCTGAAGAAGAAGTACATCGAGGACCAGAAGGTCGCCGTCTCGGCGGGCTCGACGGGCAACAAGGGCGTCATCGGCTGGTACGTGCCGCCGTGGATGGCCGAGAAGTACCCCGACATCACCGACTGGAAGAACCTCAACAAGTACGCCGACCTGTTCAAGACCTCCGAGTCCGGGGACAAGGGGCAGCTGCTCGACGGCGACCCGTCCTTCGTGACCAACGACGCTGCGCTGGTGAAGAACCTGAAGCTGGACTACAAGGTCGTCTACGCGGGCAGCGAGGCGGCGCTCATCACCGGCTTCAGGCAGGCGGAGAAGCAGAAGACCCCGATGCTCGGCTACTTCTACGAGCCGCAGTGGTTCCTGTCGGAGGTGAAGCTCGTCAAGATCAAGCTGCCCGAGTACACCGAGGGCTGCGACGCCGACGCCGAGAAGGTGGCCTGCGACTACCCGCTCTACGACCTCGACAAGATCGTGAGCAAGAAGTTCGCCGACTCCGGCAGCCCGGCGTACGACCTGGTCAAGAACTTCACCTGGACGAACGAGGACCAGAACCTCGTGGCCAAGTACATCTCCGAGGACAAGATGACGGCCGAGGAGGCCGCGGAGAAGTGGGCCGGCGACAACCCCGACAAGGTGAAGGCCTGGCTCCCCGCCTCCTGAGCGCCCACCCGAGGCTTTCCGCCTCCTGAGCGCTCACCCAAGGCGCCTCAACTCCTGGGTGCTCACCCGAGGCTTCCCGTCTCCCGAGTGCTCACCCGAGGACCCAGGGGGCGCGGGTTCGAGTCCCGTCGTCCCGGAGGGGGTGCCGCCCGGAAGGGGGGCACCCTCGCCTCGTCCGGGACGACCGGCCGGGTGACCACGGCTCCCGTCAGAGGATCCGGTCCGTCGCTCGGCGAAGTGTCGCCACCGCCGACGTGACCCGCCGATCAGCGTGGGCGGCTGAGGGCGGCCTCGGCCAGGTCCGTCCATCTCCCGGCCGAGGAGTGGGGCACGACCACCCAGTCCTTCATCGCCCTGCCCCGCCCCGAGGGGTCGAACAGGGACGCCCCGGCCAGCTGGAGCGCGGCCGCGTGTTCGGGGGTGTCCCTGACCAGCCGGAACACCATCGTGCCGTCGCGCCGCAGGCTCGCGAACACCTTCCCCGCCTGATCCTTGAGCGAGGGATTCCCCATCATCGTGGAGATCCACACACCCAGGTCGGCCAGCTCGGCGCCGACCTGCCTGAAATCCTCTTCCGCGCTCATCTCAGTCGGTCCCAAGGTAGTGGGGGCTGTTTTGTTAGGGTGTCCGGATGCCCTCCCGCCGCGCCCTGCTGCCACGGTCGACACCGGTCGCCTCGGGGATGTCGTCCCGTTCGGTCACCGCGCTGCTGGACCGGCTCGAAGCGCGATCCGTCGAGTGTCACTCCGTCGTGATCGTACGCCACGGTCACGTCGTCGCCGAAGGCTGGTGGGCACCGTACTCGGCCGAGCGCCCGCACCTTCTCTACTCGCTGACCAAGTCGTTCACCTCGGTCGCCGTGGGGCTCGCGATCGCCGACGGGCTGCTCTCGCTGGACGATCGGGTGGTGGACGTGTTGCCCGACCACGTTCCGGCCGGAATCTCGGAGCGGGGACGCCGTCTCACCGTTCACCACCTGCTGTCCATGACGGCCGGACACCGCACGGACAGCCTCGCCGAGGCCTGGCGGCTGGAGCCGGGCGACCTGGTGAAGGGCTTCCTGCGCGTACCGTTTCCCGAGGCCGAGGGGACCCGGCACGCCTACGACAATCCGACCACCTTCGTCCTGGCCCGGATGGTGGAACGGGTCACGGGCCGCGGACTCCCGGAATTCCTCGACGAGCGCCTCTTCACGCCGATGGGCGTCGACCACGCCGAATGGGACCGGGTGGCGAGCGGTGCCGCCTTCGGGTTCCACGGGCTGCACCTCACGACCGAGGCCGTCGCCGCCTTCGGCGAGCTGTTGCTGCGCGGCGGCCTGTGGGGCGACCGGCGGCTCGTCCCGCGCGAATGGGTGGAGCTCGCGACCGGACGGCACATCGAGACATTACGGCCCGAGGACGGGCCGGGGGACGCCGACTACCTGTGCGGTTACGGCTACCAGTTCTGGGTGTCGCGTCACGGTTACCACGGTGACGGCTCCTTCGGCCAGCTGTGCGTGGTCGTCCCTTCGCACGATCTCGTGGTCGCCGTGACCGGCGCCCACACGCGGGCACAGGCGGTGCTCGACGCGATATGGGAGTGCCTGCTGCCCGGCATGGATCGGGCGGGGGACACCCGGGACGACGGCCACGCGGGAGACACCCGGGACGACGGGATCCTCGCCGATCGGCTGCGGCGGCTGTCGTTCGCGCCTGTGTCTGGTTCGGCCGCCCCGGGGCGCTCCGTCAAGGCGACACTCGACGCCTCCGCCGGGGATTCGGCCCTGCCCGGCGGAACCACGGTGATCGTCGATCCCGTGGACGGTGGATGGCTCCTGCGGCTCGGGTCGTCCCTCGACGTCGAGGCCGGCCACGGCGAGTGGCGGGAGAGCGCACCGCTCGGCCGCCCCGTCGTCGCGGCCGGAGCCTGGCAGGACGACGTGTTCGTCGCCGACCTCTACGTCATCACCACCCCGCACCGGGTCCGGCTGGTGGTCGACGCCGACGCGGGCACGGCGGTCGCGACGTGGAGCACCATGCCCCTGACCAGCCCCGATCTGGCGTCGCACCTGCGGTCGCCGCTGATGACACGGCCCGACGTCGCGTAGGTGACACCGGCCGGGGCCGCGAACGTCACCGGCGACTTCGCCGGGGTCGCGAAGATCACCGACGATCGGACCGGTGCCCGGAGGTCACCGGCGGTCGGATCGGTGCCGCCCCGCCGTTCTGCGCGATCACGCCGTTATGCGTGATCAACCCGTACGGCGCGCCAGGGGCGGAGCGTGCCCGGTCGTCCCTGCTCATCCGCCGTCCCCGCCGTATTTCGTGAAATACCGTTAAATCCCGAGAACGACCGTCGGCCCGTTCTTGACAGTGTTGTCGACGGGAGGACAATCTGTTGCGGGAAGCGCACTTCGTTTCGGACTGCGCAACGACGGAGGTGGGTATGGCGGGCCGACGCGTCGTCATCATCGGAGCCGGGGTCGTCGGGGCGGCCCTCGCCGACGAGCTCTCCGCCAGGGGCCGGGACGACATCACCGTCGTCGACCAGGGCGCCGTGCCCGCCACCGGGGGATCGTCCTCCCACGCGCCGGGCCTGGTGTTCCAGACCAACCCGTCCAAGACCATGGCGGAGCTGGCCCGCTACACGGTCGAGAAACTCGTCGCCCTCGACTGCTTCCTCCAGGTGGGCGGCCTGGAGGTGGCCACCACGCCCGAGCGGCTCGCCGAGCTGCACCGCCGCCACGGCTGGGCGACCTCCTGGGGGATCGAGGCGCGCCTGCTCACCCCCGAGGAGTGCGTGGAGCACCACTCCCTGCTCGACGGGGACAGGATCCTCGGCGGGCTGTTCGTCCCCACCGACGGCCTGGCGAAGGCCGTGCGCGCCGTCGAGGTCCAGCTGGCCCGCGCCCGGGAGCGCGGCGTCCGCGTCCTCGACCGGCACGAGGTGCTGGACATCCGCGTCGAGGACGACCGGGTCGCGGCCGTCGTCACCGACCGGGGCGAGATCCCCGCCGACCTCGTGGTCTGCTGCGCCGGGATCTGGGGCCCCAAGATCGCGGGCATGGTCGGCATGGCACTGCCGCTCACCCCCCTCGCCCACCAGCTCGCCTGGACCGGCCCGGTCCCCGCGCTCGCCGGGCAGGCCGGGCAGGCCGGGCAGCCTGAGGAGGCCGTCCGGCCGATCCTGCGCCACCAGGACGCCGACCTGTACTACCGGGAGCGGTTCGACCGGCTCGGCATCGGCTACTACGGCCACCGCCCGATGCCGATCACCGCCGAGGAGATCCTCCCGATCGCCGACGCCGAGGTCATGCCGTCGGTGCTGCCGTTCACCGACGACGACTTCGCCCCCGCCTGGGCCGAGACGAAGGCGCTGCTGCCCGCCGCAGGGGAGGCCAAGCTCGAAGCGGGGATCAACGGCCTGTTCTCCTTCACCACCGACAACATGCCGCTGCTCGGGCAGTCGCGCGACGTGCGGGGCTTCTGGGTGGCCGAGGCCGTGTGGGTCACCCACTCGGCCGGGGTGGGCCGCGCGATGGCCGAGTGGCTGTCCGACGGCCACTGCTCGTCCTTCGACCTGCACGAATGCGACGTCAACCGGTTCGAGGCCCACCAGCTCGCCCCCGAGTACGTCCGCACCCGCGACTGCCAGAACTTCGTCGAGGTCTACGACATCATCCACCCGCTCCAACCGGCCGAGAACCTGCGCCCGCTGCGCACCAGCCCCTTCCACGCCCGCCAGCGCGAGCTGGACGCGTACTTCCTGGAGGCCACCGGCTGGGAGCGCCCCCAGTGGTACGGCGCCAACGCGCCCCTGCTCGACGGGCGTGACATCCACCGTCCCAACGACTGGGCCGCCCGCCACTGGTCGCCGATCGTCGGCGCCGAGGCGCAGGCCTCGCGCGAGACCGTGGCCCTGTACGACATGAGCGCGCTCAAGCGGATCGAGGTCGCGGGCCGCGGGGCCGCCGCCTTCCTCCAGCGGATCTCCACGGGCGACGTCGACAAGTCCGTCGGCTCGGTCACGTACTGCCTGCTGCTCGACCACGACGGCGGGATCCGTAGCGACGTCACGGTGGCCCGGCTGGGGCGTGACCTGTTCCAGGTCGGCGCCAACGGCAACCTCGACCTCGACTGGCTGCACCGCCACCTGCCCTCCGACGGGTCGGTCACCGTCACCGACATCACGCCGGGAACCTGCTGCGTCGGCGTCTGGGGACCCCTCGCCCGCGAGGTCGTGGCCCCGCTCGCCGGTCCCGGCTTCGGGCCGGGCGGTTTCCGCTACTTCCGCGGCGCCCGCGCGTACGTCGGCACCGTGCCCGTCACCGCGCTGCGGCTCTCCTACGTCGGGGAGCTGGGCTGGGAGCTCTACACGACGGCCGACATGGGCGCGAAGCTGTGGGACACGCTCTGGGAGGCCGGTCAGGGGCACGGGATCATCGCGGGGGGCCGTGGCGCCTTCAACAGCCTGCGGCTGGAGAAGGGCTACCGGTCCTTCGGCACCGACATGACCTACGAGCACGACCCGTACGAGGCGGGCCTCGGTTTCGCCGTGCGCAAGGCGGACAAGGGCGACTTCATCGGCCGCGCGGCCCTGGCCGAACGCGGCACGGCCCCCCGGCGCAGGCTGACCTGCCTCACCGTCGACGACCCCGCCGCCGTGGTCATGGGCAAGGAACCGGTGTACGACGGCGAGTCCTGTGTCGGATACGTCACCAGCGCCGCCTACGGCTACACGATAGGCAAGGGCATCGCCTACGCCTGGCTGCCCGCCGGGCTGTCCGTGCCCGGGAGGGAACTGCGCATCGGCTACTTCGACCGGCGGGTGGCCGCCGTCGTCGCCGAGGAGCCGCTGTACGACCCGGCTATGGAGCGCCTGCGTGGCTAGCGGAACGCCGGGAGCGGCGACGGTCGCGACGCCGGGGTCCGTCGGCGGGATCGAGAGGGGACGACGATGAGCACCGAGGCGCTGCCCGAGCACCCCGACAGGCTGTGGAGCAGCCCCGAGCCGAAGTCCTCCTACGACGTGGTGATCGTCGGCGGCGGGGGCCACGGCCTGGCCACCGCCTACTACCTGGCGAAGAACCACGGGATCACCAACGTGGCCGTGCTGGAGAAGGGCTGGCTGGCGGGCGGCAACATGGCCCGCAACACCACCATCATCCGGTCCAACTACCTGTGGGACGAGAGCGCGGGCATCTACGAGCACTCGCTCAAGCTGTGGGAGGGGCTGGAGGAGGACCTCGGCTACCCGATCCTGTTCAGCCAGCGCGGCGTGCTCAACCTCGCGCACAGCCTGCAGGACGTCAGGGAGAGCGTCCGCCGGGTCAACGCCAACCGCCTCAACGGCGTCGACGCCGAGTGGCTCGGCCCCGAGGAGGTGAGGGAGGTCTGCCCGATCGTCGACGTCTCGCCCGACGCGCGCTACCCGGTCCTCGGCGCCACCTACCAGCCGCGCGCGGGAATCGCCAAGCACGACTACGTGGCCTGGGGATTCGCCCGCGCCGCCGCGGCGATGGGCGTCGACCTGATCGAGCACTGCGAGGTCACCGGCGTCGACGTCGTGGGCGGGCGGGTGGAGGCCGTACGCACCACCAGGGGCCGCATCGCCGCGGGCAGGGTCGCGATGTGCGCGGCCGGGCACTCCTCGGTCGTCGGCCGGATGGCGGGGGTGGAGCTGCCGGTGCAGAGCCACCCGCTGCAGGCCCTGGTCTCGGAGCTGCTGGAGCCCGTACACCCCACGGTGGTCATGTCCAACGCGGTGCACGTCTACGTCAGCCAGGCCCACAAGGGCGAGCTGGTCATGGGGGCGGGCATCGACGCGTACAACTCCTACCGGCAGCGCGGCGCGTTCCACATCATCGAGCGGCAGATGGCGGCGGCGCTGGAGCTGTTCCCCGTCTTCGCGCGGGCCCACGTGCTGCGCACCTGGGGCGGGGTGGTCGACGTCACCCCCGACGCCTCGCCCGTCGTCGGGCTCACCCCCGTCGACCGTCTCTACGTCAACTGCGGATGGGGGACCGGCGGCTTCAAGGCCACCCCGGGCGTCGGGTGGTGCTACGCGCACACGATCGCCCACGGCGAGCCGCACCCCCTCAACGCCGCCTTCACGCTCGAACGATTCACCACCGGCGCGCTCGTGGACGAGCACGGCGCCGCCGCGGTGGCCCACTGAAGGAGCCCGACCGATGTTGCTGATCCCCTGTCCGTGGTGCGGTCCACGGGACGAGGCCGAGTTCCACTACGGCGAGCAGGCCGAGGTCGCCTACCCCGGTGACCCCGCCGCGCTCTCCGACGAGGAGTGGGCCCGGTACCTGTTCTTCCGCGACAACCCGAAGGGGCCGTTCGCCGAACGCTGGCAGCACGCGGCCGGATGCCGCCGCTGGTTCAACGCGATCCGCGACACCGCCACCGGCGAGTTCCACGCCGTCTATCACGTGGGCGAGCCAAGGCCGGTGGTCGCGTGAACCGCCGGGTGACCGGCGCGGCGGACCACCCGCCGCTCCCGGGCGACGCGGACGTCCACGCCACCGGGGACACGCTCCGCCTGGCCACCGGCGGCGCGGGCGTTCCGGCCGGTGGCGAGAGAGCGGTGCGCCGGTGAGCGGGCAGCCGTTCCGCCTGGAGGGGCGTCGCGGGGAGGTGCTGCCGTTCCGGTTCGACGGCCGCGACTACGAGGGGTACCGGGGCGACACGCTCGCCGCCGCGCTGCTCGCCAACGGCGTCCGCACGGTCGCGACGAGCGTCACGCTGGGCCGCCCCCGAGGGATCTTCGCCGCCTGGACCGAGGAGCCCAACGCCGTCGTCCAGATCGAGCACCCCTTCCCCGAGCCGATGCTCCAGGCCACCGTCGTCGAGCTGTACGCGGGACTGGTGGCCACCGGCCTGCCGGGCAGGGGCAGGCTCGCCGCCGAACCCGACCCGGCGCGCTACGACGGCGTGTACGCGCACTGCGACGTCCTGGTGGTCGGCGCGGGCCCGGCGGGCCTGGCGGCGGCGGCCGCGGCGGCCGGGTCGGGCGCCCGGGTGATCCTCGCCGACGACCGGCCCTCGCCCGGCGGCAGCCTGCCCGACACCGGCGAGACCGTCGACGGCGTGCCGGGCACGGCGTGGGCCGCGACCGCGCTGGCCGAGCTGGAGAGCCACCCGGAGACGCGGGTGCTCACCCGTACCGGCGTGTTCGGCTACTACGACGACAACTACCTGGTCGCCGTGGAGCGCAGGGGTGAGAACGCCTCCTCCCGCGAGCGCGTCTGGCGCATCCGGGCCCGCCGCGTCGTCCTCGCCACCGGCGCGCACGAGCGCTCGATCGCCTTCGCGGGCAACGACCTGCCGGGCGTCATGCTCGCCGGTTCGGCACGCGCGTACGCCAACCGGTACGGGGTCCTGCCCGGCCGCCGCGCGGTGGTGTTCACCACGGGGGACAGCGCCTACGCCGCGGCCCGCGACCTGGCCGCCGCGGGCGTCGAGATCGCCGCCGTCGTGGACACGCGTACCGGCGCCACCCCGGGCCGGGACGGCTCGGGCGGCTTTAGCGCTTCGGGTGGCATGGACGGTCTGAGTGGCCTGGATGGGCCGGGTGGTCCGGATGGCTGGGGCGGCCTGGGCGAGGCCGAGGCGCTCACCGGTCACTTCGTCACCCACGTGAACGGCGAGCACGGCGTCACCTCCGTGACCGTCTCGCAGAGACCCGTTGCGGGCGGTACGCCTTCCGGGACGGTCCTCTCCGGAGGGCGTGAGATCGAGGCCGACCTGCTGCTCGTCTCGGGCGGCTGGAACCCCGCCGTCCACCTGTTCAGCCAGGCCGGGGGGACGCTCCGCTACGACGAGCAGCTCGGTTCCTTCGTCCCGTGGAGCACCCGCCAGGCCGTCGAGGTCGCCGGAGCCGCCCGAGGGCTTCTCACCCTGGCCACCTGCCTGGAGGACGGTGCCGCCGCCGGAGCACGGGCCGCCGAGGCGGCCGGTTTCCCGACCCCTTCCACCTCCGGCGCATCCGCCCAGAGGACAGGAGAGACGCCCCCGGACACGGAAACCCCGCAGACCGGGGAGACACCCTCAAGCACGGAAACCCCGCAGGCCGGAGAGACCTCCGAGACCACCCTTGCCGAGCACGTGTGGCTCGTACCCGCCGACGACTACCGGACCCACTTCGTCGACCTGCAGCGTGACGTCACCGTCGCCGACGTGATGCGCGCCACCGGGGCCGGGCTCCGTTCGGTCGAGCACGTCAAGCGCTACACCACCGCCGGGACCGGGCACGACCAGGGCAAGACCTCCGGCGTGCTCACCAGCGGTGTCGTCGCCCACGCCCTCGGCGTGGACGTCTCGCGACTCGGCACCACCACCTTCCGCGCCCCCTACCTGCCCGTCTCCTTCGCGACCCTCGCCGGGCGCGACAGGGGAGCGCTGCACGACCCCGCCCGGGTCACCGCGCTGCACGAGTGGCACGTGGCGTACGGAGCGCCGTTCGAGAACGTCGGCCAGTGGAGGCGGCCCTGGTACTACCCCCGCGAGGGCGAGGACATGGAGGCGGCCGTCCTGCGCGAGTGCCGGGCCGTGCGGGAGGCCGCCGGAGCCATGGACGCCTCCACGCTCGGCAAGATCGACATCCAGGGGCCGGACGCGGCGGAGCTGCTCGACCGGCTCTACACCAACATGATGAGCACCCTGAAGGTCGGCTCGATCCGCTACGGAGTGATGTGCCGCCCCGACGGCATGGTCTTCGACGACGGCACGGTGATCCGCCTGGCCGAGGACCGTTTCCTGGTGACCACCACCACCGGCAACGCCGCCGCCGTCCTCGACTGGATGGAGGAGTGGCTGCAGACCGAGTGGCCCTCGCTGCGGGTCTACTGCACCTCGGTCACCGAGCAGTGGGCGACGGTCGCGCTCGCCGGGCCGCGCTCCCGCGAGGTACTGGCCGGGCTCGCCCCGGAACTGGCCGTGGACAAGGTGAGCTTCCCGTTCATGACGTGGCGCGATACCCGGGTGGCGGGCCTCGACGCGCGGGTGTGCCGGATCAGCTTCTCCGGCGAGCTGGCGTACGAGATCAACGTCAGCGCCTGGGACGGGCTCGCCCTGTGGGAGGCCGTCCAGGCCACCGGCGCGGTCACCCCGTACGGGACCGAGACCATGCACGTGCTGCGGGCCGAGAAGGGCTACCCCATCGTGGGCCAGGACACCGATGGCACGGTCACCCCCGCCGACCTCGGCATGGAGTGGGTGGTGTCCAAGAAGAAGGCCGACTTCCTCGGGAAGCGTTCCTTCGCCCGCGCCGACACCGCCAGGCCCGACCGCAAGCACCTGGTCGGCCTGCTGCCGCTCGACCCGGACGTCCTGCTGCCCGAGGGCTCCCACCTGGTGGCCGTCGACCGGCTGCCCGAGCCGCCGGTCCCCATGCTCGGCCACGTCACCTCCAGCTACCGCAGTGCCGCGCTCGGCAGGACCTTCGCCCTCGCCCTCGTCAGCGGCGGGCGCGAACGCGTCGGCGAGCGGCTGTACGTGCCCGTCGGAGGGGAACTGCTGCCCGTCACCGTCACCCACCACGTCCTCTACGACCCCGAGGGAGCGCGCCGCGATGGCTGAGCCACCGACCGGGACCCGGCCGGGCCCGCCTGTGACGGAACTCTCCGGACCAAAGCAACAAGGATCAGAGCAAAAAGGATCAGAGCAACAAGAATCAGAGCACCGAGGAACAGAACCGCAGGGGATGAAGCCCCAGGAAACGGAGCAGTCCGGGCGACTGAGTCCGCTGGCCGGGCTGGAACCGGTGTCGGGCCCGGACCTCCACATCGCGGAACTGCCGTTCCTCACCCAGGTCGACCTGCGGGTGGAGCCCGGGAGCGACACCGCCGCCGCCCTCGCCCTCGCGCTCGGCGTCCCGCTCCCCACCGAACCCGGCACCACCGCGATCACCGGCGCCGACGTGCCGCCGTCCGCCACCTCCACGGGCGTCGGTGGCGACGTGCCGCCGTCCGTCACCTCCGGGGGCGGTCGCCAGGTGCTGTGGCTCGGTCCCGACGAGTGGCTGGTCGTCGGGCCTCCGGGTGACACCGGCCTGGAGGGCCGCCTGCGAGCCGCCGCCGGGACCGGTCACGCCGCCGTCACCGACGTCTCCGCCCAGCGGACCGTACTGCTCGTCACCGGCCCGAAGGCCCGCGACCTGCTCTCCCACGGCTGCGCCCTCGACCTGCACCCCCGCGCGTTCGGTCCCGGCCGCTGCGCGCAGACCATGCTCGCCCGCGCCCAGGTCGTCCTCGCCGCCCGCGAGGACGGCGGGTTCCATGTCCTCGTACGCTCGTCGTTCGCGGAATACCTCGCGGCCTGGCTGCTCGACGCGGCGGGGGAGTACCTGGGCGGCTGAGCCGATCACCGGGAGCCTGGACGGACGCGGCGGATACGGCGGGTACGGCGGACGCGGCGGAAGGGCCGGCCCCGGCGTGTGCCGGGGCCGGCCCTCGAAGGCGCGGAGACCTACCGCCCGGCCATGGAGGCGGTCTTGGCCTCCGGGGCGGGGGCGGCCGGAGCGCCGGGAGCCGGCTTGCGCACCGACGGCACGACGGTCGCGGAGATGATCGCGATCACCACGGAGAGCGCGGTGGAGAGCCAGAACGCCGTCTGGATCCCTTCGATGGAGATCCCCTGCCCGGTCCCGGCGGCCAGCGACGCCACCGCCACCGCGACACCGAGGCACAGCCCGACCCCGAGCTGGCGGTTCGAGTTGTAGAGGCCCGAGGCCAGGCCCATCTGGGAACCGTCCACCCCGGACGTGGCCGCCACCGCGGTGCTGATCATCATGACCGTCACACCGGCGCCGACCAGGATGCCGCCGGGCAGCACGTTCACCAGGAACGAGCCGTCGGCGGGCGCGAGCGCCAGCACCAGCGAACCGGCCACCAGGAACAGGGCGCCGACGGTCAGCACCGGACGAGCCCCGATCCGCGCGGTCGTCTTCGCCACGGGCAGCGACGCCAGCACGACCACGAGGGCCTGGGGGAAGAACGCGATCCCGGTGAGAATGGCCGAGAAGCCCAGGACCTGCTGCATGTAGAGCGTGATGAAGAACGTCGAGATGGACATGACGCCACCCGACAGGAACGCGACCAGGTTGCCGCCCGTCACCCCCCGGTTGCGGAAGATCGAGAGCGGCACCAGTGGCGCGGACACGCGGGTCTGCACGAACAGGAAGACGGCCAGCAGCGCGACACCCGCGATCAGGGGGATCAGCACCCCGGCGGTGCCCCAGCCCTCGTCGGACGCGATCGTCAGGGCGTAGGCGATCGCGCACATGCTCGCGGTCACCAGGATGGCACCGGGCACGTCGATGCGCGCGGACCTGGTCCGTACGCTGTCGTCTTCGAGGCGGATCGCGGCGCGCACGACCATCGCGATACCGACCGGGACGTTGATGAACATGACGGCCCGCCAGCCGAAGATCTCGGTCAGCACCCCGCCGGCGAGCACCCCGCCGGCGAAGCCCACCGAGGACACGGCGCCGAACACGCCCATGGCCTTGGCCCGCGCCTCCCCCTCGGGGAAGCCCGCGCCGATCATCGCGAGCACGGCCGGAGCCACCGCCGCGGCCGAGAGGCCCTGCAGGGCACGGGCGATGATCAGCACGATGGAGCTGGTCGCGAAGCCACCCACCAGGGACGCGATCGTGAAGATCGCGAGACCCCACACGAACATGCGTTTACGGCCGATGATGTCGCCCACGCGTCCACCCAGCAGCAGGAAGCCGCCGTAGAACAGCGCGTACGCTCCGACGACCCAGGGCAGGGCGCCGGCGGTGAAGGACAGGTCGGTCTTGATCCATGGCAGAGCGACGTTCACGATCGCGAAATCGAGCGTCAGCATGAACTGGGCAAGGCACAAAAGAAGCAGTGGTGGTGGCTTCTTGACCTGAGAGTCCATGTTTTCTTTCTCCTGTCTCATAGCACGGCTTAAGCTATTCACGGCGTCATTTCCGGCCCGAATGGGTTCGTGACCGCCGACGGCCCGACCGGCCGGTTCGAGCGTCGTGGCCCGGCGTCACGAGGCCGGACGACCGGGGTCGCCGGCCCGCCCGTCGCGCTGCCGGAGAACGACGACAGGGAGCCGGACGCCGAGGCGTACCAGATCTTCGAGCGCGTCGCCCGTGCGTCGTGAAGCTCGACGACGGCGACGCGATCAGCATCCTGCCTGCGGGTATCGGCGCGGTCGGGGTGCCGGGAACGGCGTCGGCGGGTCCCGTCGCGCGAGCCTTCACCGGCCTTCCGGCAGCACCGGTGCGAGGGGATCCGGTCGTTCTCCCGGCCGGGCGTGCCACCGGCGCCCGATGGCCGTCCGCGGGCCACGGGCGGACGCGCGCGTCCGCCGGCGGGAGAAGCACGGTCAGGGACGACAATTTCCGCTCCCTTCGACGCCTACATAATTGTTCCTGATGTGAATCAATTATGTAGCCGTGGCCCGGGCGCAACCAGAGCGTCAATCATCAATAGCGCGTGCATATTTCACGCCGGTCAAGATGAATAATTCAGCAATCGGACGTCACGGCACGAACGGCCTGCCGGGCAGGTCGCGCCCCATGCCCGGCGCCGGGGCGGTCACGACCGTGCCGCCGTGTGTGACCCGAAGGCGGGCCGTGGCCCCCGCTCCGGTCCGGCGGGTATGGGCCTTCCGGGGCTGCGACGACAGAGACCGAAAAGTCAGAAATAGGCGCTTCGATACGTCTTGGGACAGTCCGGAAAGCCGGGAACGGCCCGGAAAAGGAGGTACTTCGATGGACGCCTCGGGAGGGCGTCGACGCCGACGCCGCCCGCTCCTGCTCGCGAAGGCCCCATGACCGGTCGACCGGTGGCTCCCGAACCGCTTCCCGTCGGCCTCCGCCAACGGTGAAGTGGTGGCTGTGGTACAGGCGAACGATGGGAGGGAGGGGTGGGGGCGGGGAAGGCGCGTCACCGGACAGCTGCGGGGCGTCGCGTGACGCGTACGAGGAGCGGCGTGGGTGGTGTGGCTACCGGCGGGGCCTGGAGCACGCGCCGCGCCGACGGCCGTGGAGCGGCGTGGATGGTGCGGTCACCGGCGGGGCCTGGAGCGCGTGCCGCGCCGATGGCCGTGGTCATGCCCGGCCGGGCGGGCGTCTGGACCCGGCGGGGCGATCACCCGTTCAGGGAAGCGTGACGAACTTCTTGAGGAAGGACCGGACCTGAGGGGTGTCCAGGCGGTAGTCGTAGTTGGTCAGCCTGCACGCGTCGTCGTCCCCGCTGATCGTCGTGGCCACGAGCAGGTCCGAGGTGGGCCCTCCGAGGAAGTTCGGGCCGCCCGAGTCGCCGAAACAGGTGCTGCCGTCGCCCTTGGAGGCGAGCGACAGTTTGAGCCACTTGCGCGTGAGGTTCTTGAAGGAGATGGACGCCTGGTGGCGGGTGTCGGTGTAGGTCAGCCGCACCTTGTGCTTCCCTCCGGCCGAGACGTGTTTCCCCTTGGCCGAGACCTTGGCCGTGGCCACGGCGCCGTACCCGACCGGGGTGAATCGCGTGATCTCCAGGGCGTTGGCGGCGTCGAGGCGGTCGAGCAGCCCCTCGCTGGGCAGCCTGGCGGGCTTGATGTCCGGGACGGCCGTGTCGAAGACGACAACGGCCATGTCGTGAAGATCGGACTTGTCCTTGTAGCGCGAGTCGAGGACGTAGCGGCCGGTGTAGACCTTGTCCCCCTGCTGGTAGCGGGTGGAGAAGGAGACCCGGGCGGTCTTCTGCCCCTCCGCCGCGCAGTGGGCGGCGGTGAGGAAGACGGTCGGCGAGATGAGGGTGCCGGTGCAGTAGGACCAGGTGCCGTCATCGTTCGGCTTGTCGCCGATGATGGCTCCCACCTGCGGGTGAGCGGCCAGGTCGGGTGATCCGTTGGTGATGGCCCAGGCGGGGGAGACGGGGAACGCGGCGGTCGCGGTGAGCGCAACAGAAATCATGACAAAGGGGATAAAACGCACGCAGGAACTGTAACCGCCCCAGGGTTACATTTGATACAGAGCACAGAAAGATCTACTCCCGCTTGCCGAGCCACGGCGAACGGGCCACCGACCTGGCCGCCGAGTGGATCTCTCCGCTCGCGCGGGGCGAGGGCCTCGGCGCTGGACGGGCCTTCGCACCGGACGGGCCTCGGCGCCAGGCGGGCCTCGGCACCGGACGGGTTTCGGCACTGGACGGGCCTCGGCGCTAGGCGGGGGCGCGGTTCACCAGGACGCGGGCGAGAACGATCGTGATGACGCCGGCCAGGACGACGGAGAGCAGCCCGGCGCGCAGGCTGACGAGGTCGGCCACGAATCCGACGAGCAGCGGGGACAGCAGGAATCCCCCGCGCAGCAGCCAGCTGACAATGGTCAGGCCGGTGCCGTCGGGCAGCCCGGGCAGTTCGTCGGCGGTGTGCATGGCGGCGGGGACGAGGGTGGCGAAGCCGAGCCCGGCGAGGGCGAAGCCGGCCAGCGAGGTCGCGACGGACGGCACGGCGAGAGCGGCGCCCATGCCGACGGCGGTCAGGGCACCTCCGGCACGGACCACCGTGCGCTGGCCGAAGCGGTCCACGACGCGGTCACCGGTGAGGCGGCCCGCGGTCATGGCGACCTGGAAGGCCACGACGGCCAGACCGGCCGTGGCGGCGTCGGCGTACAGATCACCGCTGAGGTAGATGGCGCCCCAGGACGCGCCGGCGTCCTCGACCAGCGCGCCGCACGCGGCCAGCACCCCGAGCGCGGCGAGCATCCGCACGGCCGGGCCAGTGAACGAGCGCAGGCCTCCACGGGCGGGCGGGGCCGCCGGGTGGCCGTCGCCGGAGGCGGGATCCCGGCCTTCCGCTGGGCGCTCGGCGTCCTCCGGGCCGGGCAGCAGGAACCGGTAGGCGATGACGGCGACGATACCGAACAGCGTCGCGGAGATGGCCAGGTGGAGCGCGAGGGGGACGCGGAGACCGGCGGCGGCGGACCCCATCAGGCCGCCCAGGACCGCGCCGACGCTCCACACGCCGTGCAGTGAGTTGAGGATGGAGCGCCGGTAGATCCGCTGGACCCGCAGGCCGTGGGCGTTCTGCGCGACGTCGACCACCGCGTCGAGGGCGCCCACGACGAACAGCGCGCCGCCGAAGGCGATCCAGTTCGGCGCGAGGGGGATGGCCAGCGTCGTGGCGGCGGCAACGACGATCCCGAACGCCGCCGTGCGCGCGGAGCGGAGGCGGCGGATGACGGCGCCGGCGAGCAGCCCGGCCAGCAGCGCGCCGATCGGGTACCCGGTCAGCGCGATGCCGAAGACGGCGTTGCTCACGCCGAGGTCGGCCTTGAACTGCGGGTAGCGCGGGACCACGTTGAAGAACACGGCGCCGTTGGTGAGGAACAGCGCCGCGACGGCGGTGCGGGCGAGGCGTGCCTGGCGGCTGGGCGCGCCGAGGGGGACGGTGGCGGACATCGGCTTTCCGATCACATTTCCATGGGTGCGGGCGACATGGGTGCGGGCAAGGGGAGAGGGTCAGCGCAGGTATCGGTGGACGGCGTGGCTGATCTGCTCGGGCGTCATCGGGTCGGTCGACAGGGCGCTGTGCAGTACGAGCCCCTCGATGAGAGCGTCCAGTTCCCTGGCGGTCGTGGCGTCGAAGTGACGCTCCAGCGCCCGGCGGCTACGAGCCATCCAGGCCTGGGTGACGGCCCTCAGGGCCGGGTTGCGCGCCGCGGCCACGTACAGCTCCACGGTGAGCACGAGGTCGTGCTGTGAGCCGAGCAGGTCGTCCGACACCAGCGTGACGACGGCCTCGACCGCCGCCGCCCGGTCCCGGGCGGCGCTCAGGCGCTCGTCGAAGCCGCGGGCCACCGCGTCGGCGTGCCGGGTGAACGCCTCGCCGAGCACCTCCTCCAGGGACGCGAAGTGATAGGTCATCGAGCCCAGCGGCACGTCCGCCACCCGGGCGATCTCCCGGTGTGTCGTCCCGGCGACGCCGCGCTCGGCGATGACGGTGAGCGCGGCGTCGATCAGCCGGTCCCTCCGCCCGGGGTCGTGCCGTCGAGGCCGCCGCGGAACGGACGACCGCGTGGGGTCGGGGCCGCTCACGGGGTGCCCGGCCCGATCGTGGTGCATGGCCGGCTCGGGGTCGTCGGCGATGTGCAGGTCACCGGGGAGCACTCGCTCGCGCATCGAGCGGGCGTCCGGATCAAGCGTCATGCGTACAAGCGTACACACCAAGTGTACGTACGTACATATCGATTGGTATGCGACAGTGTGAAGGTCGCGCCGCTCGCCGGAGGCATGGAGGCATATCCGCGCGCCCGGGGTTTCGGCCTCCGGAACCCGCTTCCTCCCCGGCAGCCGGCGGGCCGCACCGGCCAGGAGGACCACGGGATCCCCCTCGGCGAGCCCGGCCCGGCGGATCCGCGCGCTGCCGGCGCGGTGACCGGGATTTTCCCGATCTCGCAGCGGCCGCCGGTGAGGAGCGTCCATGATTGCAGTGTTGATCATCCTGGTGTGACCGGAAGGCGGTGTTCGTGGTGGAGTGGGTGGGTTCGGTGCGGCGATTGCTGTTCGTACCGGAGCCGTGCGACGGCGAGTCGTTCTCGTCGTGGGTGGGCCGGATCGCCGAGGAGTACACGCGGCCCGGGTGACGCCGACCTTTGATCATCCGCTGAGCGTCACCTCAGGGTTTTCGCAACGAAGCAGATCTTGTGTTCCCGATGGAGTGATCGTCTGTCGACCCCCGGAAAGGGAGACGAATTATGAGAATTGATATCAAGTTGGCCGTCGGGCTGGTGGGCCCGCTGGTCATGGCCATGAGCCTCGGGAACGGCGCCGGCACCGGCGGCTACGGAAACAACAGCGGAAACAACGGCGGGAACGAGGAGGCGAGTGTCCTCAAGGGTGCGAGGACGGTGTCCGTGTCCGCTCCCGCACCGACCACGCCCGTGCCGACCGGCCCCGGCACGGTGCGCTGCCCGCGGCCGACCAAGACCGTCGGCAGCGCCGACGAGCTCCAGCGGGCGATCAGGTCGGCGCGGGCGGGCGACGTGATCCGCCTGCGCCCGGGCACCTACCAGGACAGGTTCGTCGCCCAGAGGTCGGGAACCCGGGGTAAGCCGATCTTTCTGTGCGGCGACGCCCGATCGGTCCTGGACGGCGGCGGCATCAAGAAGGGCTACGCCTTCCACCTCGACAGGGCGAGTTTCTGGCGGTTGGTGGGCTTCACCGTGCAGAACGCCCAGAAGGGCGTGATGGCGGACAGGACCAGCGGCTCGATCGTCCAGGGCCTCAGCGTGCACGACATCGGCGACGAGGCCGTCCATCTGCGTAACTTCAGCAGGGGCAACACGGTGCAGTACAACAAGATCTACAACACCGGCCTGCGCCGTGCGAAGTTCGGCGAGGGCGTCTACCTCGGCTCGGCGGAGTCGAACTGGAAGCGCTACTCCGGCGGGCAGATGGACAGGAGCGACAACAACCTGGTGCGCGGAAACGTGATCCGGGCCACGGCCGAGGCCGTGGACATCAAGGAGGGCACCAGCGGAGGCCGTATCGTCGGCAACATCTTCGACGGGTCGGCACTCGGCGGGGACGAGCTCAACGACTCCTGGGTCGACGTCAAGGGCAACAACTACGTGATCGAGGGCAACACCGGGAAGAAGACGCCGCAGGACGGCTTCCAGACCCACGAGATCGTCGACGGCTGGGGCACCGGCAACGTCTTCCGCAAGAACACCATCGATCTCGCCGGCGGCAGGGGCGTCGGCATCAACGACACCGCGGGCGGCAACACGATCGCCTGCGACAACAAGGTCATCGGCGGTCAGCTCACCAGGAAGGGCAGCTGCTCCTGACGCCCCGGCGGCGTCGGGCCTAGGTGACGCACCGGTTCCGCACGCCCCGGCGGCGCCGTCGGGCCGAGGCGACGGTGCGGTACGAGCGGGGACGAACGCCGCCGACGCCGGGGCGCTGCCGCGCTGGTCCCCGCCCGGATCCGGAGATCTGCACGCTTTTCTCCGGCTGGCCGACCGGCTCGGCGTCACGGTGGCGCCGGCGGTTCGCGCGGAGTTCGACGGCGTGCTCGACCGGCTGGGCCGCGCGCCGGGGAACGCGCTGCTGCACGGGGATCCCTGTCCCGGAAACGACCTGTACACCCGCGACGGGGTCCGCTTCGTCGATTTCGAGCAGGCCGCGCTGGGCAACGGGCTGACCGAGCTGGCCTACCTGCGTGTCGCCCTCCCGACCTGCTGGTGTGCCACCGCCACCCCTTCACCGCTGCTGCGCCGCGCCGAGGAGGCCTACCGCGCGGCGTGGAGCACCGCCACCGGCGCCGAACCCCAGGGTGACCTCGCCGACGCGTGTACCGGCTGGCTGCCGCGCGGCGACGCCCTCGTCGAACGGGCCCGCCGTGACGGGAGCGACCATCTGGCCAGGGCGGCCCACCGTGACTGGCGCTGGGGCACGGCCACCGCCCGCCGGCGCCTGCTGCACCGTCTGGGGGTCGTCGGCGAGATCACGGTCGGCAGCGCCGATCTCGCGGGCGTCGGCGACCTCACCGCGATGATGCGCGACCGCATGCTCGACCGCTGGCCCACGCCGCAACCGCTTTCCCCGCGTCGCCCCTCAGGTCGGCACGGCCGTCGAAGGACGAGCGTCCTCCGAAGACTGTGGAACCCGCCCTGACGTTTCGAGTACCTGACGGTCCTGGATCACGTCCACGGCGCCACGTTCCCCGGTCATGCTTGGAAACCTTTCGCGCGGGGCCGGGCGTATGGACGGGTATGAGACCTAAGACGGCCGCGTGAGCGGTCACGAGGGGTTCACCGAGTTCGTCGCGGCGCGGGGAGCGAGCCTGTTCAGGATCGCGCACCTCACCTGCGGGTCCCGCGACGAGGCCGAGGACGTCCTGCAGAGCGCGCTGGAGAAGGCCTACCGCAGCTGGGGCCGTCTGCACGCGGGCAGTGACCCCGAGCCCTACGTGCGCCGCATCATCGTCAACACCGCCATCAGCCGCGCCCGCCGTCGCGCGATCCTGCGGATCTTCCTGACCGACGCGCCCCCGGACACCCCGGCGCCCGACTCCCTGAGCGGTGTCGAGCTTCGCCAGGTCCTGATCGCCGGTCTGCGGAGCCTGCCGCCGCACCAGCGCGCCGTACTGGTCCTGCGTTTCTTCGAGGACCTGACCGAGGCCCAGACCGCCGAGGTCCTCCGCTGCTCGATAGGGGCGGTCAAGAGCCAGGCGTCCAAGGGACTGGCCCGTCTGCGCCCCCTGATCGGCGCCGACCTTCACGAGGAGGAGTTTCCCCATGCGGAACGTTGAAATGCCGAACGTCGAACACGAACTCCGGCTGGCCATGGTCGAGGAGACCTCCGCGCTCGGTGTGCCTCCCGGCCTCGCCCACCGCGTCGTACAGGGCGCGAGACGGGAGAGGAGGGCTCGTACGGCGGCGGTGGCCCTGGTCGCCGCGGCCGTGCTGGCGGCGGCCGTACCCGGCTACCTGATCGTGACGGACCGTAGCGGCGTCGCCTCTCCCACCCGGGCGGTGGGCGTGGACGGCGTCAAGGTCGGTTACCTGCCCCCGGGGCTCGGCGCGCCCGTGGTGGGGAGAGCCGACGCCGGAGGGCTGCGCGGCACCGGGGCGACCTGGGGGGCGGGGGAGGACCTCGTCCGCGTCACGGTCTACCGGGACCCGGCCTTCCACGTCGGGGGAGCCGAGCGCGTGCTCGGCGGGATCAGGGGCACGCCCGAGACGCTGCCGGGAGTCCTCGCCGTGCGGGTACGCGGGCGCGGGGCGTTCACCCGGGCAGAGGGGGACGACCTGGTCTGGGAGGAGCGGCCAGGACTGGTCCTGCGCGTCACGGTGGGCGCCCGGCACCGGGACGCCCTGCGGAGGATCGCCGGCGGTCTCGTCCCCAAGGATCCGACCGGGGGAGTCTTCCAGGGGCTGCGCGTCACCTACGTCCCCCCCGGCCTGTACCTGAAGAGTCCCTTCTCCGTGGTCGACCCGACCGGGTGGGCCGAACTCGGATGGAGCGGGGACGACGGCGCCTCGATCCGGCTCCTGGCGGTGCGCGGGGTGAGCGCCGCCGACGCGGAGACGTTGCTCACCTGGGCCAGGACCCGTCAGAACCTGTCCACCGCCACCCCGGAGAAGGTCCGGGGCAAACCCGGGTACCGGGCCGACGGGGGCGGTGGGGACGCTGCGGGTGCCTCGGCCACGCGGATGCGCCTGTGGCTGGAGAGGCCCGGTCTCGGATACGTCGTGACGGTGAACCGGGGCCTCGCGACCACACTGGACAGGATCGTGAAGGGCCTCGTTCCCGCCGAGCCGCCGTCCACCTCCGGCAAGCCGTCCACATCGGGCAACGCGGTCGACCACGTCGCTCTCGCCTACCTGCCCCCCGGCCTGCGACGGGTCGCCGGGGACGCGACGCGGCTCGGCGAGGGCTGGAGCGCGAAGATCGGACGCTGGTCGGACGGCTCACGCGACGTCGAGGTCACCGTGATCCGAGGCGTGCGCCTCCACGACAACCGGTGGGTGAACGAGTTCCTGCGCGGAGAGAGGCGGGAGTCAGCACGCACGAGAAGGCCGCCCATGGGCATCCGGACCACAGGCCCTGACGGTCGCCGGGGAATCTTCTTCGAGAGCCCGGAGGTCGCCGTCCATGTGAAGGCCGACCCCGCCCTGGCCGGTGAACTGGACAGGATCGCCGCGAAGGTCCGCGTCCCGCCCCCGTCCTACCGGCCCTAGACGAGGAGGCCCGGAACCGGGGGCCGGTGGAACCCGCGCGGCATCTCGGCATCTCGGCGTCTCAGCGTCTCGGCGTGGACCGGCCGCCGGACGCCCCGGGAGGTGTCGCCGGGCGGGCGGAAGGCCACGGGCCGGGGCCGCTCGCAGGTGCCGGCGACGGTCACCGGCCGGCCCACAGCATCCCCCTTTCGATGACGGTGCGCACGTTGTCGTCGCGCAGGACGCCGAGATCGTGTCCCGGGGTCGCGACGAAGATCTTCCCGTCGCCCCAGCCGCGGGTCCAGATCGCCGGTGAGGTGACCTCCCGGTGCCAGGGGTCCCACGGGCGGGCCTTCTGGGTCGCGGTGGCCAGCACGTCGACGTAGTCGTCGGTCAGCACCCAGTACTGCTCGGTGACGAGGTCGAAGTCGGCGACGCCCGCGGTGATCGGATGGGTTTCCGCCTCGGGCAGCATGGTGACGGTGTACGGGACGAAGTTGTCGGCCTGCGAGCCGTCCCGCTCGGCCGGGTCCTTGCCGGGGTGGCAGGCGAACTGCCCGCCGATGAGATGCAGGTAGTCGGAGGAGGCGCGGAAGGAGTCGGCGATGCCGCCGTGCCAGCCGGCCATGCCGGTACCGGCGCGGATCGCGGCCTCCAGCCCGCGCAGCTCGTCAGGCGTGATCGTGCCCATGGTGTAGCACTGCACGACGAGGTCGACACCGGACATGAACGCGGGATCGGCGTACGGCGCGGGGGAGTCCGCCCGATGCACCTCGAACCCGTGCTTCTCGAGAAAGGGGACGAAGAGTTCGGTGGCGGCCACCGGGGCGTGCCCTTCCCAGCCGCCCCGGACCACCAGAGCTCTGCGCGTGTGATCGCCCGTCATGCTTTCACCTATCGATCAGAGGACAAACGACTGCAATCTTCACATTTCATGACCGGTGTCACCAGTGCCGCGCGGATACCCCCACGGCGCACCGGCGAAGGCGCCCCGATCGGCGGTCAGGCAGCCGTCAGCCATCGTCCGGCGCTGGGCCTCGGTGCCCCGTACCCGCTCGCCGGACCGGTCGTCGTCCCGGGCCGGCCGCGGGCCGGTGGCGCCGATCGGTCACCGTGACCGAGCCCGGACAAGGCGACCGTGTTCTATGCTCCGGGGCCTATGAGCGAATCGCGCACGCTGTCCGCCACGGAGGTCCCTTCGGAACGGCTCCTGCTCCGTAGCGCGTTGCGCGATGCCGACCGCGCGGGATTCATCGAGCTCTACACCGATCCCGAGGTTCAGGCGTACATCGGTGGTCCCCAGCCCCGGAGCGACGTCGAGCGGCACTTCGACGCGGCGATCGCCAGCCCGACGTCCAGGCCCGGCAACTACGTCATCGCGGACAACACGACGAACCGGTTCGTCGGGACACTGATGCTCGCCCCCCGGCCGGACGACGGTCCCGGGCACGTCACCGGGGACGGCGGGGAACTGGAACTGGGCTACGCACTGCGGCGCGGCGCGTGGGGCGCGGGATTCGCGTTCGAGGCCGCGTCGGCCGCGTTGCGCGCCGCGGCCGCCGAACTCCCCGACCAGCCGGTCGTGCTCGTGACCCAGACCGCGAACGAGCGATCCCTGAGACTCGCCGCCCGCCTCGGCTTCCGCCCCAGCGGCACGTTCGAGGAGTATGGAGCCGAGCAGACCCTCTGCACGGCGCCCCTGTCCGTGTTCCGGATCTGATCACGGCATCCGGCGCAGCGGCCCCCGGACCTCGCCCTCCCGGACCGCGCCGGCCTTCCGGCGGTACGGGATTCCGGACGGGGACGACCGGACCTGTGAGCCGACCTCGAACACCCCGGGATCCGCGCGCCCGTCGACGGCCGACGCGGGAGGTCGCTCCGCGGCCTGCTCGAACTCGCCGACCGGGCGAGACACCTCGGATCCCCGTCAGATGAACGGCCCGACGAGGCCGGCGAACTCCTCGGGGCCGACGATGCGCACACCCAGGGTGTCGGCCTTCGCCCGTTTGGAGCCCGCGTTCTCCCCGGCGACCAGCAGGCTGGTCTTCTTCGAGACGCTGGAGGAGGACTTGCCGCCGGCGCGTTCGATCAGCTCGTTCATCTGGTTGCGGGTGAGCGCCTCCAGCGCCCCGCTCATGGAGCCTTCCCTGATAATTCTGTGAGTTCAAGGGCTATAGGAGGCAGGGCGTGGGCGAGTGGTGGGTGGTGTTCGTGCCGGATGCGGAGGGTTGGGATCCGCTGCCGGAGAAAGGGGTGCTGGGGATCCGGGATCTGCCCACCGCGGCGGCTGGTATCGGCTTGCGACCAGGTGATCCGGTCTTCGTCCGGCCGGACTTTATAGTGGACGCTGAGCTGCTGGAGTTCGTCTTGTCGCCCACGTTCCGGAAGCTGGAGCGGGAGAGTCGGCGGAACTACGCGACAGACATCCGGCTGCTGCTGAACTGGTTATGGCGTCGGGGCCTCCCGTGGCGGCAGGCGACCGAGGGGGATCTGCAGGCTTATCAGGAGTTCCGGTGCAGGTCACCGCTCAATCCAGTCCGGGTGGGTGGCACGAAGTGGAACCGCGAGGCAGCAGCGCTGACCAAGCTCTACAAGTGGGCGAAGGTGTCGCCGCTGCCCGTAGACGTGAGCCGACCGGAAGACCGGGCGGCCGATGCCCGCAGTGCCCGGGTGTCTTGGTTGACGCCGCGGACGTGGGGTTTGTGGCAGGACCTGGGACTTCGGGGCCTGACCCGGGACGGGTCACCGCAGCCGGGGTGGGACGCGCGGACGGAGCTTCGAAACGCCTCGTTCGTGCAGTTCATGCTGAGCTCGGGGCTTCGTCGGCAGGAGGGTGGAGGGCTGCTGACGTTCGAGGTGCCGTCACAGCTACTGCGTCACGGGCGGTACTGCCACGGCCGGATCGCGAAGGCGCTGTCGCGGTCGAAGAGGGTTCGTACCTTCTACGCGTCGGTGGATTCGGTGCGGCAGGTTGGCTCCTACATGGAGTCGGAGCGGGCGTGGGCGGTGCAGCGTGCCCGGGAGCAGGGCCGTTACGAGAAGCTATCGCAGCTGCGGCTGGTGACCGGAGTGACGCGGGAACTGTCCCCGATGGTGCACTGGGTGGACCGCGCCGGGGTAGAGGGGCGGCGTGAGTTGGCTCTGTTGGACTGGCGTGAGCGGCGGTGGCTGTTCATCGAAGGGCCGGAGGGTCCAGAGCCAGCGTGGTTGTGGTTGACCGAACAGGGCCTGCCGATGCTTCCGGACCGCTGGAACGCCGTGTTCAGGCTGGCGAACAAGCAGTGCGAGCGGATGCTGCTGACGCAGCAGGAACGGGAGGCAAAGCGCTTCCTGAGGTCGGCAGAGGTCCGCGGGAAGGTACCGTACGCGACACCGCACTCCACTCGGCATTCGTTCGCGCTCTACATGCTGATCACGCTGAACGAGCTGATGGACCGGAAGTACGGTCTAACGTCGGCCGAGCGGCGGGATTTCGCCCAGTTATACGGTGACCCGTGGTGGCTGGTGAAGACGCTGTTGGGACATCGGGATGTGGAGACGACGCGGGAGCACTACCTGACGCCGGTGACGCACCTGCAGTTGGAGTCGATCCTGGCGCTCGATGCGGATCGCGACGTGGGCGAGCGCAAGGATGACGAGGACGCGAGGGACATGGTCAGCCTGTTTGCGCAGTTAGCGAAGGCATCGGCAGGGATCCAAGACATCGACGTATTGGTCGATGCACGGCCGGTTGCGCAGGAGGCGCTGTGAGCGGGCGCAGGCGAGGAAACGGGCACCGGGCGGTCCTGCCGCCAGCGGACTTCCAGACCACTCCGCAACTGACCCCGGACGGGCTGGAGGTGACAGTGATCAACAAGGGCGGTCATGCGCGAGTCTTCGACTTCGGTGAGCTGAAGGTGCCGGCGCCTATGCAGCGCTCGCTGGCGAGGACTTTCGCCGCGCAGTCCCGCACCTGGACCGGTCACGCCAGCGCGAATTCGTACTGGAACTCGGTCCTGGCATTCGACCGGTTTCTCGATGCTCAGGGCCACCCAGCTCAGGACTTGGACGAGTTGACCTCGGCCACGCTGCGGCTGTGGCGCAACAACCACAAGGAGACCGCTGGCGGCCGTAACTCCATGACGCAGATGCGGACGCTTCTGAAACGGGACCGTCGGCTGGCGGTCGGCTTGGCCGCGGAGGAACTTGCCCGGCGTGTTCCGAGCCGAGGGTCGAGCAAGCAGTCGTATGAGGGGCCGGAGCGGGAGCGGATGGTGCTGGCGGCGGAGCGGCAGTTCCGGGCCGCGCTGCTGCGGATCAGGGAGAATACGGTCCTACTGGAGCAGTGGCGGGCAGCAGAGTTCACCGAGCGAAGCCGCGAGGGAAGAATCGGAGCGGTCCTGGATCATCTGGCGAAAACCGGTGACGTCCCGCGCACGGTGCACACCAGCGGCCAGTCATCCGTGACGAATACCACCCTACTGGGCGGGGCAGGAGCCTTGGTGACGTGGGGTCGGTTGTTTCTAACGCGGCAGGAATTGACTGCGCTGGCAGTGATGCTGACCGACCGTTTCGCGTGGAACCTTTCGATGTTCGACCGCGTTCCCGTTCCGGTCAGGACGCCGTCCGCGGGAGAGACGACGACCATCACCTACCAGGTGCAGGTCGAGAAGCGGCGTGCTGGGGGCGGGCGGTGGTTCTCCACGGAGAACATCACCGACTCCGGCGCGGACTCACCGGGCCGGCTGATCACCAAGGCCCTAGAGGCCACCGCACACGGCCGCGCGCTGGCCGCCCGCCTGGCACCGGGCATTGACTTGCTCATGGTCGGCCGCAGCCAGCAGCCCAACAGGGCGGGCAACGATCTGGACCGGCCGCCCCGGGTCGGCCCCCTGGCTTTCGGAGTCTCCTCCGACGACGGGAAGTGGTGGGGGCGGTCCCACGGGTTAGGCGGGTCCCCTTTCCAACGCAGCCGCCGCACCACCGTGACCCAGGAAGGCCGACCGCTCCAGCACAGCCGAGGCACGCACGAGAGTGTCTACATACTGCCCGACAAGAACGTCCAGAAGGCGGCCCGGAGCGTGATCGCAGCTGGCGCTGAGGAGGCCCTGAATCAAGCCCGCGACACCACCTTCAAGGGCCGGCTGACCGACGCCGCAGCCCCCGACCACCAGGAGACCGCTACCGCGGACTGCGCGAACGAAGAGACCAGCCCCTGGCCCGCCCCGGGCGGCGGCTGCGGGGCGGACTTCCTGCTCTGCCTGGCCTGCCCGAACTCCCGGGTTCACTCTGGCCACCACTCACGCCTGGCCTACCTGCACCGGCAGTTGACGGCACTGCGCTCCGCATGGCCTGAGGAGATGTGGCGCGGGCGATGGGACGACCACCTGCAGCGGCTGGATGACCTACGCGACAAGATCAGAACCCTCGCCTGGGACGCCGCCCTGGCCCGTGTCACGAGTACCGACCGCACCATCGTCGATCTCCTGCTGAAGGGACAGCTTGCCCCGTGACCACGCTCCTTGGCGTCGAGGCCGATCCCTACGTGCTTCCGATGCCCGTCCCGGACAGTCCGGGCATTCTGCCGTGTTGGATCAGCCTCGGCAACAAACATCCTAACGCCCGCTACCAGGACGACATCTGGCCGATGGGGCCGCTCATCGACATTCCTGGAAGCAAGATCCACTGTCTCTACTGGAAGAACTGCCCGGGTGACCTGCGGGACGAGCTGAAGCTCGTTACCTGGACCATGCTCAATGGGGAACTGCGGCCCACCTACGTGCAGTCGCGCGGCCGGGCCACGCGCACGCGCGACAGTGCGCCGGTAATGCGGCACAGCTTCCTGGAGTGGCTGAGGCTGGCTCGCTGGCTCAACGAGCGAAACGTCACCCGTCTGGGCGGCTGCACTGCGGAGCACTGGCGGGCCTACGCCACCGGGCGGACCTTCAGCGGTTGCAGTCGCGACCACGCCCGGAGGATCCTCGGCCAGCTGTCGGACTTATGGGCATTCGACCAGCTCAGCGCCCGCCCGTCAGGCATCGGTCGGCCGCCCTGGGACGTCGAGGGCGTCGACGACTACCTGCCCGAGGAGGCCAGCACCGGCGGAGGGGAGAACCAGACCGAGCCACTGGACGAGACAGTCATCGGTCCGCTGCTGACCTGGGCAATCTTCATGGTTGAGGACTTGGCCGACGACATCTTGGCTGCCTGGGCCGAGCGGCGCCGTCTGACGGCCCGCGCGCAGGCCACCAAAGGCACCCCTGCCAGTCGCGCGTCCCTGGAGGACTACCTGTTGCCGCTCGGCGCCCGCGACGACAACCTCGTGCCCGCCACTGTCGGCGACTGCGGTGGGGTCACGCTGGCTCGCACGTTCATCGCTGCGACAACCGGCGCCAGCTTCAAGCAGGTGGACAGGTTCGCCATCAAGCACGGCCTGACCCGGCTGGCCGCCCAGAGACCAGGACCCTGCCCGCTCGAGGTCCCGATCACAGGCCGGATCGAGGGCCGACCCTGGAAGGAGTACATCGAGTTCGACGAGGCTCCCGTGCTGATGCGCTGTCTCGCCGCTGCCGCTACCATCGTGATCTTGTATCTGACCGGGATGCGTCCGCAGGAGGTTCAAGGGCTGCGGTCCGGCTGCTGCCCCAACCCGGAACCGAACCCGGACGGCACCACATCACGGCACCTGATCTACAGCCACCACTACAAAAACGTCACCGACAAGGATGGCAACCATGTCTCCGCCGGCGAGGAGCGCGAAGTCCCCTGGGTGGCCATCGAGCCAGTGGTTCACGCCATTCGTGTCCTTGAGCGCATTGTCCCGGTCGGTGAACTCCTCCTCAGCTCCGCCCACCAAGACTTCGCCAGCCGGCGTCCCTTCCGAGGCTCTCTGAGGGCTGAGAGCCTGGCCAGGCGGGTCGAGGACTTCGTGGCCTGGGCGAACCGAGAGGCAGACAGGCACGACCTGCCGCAGAGGGTGATCCCTTCGGACCCGCTCGGGGCGATCGGGCTGGCCCGCTTCCGTCGCACCCTGGCCTGGCACATCGCCCGCCGACCCGGCGGGCTGGTCGCGCTTGCCGTCCAATACGGTCACATGCGCGCGGTTCTCGACGCCCGGACCTCCACCGGATACGGCGACCGCGGCCGTCCCGGCATCCACGGCGTCCTCGATATCGAGACGGTGCGTGCGGCCGCCGACACCGCCGCAAACCTGCTGGGCCGGACCGCGGCCGGGGAGAAGATCTCCGGCCAGGCGGCCCGACGCGCTCTCACCGGAGCCCTCAAAGCCCCGCGCTTCGAAGGGACCCTGACCACCCGACAGGCCGCCACGAAGGCCGCGAAGTTCCTCGCGCATGACGGGAACGTCCTGTTCGACAACCCTGATTCGTTTCTGATCTGCGCTTTCAAGCAAGACACGGCCCTGTGCGACCCGGAACCGGGGGCGACAGCCCCCAACCAGTTCGCCTGCCAGCTCGGCTGCGGTAACGCAGTTCGCACCGATGCCCACGCCCACGCCCTGCGGGACCGCGCCGACTACCTCGACCGCCAGGCCGACTACACGCCCAAGCCCGTCGGCGACCGGCTCCGTAGCAACGCGAACCGGCTCCGCGGCATCGCCGACACCCATGACGCCATCGCCAAGACCGCCAAGGAAGTCCTCACATGAACGAGCAGCACCAGGATGAACGCGCCCGCATCCGCGACGCCATCGACCGGCTCCTGGCTGGCAAGCCCACCCGCTCCGACGGCAGCCTCACCATCGTCGCCCTCGCCATCGAAGCAGACATCCACCGCATGGCACTGCAAAAACGACACGCTGATCTCAAGGAAGCCTTCTACGCCCGTGTCCGCGCCGAGACCCACCAGACCCCAGAAGTCGAAAAGCGTCTGCGCAAGGACGTCGCCCAACTGAAGGCGAGCCTGAAGGCGGCACGCGACTCGGAAGCCGAGGCATGGAGCCGTGCTGAGCAGCTCGCTCTCGCCTCCGCCGTCCTCGCCCGCCGACACGGTTCGGGAGGGCAACCCGCCCCCCTGTTCAACAACGTCATCCCGATGCCGGAGCTGGACCGCTGATCAACCGAGACCGTACCTGCGAGGTA
>NZ_JBPJSR010000021.1:0-158031 GCF_051390675.1 Streptosporangium heterodermiicola
GTCGGCGCTCGCCGCACTGGGCACGCCCCCCGCGAAGGTCTCCGTGGGAGCGGGGGA
The DNA here is from genome assembly GCF_051390675.1 of Streptosporangium heterodermiicola. Classification (NCBI taxonomy): domain Bacteria; kingdom Bacillati; phylum Actinomycetota; class Actinomycetes; order Streptosporangiales; family Streptosporangiaceae; genus Streptosporangium; species Streptosporangium heterodermiicola. The sequence continues at coordinate 58 of NZ_JBPJSR010000021.1, forward strand.
GGCGCCGTGAAGTTCGACGTCAACCTCTCCATCCTCTTCACCGAGCTGCCGCTGCTGGAGCGCCCCGCGGCGGCGGCCAAGGCGGGCTTCGACGCGATCGAGCTCTGGTGGCCCTTCGCCGTCCCCTGCCCGGCCGACCGCGAGATCGACGCCCTGCGGCGGGCGGTCGAGGACGCCGGGGTGCGCCTGGTCGGCCTCAACTTCGACGCCGGGGACATGGCGGCGGGGGAGCGGGGCCTGCTGTCGCGGCCCGACGGCTCGGCCAGGTTCCAGGCCAACGTCGAGGTCGCCGCGGGCCTGGCCGGAGCGCTCGGCTGCCGGGTGCTCAACGCCCTCTACGGCAACGCCGTGGCGGGGCTGCCCCCGGAGGCCCAGCGCGAGCTGGCGCTGTCCAACCTCTCCCTCGCGGCGAAGGCGGCGGCCGGGGTCGGCGCCACGGTCGTGGTCGAGGCGCTCAACTCCCACGAGAGCCCCGACTACCCGATCACCTCCTCGGCCGCGGCCTTCGAGGTGATCGACCAGGTGGACGCGGGCAACGTGGCCTTCCTCGCCGACCTCTACCACCTGCACCGGATGGGCGAGGACGTGCTCGCCCTCATCGGCACGAGCGTCCACCGGTTCGGCCACGTCCAGATCGCCGACGACCCGGGGCGGGGTCAGCCGGGCTCCGGGGCCATGCCGTACGACCGGATCTTCGAGCGCCTGGAGACCTCGGGATACCGGGGCCACGTCGGGCTTGAGTACCGCCCCGCCGGTCCCAGCGCCGAGAGCTTCGGCTGGAGGAGCACGTGACCTCCCGCACAGGCCGCGCAGGCCGTACAGGACCCAAAGGACCCAAAGGACCCACCACCGGGCCGAGGCCCGGGGTCCCCACCTTGGAGGTATTCGATGAACGCTGAGCGAGGGAGGAGCGGTGAGCCGCTCATGAACATCGGATTCATCGGCCTGGGGATCATGGGCGGCCCGATGGCGGCCAACCTGGTCAGGGCCGGTCACACCGTCGTCGGCTACGACATGAGCGCCGAGCGGATGGACGCCCTCGCGGTGGCCGGCGGCAAGTCCGCGGGCAGCGTCGCGGAGGCCGTCGCGCAGGCGGAGGTCGTGATCACCATGCTGCCCGACTCGCCCCAGGTGGAGGAGGTGGCCTTCGGCGACGACGGGCTGCTCCAGCGGGGCAGGCGGGGCCTGATCCACATCGACATGAGCACCGTGCGGCCCGAGACCTCCCGCAGGGTCGCGCAGGCCGCGGCCGTCAAGGGCATCAGGGCACTGGACGCCCCGGTGAGCGGCGGGGAGCGCGGCGCGGTCGACGGCACCCTCTCGATCATGGTCGGCGGCGCGTCCGCCGACTTCGCCGCCGTGCGCCCGGTCCTCGCGGTCGTCGGCACGACGATCGTGCACGTGGGCCCCGCCGGGGCGGGACAGACCGTGAAGGCCGCCAACCAGCTCGTCGTCGGGGGCATCTACGGCCTGGTCGCCGAGGCGATCGTGCTGCTCGAAGCCTCCGGGGTCGATCCCAGCGGCGGGCTCGACGTGCTGGCCGGCGGGCTGGCGGGCTCCCGCATCCTCGACCTCAAGCGGCACTCCATGGTCAGGCGCGAGTTCGCGCCGGGGTTCCGGATCGACCTGCACCACAAGGACATGGGCATCGCCGTCGCCGCGGCGCGGGAGGCGGGCGTCTCGCTCCCGCTCACCGGGCTGGTCGCCCAGCTCGTCGCCGCGGCCCGTGCCCAGGGACATGGCTCCCTCGACCACTCCGCCCTGCTCAAGGTGATCGAAAGGATCAACCAGTGAAGCGGATCCCCTGTATGGAGGCCGTGGTGGCCGTCCTGGAGTCCGAAGGCGTCGACACCGTCTTCGGCATCCCGGGCGCGGCGATCCTCCCGCTCTACGCGGCGCTCCAGCACAGCGACATACGCAACGTCACCGTCCGCCACGAGGAGGGCGGCACGCACGCCGCCGACGGCTGGGCCCGGGTCACGGGCAACGTCGGCGTCTGCATCGGCACCTCGGGCCCGGCCGGCACCAACATGATCACCGGCCTCTACACCGCCCTCGCCGACTCCATCCCCATGATCTGCATCACCGGGCAGGCGGCGCGCGACAAGCTCCACCAGGAGGCGTTCCAGGCGGTCGACATCGTGGAGATCGCCAAGCCCGTCACCAAGTGGGCGGTCCAGCTCAAGGAGCCGGCCCAGGCGCCGTGGGTGTTCAGGGAGGCCTTCAGGATCGCCAGGTCCGGGCGGCCGGGACCGGTCCTGATCGACCTGCCGATCGACGTGCAGCGCGGCACCTGCCTGTACGACGCGGAGATCGACACCCCGCTCCCCGTCGAGGTCCCGCAGCCCAGGCCCCCGGCGATCCGGGCGGCGATCGACATGCTCATGGGCGCCCGGCGGCCCCTCATCCTGGCCGGTGGCGGGGTGGTCATCGCCGACGCCGACGCCGAGCTGCGCGCGCTCGCCGAGCACCTGCAGATTCCCGTCCAGGTGACGCTGATGGGCAAGGGGGCCTTCCCCGAGGACCACCCCCTGTTCGCCGGCATGGCGGGCATCCAGACCCAGACGCGCTGGGGCAACGCGGCGCTGCTGGAGAGCGACCTGGTGCTCGCGGTGGGCGCGAGGTTCGGCGACCGGCACACCGGCGACCTCGACACCTACCGCCGGGGCCGCAGGTTCGTCCACGTCGACATCGAGCCCACCCAGATCGGCAAGGTCTTCGAGCCCGACCTGGGCGTGGTCGGCCACGCCCGGCCCACGCTGGCGGCGCTGACGGGAGAGGCGGTCAGCCGCACCGGGGCCCGCCGCCCGGGAAAGTGGCCCGCGCGGGTCGCCGAGCTGCGCGGCACGCTGCTGCGGCGCGACGACTTCGACGACGTGCCGATCAAGCCGCCGAGGGTCTTCCGGGAGCTGAACGACTTCTACGGGCCCGACACGACGTTCGTCACCGCGATCGGCCTCTACCAGATCTGGTCCGGGCAGTTCCAGAAGACCTACCTCCCGCGCCGCTACCTCGTCTGCGGGCAGGCCGGGCCGCTGGGCTGGGAGGTGCCCGCCGCGATGGGCGTCAAGTGCGCCTACCCGGAGCGGCAGGTGGTGGCCGTGGCGGGCGACTACTCCTTCCAGTTCCTGATGGAGGAGATCGCCGTCGCCGCCCAGTACCACATCCCGTTCGTCATCGTGATGATCAACAACGAGTACCTCGGGCTGATCCGCCAGGCCGAGATCCCCTACGACATGAACTACGCCGTCGACCTCCACTACGGCGAGGGCGGTGTCGACCACGTGAAGCTCATGGAGGCGTTCGGCTGCCCGGCCCGGCGCGTCGAATTGCCCGGCGAGATCGGCGACGCGCTGGCCTGGGCGAGCGCGGAGTCCGACCGTCAGCGGCTGCCGGTGCTGGTCGAGGTCATGGTCGAGAGGGAGGCCAACGCGGCCATGGGCCCCTCGCTCGACGCGATCAAGGAGTTCGAGCCGCTGCCCGAGCAGGAGCTCGCCCTCGCCATCGACTGGTCCGACTGAGGAGCGGCGCATGTCACTCGTACTCAAACCGGGGTTCGCCTGGTCCGACGCCTACGACCGGTGCGTGTCGGCGGCGCCCCAGGCCTTCCACGACGACCGGGTGCTCAACCACTGGGGCGGCTTCTGGCAGCGCGACGGCCGCCCGGAGCCGGCCGCCTCACCGGTGGACGGCACCGCCATCGCCGGCCCGCCCCGTCTCGACAGGGCCACCGCCCTGCGCGCGGTACGGGCCGGCCTCGACGAGCACCGCCTCTGGCGCCACGTGCCGCTCGCCGAGCGCAAGGCCCGCGTCACGGCGGCGCTGGAGGCGATGACCGCCCACCGCGACCTGCTCACCCTGCTACTGGTCTGGGAGATCGGCAAGCCGTGGAAGCTCGCCGCCGCCGACGTCGACCGGTGTATCGAGGGGGTGCACTGGTACGTCGGAGAGATCGACCGGATGATCGGCGGGCGCGTCCCGCTGACCGGCCCGGTCAGCAACATCGCCAGCTGGAACTACCCGATGAGCGTGCTGATGCACGCCATGCTCGTGCAGGCCCTCGCGGGCAACGCGGTCATCGCCAAGGCGCCCACCGACGGCGGTCTCGCCTGCCTCACCCTCGCCACCGCGCTCGCCGCCCAGGAGGGGTTGCCGTTCACCCTCGTCAGCGGGGGAGGCGCCGAGCTCTCCCCGGCGCTGGTGCGCGGCAAGGAGCTGGGCTGCGTCTCCTTCGTCGGCGGGCGCGACGCGGGCGGGCAGGTGGCCACCTCGCTCGCCGACCTCGGCCACCGGCACGTCCTGGAACAGGAGGGGCTCAACTGCTGGGGGGTGTGGGAGTACGGCGACTGGGAGCTGCTGACCGGGCAGATCCGCAAGAGCTTCGACTACGCCAAGCAGCGCTGTACCGCGTACCCGCGCTTCGTGGTGCAGCGCTCGCTGTTCCACGAGTTCCTCACCGCCTACCTGCCGGCGGTCCGGTCGGTGCGCTTCGGCCACCCGCTCGCCGTGGCGGGGCCCGACGACCCGCCGCCCGACCTCGACTTCGGCCCGCTGATCACCGGCGCCAAGGTCAAGGAGCTCACCGACCAGGTGGACGAGGCGGTGGCCAAGGGCGGGATCCCTCTTTACCGGGGCTCCCTCGACGACGGGCTGTTCCTGCCCGGCCAGGACACCTCCGGCTACCTGGCGCCCGTCGCCGTCCTCGGCCCGCCGCGCTCGTCCCCGCTCTTCCACGCCGAGCCCTTCGGGCCGGTCGACACCATCGTGCTGGTCGACACCGAGGCCGAACTGCTCGCCGCGATGAACGCCAGCAACGGCGCGCTGGTCGCCACGATCTCCTGCGACGACGAGGAGACCGTCAGGCGGCTCGCCCCGGAGGTGCGGGCGTTCAAGGTGGGGATCAACGCGCCCCGCTCGCGCGGCGACCGGGAGGAGCTGTTCGGCGGGCTCGGCGCCTCCTGGCGGGGGGCCTTCGTCGGCGGCGAGCTGCTCGTCCGGGCCGTCACCCAGGGGCCGGGGACCGAGCGCCTGCCCGGCAACTTCCCCGGCTACACCCTCCTGCCCACGTCCCGCTAGAAGGGAAGGAGATGTCAGAAGGCGCCGAAGCGGTCGGCGGCGAGCAGGATCAGGAAGGTGAGCAGCGCGACGCGCAGGAGACGCCCCCCGGACCCCAGGGACGGCCACGACATGTAGGCGAGCCAGCCGACGAACCCGATCACCGGAAGCACGGCGACACCGCCCCAGAAGGACGGCACCGCGAATCCGGCCAGCAGGAGGACCACCAGCAGCACCGGGGCGATCCACCGGGGAAGCTGGAACAGGAAGACGAGCGGGGCCGCGCTGCGCAGCTCGATCCTCCGCCGCAGCCCGGTCGCCCCCGGCGTGAAGAACTGCTCACCCGGGGGCAGCGGGCGCTTGCCCTGCCTGGGGCGGGGCTGTGCCAGCGGGTGTGCGGGGCGTTCCTGACGCTTGTCGGCCACGGGTCGAGCCTAACGCCACCGCGCCCGCCACGACATGCCCGCCGCCCGGGAGCGGCACGGGACCGGCGGGGCGGCGCCGAGCACCTCGGGACGTGGCACCTCGGGACGTGGCGTCCGGGGTGCGGCGTCCGGGGTGCGGCGTGGCGGGGCCGGGGGCGGGCTCTGGCATGCTGGGCGGATGCTCGCTCTCATCCGCTACTCGGTGCCACCCGGCCAGACCGAGGAGTTCACGCTCCAGGCCCACGAGATCGTCGACACCCTGGCCGGGCAGCCGGGCTACGTGCGCGGCCGGGTGTCGAGGTCGGTGGACGAGCCGGAGCTGTGGGCGCTGGTCAGCGAGTGGGAGGGCGCGGGCTTCTACCGCAGGGCACTGGGCGCGGCGCGGATGGCGATGTACCCGCTGATGACACTCATGATCAACGAGCCGAGCGCGTTCGAGGACGTCGAGCGCCCCTGAGGCCCGCCCGGCGCCCCTGTGACGTCCCTGGGAAGCTTTGCCGGGGACAGGGGGGCGGCATGGTTTATCCGCACGTCCCGTGGCCTCGTCTCCCCTAAGCTGGAGACTCAATCACTTCCTCGCCGACCTCCAGCCGGATGGAGTTTCTCCCTTATGGCACGCCGTACGGACATCATGGACACCATCGTCAGCCTCGCCAAGCGGCGCGGTCTTGTGTATCCCTCCAGCGAGATCTACGGCGGCCTGCGCGCGTCGTGGGACTACGGTCCGCTGGGCGTGGAGCTCAAGAGCAACGTGAAGCGGCAGTGGTGGAAGACCGTGGTGCAGGGGCGTGACGACGTGGTCGGCCTCGACTCATCGGTGATCCTGGCCCGCGAGGTGTGGCAGGCCAGCGGCCACGTGGAGACCTTCACGGACCCGCTGACCGAGTGCCAGTCGTGCCACAAGCGCTACCGGGCCGACCACCTCGAAGAGGCCTACGCCGAGAAACACGGGAAGCAGCCCGTCAACGGCCTGGCCGACATCACCTGCCCCAACTGCGGCAACAAGGGCTCCTTCACCTCGCCGAAGCAGTTCAGCGGCCTGCTGAAGACCTACCTCGGCGCGGTCGAGGACGAGTCGGGCCTCGCCTACCTGCGTCCCGAGACCGCCCAGGGCATCTTCATCAACTACCTCAACGTGCAGCAGTCGGCGCGCAGGAAGGTCCCGTTCGGCATCGGCCAGATCGGCAAGTCGTTCCGCAACGAGATCACCCCGGGCAACTTCATCTTCCGCACCCGCGAGTTCGAGCAGATGGAGATGGAGTTCTTCGTCAAGCCGGGCAGCGACGAGGAGTGGCACCAGTACTGGATCGACGAGCGTTTCCGCTGGTACACCGACCTGGGCATCAACAAGGACAACCTGCGCATCTACGAGCACCCGAAGGACAAGCTCTCCCACTACTCCAAGCGGACCGTCGACATCGAGTACCGCTTCAACTTCACCGGCACCGAGTGGGGCGAGCTTGAGGGCGTCGCCAACCGCACCGACTTCGACCTGACCGCGCACGGCAAGGCCTCCGGCACCGACCTGAGCTTCTTCGAGCAGGACACCGGTGAGCGCTACGTCCCGTACGTGATCGAGCCGGCCGCCGGTGTCGACCGGGCCACGCTCACCTTCCTGATCGACGCCTACACCGAGGACGAGGCGCCCAACGCCAAGGGCGTCATGGAGAAGCGCACGGTCATGCGCCTCGACCACCGGCTCGCGCCGGTCAAGGTCGCGGTGCTCCCGCTGTCGCGCAACGCCGACCTGTCGCCCAAGGCCAAGGACCTGGCGGCCCAGCTCCGCCGCCGCTGGAACGTGGAGTTCGACGACGCGGGGGCGATCGGCCGCCGCTACCGCCGCCAGGACGAGATCGGCACGCCGTTCTGCATCACCGTCGACTTCGACACCCTCGACGACCAGGCGGTGACCATCCGCGAGCGCGACTCGATGGCCCAGGAGCGCGTGGCGCTCGACCAGGTCGACGCCTACCTCCGTCAGCACCTCAACGACTGAGGCCCTCCCCGCCCTCCCCGCCCAACTCGCCCCGCCCGACCCGCCACGGCCGGCGCCCCCCGCACCCGGGGGGCGCCGGCCGTCGCTCTTTCCCGGCGGTCTCCCCGCCCGGGGCGAAAGACGAGATAAAAAGCAGGCTTACGGCGGTTTTCGGGGGCTTTTGATGACATCAGAGTGATCGTTCGTTCGACGAAGGGAAGAACGATGGCGCGCGTATCACCTTGGAAGACCGTTCCGGGGGTCGTGGCTCTCGGCGGGGTCGTCTTCCTGCTCACGGGAAGTGCCGCTCACGCCGACCCGCGACCGGCAAGCGACGCGATCGAGCTGCGGCTGCTCGTCGACGACTGCCCGGCCTCGACCTCCGCGACCGCCCCGTGAACGAGTACACCGACCCCGTGAGGGAGATCCCGTACGAGGCGGAAAAGAGGGAAAGGACGGAAAAGACGGAGAGCGCCGTGCTCGGGCGGGCGCTGTTCGAGGTCAAGCGGGTGATCGTCGGTCAGGACCGGATGGTCGAACGCCTGCTCGTCGCGGTCCTCGCCCGGGGGCACTGCCTCCTGGAGGGGGTCCCCGGCATCGCCAAGACGCTGGCGGCCGAGACGCTCGCGGGTGTCGTGGGCGGCTCGTTCGCCCGGATCCAGTTCACTCCCGACCTGGTGCCCGCCGACATCGTCGGCACCCGTATCTACCGGCCGTCCACGGAGAGCTTCGACGTCGAGCTGGGCCCGGTGATGGCGAACTTCGTGCTCGCCGACGAGATCAACAGGGCCCCGGCGAAGGTCCAGTCGGCGCTGCTGGAGGTGATGGCCGAGCGGCAGGTGAGCATCGGCGGGCGCACCCACCCGGTGCCCGCGCCGTTCCTGGTCCTGGCGACCCAGAACCCGATCGAGTCCGAGGGCGTCTACCACCTGCCCGAGGCCCAGCGGGACCGCTTCCTGATGAAGATCGACGTGGGCTACCCGAGCGAGTCCGAGGAACTCGCGATCCTCTACCGGATGAGCGCCGGCCGGCCGGTCTCCCGGCGGGTGCTCGACTCCCAGCGGCTGCTGGCGCTCCAGGCGGCCGTGGACGACGTCTTCGTCCACCACGCCGTCGCCGAGTACGCGGTCCGGCTGGTGTACGCGACCAGGGAGCCCGCGCGGTTCGGGCTGGCGGACGTCGCACCGCTGCTCGCCTTCGGCGCGAGCCCGCGGGCGACGCTCGGCCTGGTCGCCGCGGCCCGCGCGCTGGCGCTGCTGCGCGGGCGCGACTACGTGCTGCCCGAGGACGTCGCGGACCTGGCCGGTGACGTGATCGCGCACCGGCTGGTGCCGTCGTTCGACGCGCTGGCCGACGACGTCTCCCCCCGGCACATCGTGGACCGGGTGGCCGCGGCGATCCCGATGCCCAGGATCGCCCCCGGGCAGGGAGAGGCGGCCTGATGCGGCACCTGCTGTCCGAGCGGGTGCTCCGGCGGCTGGAGCTGACGGTCGTCAGGCGCCTCGACGGGCTGCTCCAGGGCGACCACCGGGGGCTCACCCCCGGGCCCGGTGGCGAGCTCGCCGAGGCGAGGCCGTACGCGCCGGGTGACGACGTGCGCCGGATGGACTGGAACGTCACCGCACGCACGACGGAGCCGCACGTCCGGGACATGATCGCCGATCGGGAGCTGGAGACCTGGGTGCTGCTCGACGCCAGCGCCAGCATGGACTTCGGCACCGCGCTGATGGAGAAGAGGGAGCTCGCGCTCGCCGCCGTCGCGGCGGTCGGGTTCCTCACCGAGCGGACGGGCAACCGCGTCGGGGCGCACGTCCTGCACGGCGGCGAGGTCCGGCGGTTCCCCGCCAGGAGCGGGCGCCCGCATCTCATGGCGCTGCTCGGCGCGGTGTTCGCGCTGCCGCGTACCGAGCCGGGCGTCCCGGCGCCGCGTGTCGGCCAGGCCGCCGACGACCTGCGCCGCGCCGTGCGCCGCCGCGGGCTCGTGGTCGTCGTATCGGACTTCCTCGACCCCCCGGAGACCTGGGATAGGCCGTTGCGCCATCTCGCGCTCCGCCACCAGCTCCTCGCGGTGGAGGTCGTCGACCCCAGGGAGCTGACCCTGCCCGACGTGGGGGTGCTCACCCTCGTCGACCCGGAGACCGGCCGCCGCAGGGAGGTGTCCACGGCCGGTGCCCGCCTCCGCGAGCGCTACGCCGAGGCCGCCGCGGGCCAGCGGGCGGCCATCGCGACCGCCCTGCGCCGGTGCGGGGCCGCGCACCTGCGACTGGACACCGATCGCGACTGGGTCCGCGATCTGGTCCGTCACGTCATGCTGCGGCGCCGCCTGGCGCGGGGGCGCGGGGCGCAGGGGACGAGAGGGGGTGTGGCGTGACGTTCCTGTCTCCCGTCTGGTTGTGGCTGCTGGTGCCCGCCCTGCTGATCGCGGTTCTCTACGTGGTCATGTACCTGCGGCGCAGCCGGTACGCCCTGCGGTTCACCAACCTGGACCTGCTGGACAGGCTCGCGCCCAAGGGACCCGGGTGGCGCAGGCACGTGCCCGCCGCGGCGTTCATGGGGATGCTGGTGCTCCTCGTCGTCGGGTTCGCGCGGCCGACGGCCGAGGTGCGGGTCCCGAGGGAGCAGGCGACGATCATCGTGGCGTTCGACGTCTCCGCGTCGATGCAGGCCACGGACGTGGCGCCGAACCGGTTCGCGGCGGCGCGGGAGGCCGCGCGGCGCTTCGTCGGGGACCTGCCCTCCCGGTTCAACCTGGGCCTGGTCACGTTCTCGTCGTCGGCCTCGGTGAGCGTGCCGCCCACCGCCGACAGGGCGGCGGTGCTGTCCGCGATCGACCGGCTCACCACGGACTCCGGTACGGCCATCGGCGAGGCGGTGTTCTCGTCCCTGGACGCGATCGACGCCCTGGAAGGCGGCGAGGAGGGGCAGGAGAGGCCGCCCGCCCACATCGTGCTGATGTCCGACGGGTCGAGCACCATGGGGCGGACGCCGGAGCTGGCGGCGCGGGAGGCGGCCTCCCGGCGCGTACCGGTCTCGACCATCGCGTACGGCACCTCCGGCGGCACGATCCAGATGGGCGGCCGGGAGACGCAGGTGCCGGTGGACGGCCCGGCGCTGCGCGAGCTGGCGGAGAGCACCGGCGGGGGTTTCTACGAGGCGGCCTCCGGCGGCGAGTTGCGGGCGGTGTACGACGACATCGGCAGCTCGGTGGGCTACCGGACCGAGCGGCAGGAGGTCTGGCCGTGGTTCGTCGGGGTGGCCCTGCTCGGCGCGGTCGTGGCGGCCGGGACCTCCCTGTTCTGGTTCTCGAGGATCCTGTGAGGAGTCGGCCATGGTGACGTCACACGATCGGCCCCCGGGGCTCGGACGGCCCCGCGGACCGGGTTTCACGCCGGGAGAACCGCCTCCGGCCGCGCCACAGCTGGAGATCGGCCCGCAACCGGGCAAGGTGACCACCGCGAGGAAGGCGGGGGCCGGGCGCGTCCTGGTCGCCGCGGCGCTCGTCGCCGTGGTCACCGGTGGCGCGTCGGGCGTCGCGGCGGCCCGGCTGGCGGGGGAGGAGCGGGCCGCGCCCGTGGCGCTGCCCCGATCCACCGCGGGCCCTTCCGGCCCTTCCGGTCCGGCGGGGGTCGCGGGCGGCCTCAGCGGTACGGCGGCCAGGGTGCTGCCGAGCGTCGTGTCGGTCGAGTCCGGCCGGGGCTCGGGCTCCGGCTTCGTGATCGACGGCGCCGGGCACCTGCTCACCAACGCGCACGTCCTGGCCGGTGGCGCGAGCGTCACCGTCGTGCTCGGCGACGGGCGGCGGCTGCCCGCCGTCGTCGTGGGCACCGACGAGGCGTACGACCTCGCGGTGCTCAGGGTGGACGACGCCCGCGGGCTGGTCCCCGCCGAGCTGGGGAGGTCCGCGGACCTCGCGGTGGGGGAGCAGGTGCTCGCCATCGGCTCCCCGCTCGGCCTGGCCGGTACGGTCACCGGCGGCATCGTCAGCGCCCTCGACCGTCAGGTGCGGCTGGGCGGGCGCGGGCAGACCGCGTTGCAGACCGACGCCTCCATCAATCCCGGCAACTCGGGGGGACCGCTGGTCAACGCCCGGGGCGAGGTGGTCGGGGTCAACACCGCGATCGCGACGCTCTCCCGGCGCGGGACCGGATCGATCGGCATCGGCTTCGCCATCCCGATCGACAGGGCGGCGCCCGTCGCCGAACGCATCATCCGAGAGTGAACGGAGACGGCCGTGCCTCCGGGAGCGAACGGGAGCGGAGTGAAGGGAATGCGAGGGAATGCGAGGGAACAGGAGAGCGGTATGGCGGTGGCATCCGCGTTTCCGGCCGCGCACGACCTAGGTTCGTACCATGCGACTGCTCGTTGTCGAAGATGAGGAAGACCTGGTCGACGCCCTGCGCGTGGGGCTCGTCCGGGCCGGATACGCGGTCGACGTCGCCTGCGACGTGGCCCAGGCGCGGGAGAAGCTCCAGGTCAACTCCTATGACCTGGTCCTTCTCGACCTCAACCTGCCCGGAGGGGACGGCTTCGAGGTGTGCCGGGCACTGCGCGGGACCGACCAGGGCCAGGCCGTGCGGATCATCATGGTGACCGCGCGGGACCGGCTGGACGACCGGGTCAGGGGGCTGGACGAGGGCGCCGACGACTACCTGGTCAAACCGTTCGCCTTCCCCGAGCTCCTGGCCCGCGTCCGCGCGCTGCTCCGCAGGGAGCCGGGCGGCGGCACCGCGATCCTGCAGGTGGGGTCGCTGCGGCTGGACACCTCCCGGGTGGAGGCCCACTCGACCGGGCGCGAGCTGGGGCTCACCCCCAAGGAGTTCGGTGTCCTGCACTACCTGATGACCCGTCCCGGGCACGTCGTCTCCGCCGAGGAGCTGCTGGAGCACGTCTGGGACGAGCACACCGACCCGTTCACCAACACCGTGCGGGTGACGGTCGGGAACCTGCGGCGCAAGCTCGGCGCCGACGCCGTGATCGAGACCGTGGTCAGCAAGGGCTACCGGCTGCGGGAGGACACGTGAGGCTCTCCTTCGTGCAGACGATCCGCTTCCGGCTGACCGTCCTGTATTCCGGCCTGCTGTTCCTGCTCTCCGCGCTCGTCCTCGGCCTGCTGTACGTCGCCGTGGCCAAGAGCGCCGAGGAGCGGCCCTACACCGTCCAGCAGGCCAAGCTCTACAGCGTCGACACCGAGCGCTACATCGGCAAGGCCCCCGTCGTCGAGCTCGCCGAGGTCGAGAACGCGGTCAACCTGCTCACCCTCCGGACCCTGCGCGACTACTCGTTCCTCACCCTGGGCGGGCTCTTCCTGGCGAGCTTCGGCATCGGCTGGGTCCTCTCGGGCCGGGTGCTGCGGCCGGTGCGCTCGATCACCAGGGCCGCCGCCGAGATCCAGGGCACCGACCTGTCGCGGCGGATCCTGCTCACCGGCCCGAAGGACGAGCTGCGCGACCTCGCCGACACCGTCGACACCATGCTCGGCCGCCTGGAGGGCGCCTTCCTGGCGCAGCGGCAGCTGATCGACGACGCCTCCCACGAGCTGCGCAGCCCGCTGGCCATCATCCGGGCCAACGTGGACGCGGTCCTCGCCTCGCCCGACAGCACCGAGGAGGAGCGGATGCGCGCGGTGGCCATCGTGGACCGGGCCACCACCCGGATGACCCGCCTGGTCGAGGACCTGCTGGCGACCGCGCGCCGGTCCGCGCCCGCGCTGGCCGACGCCGAGGTGGACGTGGGGGCGCTGGCCGCCGAGGCGGCCGAGGAGTTCACCACGCTCGCGGCCGGGCGCGGGCTGTCGATCCGCCGGGCGCTGCCCGCCGGGCTGCGCGGGGTGGGGGACCACGACGCCCTGCGCCGGGCCGTGGGCAACCTGCTCTCCAACGCGGTACGGCTCGCGCCCGGCGGGAGCGAGGTCGTCGTGGCGGCGGGCCGTACCAGGGGCTGGATCTGGGTGGCGGTGCGCGACGCCGGGCCCGGGGTGCCCGAGGACGACCACGCGCGGGTGTTCGACCGGTTCTGGCGGGGCCAGACCAGCCGCCGTGACCGGCACAGCGGGCTGGGCCTGGCGATCGTCCGGCAGATCGTGGAGTCGCACGGCGGGCACGTGCGCCTGTTCTCCCGGCTGGGTGAGGGAAGCGTGTTCGTGCTGTGGCTGCCGTCCGGCGCGGGCCCGGCGGAGGGGGAGGTTCCGGACCTGAATCCTCTCGCCGAGGCCGGTCTGGCGGGTCGCTGAACCGGCTGTGAACGGGTTTGAATGGGCGGGGAATTGGTTTATACCAATTGGTGTAAACCAATTTTCGAGGTGATCGATATCCTCGCGCATTTGGGCTGGATTTGAATTGGATTAGACCGGTTTGCCCGCTTTGAGCTGCGATGATGCTGTTCCGTGTGGTGAGTGCCGTTTCATCGCCGTGTTCGTCGGTAGAGTCCGGAGAGAGGCGGAACCAGACGCCGACTGAAGTCGCATAAGGAGCAACCGTGCCGAAGTACGTTTACGACTTCACCGAGGGCAACAAAGATCTCAGGGACCTGCTCGGCGGCAAGGGGGCGAACCTCGCCGAGATGACCAACCTCGGGCTGCCGGTGCCCCCCGGCTTCACCATCACCACCGAGGCGTGCCGGAGCTTCCTCGCGGACGGGATCCTTCCCGAGGGGATGCGGGAGGAGGTCTCCGGGCACCTGACCGCACTGGAGACCGCGATGGGCCGGAAACTGGGCCAGGCCGACGACCCGCTCCTGGTGAGCGTGCGCTCCGGGGCCGCGTTCTCCATGCCCGGCATGATGGAGACCGTCCTCAACATCGGGCTCAACGACGACTCGGTGCACGGGCTGGCCAAGCAGGCGGGCGGCAACGAGCGCTTCGCCTGGGACTCCTACCGGCGCCTCATCCAGATGTTCGGCAAGACCGTCCAGGACATCGACGGCGAGCTCTTCGACGACGCGCTGGAGGAGCTCAAGGACGGCCGCGACGACCTGGAGCTGGAGGCGGCCGACTTCAGGCGCCTGGTCGCGACGTACAAGGAGATCGTGCGCGACAGGACGGGCGAGGACTTCCCCGCCGACCCGTACCAGCAGATGAGCATGGCGGTGGAGGCCGTGTTCGCGTCGTGGAACGCCCCGCGCGCGGTCCTGTACCGCCGCCAGGAGCGCATCCCGGCCCACCTGGGCACGGCGGTCAGCGTCTGCTCGATGGTCTTCGGCAACTGCGGCATGGACTCCGGCACCGGCGTGGCCTTCACCCGCGACCCCGGCAGCGGCCAGCAGGGCGTGTACGGCGACTACCTGCAGAACGCCCAGGGCGAGGACGTCGTCGCGGGCATCCGCAACACCATGCGGCTGCAGGAGCTGGAGGGCATCGACAAGCCCGTCTACGACGAGCTCATGCGGACCATGAAGACGCTGGAGGACCACTACCGCGACCTGTGCGACATCGAGTTCACGGTCGAGCGCGGCAAGCTCTGGATGCTCCAGACCCGGGTGGGCAAGCGGACCCCGGGCGCCGCGTTCCGCATCGCCGTGCAGCTCGTCGACCAGGGCGTGATCGACCTCGACGAGGCCGTGACCCGGGTGACCGGCGACCAGCTCGCCCAGCTCATGTTCCCCCGGTTCGCCGAGGACGCCGGGAGCAAGGTGATCGCCAGGGGGATGAACGCCTCGCCGGGCGCGGCCGTCGGCAAGGCCGTCTTCTCCACGCCCAGGGCCGTCGAGCTCGCGGAGAGCGGGGAGGCCGTCATCCTGGTCCGCCGCGAGACCAACCCCGACGACCTGGCCGGGATGATCGCCGCCCAGGGCGTGCTGACGAGCCGCGGGGGCAAGACCTCGCACGCCGCCGTGGTCGCCAGGGGCATGGGCAAGACCTGTGTCTGCGGCGCCGAGGAGCTGGAGGTCTCCGCCGCCGACCGCGCGTTCACCACGGCCTCCGGCCTCGTGGTCTCCGAGGGAGACGTCATCTCCATCGACGGCACCAGCGGAGCCGTCTACCTCGGCGAGGTGCCCGTCGTCCCCTCCCCGGTCGTGGAGTACTTCGAGGGCTCGGGCGACCGGGACGACGAGCTCGTCCGCGCCGTGCACCGGATCATGTCCCACGCCGACGAGGTACGCCGGATGGACGTGCGCGCCAACGCCGACACCGGCGAGGACTCCGCCAGGGCGCGCAGGTTCGGCGCCCAGGGCATCGGCCTCTGCCGTACCGAGCACATGTTCCTCGGCGACCGCCGTGGCCTGGTCGAGGACCTGGTGCTCGCCACCTCCGCCGAGGAGCGCGAGCGGGCGCTGGAGGCGCTGGAGCCGCTGCAGCGGGCGGACTTCACGAAGATCTTCCAGGCGATGGAGGGCATGCCCGTCACGATCCGCCTGATCGACCCGCCGCTGCACGAGTTCCTGCCCGACTACACCGAGCTGTCGGTGAAGGTCGCCCTCGCCGGTGACGCGGTGGAGGAGAAGGACCGCAAGCTCCTGGTCGCGCTCAAGCGGCTCCATGAGGAGAACCCGATGCTGGGCCTGCGCGGCGTGCGGCTCGGCCTGGTCATCCCCGGAGTGTTCGCCATGCAGGTCCGGGCGATCGCCGCGGCGGCCAGGGCCGTGCCCGGCAGCCGCCCGGAGATCATGATTCCGCTGGTGGCCGCCGTCCAGGAGCTGGAGCACGTCAAGGACGAGGCCCGGCGGATCCTGGAGGAGACCGGCGTCGACGCGCTGATCGGCACGATGATCGAGGTGCCCCGCGCGGCGCTGACCGCCGACCAGATCGCCGAGGCCGCCCAGTTCTTCTCCTTCGGCACCAACGACCTGACCCAGATGACCTGGGGCTTCTCCCGCGACGACGTCGAGGCCGCCTTCTTCGCCAAGTACCTGGAACTGGGCGTCTTCGGCGTCTCCCCGTTCGAGACCCTGGACCGCGACGGCGTCGGCAGGCTCGTCGAGATCGCCGTCGAGCGGGGCCGCGCGACCCGTCCGGACCTGAAGCTGGGCATCTGCGGCGAGCACGGCGGCGACCCGGACTCTATCCACTTCTGCCACCAGGCCGGTCTCGACTACGTGTCCTGCTCGCCGTTCCGCATCCCGGTCGCCCGGCTGGAGGCCGCCCGCGCCACCCTGGTGTGCGGCGGCTCCGACACCCGCTGACCCCCGCCCGCTTCACTTCGAAGGACCCCCCGACCCTCGCTGACCCCCGCCTACTTCGCGAGGCGCCCCGGCACCGCCGGGGGCGACGCCTCGCGGAGCCGGTCCCCGCGGCCCGCCCCACCCTCACCGGGGCGGCCGCGGGCCCGGTCACGCGTCTGATGGACCGCTCCCGGCGAGCCGCCCGAGCCGCCGGGGCCGCCGCGCGTACGGGTGAGGAACGGCGCCACATACCCGGTAACCAGCTGTTTTCTCGCCGTTCGGCATGGGAGGGCCCTTTCGCGGATAAAATCAGGGCACTTATGCACGGCTACGACGAACACGATCAGGCCAGGTGGGTGCCGGAACCGCCCGGCAACCCCGGCAGAGGCCCGTTCGAGCGCGATCGGGCGCGGGTGCTGCACAGCGCCGGGCTCCGCCGCCTCGCCGCCAAGACCCAGGTCGTCGGCCCGGGAGAGACCTTCGGCAGCGGCCAGCACATCCCCCGCACCCGCCTCACCCACTCCCTGGAGTGCGCGCAGATCGGCCGCGAGATGGGGGAGACCCTCGGCCGCAACCCCGACCTGATGGAGACCGCCTGCCTGGCCCACGACCTCGGCCACCCGCCGTTCGGCCACAACGGGGAGACGGCGCTCAACGAGGTCGCCGCCGGGTGCGGGGGCTTCGAGGGCAACGCGCAGAGCCTGCGCCTGCTGACCCGGCTGGAGGCCAAGGTCGTCACCGAGGACGGCCGCAGTGCCGGGCTCAACCTCACCCGCGCTTCCCTGGACGCCGCCGTCAAATACCCGTGGACCCGCGAGCGAAGCGCCAAGTACTGCGTCTACGACGACGACCTGCCGGTCTTCGAGTGGATCAGGGAGGGCGCGCCGGAGGGACAGGTCAGCTTCGAGGCCCAGATCATGGACTGGGCCGACGACGTCGCCTACTCCGTGCACGACCTGGAGGACGCCCTGCACTCCGGCGGCGTGGTGCTGGAGGCGATGCGCGACCCCTCCGAGCGCCGCGAGGTCTGCGCGACCACCCGCGAGTGGTACGCCCCCGACGCCGAGCCCGGCGAGCTGGAGGACCTCTTCGGCCGCCTGATCACCCAGCCGCTCTGGCCCCGCCACTTCGACCGCTCGCTCGCCGACCTCGCCGCGATCAAGGGGCTGACCAGCTCGCTCATCGGCCACTTCTGCAAGTCCGCGGAGGTCGCCACCCGCGAGGCGTACGGACCCGCCGCCGGGCGCTACAGCGCCGACCTGATCGTGCCCAGGGCCACCCGGCTGGAGTGCGCGCTGCTCAAGGGGGTCACGGCCCACTACGTGATGGCGAGCGACGCGCACAACGCCAACCAGGCCAGGCAGCGCGAGCTCATCCACGACCTGGCCCACCACATCACGCCGGGCGCCCCCGGCACCCTGGAGCCCGCGTTCAGGCTCGCCTTCACCAGGGCCGACGGCGACGCCGGGCGGCTCCGCGTGGTCGTCGACCAGATCGCCTCGCTCACCGACACCTCCGCGGTCGCCTGGCACCGCACCCTGACGGGCCGCTGACGGGCCCGGCGACAAGGACCACCGTTGACGGGCCGCACCCGGGACAGGGCATGCCCGTGTCCGGCTCCGGCGCTCCGCTCCCGGGCGGCGACGTGGACGGGCCCGCCGGGGCCCGCCGTGTCACGTTCCCGGCCTTACAGCGGGCCGGTGCGCAGCGGGATCTGCTCCGGCTCCTCCGGCTCCGGCCTCCTGGTGGGCTTCTTCGTCGGCTGTGGCTTCGACGCGCACAGGGTGAAGCAGCGGGGAGCCGAGCCGGTCCGGTTCAGCACCGTCTGCATCTCCTCCCTGGGGGAGAGCGTGGGATTTCCCTTCAGCCAGGCGTCCAGGTAGTCCCAGGGCTCGACCATGCCCCGGCGCACCCACCACATCGTGGGGGAGGTCTTCCAGGAGATCGCGAAGTAGAGGTTGCTCGCGGTCGAGCGGGCGTTGCCCGAGTTGCCGATCTGGCCCAGCAGCTGACCGGCGCCGACGCGCAGCCCCGGCCTGATCCCCAGGGCGACCTTGTCCAGGTGGCCGCCGAGGTAGCGTACGCCGTCGTCACCGACGACCGTGACGAACCGGCCCTCGCGGTCGGCGCCGCGGTCGGTGGAGGGCTTCCACCGGTTCTTGGTGTTGACCTCGTCGACCACGCCGTTCACCGGCGAGACGAACGAGCAGCCCTTGCCCGCCCAGATGGTGGTCTTGGGCAGCACCAGGAGCCTGCTCTCGTAGGTGACCGAGCAGCCCTTCACCGGGAAGGCGTAGGTGTGCTTGGAAACCTTCGGCGGCGGGACCCGCACCGGGGGGTCGGCCTTGGGGCGGTCGACCGCGGTCCGGGGGACCGGGGTCGGGGTCGCCTCGGGCATGGTCGCGGTGACCGACGAGGCCGGTGACCCGGCCGCGGACTCCGCCCCGGGGGTCGGGACGGCCGTGCCGATGCCCGCCACCCCGCCCGGCGACGCGCAGGCGCCGGTGACGAGTACCGCACCGGTCACAGCGGCCAATCGTGCTATATGCCCCGATCGCATGATCTCCACCCGCGTACATTATCGAGAATCCGCCTTTACCTTTGTAACCGACGTCCTGATTGGTCACGACCACTTCGGGAAAGTCGTCGTTCCTCCTGTCCCTCCCGTCCCGGCAGTGGCGTCCCGGCCTGCCGGAAGATCGGTACGGGAGCGGGCGCACTCGTCGCCCCTACCTGTCGGGGGGCCGGACTAGACTCGCGGCGTGGCAGGCCGGATCAGTGATGAGGACATCGCGCTCGTACGGGAGCGCTCACCGATCGCCGACATCGTGGGCGAGCACATCCAGCTCCGCAACGCTGGCGGCGGCAACCTGAAAGGGCTCTGTCCCTTCCATGAGGAGAAGAGCCCGTCCTTCAACGTGACCCCCACCCGGGGATACTGGTACTGCTTCGGGTGCGCCGAGGGCGGTGACGTCATCACCTTCGTCCGGCGCCTGGAGCACCTGTCGTTCGGCGAGGCGGTCGAGCGGCTGGCCGGACGGGCGGGCGTCCAGCTCCGCTACGAGCAGGGCGGCTACGTCCCCGGGCGCGAGCAGGGCGAGCGCATCCGCCTGATCGAGGCACACAAGGCGGCGGCGGAGTTCTACGTCTCGAAGCTGTCGGCCCCCGACGCCGCGATCGGGCGCAGGTTCCTGTCGGAGCGCGGGTTCGAGCGGGTCGACGCCGAGCGCTTCGGCGTCGGATACGCCCCGGCCGAGTGGGAGGCCCTCTCGCGGCACCTGATGGGCCGGGGCTTCACCAGCGCGGAGCTGATCAAGGGCGGGCTGGCCAAGGAGGGGCGGCGCGGCCCGATCGACCGTTTCAGGGGACGGCTGGTCTGGCCCATCCGCGACATAACCGGCGACGTCATCGGCTTCGGCGCCCGGAAACTGAACGACGCCGAAGACGGCCCGAAATACCTGAACACCCCGGAAAGCCCCCTCTACAAGAAGAGCGAGGTCCTCTACGGCGTCGACCTGGCCAAGCGCGAGATCTCCAAGCGCTCCCAGGCCGTGATCGTCGAGGGCTACACCGACGTGATGGCCTGCCACCTGTCGGGCGTGCCGACGGCGGTGGCCACCTGCGGCACCGCGTTCGGCGAGGAGCACATCAAGGTGCTCAGGCGGCTGCTGCTCGACCAGTCGGGGTCGCACGGCGAGGTGGTCTTCACCTTCGACGGCGACGCGGCGGGCCAGAAGGCGGCGCTGCGCGCCTTCGCCGACGAGCAGAAGTTCGTCACCCAGACCTTCGTCGCCGTGCAGGCCGACGGCCTCGACCCGTGCGACCTGCGCGTCAGGCAGGGCGAGGCGGCCGTGCGCGACCTGATCGCCGGGCGCGAGCCGCTGTTCGCGTTCGCCATCCGCAGCGTGATCTCCCGCTACGACGTGAGCACCAACGAGGGGCGGCTCTCCGCCCTCGACGCCGCCGCCCCGATCGTGGCCGGCATCAAGGACAGGTCCCTGCGCCAGCTGTACGCCGTCGACCTCGACCGGTGGCTGGGCTTCAACAACGAGCGCTTCGTCCTCGACCGGATCACCGAGGTCTCCGCGGCCGCCGCCCAGCCGCGCGCCCAGCGCCCCGCGGGGCCCCGCAAGGTCGCCGACCTCACCGACCCCGGCGTACGGACCGAGGCGGAGGTGCTGCGGCTGGCCGTGCAGCGTCCCGCGTTGCTCGGCCCGGGCTTCGAGGCGCTGGGGGCGGAGGCGTTCACGCTTCCCGAGCACGCGGCCCTCTACCGGCTGATCGTCGGCTCCGGCGGCACCGCCACGGCGGGGCAGGGCGGGCGCGAGTGGGTCGACCTGCTGCTCGGCGGCGCCGAGGACGCCCTGCGCGGGGTCGTCACCCGGTTCGCGGTGGAGGAGCTGCGGGCCGACCTGGCGAGCGAGGAGCGCTACGCCTCGGCCATGCTGGCGGCCCTGGAGCTCGTCTCGGTGGCGCGGGCCATCGAGCAGCTCAAGTCGAGGATGCAGCGGACCAACCCGGTCGACGAGCAGCAGGAGTACAACCGGCTGTTCGGCGAGCTGGTCGCGCTGGAACAGCAGCGGCGGGTGCTCAAGGATCGCGCCGCCGGGAGCTGACGGCGTAAATGGCATTAATATCCGGAGGGCGATTCCACCAAACCCGAATAAGGTCTCGATCCGATAATGATCGGGGCCTTACCTCCGGTGACAAAAATAGGTCTGCCATTTAGGGGACCCAATACAGCAGACTGTCTCCCGTGGGTGCATCGGTGCTGCCAAGTGGGCCGCCATCGGTAGACCAGGTGGCCGACCTCGTCACGAAGGGAAGAGAGCGCGGAAGCGTCACGGTCGATGACGTGGCCGCCGCTCTCGACAAGTCCGAGCTGCCGTCCGACGCGCTCGAACGCGTCGTCCGAATGCTCGCCGAGCACGGAGTGGAGGTCCTTGAGCCCCAGGGCGACGAGGAGCCCGCCCGGCCCGATGAGGAGGATGTCGGAAAAAGGGCTCCGACCAGCGATCTTGTCCGTATCTACCTGCGGGAGATCGGCCGGGTGCCCTTGCTCACGGCCGAGGAGGAGGTGGAGCTCGCCAAGTCCATCGAGGCGGGCCTGTTCGCCGAGGACAAGCTGACCAGCGTCGTCTCGCGCATGGTGTTCCCGGAGTTCAAGGAGCTCGCCTGGCAGGGCACGAGGGCCAAGCAGCGGCTGATCGAGGCCAATCTGCGGCTGGTCGTGTCAATCGCCAAAAGATATGTGGGACGCGGGATGCTGTTCCTGGATCTCATCCAGGAGGGCAACCTCGGGCTCATCCGGGCGGTCGAGAAATTCGACTACACCAAGGGCTACAAGTTCTCCACATATGCCACCTGGTGGATTCGCCAGGCGATCACCAGGGCCATCGCGGACCAGGCGCGCACCATTCGGATTCCGGTGCACATGGTCGAGACGATCAACAAGCTGGTACGGGTCCAGCGTCAGCTCCACCAGGATCTCGGCCGCGAGCCCGCGCCCGAGGAGATCGCGATGGAGATGGACCTGCCGATCGACCGGGTGATCGAGATCCAGCGGATCGCCCAGGAGCCGGTCTCCCTCCAGTCGCCGATCGGTGAGGAGGACTCCGACCTCGGAGACTTCATCGAGGACGCCGACGCGGTGGTGCCGATGGAGGCGGCGGCCTTCATCATGCTGCAGGACCAGCTCGACGACATCCTCGCGACCCTCTCCGATCGCGAGCAGCGCATCATCCAGCTGCGCTTCGGGCTCGCGGACGGGCATCCCCGGACCTTGGAGGAGGTCGGCAGGGAGTTCGGCGTGACGCGCGAGCGCATCCGGCAGATCGAGTCGAAGACCCTCGCCAAGCTCAGACACCCGACGAGGGCGCAGATGCTTCGCGACTACCTCGACTGATCCACGACCGCTTCGACCGCTTCGACTACTTCAACCACCTCGACCGCTTCAACCACCTCGACCGTTTCGACCGAGGAGCCACACGGCGCGGGCCCCGGGAACCTCCGTTCCCGGGGCCCGCGCCGTTCGGGGCCCGGCGTCGTCCGGGGGCCGCGCTGTTCGAGGGTCCGCGTCGTTCGGAGAACCGCGCCGTCGTGATCATCCGGGGATTCCGGTCGCCGGTCCCGCGCGTTCCGACGGTCCTGTCGCCGGTCGTCCGGAAGCCTTCGTTTCCGGGGGGCCGGGGCCGTTCCCGGCGTCGTGCGTCCCCCTCTTCGGCGCATTCGGGGCGGGCCGGGCTGTTCTCCTGACCGATACAGGCGCAGACTGGGCGGATGGAGTCGCGAGCGGCGGTCGACGACGCCGCACTCGGGCGCGAGGCGTGGTCCGTGCTCGACGCGAACTGGACGGGGTCCGCGACCGTCCCCGCGCCCGGCCTCTACCCCCACCAGTGGAACTGGGACTCCACCTTCGTCGCGATCGGCCTGGCCCGCTGGGACACCCGCAGGGCCGGGACCGAGCTGATCAGCCTGCTGGCGGGGCAGTGGGGCACCGGGATGCTGCCGCACATCGTCTTCCGTCCCGTCCACGCGGAGAACTACTTCCCCGGCCCCTCGGTCTGGCGCTCCCCCGACCATCCGGCCTCTCCCAACGCCGTGTGCACCTCCGGGCTGACACAGCCGCCGCTGCACGCGCTGGCCCTGTGGTGGATATGGCGGCACGCGGCCGACCGCGACACGGCCGTGGCCCTCGTACGGCGGATCTACCCGATGCTCGCCGCCCAGCACGACTACCTCGCCACCTCCAGGGACCTCGGCGGGGGAGGGCTGGCCGCGATCGTGCATCCGTGGGAGTCCGGGATGGACGACAGCCCCGCCTGGGACGCGCCGCTGGAGGCGCTGCCCTCGGTGCGGCACGCCTACCGGCGGCGCGAGGAGCCCTCCGACCGGCCTCCCGGCAGCCGCCACGACCGCTACATGGCCCTCGTCCTGGGCTACCGGGACTCCGGCTACGATCCGGCCTACCTGCGGGACGAGCACCCGTTCGCGGTCGAGGACCCGATGTTCAACGGGATCTGGCTCGCCTCCTGCCAGGCTCTCGCCGAGCTGGCCCCGGTGGCGGGCGCGGACGCGGGCCCGCACCGGGAGGCGGCGGAGCGGATCCGCGCGGCGCTGCTGGAGCGTCTCTGGGACGACGGCGTCTTCCGCGCCCGCGACCTGCGCGGCGAGCGGCTCAGCCCCGTCTGCACGGTCGGCTGCTTCGGGCCGATGCTCGACCGGGAGATGCCCGCCGACCGGGTCGCGGAGCTGGTGAGGGTGCTGGAGTCGGCCCGCTTCATGGGGGCCGCCGGATACCCGGTGCCGAGCTGCGAGATCCGCGCCCAGCAGTTCGACCGGTCCTGCTACTGGCGCGGGCCGTCCTGGGTGAACACCAACTGGCTGTTGCGGCGGGCGGCGGGCGCGCACGACCTGGCGGGACTGGTGCGGGTGCTCGGCTCGGGCACCCTGCGTCTCGTACGGCAGGCGGGCTTCCGCGAGTGCTTCGACCCCTTCGACGGCAGCGGGCGGGGCAGCCGGGACTTCTCCTGGTCGGCCGCGCTCACCCTCGACCTGCTGGCGGATACCGTGGAACGGTGAAGCTCTTCAATCGCATGCCCTCCGAGGTCCGCGCGGCTCTCGTTCCCGGTGACCGGGTGCTCACCTACGCCGAGGGGCCCGACGGCTACGTGATCGCCGCGGACAAGGCCCTCTATCTGGGTGGCGAACGCCTGCCCTGGTTCCAGGTGGATCGCGGGGTGTGGGACGAGGAGGGGCTCACGGTCGGCACCACCGACGGGCGGTCGCACCGGGCACTGCTGCCCGAGCCCGGCCGGATCCCCGAGACCGTGCGGGAGCGGGTGACCGCCTCGATCGTGGTCAACCAGTACGTCCCGCTGGACGCGCGAGGGGGAGTGCGGCTGGTGGCGAGGAAGACCGACGGCGATCAGCTGATCTGGGAGTTCGTCTTCGACTCCGGTCTCGATCCGCAGGACCCGGGCCTGCGCGCCCTCGCGGAGCAGGCGCTTGAGGAGACCCGCCGGAGCTTCGGCGTCTGAGAGCTCCGGAAACGCGAAAGGCCCCTGAAGGGGCCTTTCGCACCGGCGGGCCGTTCCCGGCCCGTGGGTGCCGACGGGGCGGCGGCTGGAAGGATCAGTAGGGCGCGTTGGTCCTCTGGTTGTCCGGCCAGCCGGTGCCCGTGTCGTCGTGCTCGTCGCCGTGCCAGCCGTTGGCCGAGCGCAGGAACGGCAGCCGGTTCCTGGCCACGTCGCTCACCTTGGTCCTCGCCACGCCCGTCGCCTTGGAGACCTTGGCGCCCATCAGGCCCGCCGTCTCCTGCACCGAGGGGTTGTCGGAGACCCGCTGGGCCAGCCGCTTGATCTGCTCGTACCGTTCCCGGCCGGCGCGGCTCCCCAGGATGTAGCCGACCGCGAACCCCACCCCGAGCATCAGTCGATAACGCATGTCCACCTCCACAAGCATGTTCCGCGGACCCTGTCCTGTGATCACTCGCGGATCGCCTCGCCTCGCACCTACCCCGGAGTATCGATGCGACACACACCCATGGAGTGCGCTAATCTATTCCTGCGCCGCAAGGAACGGGGAACACCCGGCCCGACCAGCGCAAAGCGCAATCCCGTGTAGCTCAATCGGCAGAGCAGCCGGCTGTTAACCGGCAGGTTATAGGTTCGAGTCCTATCGCGGGAGCCCGTTGAAAGGCCCCGGAAGCCCCGCTTCCGGGGCCTTCGCCGTTCTTCCGGCCCGATTCGGACGGCCTCTCACGTCGCGATTCGCCGGACAAACCACGGTGAATCACAGAAAATAAGGAACGCCGCGCCCGGTGCCGCCCTGATCGCGGTGAGTGAGCCGACGCGCGGTTGCCGCGGACAACAGCGATCGCAGCGGGGAAGGGCCGCCGCGTTCAGGGCATCGCGCCGCCCGGAACGGTCGCCGTGCCCGTGAGCCACAATTGGCGGTCTTTCTGTGCTGACCTGGCGAAGGTCCCGGCGGCGTGCGCCGGATCCGATCCGCGACGTCCCCGGCCTCCCCGGTGTTCTCTGTGTCTCCGGTGTCCTCGGTGGCGTCCCCGAGGTGCCCCCGGTCGACGTGGCGGCGGCCGAGGACTATCTCAGGCTGTTCCACGCGGAGAATCCCGGGGCGGGAGTCCTGCGGGAACGCCTGCGCGAGGTCCGGCAGGAGATCGCCAGGACCGGGACGTACACCCACACCCCCGGTGAGCTGGTCTTCGGCGCCAGGGTGGCCTGGCGCAACAGCGGCAGGTGCATCGGGCGCCTGTACTGGCGCTCGCTGCGGGTGCGCGACCGGCGGCACGTCACCACGGCCGAGGGGGTCGCCGTCGAGTGCGTGAACCACCTGCGGGACGCGGCGCCGAGCCGCCGGATCCGCCCGACGATCACCGTCTTCCCCCAGGACCGGCCGGGGGCCCCGGGGCCGCGGATCTGGAACGAGCAGCTCATCCGCTACGCCGGGTACGCGACGGAGGACGGCTCGGTCGTCGGGGACCCCCGCTACACCGGTTTCACCGCGATGCTGCGCGAGCTGGGCTGGCCAGGCGGTCCCGGAAGCCCCTTCGACGTCCTCCCGCTGGCGATCTCGGTGGGGGACGGGCCGCCGCTGCTGTCCACGATCCCCGGCGACGCCGTGCTGGAGGTCGCGCTCTCGCACCCTGCCCACCCGTGGTTCGAGCAGCTGGGACTGCGCTGGCACGCGGTACCGGTCATCTCGAACATGTGCCTGGAGATCGGCGGGGTCTGCTACCGGGCGGCCCCGTTCAACGGCTGGTACATGGGCACCGAGATCGGCGCCCGCAACCTGGCCGACACCGACCGCTACGACCTGATGCCGCTGATCGCCAGGCGCATGGGGCTGGACACCGGGAGCGACCGCTCGCTCTGGCGGGACTACGCGCTGGTGGAGCTGAACGTGGCGGTCCTGCACTCCTTCGAGCGGGCGGGGGTGACGATGACGGACCACCACACCGAGGCCAGGCACTTCCTGATGCACGTGGAACGAGAGGAGAAGGAGGGACGGGTCTGCCCGGCCGACTGGACCTGGATCGTCCCTCCCATTTCGTCCTCGGCCACGCCGGTCTTCCATCGCTACTACGAGGACCGGCTGCTGTCGCCGAACTTCGTCCACCATCCGGACGCCCTGGCGCGTGCACTCGGTCACTGGACTGCAACGGGGTGTTAATCCGGAGGAAACGTACCGGCGATGCACTTGCAGTGACCCACCTCGTGGTGGGGCGCACCTAGGGTTCCGCCGCCGCCGACGCCGGGCGTCACGACCGTGAGGCCGCAGGCGTCGGCGCGGGACTGGTCCGAGAGGTGCAGGCGGCCGCGCGGCCGTTCCACGGCGGGACAAAAGCCCGGGAGGCCGGCCGATCCCGGCTGCCCTCCGGCCGGGTTCCGAGCTGATCGGAGCTCCATGCACTGGCACCCGTCCGCTTCCGACCCCGCCCGCCAGGGCCCTTCCGGCGCCGCGCCCTCGGGGCCCTCGGGGCCCGACCGGTACGGCCCCGAGGCCCGCTTCGCCGTCGACCGCGAGGCCGAACTGCCCACCACCAACTGGGAACGCGAGGTCGCCTGGGCCCTGGAGGTGGGCCTGCAGGGCGCCGACTCCATCGTCGACCGGCGCATCCCGACCTTCTCCCGGGGCGAGCTGCCGCACTTCGCGGGGATCAACACCTTCCTCAAGGCCCCGTACGTCGAGGACGTGCGGCGCTGCGGCGCGTACGACGTGGCGATCATGGGAGCGCCCTTCGACGGCGGCACGACCTACCGCTCGGGCACCCGCTTCGGCCCGCAGGGCATCAGGAAGATCTCCGCCCTGTACGGGCCCTACAGCTTCGAGCTGGGGGTGGACCTGCGCGAGTCGATCACGATGGCCGACCTCGGGGACGTGTTCACCATCCCCGGCAACATCGAGAAGACCTTCGACCAGATCTCCAAGGCCGTCTCGCACGTCTACTCCAGCGGGGCGTTCCCGGTCGTCCTGGGCGGGGACCACTCCATCGGGTACCCGACCGTGCGCGGCGTGGCCGAGCACCTGTCGGGCAACCTCGGGATCATCCACTTCGACCGGCACGTGGACACCCAGGAGACCGACCTCGACGAGCGCATGCACACCACGCCGTGGTTCCACGCGACCGACATCCCCAACGTGCCGCCGCGGAACCTGGTGCAGATCGGCATCGGCGGCTGGCAGGCACCCCGGCCCGGGGTGAAGGTCGGTCGCGAGCGCGGCACCACGATCATGACGGTCACCGACTGCGTGGAGATGGGCATCGAGGCGGCGGCCGAGCGCGCGCTGGAGGTGGCCTGGAAGGACGCCGAGGCCGTCTGGCTCTCCTTCGACGTCGACTGCCTGGACGCCGCGTTCGTCCCCGGCACCGGCTGGCCGGAACCCGGCGGCTTCCTGCCGCGCGAGGTCCTGAAGTTCATCCAGATCATCGCCGACGCGGCGCCGCTGGCCGGGATCGAGGTCGTGGAGTGCTCGCCGCCCTACGACAACGCGGAGATCACCTCGCTGATCGCCACCCGCGTCATCTGCGACACCCTCGGCTGCCTGGTCCGTTCCGGGCACCTGCCCGCGAGGAAGGGAGCCTCCTGATGCTCCGCCGCCCGCTCGTCACCCTCCGCCCGCTCGGCCCGCCCGGCCCGCTCCGTTCGTTCCGGCCGGCTTTCTCGCTTCGCCTGCTCGTCCCGCTCCTCCTGCTCGCCGCCTGCGCGGCGTGCGCGTCCGCTCCGGGAGGGGCCGCCGAGCCCGAGGCCTCCGGCGGGAAGAAGACCCTCACTCTGGGCTTCTCCGCCTGGCCCGGCTGGTTCCCCTGGCAGGTCGCCCAGGAGAAGGGGCTGTTCGCCAAGAACGGCCTTGAGGTCGAGCTGAAGTACTTCGACAGCTACACCGACAGCCTGACCGCGCTGGCCACCGGCAACGTCGACGCCAACAGCCAGACGCTGAACGACACCCTCGCCTCGGTGTCCGGCGGGGCGAAGCAGACGATCGTGCTGGTCAACGACAACTCCACCGGCAACGACCAGATCATCGCCAGGTCCGGTATCTCCACGGTGGCCGACCTGAGGGGGAAGACCGTCGCGGCCGAGCAGGGGACGGTCGACCACTACCTGCTGCTGCTCGCGCTGCGGAAGGCCGGGCTCACCGAGAAGGACGTCACCTTCAAGCCGCTGCCGACCGACGCCGCCGCCGCGGCCTTCAAGGCGGGCCAGGTGGACGCGGTCGGCGTGTTCGCGCCCTTCACCACCACCGCCCTGGAACTGCCGGGCTCGACGGCGATCGCCACCTCCAAGGACTTCCCCGGGGCCATCCCCGACCATCTGGTGGTGGCCGCCCCGCTGGTCGCCGAGCGGCCGCAGGAGGTGCAGGCGCTGGTGAAGACCTGGTTCGAGACCCTGGAGTGGATGGCCGCCAACAAGGCCGACGCCACCGCGATCATGGCCAAGCGGGCGGGGGTGAGCGAGGCCGACTACGCGGGCTACGACGCGGGGACCACGATCTTCTCCCTGGAGGACAACCTCGCCGCCTTCGAACCCGGTGACACCGGCGACCACCTCGACAACCAGGCCGCCCTGATCGCGAAGTTCCTCGTCGACTCGGGCCTGGCCGACACCGAGCCCTCGCTGGACGGCCTGTTCGAGCCGAAGTTCGTCAGGAGTCTCAAGCCGTGAGGACCTTGAGGCGTGTGAGCGCCGCGAGAACGGGAGCGCCGACATGGAGACGACGCCGGGCGACGACCGGTTGTGGCCGGGGCGGGTCCGGCTCGCCCTGCTCGCCACCCGGAAGGTCGAGGCCCTGATGAGCGCGCGGACCGCCGAGCCCGTCGCGTCCCCCGACGCGGGGCGGCGGGACTGGGAGCCGCTGCCCCGGCGTTCTGACCGTCCGGGACGCCTCCGGAGACGGCTCCCCGGCCCCGGCTCCGACCCGTCCGGTGGGAATCGGCCGGTCGAAGGGGAAGGACTGGGTGCGGGAAAAGGGCCGGTCGCGGGGGAAGGCCGATCCGATGGGCGGGGACGGTCAGGTGGGCAGGGCCCGTCCGTCCGGGCCCGCTGGGGCCTGCGGGTGGCCTCGGTGCTGTTCCCGCTCGCCCTCTGGGCCGCCGCCAGCTCGGCGGAGCTGGTCGACCCCACCTTCCTGCCCTCCCCGCTGGCCGTCCTGGAGGCGTTCGCGGAGATGCTGGGCACCGGGCAGCTGCTCGACGACACCCTCGCCAGCCTCGGCAGGGTCGGTGCCGGGTTCGGGCTGGCGGTGCTGATCTCGGTGCCGCTGGGCGTCGCGATGGGCACCTCGGCCGTGGCGCTGGCGCTGCTGGAACCGGTCGTCGGCCTGCTCCGCTACATGCCGGCCGCCGCCTTCATCCCCCTGCTGATCATCTGGCTGGGCCTCGGAGAGCCCTCCAAGATCGCGATTCTCGTGCTGGGCGTGGTGTTCTTCAACACGCTGATGGTCGCCGACGCCGTACGGCGGGTGCCCGGCGAGCTGGGCCAGGCCGCGGCCACCCTCGGTGCCCGGCGCGGTGAGATCCTCAGGAAGGTGACCTGGCCGTACGCGCTCCCGGCGGTCGTGGACGCGGGGCGGATCAACGCCGCCGCCGCGTGGAACTTCGTGGTGGTGGCCGAGCTCATCGCGGCCGAGTCGGGGCTCGGCTACCGGATCGTCCGGGCCCAGCGGTTCCTGCAGACCGACAAGATCTTCGCGGTGCTCATCGTGATCGGGGTCGTCGGCCTGCTGATCGACGTGGCGCTGCGCGTCCTGCGCGACCGTCTCGGGAGGTGGGTGGTGTGAGGTCCGTATCACTGGTGCCGGGGTCCGTGTCACGGGTGCCGGGGTCCACGTCACGGCTTCCGCGTGATCCGGGCGGCCGGTCCCGGAGGTGGACGGCATGACCCTCGTGTTGCGCGGCGTGGCCAAGGACTACGGCACCACGCGCGTCCTGGACGGCATCGACCTCTCGATGGAGCCGGGCGAGTTCGTGTGCGTGGTCGGGGCGAGCGGCTCGGGGAAGTCGACGCTGCTGTCGTTGATCGCCGGGCTCACCCCGGCGAGCGCGGGATCCATCTCGCTCGCAGGGGAACCCGTCACGGGCCCGGGGCCCGAGCGCGGGCTGGTCTTCCAGTCGGGCGCGCTGTTCCCCTTCCTCACCGTCGCCGAGAACGTGGCCTTCGGGCTGCGGCTGCTGCCGATCTCCCGGGCGGACCGGGAGCGGCGGGTCCGCTGGTATCTCGGCGAGGTCGGGCTGTCGGCCCTGGCGGGCGCGCTGCCCCGGCAGCTGTCCGGCGGGCAGCGCCAGCGGGTGGCGATCGCGAGGGCGCTGGCGTGCGAGCCGGCCGTACTGCTGCTGGACGAGCCCTTCGGGGCGCTGGACGTGCAGACCAAGGAGGACATGCAGCTCTTCCTGCGCGAGGTGTGGCGCGACACGGGCACGACCGTGCTGATGGTCACCCACGACGTGGAGGAGGCGGTCCTGCTCGCCCAGCGGGTGCTCGTCTTCGCCTGCGGTCCCGGCAGGGTCGCCGCCGAGGTCCCGATCGGCCTGCCCGCCTACCGGGCCCTCACGGTCAAGCGGACCTCCTCCTTTCTGGGCCTGCGGGCCACGGTCGAGGATCTGGTCCGCTCCCACATGCTGACGCCGGAGAGGGAAAAGGTGTAGAACGATATTCTGTGGCTCTCCGGGCGGGTGTCCCGCCGGGCTTTCGAGGGGGATGCGGGATGGTCGATCCGGTGCTGTCGTCGATCGAGCGGGGCGTGCTGACGCTGACGTTCAACCGCCCGGACCGGCTCAACGCCTGGACCGACGAGATGGGCCGCCGCTACTTCGACCAGCTGGCCGACGCGGAGAAGGACCCCGAGGTCCGGGTGATCGTGGTCACCGGCGCGGGGCGGGGCTTCTGCGCCGGCGCGGACTTCCGGACGCTCACCGCCCTGCAGGACGGCTCCTATACGGGGCAGCCCGACCCGCGTCCCACCACCTTCCCGACCACGATCCGCAAACCGATCATCGCGGCCGTCAACGGTGCCTGCGCCGGGCTCGGGATGGTCCACGCCCTGCTCTGCGACCTGGTCTTCACCGCCGACGAGGCCAAGTGGACCACCGCCTTCGCCCGGCGCGGCCTGATCGCCGAGTACGGCATGTCGTGGGTCCTGCCCCGCCTGGCCGGTCAGGCCAAGGCCATGGACCTGCTGCTGTCGGGCCGTACCTTCACCGGTGCCGAGGCGTACGAGCTGGGCCTGGCCGGCCGGTCGGTGCCGGGGGAGAGGCTGATGGAGGAGACGCTGGCCTACGCCCGCGAGCTGGCGACGCACAGCTCCCCGGCCTCGATGGCCGTGATCAAGCGCCAGGTGTGGGGTGACTGGCAGCAGAGCCTGGAGGCGTCGGAGCGGGCCGCGACACGCCTGATGGCCGAGTCCTTCGGCCGGCCGGACTTCGCCGAAGGCGTCGCCAGTTTCGTCGAGCGCCGCGCCCCAGGCTTCCCGCCCCTGTGAGTGTCGCCGACTTCGTCGACGCCGCGCCCCCGGTCTGTCCCCGCCCCTGTGAGTGCCGCCCGCTTCGTCCAGCGCCGAGCCCCCGGCTTGTCCCGCCCCTGTAGGTCCTGCGGGTCCCCCGGCGGCCTTCCGTGCCGTCGAGCACGCGACACCGCCGGGCACGCAACGCCGCAGGGATGCCGGGGTGGGCCGGTTTCCGGCGTGAGCACCGCGAAGGTGTCCCCGGATCAGACGGGCGGTTCTCCGGTCACGAGCACCGCGAGGCCGTCGAGGATGCGGTCCATGCCGAAGACGAACTCGTCCTCGGGGCCGCTGGACATGTCGAAGACCCGGGCCCCGAGAAGCTCGTGGATCTCGGGGAAGCGCTCGGCGTCGGTGAGCCTGGCGAGCGCCTGGCCGTAACCGGACAGCATCTCCTCGTCGGTGACCTGGGAGGCGTCGAAGGCCTCCTGGAGATCGGCCAGGAGCGCCACCTCGGTCCTGACGAAGCCGTTGACCAGCAGCAACGCCGCCATCTTCGTGCCCGGGTCGAGCCCGGTGCCGCGCAGGCAGCGCAGCCCTGCCTCCAGCCAGGCGACGTGGTTGGGCATGATCCCCGGGCCGGTGATGGGGATGCGCAACGACCAGGGGTGCCGCTGCAGGGCGGCGCGCATGGTGGCGCCCCACCGGTGGACGCCCTGCCGCCAGTCGTCGCCCGGCTCCGGGAGCCGGGGAGGCGGGCCGAGCACCGCGTCCGTGATGAGCGCGAGCAGGTCGTCCTTGGCGGAGACGTAGCGGTAGAGCGCCATCGTGGAGACGCCGAGCTCGGCGGCGATCTTGCTCATCGAGACCGCGGCGAGCCCATCGGCGGAGCCCACCCGCAGGGCCGCCTCCACGATGTGCTCCAGGCTCAGGGTGCGCTTGGGCCCCTTGCCCGGCCGCTCGCGCAGACCCCAGGCGATCTCCACACTCTCCGGCACTTCCATCGCGCTCCCGGCCTTGACCGTCCTTTCCCGCGAGTGTATACCTTACGCAATACCGCGTATGCCATAAACAGTAGAGCGTACGCCATACACAGGAGGGACAGTGGAACCAGCGATAGAGGTGTCCGGCCTCACCAAGTCCTACGGCCGGGTCGCCGTCCTGACCGGCGTCGACCTGCGCGTCGCCAAGGGCAGCGTGTACGCGCTGCTCGGTTCCAACGGCGCGGGCAAGACGACGACCGTGCGTACCCTGGCGACGCTGGTCACACCGGACGCGGGACGGGCCACGGTCGCCGGTTTCGACGTCGTACGCGACCGTCGCCGCGTCCGCCGCGCCATCAGCCTGACCGGCCAGCACGCGGCGGTCGACGAGCTGCTCACCGGCGAGGAGAACCTGCGGATGATGGGCCGCCTATCCGGCCTGTCACGCGGCGGGGCCCGCCGCAGGGCGGCCGAGCTGCTGGAGCGGTTCGACCTGGCCGAGGCGGGCGGGCGTCGGGTCGGCACGTACTCGGGGGGCATGTGGCGACGCCTGGACCTGGCCGCGGGGCTGGTCGGCGCGCCGTCGGTGATCTTTCTCGACGAGCCGACCACGGGACTCGACGTGCGGAGCAGGCAGGCGATGTGGGAGGTGATCACCCGGCTCACCGGCTCGGGCACCACGGTCCTCCTGACCACCCAGTATCTGGAGGAGGCCGACAGCCTGGCCGACAGGATCGCGCTGCTCGACGGCGGGCGGGTGGTGGCGGAGGGCACCGCCGACGAGCTCAAGGCGAGGGTCGCCGCCTGGCGGCTGGACCTCGTCCTGGCCGACGCCCGGTCTTTCGCCGACGTGACGCGCCTCCTCGGGGCGCGTGCCGTCCACGCCGACCCCGGTCGGCTGACCGTCGGGGCGGCCACGGACGGGAGCGCCGCGGAGATCCGTGCCCTGCTGGACGAGGTGGACCCGGGGCGTTCGGCGGTCGAGAGGTTCACCGTGCGGGGCGCCACGCTCGACGACGCGTTCCTCGCGCTGACGGACAGGCAGCTGACGGACAGGCAGCTGGCGGACAGGCAGCTGGCGGACAGGGAGCCGATGAGCAGGGAGCCGATGAGCAGGGAGCCGACGGACGGGGAGACGACGAGCGGGGAGCGGGCCGGTGTCTGATCTCGTCGCCTGGCCGGTGATGACCGGCCGTGCCGTCCGCCTGTCGCTGCGCAACCTCGACGCGCTGCTCACCTCGTTCCTGATGCCCGTCCTGGTCATGCTGCTGTTCGTCTACCTGTTCGGTGGCGCGATCCAGACCGGCGTCGACTACGTCACCTACGCCGTCCCCGGCATCCTCGTCATGTGCGCCTCCTACGGCGCCTCCCTGACCGCGGTCGCCGTCAGCCAGGACATGAGCCGGGGGATCGTCGACAGGTTCAGGTCGATGGACGTCGGCGGCGGGGCGTTCCTGGGCGGGCACGTGGCCGCCAGTACCGTGCGCAACCTCACCTCGCTCGTCATCGTGTTCGTCGTCGCGTTCCTGCTCGGCTTCCGGGCGGAGGCGGGCCTGTCGGGCTGGGCCGCGGCGGTGGGCGTCCTGGTGGTGTTCGTCCTGGCGATCTCCTCGGTCTCGGCCGTGGTCGGCCTGCTGTCCAGGACGCCGGAGGCGGCGGGCGGCTTCACCTTCCTCGTGATGTTCCTGCCCTACCCGAGCAGCGCCTTCGTCCCGGTGCACACCATGCCCGCGTGGCTGCACGGGTTCGCGGAGAACCAGCCGGCCACCCCGATCATCGAGTCCGTACGCGGCCTGCTGCTCGGTCAGCCGGTGGGCGGCGATCCGTGGAAGGCGCTGGCCTGGTGCGGCGGTTTCCTGCTGGTCTCGGCGGCCCTCTCCGGCAGGCTGTTCCGCCGCCGCGCCCGCTGAGGTGGTGGGGGCGCGACCCCGCCCGTACGGAAGGAGACCACCGGGCCCCGGCGAGGCGGGCCCGGTGGTCTCCGGCGTCGGGGGACACGGGCGGGCGGGGTGGTTTCGGGGAAGTTCGGTGACCGGGCCCGACGAGCCGGCCACAGAGCCCGGATGCCCGGAGCCCGGATGCCCGGATGCCCGGAGCCCTGATGTCCGCCAGGCTCAGGACGACCCGGCTCAGCTGACCAGGGTGAGCCAGTGCGGCGCGTCCCCGAAGGGGGCGGTGCGGGCGGTGACGGCGTCCATCAGCCAGGCGGCCGAGGCGCGGGCGTTCTCCACCACGCCGGGCGGGTAGGCGTACTTGACCCGGTGCTCCTCGAACTCGTCCTCGTCGTCCAGGAAGACCCGGCTCGCGCGGCCCTTGAGCAGGTTGCGGCGGGTCCGGATCACGTCGAGGTCCAGGTCGACCATGGTGACCTCGCCGTCGCTCCACTCGGGCACCGTGGAGATGTCGCAGTAGATCTCGTGCTTGTGCGGGGCGGCGTTGAAGGCGGCCGTCCACCAGGCGTCGCGGGGGAAGAGCATCACGAACGGATGCGGCCAGGCGACCGCGGGACCGTCGCCCTTGTGGCCGCTGGAGTCGGCCACGCAGCCCGTCCACACCCCGTGCTCGTCCTCGCCGAGCAACAGGCCGCGGTGGTGCCAGTGCAGTGACCCGTCGTACTTGCGGTAGACCACATTCACACTCTCATAGGACATTCCCCGACACTAAGGCTTGACAGAGATCTATGTATTTCCTACCTTCTAAATAGGTTAAGAGTGTCAGTGAGAAGCCCCGGCTGGCTGACCGGCAACCCTCGCACCGCGGCGGGGTGCCCCCGGGGGAGACCAGGCGGCACGGTGGGCGTGCCGCAAGCGCGGACCCCTTCACAGGGGTCACCGAGACATGCCCGGGAGTGCCACATGTCGAAGACCAGCACACTGAACCACGCGAGCCCCGTCGACCTCGACACCCACGGCCACTACCGGCCCGGTGGCAGGCCCGGCCCGCGTTACCCCTTCCAGGGGCGCGTCGGCACACCCGCCTTCCCCGCGGAGCCGGGCCGCTACCACCTCTACGTCGCGGCCGTCTGTCCGTACGCCCAGCGCGCGGCCATCGTGCGCTCCCTCAAGGGACTCCAGGACGTGGTCTCGCTCTCCTACGTCGACGACGAGCGCGACGGCCGCGGGTGGGCGTTCCGCGAGCGGCGCGGCGCCGACCCGGTCAACGGGTTCACCGTCCTGCGGCAGGCGTACGAGGTGACCGAGCCCGGCTTCGACGGGCACGTCTCGGTGCCGGTGCTGTGGGACAGGACGACCGGCCGCATCGTCAGCAACGACTTCCCCGACATCACGATCGACCTGGCCACCCGGTTCGGCGGCGACCCCGACGCCGACCTCTACCCCGAGGAGCTCAGGCCGGAGATCGACGAGCTCAACACGAGGATCTACGAGATCGTCAACACGGCGGCGGGCCGTGTGGCGGCGGCCACCACCGAGACCGCGTACACCGAGGCGCGCGCGGCCGTGGTCGCCTTCCTGGACGAGCTGGACGACCGCCTGGCCGACCGCAGGTTCCTGTTCGGCTCGGGGATCACCGAGTCGGACGTGCGGCTCTGGCCGACCCTGCTCCGCTTCGACCTGAGCGACAACCCGGCGGCGAGGATCAGTGAGCGCCCGCTCACCGCCTTCCCCAACCTGTGGGACTACGCCAGGGACCTGTACGCCCACCCCGCCTTCCGCGAGAACACCGACTTCACCGTCATCTCCCCGGCGAAGGGCGAGACCGGCGCCTGGCGGATCCCGGTCGAGCCGCTGCATGCCGACTGGGACCAGCCGCACCGCAGAGCCGCCGTATGAGCGCCTCGATCGCCGTCGTCGGAGCCGGGCCGACGGGCACCTGCCTGGTGGAGCGCATCTGCGCCAACGCCACCGACCTGCTCGGCTGGCCGTCGCTGGACGTCCACGTGATCGACCCCCACCCGCCGGGCGGCGGGCGCGTCTGGCGCCACGACCAGCCGGACCTGCTCTGGATGAACTCCGCCGCCGCCGACGTGACGCTCTTCACCGACGAGTCGGTGCGCTGCGAGGGGCCGATCCGCCCCGGGCCCACGCTGGCCGAGTGGCTCGGCGGCGACCCCGGCGGGTTCGCCTCCCGCCCGGCGCAGAACGGCTACCTCTCCCACGTCTTCCGGCACGCGGTGGCGAACGCGCCACGCGGCGTCCGGGTGCACGTGCACGCCGCCCGCGCCGTCGACCTCGCCGACGTCCCGGGCGGGCAGGTGGTGAAACTGGAGGACGGCCGGACGATCGAGGCCGACGCGGTGATCCTCGCCCAGGGACACGGCGACGTGACACCGACGAGGGAGGAGGGCGAGCTGGCCGGTCTGGCCGCGCGCGGCGGGCTGCGCTACCTGCCCACCGGCTACGCGGCGGACCTCGACCTGGACGCCGTCCCCGCCGGGGAACCGGTGCTCATGCGGGGGATGGGCCTCGCCTTCGTCGACCTGATGGTGCTGCTCACCTCGGGCCGGGGCGGCCGGTTCGTGCGCGAGTACGACGGGGAGCTCGTCTACCTGCCCAGCGGGCGCGAGCCCCACATGCGCGTGGGGTCGCGGCGCGGCGTGCCGTACCACTCCAAGACCGGTTACCCGTTCACGGGCACGCGCCCGCCGGTGCCGCGTTTCCTCACCCGCGAGGCGCTGGGCGAGGGGCCGTGGAACTTCCGCAAGGACGTGTGGCCGCTGGTCGCCAAGGAGCTCGCCTTCGCGTACTACCACGAGCTCGTCACCGCCCACCCCAAGCGCGTCAAGCGGGGCTGGGCGGAGTTCGAGGAGGGTTTCGCCGCGGAGGAGTGGCGCAGCCTCGGGATGCGCAAGCTGATCCGCGAGACCGTGCCCCGGCATCTGGACCGGCTCGACTTCGACCGGCTCGACCGGCCGCTGGACGGCATCCGGTTCGGCGACCAGGCCGGGCTGCAGAAGTGGATGCACGGCTATCTCGCCGCCGACCTGCAACGACGCTCCGACCCCGCGCACAGCGCCGACCACGCGATGATCCTCGGGCTGCTCTCCGTCCACGGTGTCCTCGCCGAGCTGGGCATCTCCGACCCGTGGTTCGCCGGGTTCTTCGGCTACGTCGCCAGCGGCCCGCCGGGACCCCGGCTGGAGGAGCTGCGCGCCCTGGCCAGGGCCGGAGTGGTCACCTTCCTCGGCGCGAACGTCAAGGTCGACCACCACGACGGGCGCTGGCGGGCACAGACCCCCAGCGTGCCCGGCGGCGTGACGGCCACCACCCTCGTCGAGGCGCGGCTGCCCGCGCCCAGCGTGAGCCGGGCCGTCGACCCGCTCGTCTCCGCGCTCCGCGACCGGGGCGAGCTCGACGAGGAGTCGGGCCTGGTGAACGTACGGCCCGCAGACCGCCGCCTGCTCGACAGGTCCGGCACCCCGCACCCCCGCAGGTTCGCCTTCGGTCCCTGGGTCGTCGGCGGCCGGGCCACCGGCGGCTTCGCCAGGCCCCGCCTCAACGCCCCGCTCTTCCGCCACGCCGACGCCCTCGCCCGGATCGTGCTGTCCGAGGCCGCCGGAACCCAGATAAGACGGCACGTCGCATGAAGCGCTCCGGCCGGTACGCCGTACCGGAGCCCGCAGCACAGAACCAGGTAACAGGAAAGCGCAAGGAGAAGAACGTGAAGTTGCGATGGGGCGCCCTGGCGCTCGCCGGGGTGCTGGCGCTCGCGGCGTGCGGAGCCGAGAGCGGGGCCCCGGGCGCGGCGGCCGGTGGCGAGGGCGGCGGTGGCGACGGCGGGTCGCTCGTGTGGGCGGTGGAGACGCAGCCGATCACCTTCAACCCGCAGCAGTGGGGCCAGAACAAGGCCCGCCTGCTGGTCCACAACCAGTTCGACGCCCTGATCGCCCGGGGCAAGGACGGCGAGTTCCTGCCGTGGCTGGCCAAGTCCTGGAAGGTCTCCGAGGACGGGCTCACCTACACCTTCGAGCTCCGCGACGACGTCACCTTCCACGACGGCGAGAAGTTCGACGCCGCCTCGGTGAAGGCGAACCTCGACCAGCTCGTCTCGCCCGGCTACAACGCCGCGGTCAGCGCCATCCAGCTGCGCAACTTCGACAGGGCAGAGGCGACCGCGCCGCACACCCTGAAGGTCACGCTGAAGGCCCCCGACGGATTGTTCCTCGACTTCCTCTCCTCCCCGTACGCGGGCCAGGTCTCCCCGAAGTCGCTGAAGAACGCCAAGGACCTCAAGGCGGGCGGCGTCGACGTGGTCGGCACCGGGCCGTTCATCCTCGACCGGTTCACCCCCGGCCAGGAGGTCCACTACAAGCGCAACCCGGACTACAACTGGCCGCCCACCGGCTCCGCCCACCAGGGCCCCGCGCACCTGGCCGAGATCACCTACCGCTTCCTGCCCGAGGCCGCGGTCAGGGTCGGCGCGCTCACCTCCGGGCAGGTGCAGGTGATCGAGGGCGTGCCCGCCACCGAGATCGGCCTCATCAAGAGCGACCCCGAGCTGAGGCTGGAGACCAGCCTCAACTCCGGAAGCGCGTTCTCCTACTACTTCAACACCTCCCGCCCCCCGTTCGACGACAAGCGGGTCCGCGAGGCCTTCCGTGACGCCGTCGACGTGGACGCGGTGCTCAACTCCGTCTACCAGGGCACCGCCAAGCGGGCCTGGAGCGTCATCGGCCAGGGCAGCCCGCAGTTCTACGACCCCTCGCTGGAGAAGACCTTCGGCAACAACCCCTCGCGGGCCAACCAGCTGCTCGACGAGGCCGGCTGGAAGGAGCGTGACGCCGAGGGCTTCCGGGTGAAGGACGGCAAGAGGCTGACCGTGCGTACCGTCAACGCCGCGCCGTTCGTCCGCGACCGCCGCGACATCCTCGCCCAGGCCGTCCAGGCGGCCGTCAAGCAGAGCGCGGGGATCGACTTCCAGGTCAAGATCGTGGACCAGGGCACCGCGCAGAAGGCCATCGACGACAACGAGTACGAGATCTTCGAGAACTCGCGCGGCGACACCGACGCCGGGGCGGCGCTCAACCTGATCCTGGCGAAGGGCGCCGCGATCAACCGCACGAAGTTCGAGAGCGCCGAGCTGGACAAGCTGCTCGCCGACGCCTCGGTCACCACCGACCTCGCCGAGCGCAAGGAGCTCTACGCGAAGGTGCAGAAGATCGTCGTCGCCGACGAGGCGATCCTGCTCCCGGTCTACGTGCCCGCCGACCAGATCGCCCACGGCGCCGGGGTCACCGGGATCACCTTCGAGCCGGTCTCCGGCACTCCCAACAGTGCTTACGACGTCCGGACAGGGACGTGAACACGTGAGCACCCTCACACTCACCCGGCGGCGGGGGCTGGCCGCCGCCGGGTGGCTCGGCCCGGTGGTCCGGCGGCTCGGAGCGGGCGTCGCCGTGCTCTGGGCCGCCGCCACCGCGGCCTACCTCTCGCTGATGCTCGTCCCCGGCGACACGGTCGACGTGCTCATCGGGGACGGCCTCGACACCCCCGAGCGGCGGGCGCAGATCATCGCCGAGTGGGGGCTGGACCGCTCCCCGCTCCAGCAGTACGGCGACTATCTGTTCCGCCTGCTCCAGGGAGACCTGGGCCACTCCTACATCCTGCAGCGCGGCGTCGGCGAGATCCTGTCCTCCCAGATCCTGCCGACGATCCAGCTCGCGCTCACCGCGGCGCTCTTCGGGGTCGTCCTCGCCCTGGTGCTCGCCCTGGGCACCGCCGGGCGCCGCCCCTGGCTCGGCGGCCTGGCCGGGCTGTCGGAGCTGGTCGTCGTCTCGGTCCCGCCGTTCCTCATCGGCATCCTGCTGCTCGCCGTCTTCTCCTTCACCCTCGGCTGGTTCCCCGTCTCCGGGGACAGGGGGCTCGTTTCCCTCGTGCTGCCGGGGCTCGCGCTCGGGCTGCAGGTCGCCGGGGTGCTCGGCCAGGTGCTCCGCGAGGGCCTGGAACGGGCGCTGGAGGAGCCGTTCGCGGTGACCGC
Source organism: Streptosporangium heterodermiicola (assembly GCF_051390675.1). Classification (NCBI taxonomy): domain Bacteria; kingdom Bacillati; phylum Actinomycetota; class Actinomycetes; order Streptosporangiales; family Streptosporangiaceae; genus Streptosporangium; species Streptosporangium heterodermiicola. The sequence continues at coordinate 40,989 of NZ_JBPJSR010000021.1, forward strand.
CCGCTCGCGCGGCATCACCGAGTGGCGGCTCGTCGCCCGGCACGCGCTGCGCCACGCCCTGCTCCCGGCCGTCACCCTCACCGGCTGGTTCACCGGCTACCTGCTCGGCGGCGCGATCATCGTGGAGGCCGTCTTCGGCCGTCCCGGGCTCGGCCAGGTCACCGTCAACGCGGTGACCGGCAAGGACATGCCCCTGGTGATGGCGGTCGTGCTGATCTCGGCCCTCGCCTACGTGACGGTCAGCACGATCGTCGACCTCGCCTACCTCGCGATCGACCCCCGCCTGAGGAGGAGCCGATGACGGTCCCGTCGCGCTCGTCGTGCTCGTCGTGCTCGTCGTGCTCGTCGTGTTCGTTGTGCTTGTCGCGTTCGTTGTGGAAGGAGCCGGTGGCGTCACGGTCGCCGTACCGTCCGAGGTCGTCGTATCGCCCGAGGATGAGCCGATGACGACGATCACCGAGGTCCCCGGTGTCGCGGCCGTCGCTCCCGCGGCGGCCGGGCGCGGGTACGGCTTCGGCGCGCCGCTGGTCGTGCCGCTGCTGTTCCTGGCGGTCGCCGCGGTCGCCGCCGTGGCGCCCGGCCTGCTGACCGGTGTCGACCCGCTGGCCGCCGACCCGCTGCACGCGCTCGCCGGGCCGAGCGCCCAGCACTGGTTCGGCACCGACCACCTCGGCCGCGACGTGCTGTCGCGCGTCGTCCACGGCGCCGGGCACTCGCTGAGCATCGGTGCCGCCGCCGTCCTGCTCGCCGCCGGGGCCGGCACCCTTCTGGGCATCCTGGCCGGGCTGTCCCCCCGCTACCTCGACGAGCTGCTCAGCCGCCTGTTCGACGTCGTGGCGACCTTCCCCGAACTGCTGCTCGCCCTGCTGGTCATCGCCATCACCGGTCCCGGCACCGGCAACGTGATCCTCGCGATCGGCATCGCGCAGATCCCCAACTACGCCCGGGTGATCCGCGCCCAGACGTTCGTGGTGCGCCGCTCCGGCTACGTCGAACAGGCGGTCACCCTCGGCCTGGCCAGGCCGGTGCTGATCGTCCGCCACGTGCTGCCCAACGTGCTGGGCCCGCTGCCGGTGCTCGCCACGATCGGCATGGGCACCGCCATCATCGCCACCTCCGGGCTCAGCTTCCTCGGCATGGGCCCGCAGCCGCCCAGCCCCGAGTGGGGCTCGATGCTGTCGGAGGGCCGCAACTACCTGCGCGTCGCCTGGTGGACCGTGCTCTTCCCCGGCCTCTTCGTCACCCTGACCGTCATCAGCCTGACGCTCGTCGGGCGCCGCCTGCAGCGCCGTTTCGAGGGGAGAAACCGTTGAGCCTCATCGACGTCGAGGACCTGCGGGTCGGCTTTCCCAAGGCCGGGGTGCGGGCCGTACGGGGAATAAGCCTGTCGATCGAGGCGGGCGAGTGCGTGGCGATCGTCGGGGAGTCGGGCTCGGGCAAGAGCGTCACGGCCAGGACCCTGGTCGGGCTGGCCGGTCCGGGCGCCGAGGTCACGGCCTCCCGGTTCGCGGTGAACGGCCGGGACGCGCTCGGGTTCGGCGCCCGCGACTGGCGGCGGCTGCGCGGCCGGTTCGCGGGGCTGGTGCTCCAGGACGCGCTGACCTCGCTCGACCCGCTCCGTACCGTCGGCGACGAGATCGCCGAGGTGCTCACCATCCACGACGTCGTCCCCCGCGCCGCCCGCAGGGAAAGGGTGATCGAGCTGCTGGAGGCGGTCGGGGTGCCGGAACCGGAGGTGCGGGCCCGGCAGTACGCCCACCAGCTGTCCGGGGGGCTGCGCCAGCGCGCCCTGATCGCCTCCGCCATCGCCGCCGGTCCGCCGTTGATCATCGCCGACGAGCCGACCACCGCGCTCGACGTCACCGTGCAGGCCCAGATCCTGCGCCTGCTCGCCACCCGCAAGGACGAGGGTACCGCGCTGCTCATGATCAGCCACGACCTCGCCGTGGTCTCGGCCATCGCCGACCGCGTACTGGTGATGAAGGACGGGGTGATCGTCGAGGAGGGGCCGACGGGACGCGTGCTGTCCGCGCCCCGGCACGACTACACCAAGCTGCTGCTCGCCGCCGTACCCTCCGCGGCCTCGCGCGGCACCCGCCTGTCGGCCATCGCCGCCGGGGGGATCGCGCTGCGCGCCCCGCTGCCGGAGCGGACCGTGGACCACGCCGCGCCGATCCTGGAGGTCTCGGGGCTGTCGGCCGCGTACGGCTCGCGCACGGTGGTCGACGACGTGTCGTTCGAGGTCTACCCCGGCGAGACGCTCGGCATCGTGGGAGAGTCGGGCTCGGGGAAGACCACGGTCGCCAGGCTCGTCCTCGGCCTGCTCGAACCCTCCTCGGGGGAGGTCCGGCTGGGCGGTGAGCCCTGGTCGGGGATCCGCGAGCGCCGGAGGCGTTCCCGCAGGTCCCGCATCCAGGTGATCTCCCAGAACCCGCTCGACTCCTTCGACCCCCGCTACACGGTGGGCCGCCTGGTGGCCGAACCCCTGCGTGGCGCCTCCGTCGAACGCGGCGCCTCTTCCGGGAACGGCTCCTCGCGCGACGTCTTCTCCGGTAACGGTTCCTCGCAGGGTCTCTCCTCGGGGAACGGCTCCTTGCACGGGCTCTCCTCCGAGAGCGGATTCTCGCGCACGGCTCCTTTCCGGCGCGGCTCCTCGCGCGGTGTCCTCGCCGACCGGGTGGCCGAGCTGCTGGGCCGGGTCGGTCTCCCCGCGGACGTCGCCGGACGCCACCCCCGGCGTCTGTCCGGCGGCCAGCGCCAGCGCGTGGCCATCGCCAGGGCCCTCGCCACCCGTCCCGACGTGCTCGTCTGCGACGAGCCGGTCTCCGCGCTGGACGTGTCGATCCAGGCGCAGGTGCTCGACCTGCTCGCGGAGATCCAGGCCGCCGACGGGACCGCGCTGATCTTCATCTCCCACGACCTCGGGGTGGTCCACCACGTCGCCGACCGGGTGCTGGTCATGCGCGGGGGCCAGGTCGTGGAGGAGGGGCACGTGGACGAGGTGTTCTTCCTGCCCCGGCACGACTACACCCGCGAGCTGCTCGGCGCGGTGCCCAAACTGGTGTCTGCCGAGCCCTGATCGGCCGAGCTCTGACCGAGGCCGTGGGTGCCGGCCGAGCCCTGACGCAGGCCGCGGATGTCGGGCAGGACCAGCACCCCCAGGCAGGAGACCGCGAGCAGCGCCGCCGCCCCGTACAGGGTGGGGGCCGTGCCCACCGCGCCGGCCAGCGGACCGGCCAGGGCCATGCCGAGAGGGGTGAGCCCGAGGGAGAGCAGCCAGTCGTACGCGGAGACCCGTGAGATCGCCTCGGACGGGATGTGCTCCTGCACGGCGGTCTCCCACAGCGGGGCCATGAACGCGAGGCCGCCGGTCATCAGTCCGTAGGCCGCCGCGACGATCGGCGCGGGCGCCCCGGCGGCGAGCAGGACCAGCGGCAGCGCGCCGAGCGCGAGCGCGAGGTTCGCCGCGACCAGGGGCTTTCGCGGCCTCGCCCGCAGAGCCAGCAGCGCGCCGCACAGGGCGCCGACCGTGCCGCCCTGCACGATCGTGCCCCAGGCGAGCTCGCCGCCGAGAGTCGTGACGGCGATCACGGGGCCGATCGTGATCAGGGCGCAGCGGCTGAGGTTCCACAGGGAGTGGCCGACGAGGTTCGTCCAGTACCACCGGTGGCGGCGCAGCTGCGCCCAGCCCTCGGCCAGCTGCCTGACGAACCGCTCGCGCGGCGCGGGCGGGATCGGCGCGAGCCGGAGCCGGCCAAGCAGCACCGCGCTGGCCGCGAACGTCACGGCGTCCAGGAGCAGTGCCCAGCCGGGCCCGGCGGTCAGGGCGAGGGCGGTGGCGATCCCCGGGCCGAGCAGCACGGACCCGCGCTGGGCGATCGCCATGAGCGCGTTGGCCCGGGGAAGGTGCTCCGCCGCGACGGTGGCGGGCACCAGGCCGGTCGCGGCGGGCAGGAAGAACGCCGACCCGGCCCCCGAGACGGCCGCCAGCGCCGCCAGGTGGACGATGTCGACCGTGCCGGTGATCAGCTCCAAGCCCATGACGGCGTGGGCGAGCCCGCGCACCACGTCGGCGCCCATCATCACGCGACGGCGCGGGAGCCGGTCGGCCCACACGCCGCCGGGCAGCATCAGCGCCACCGTGGCGATCGACTGGGCGGCCAGGACCACCCCGAGGTCGGTGGCCGAACCCGTCGTGGTGACGATCGCGAGCGCGAGCGCCACGGAGGTGATGGAGTCGCCGACGTGCGAGAGGGTCTGGCCGGTCCACAGCAGTCGGAAGCGGGGGTCTCGCAAGGGGGCCCAGAGGCCGGATGAGGAGGGCATGCTCAGAAAATTACTACGAAATCATAATATATGCATCCGTATTAACGGCGACCTGGTGGGGAGCCTTGAGGGTGACCTGGTGGGGGCCTTGGTGGTTTGGCGGAGAGCCTTGGCGGTGACCCGACGGGGGCGCCAAGACTGGCCTGCCGGGGAATCTTGAGGGGGGCGGCGGAGAACGTCGGGGGTGGCCTGGCGGGGAGCCTTGAGGATGGCCCGGTGGAGAGCACCAAGGGCGGCCCGGTGGAGGGCGGCGTTACCCTTTGGGCATGCCAGAGCCTGACTCCATCGATCGGCACATCGCGCACTGGTCCCGGGAGCTGTCCGACCTCGACCCGCAGGTCGAGGGGATCGTCACGCGCATGCAGGTGCTCGTGCGGCTGCTCAGGCGGAACAAGGAGGCCTGGCTGACCGCGGGCGGGCTCAAGCCCTGGGAATTCGACGTCCTCCACCACCTGGTCGCGGCCGGGCCGCCCTACCGGGTGACCCCTTCGCTGCTGGCCGGATGGCTCGACACCCACCCGGCCACGCTGACCAACCGGCTCGACCGGCTGGAGCAGGCCGGATACGTCGACCGGGTGCACGACCCCGGCGACCGCCGCCGCCTGCTCGTCGCGCTGACCCCCGCCGGGCGCGCCATCTGGCAGGAGCGCATGGACCTGGGCGACATCTCGGAGCGGGAAGTGCTCAGCCCGCTCGCCCCCGGGGAGCGCGAGGTCCTCAACGATCTCCTGCGCCGGATGGTCGGTGCCCTGGAACGGGACGGGTCACCGCTGATGCCCGACTGGCCGTCGGCCTCGGACGCGGACGCGGGGACGAGAGGGAGAGAACCGCACGCCGGATCGGGAAAGGGGCCGTTGGCGTGAGAGCCCGGCCCGCCGGGCGATGTTCTCCTCCCCATTCAGGAGGCGCCCGATATCTCGTACGCCGGAGCAGGTCTGGGGGCCGGGGAGGGCCGGTCAGAGGAGCCGGCGGGCTCCCGCGGCCGGGGTCGCCGGGTAGATCTCCGGTGCGGCCCAGCCGCGCTCGGCGTAGGCCCCGGTCACCGACTCCCGTACGGACTCCACCCGGTCGTCGGCGACCAGCGCGATCGCCGATCCGCCGAACCCGCCCCCGGTCATCCGCGCCCCTCGCGCCCCGCCCCTGACCGCCGACTCCACGGCCACGTCCAGTTCGGCGCAGGACACCTCGAACTGGTCGCGCAGCGACAGGTGGGAGGCGTTCAGCAGCGACCCGATCTCCCGTACGGCACCGGCTCGCAGCATCCCGATCACCGCCTCGACCCGGTGGTTCTCCGTCACCACGTGCTGGGTGCGCCTGCGCTCGTCACCGCTCAGCCTCGCGAGGGCGCCCGCCAGGTCCGTGACATCGCGCAGCGCGTCGACGCCCAGGTGCCTGGCGGCGTTCTCGCAGTCCTTGCGACGTCGGGCGTACTGCCCGTCGGCGAGCTCGTGGTGCACCCCGGTGTTGATGATCAGCAGCTGCAGGCCGTGACTCGCCAGGTCGAACGGGATGTTCCTGGTCCCGAGGCTCCGGCAGTCCATGAACAGCGCCTTCCCCTCCTCACCGAGGGCCGAGGCGGCCTGGTCCATGATCCCGCACGGCATGCCCACGAAGTCGTTCTCTGCCCTCTGCGCGGCGAGGGCGATCTCCATCCTGGTCAGGCCGAGGCCGTACAGCTCGTTGAGCGCCGTACCGACGACCACCTCCAGCGCCGCGCTCGACGACAACCCCGCCCCCCGGGGCACGTCCCCGTCGATCACCACATCCGCACCGCCGACCGACCGCCCTCGGCCCTGTCCCTGCTCCTGGCCCCGATCTCGCTCCGGCCCCGCTTGGCGGAGGGCCCGGAACACCCCGGCCACGTAGCGGGCCCAGCCCTCGGCCTCGTCGAGCGTCGCCAGCGTCACCGGCTCACCCGCCTGCAGCGACCGCAGCCTGAGCACCCCGTCCTCGCGCGGCGACACCGCCGCGGTCACCCCCCACGGCAACGCGAACGGCAGAACGAACCCGTCGTTGTAGTCGGTATGCTCCCCGATCAGGTTGACCCGCCCCGGAGCGTGCCACACCCCGGCCGGTTCCGTGCCGTACGAGTCCCTGAAAGCCTCAACAACGCGCATGATCCAACACTCCTCAACAAGGTTCACCAGTAGGGTAGCGAGTCCGCCGGAGCCCGGTTCCACGCCCGATCCCGCCGAAGGTCACATCTTGAACCCGTCCCGCCCGGCAGGTGTGCGAACAGCGTCCACGTTTGGTTGAATGCCGCGTACGGCGTGCGCGAGGGGCGGTAGCTCAGCCGGTTAGAGCAGGGGACTCATAATCCCTGGGTCGCGGGTTCGAGTCCCGCCCGCCCTACCCCTTCCGATCTGCGGAAAGCGTCCTTGACCTGCGTGTTCGCAGTTGGGGGCGCTTTTGTGACGTCCGGCGGCCTGCCTGCCTGTTCACCTGTCCACGGCATACCGGGAACCTGCGCGCACGCATGGGGGCACCTGGTCGCCTTGTGATGTTGCCGTGCGCGGGATAGATCTTCGATCGAGGACGTCTGTGTACTGCCAGGTCACCGACTCCGTCCAGGCGGACGTCCGGAGCGGCTGCCTTCGGCCGCGGCGCCCTCTGCTGTCGGAGGTCCGCCTCCAGCGGAAGTACGGCGTGGCCCGCGGTGATCGTGGGTCGTGTGATCGGTTACCCCGCTGAGTTCGGTCGGTGCGCCTGGCCGCCGGCTGGGGAAGCGTTTGTGCGCGTGATGGAGGCGACCCTGGCGAAGGCGGAGCCGACGACAGAGGACGGCTGAAGCCGACGGGCCGGCACTAAGCTCCGCGCGGTGGTGTGCGGATATCCACAGCCCACGGGACGCTTCAGCTGGACATCGCTTCCTGCGCAATGAGCTTTCTCTGTCCCGCTCGCACAACGGGAGCTTTCCGCACCTGGTGAGAGCGATTGGCCGGCGAGCCCGGTCCGACCGCGTCGAGAGTCGTTGCTGTTCTTGTGCCTAACCATGTTGGTCGGCGGACGTTTCGCCATTATTTGAATAGCGGGCGATGACTTCCCGCAACTGATCACTGTTGTCGAATTGGTCGCGCGTCAATTTGATCTCTTGTCCGTCTTTGACGCGTATGGTCACAGCAACGTCGTCTTTTGACCTGCGGGCCCGCAGCCAGGCCATCACGGCCGCCACGAAAACATTCAGGACGCTACCACCGGTTAAAAATAGGACCGCCAATTCGCTTGATTCCACTGGGCTTCCTTCGTACCGAAAAATGCCTCCGAGGAGACCGTCTTGCCGCTGGAATATAAGCCGAATATGTCGATGATTATGGGGCTGAGGCCCACCGGTAGGCTTACTGTGAACCATTTCGACGTTCTCGCCATGACACGATGGACTATGGAATGAGGTGAAGGTGTGCCTTGCGGCTGGCCGGCCGCAGAGCCTTGGGCGCCCGCCTGCTGCGGAGATGGTTGCCGTCCAGGCGCCGGTGTGGGGGGAAGGCTGGCCACGAACTCATCTCCATGGTGGCCTAGGATCCCTATCATCCGCTGTTACTCCAGTTACCTGTCAAGGTATGAGTTGGTTCGACGCTTCGTCTTGCAAATCCGTGAGATGGGTTAAGGGTCTTTCTGCCGGATATCAAAGGCCGGCTCCGCCCCTCGGCGATTTCATCGCCCGCCATACGGCGTCGGACGATCGGTTGCCGCGCTTGCCTTTCCCCAGGTCTTGCCGTCGAGAGACGAGGCGAAGTCAACGTTCCCCGGACATGCCGCATCGATCAAGACATGACAAGTTGGCTCTCCATGATCAGGGCCGTTCTGGCAGCTGGTGGCATGGATGAGCGAGGTGTTCATACGGAAGCGGAGGCTGCCCGCTCCTGTGGTAGCGGGTTCAAATCTGATGATTTGGGCTATTTTGCGAACCGAAGAGGCGATGGGAAAGCGCGTTCGCCGAGGAGTCGAAGCCGGACAATGCCGCCCCGCGAGAGCGATGCGGTGACAGCTCGCGGGCTGAGGATGGTCACATGAGCATGAGGTGTGCGACACAAGACGGATACGCCCGTGGCGGCGGAGACGGTGGCCGGACGGCCGTGGCGCGTCTTCGTCTCTGACATGCCTGAATCCCACTGTTCGGGTGTCTGCGGCGTTTCGGTGCGCAGGCCATCCGGGGTGACCTAGATTGCCGCGACGTGTCACCAATGGCGACTAAATTGTCCCTTTTGTCGGCACCCTGTTGGCCATCTTCAATTGTCGCGGTGGAGGCGAGCCTGGGAAGGGGTGCGCAAGTGCGGAGGTCCTGGGGTCAGGGACGCAGCAGCTGGATGATGGCGACGGTGCCGACCGCCACGATGAGGGTTCGCAGCACCGTGGGGCTGAGCCGGCGGCCTACCTTGGCCCCGATCGAGCCGCCGAGGGCGGAAGCGGCCGCGATGAGTGCGACGGCCGTCCAGTCGAAGTCGGCGGAGAAGAGGAAGAAGAGGGCGGCGGCGGTGTTGACGACGGCGACGAGGACGTTCCTGACGGCGTTGAGGCGTTGCAGGGTCTCGTCGAGGAGCATGCCCATCAGGGCCATGTAGATGATTCCCTGGGCGGCGGGGAAGTAGCCGCCGTAGACGCTGGCGAGTGTCAGTCCGGTGAGGAGCAGCGGGCCGCCGTCAGGGTGTGCGGCGGCGCCGCTGGTGCGTTCGCGGCGCCGCCGCACGCTCTCGGCGATCCGGGGCTGGAAGATGATCAACACGAGGGCGAGGCTCACCAGGGCCGGCACGATCTTCTCGAACGCCGTGGCGGGCAGGGTCAGCAGGAGCGCGGCGCCCGTGAGGCCGCCGAGCAGGGCGCCGACGCTCATCCTCAGGATGCGCCGGCCCTGGCCGCCGAGCTCCGCGCGATAGCCGATGGCCCCGCTGATGGAGCCGGGAATCAGGCCGAGGGTGTTGGAGACCGCGGCGGTGACGGGCGGCATGCCGGTGGCGAGCAGCACGGGAAAGGTGATCAGCGACCCGGAGCCGACGACGGTGTTGACGGCTCCGGCGCTGACACCCGCCGCGAAGACGGCCAGCATCTCCCACGGCGTCACTCTGTCTCCTCCCTCGCGGAACCGGCGTTCGTGCCCGGCCGGGTGGCGTGCGAGGGCGATGCCGTACGGCGCATCGGCTCAGGTGCTCCCGAGACCGGTGATCCGGCGAGGAGCCGGCCCGGCATGTGTGCTCCCGGGACCGGCGCTCCTGAGACCGGTGGTCCGGCGAAAGGCCGTCCTGACATCGGCGCTCCCGGAACCGGTGGTCCGGCGAAGGGAGGTCCCGGCGGACGGGCCGCCCGGTCGGCCGTGTGGACGGAATCGCCGGTCAGGGGCCACGGCGCGGCGGTTACGCCCGCTGCGGCCAGGGCGGGCGATTCCGGCTGACGGCCCGTGTCCGGCGAGGGTCTCACATGGCCGACGCCGGGTTTCACGTGGCCGATGCCGGGTTTCACGTGGCAGACGCTAGACCGGAAACACTTCGGCACCCGGCGAAGTGTCCCGGCTCGACGGGGTCAGGCGACCTTCGAGGAGGGGGCCTTCCAGGTGTTGCACGCCCCCGGGCCCCTCGACCCGTAGCCCTGCTCGAACCAGTGGAGGCGGTTGGCGGGCTTGCCGTACCAGTCGAATCTGCCGTATTCCTTCGGCGTCTCCGCGGTGAGGAGGGGCTTCCAGTTCTTGGCCGAGCGCCCCAGGATCTTCATGGAGATCCCGCCCATGCAGTCGGCCTGCAGGTAGAAGCGGTGCGTCTGCTCCACGCCGCCGTCCTTCTCGTCCCCGGCCGGCAACGCCCACCAGGCCTCGCTGATGCCCACCTGCGCCTGGATGACTCCGGCGTACGCGCGCGTGAGCTCGACGAGGACGGCCTGGTCGGACTTCGCCGTGATCCAGTCGGAGCCGAGCTGCACCTGGACGGCGCCGTAGCAGCTGATGGCGAAGGAGCCGGTCACCCGCAGGCCGCTGAGGCAGGGCCCCTTCTCGACCTTGGCCTTGGCGCTCACCCTGACGGGGACGAAGCCCTTGACGGCCTCGCGCCAGGAGGAGTTCAGGCAGCCGACGACCTTGTCGAGGTATCTCGTGGTGGACGCCTTGGTGGTGCCCTTGGTCACCTTGCAGGAGACCGCGGGGAGGCGGCCCTGCTTGTAGAGCGGGTTGTGGGTCAGCTCCGGAGCCCCGACGACGGGACCGGCGGAAGCGGTGGCCGTACTGACCGTACCGGCGAACAACAGAACGAATATCCCAGCAGTAGCCGTAAATGTGCGAATCATCATGAAGCATGATCGCAGCGGCGAACGTCAACGCGACGGGAATTTCACTTTTCGGGCATGGAGTAGGTCACTTCCGGTCCGTCCTCCTCGGTCATGACGAAGCCGTGCCGTTCGTGGAGGCGGCGGGCGCCGGTGTTGGCCCCGTGGGTGGTGACCCCCGGCCCGTCGGGCCGGGCGCGCTTGGCGTGGGCGAGCAGGGCCGTTCCGGCACCGCGGTTCTGCGCGTACGGGGTGACGTAGAGGTGGCAGAGCCAGTCGACGATGAGGGTCGCGAAGCCGACGACCCGGCCATGGAGCTCGGCGATCCAGAGCTCGTGCAGGTAGCCGCACCCGAGGAAGCCTTCGAGCCACTCGGGGAGTCCGGTGTCGGGGTCGGACTCCCGCAGGTAGGGTTCGTCGGCGGTGGCGGCGAGGAAGACCGTGCGGATCGCGTGCGCGTCGTCGACCCCTCCCTTGCGGATGAGGGGCGGCGTCTCCGGGAGGAGGGGTCCGGTCATCGCGGTCACCCGCTCACGGTGTGGCGCCGAGGGCGTCGCGGGCGTCCATGAGGGCGAAGCCGAGCAGGTTCAGGCCCCGCCACGTGACGGGGGAGGCGGCGCGTTCGTCGTCGGCGGCGAGGCCGATGCCCCAGATCCGGTCGACGGGACTGGCCTCGACCAGGACGCGGGAGCCGGTGCCGAGCAGGAAGTCCCTCAGCTCGGGGTGCTCGCCGAACTTGGCGATGTTTCCGCGCACCACGATCCCGTAGCGATGCTCGTCCCACACGGCGCCGTCGAAGCCGCGGACCTCGCGGCCGAGTTTCTTCGCCTCGCCGGGGTGCCCGGCGGCGAGGATCCGCCCGGCGGTCTCGTCGTCGCCGAACAGCCACGCCTTGTGCGCCATCATGTAGTGCTCGGCCGACCGGAAGTCGTGCCCCTCCGTGGTGAAGACGACCTCCCACCACTGGCTGAGGCATCCGGCGCCGACCCCGCCGTCACGCGGCGGCCGGTGGCCCCAGAAGAACAGGTAACGCGACCGCTCGCCGTCTCGCTCGGCGGCGACGGCCTCGGCGACCGAGCGGGGTGTTCTGATGAGATCGGACACCCGTACACCGTGCCACGGGCGGACGCCGGACGGCCACCGGGTTACCGGACCGCGGCCCTACGGGGTCATGGGAGGTCGAGGGAGGGAGGGAAGGAGACCGGGCCGTCGGGGGTGTGGACGGTCACCTTTCCCCCGGAGACGGTGATCTCCGGGTCTGCGGTGCCCGGGACGATCAGGGTCAGCAGGGAGGCGGCCGGAGGAGAGAGCACCGTCACCGTGTCCGCCTTCCTGAGGTAACCGGTCGAGATCGCGCAGGCTCGCACCTCCTGGCCGCCGACCGGCCGCGGGGAGGGCGTCGCGAGTTGCGGCAGCGTCGCCCGCCAGCTCCCGTCGGCCAGCACCACCCTGCCGTCGCGGTTGGAGACCACCCTGAGCGACGGGCCCACGTGCCACAGGTTGCGCAGCGCCGACCCGGCCGGGACCGTGTCCAGTACGGCCATCAGGTCGGCGCCGTGGCCGACCAGGACCGAGCGGGTGCGCCTGACGCCGTACGCGTCGTCGGTGAGCGTGCAGGACTGGCGGGCGCGGCCTGTGGACGAGCTCACGAGGCGGGTCGCCGTACCCTCGCGGAAGGCGGCGCCCACGACGACGGGGACGTTGTGCGCCTCGGGGGAGGCCGTCCATTCCCGGTAGGCCGTTCTCTCGTAGGAGTGGAAGCCCGCCTCCACCAGGATGTCCCGGCCGTGGGCGTGATAGGTGACGCCCAGGTGGTCCTCGTGGCCGTGCGGGCGGCGTCCGGGGCCGAACCTGATCGGGTAGTGGGCGGATCCCGGGTCGTCCCACGCCGTCCCGCCGAAGACGTAGCCGTCGTCGAACACCTTCACCGTGCCCTCCCCGTGCTCTCCCCGTGCGGGAAACCCCCGGGACGCGTGTCGGCCGGGCTGTCACCGATCGGCACCAGCCGGCCGTCGGGCTGGGTGGCATGGCTGACGTACGTGTCCAGCGACGTCCGCCGCGCGGCGAGGCCCGCGGGGATCTCGGCCCCGCACCTCCCGATCGCCTCCAGGGCCGTTCCCAGCCGCCGGTGGACGTGGACGCCGTATCGCGGAGCCTGCTCGTGCAGCGCGCCCTGCGCGTCGATGGAGAGTTCCGCCGACTCGGTCATCCGCCGGATGGCCAGGTCCCTCCACCGTTCCCGCCGGAGACGGCAGCCGATCGCGAGCAGCGCGATGTCCTGGTCCAGGCCGTGGTTGTTCCCCTTGGGGTACGGGTCGAGGCGCCAGTCGATGTCCGGGCCCAGGTCGACGGGAGGCAGGCCGACGAACGTGACCCGGCCCCGCATGACCTCGGCCACCTCGATCGCCGGGAACCGCTCGGCCGGGTGGACGACAGGACCGTCGGCCGTCGCGAGGGAGAGCGGGGCGGGGCGGTTCCCGATCAGGCCGAGGGCCCCGCGGGCGCGCTGAAACACGTGATCGCTCCAAAGGGTGGTGGTGTACGGGCGTCCTCGCACGCCCGCGTACCCGTGTGTGGGTGTGGGCGCGGGTGTGGTGGGGAGACGGTGGCCGGGCGGGCGCGGTTCGGAGAAGGGCGGGCTAGGGGAGTGTGGGAGGGGCGGGCTCGTCGTCCGTCCAGCCCGCCTCCAGGACCACCTCGGCCTCGTCCCCCACGACCGCCCCCGGTCCGCCCGTGCCGGTCGAGGACAGCACGCGGGCGCTGGTGACGTCGATGATCAGCGTCCGCTGGACGGTCGAGACGGGGGCGGGGGAGGAGGTTCGTACGGTGAAGGAGAAAGCGGCTCCCCTCCTGCCTCGCTCGTCCGCCGCCGTACCCAGGTAGCGGACGTTCGGCAGCTCCGCCAGGGCCCGGTAGGCGGCCGCCCGCGCCTCCGGCGACGAAGGCTTGCTCCACAGCAGCCCGCTGAGCGCGTCCGCCACGACACCGCCGTCCAGGCCGGTCGAGCCGCCCGAGCCACCGTTCGGGTCGGCCGGGCCGCCCGAGTCACCGTTCGGGTCGGCCGGGCCGGAACCGTCCGGCACGCCTCGCACCATCCCGGAGATCCGCTCCTTCAGGACGTCGCGGTCCCGCCGGTGGAGTCCGGCCAGGGCCGTCGCGAGGCTCGGCCGCAGGCTCTCCGCGCTGACCCGTGCCGCGACCCGTTCCTCGTGACCGTGGGGGCGGGGTCCGGGCCGTGGCGCCCGAGCGCGCGCAGCGCGCGCACCTCGACACGGCGCCGCTTGCCGATGAGGTTGGTCGCGATTCCGTACAACCATGCCCGCCCACCGGCACGCGACGGGTCGTAGAGCGCCCGCTTGCGGAACGCGGTGAGAAACGTCTCCGCCACGACGTCCTCCGCGCCGTCGGCACCGGGTCTCTGGGCGACACAGCGGTGGATCTCGGTGAAGTGGAGATCGAAGATCGCGCTGAACCGCTCGGGCTCGACGAGGGAGAGCCGGACGACCTCGGCGTCGTCCACCGGGCGAGCGGTCCAGGACATCGTGGTCACGATGGTCTTCCCGTCATGCGCGACCCTTCGGACCGATCGGCGATCACTCTTTATCACCCGATCCGCCGATGTGCTTTCACGGTCACGACAACGGTCACGGACGACGGGCTCGCCGATGGTCGCGGCCGGTCGGCCGTCGGGTGTGCGGGCCGGGCTCCGGTGTGCCGGTACGTCGCGGAGGGGCTCGGCGCCGGTCGTGGACGGCCGGGCTTCCGGCATGATCACCGCTCGCGTCGACGACGCCGATAATGGGGCGTGCCCTTCACCCTGAGCCATGTCGTCGCGATCCTGCCGCTGCGGCGATGGTTACCCCCCGCGGCGCTGGCGGTCGGCACGATGATTCCCGACCTGCCGTACTACCTGCCGCTGCCCTTCTCCTCGAAGATCACCCACGGCTGGCCGGGCGCGTTGCTGGTGGACCTGCCCCTGGGAGTGGTGGTGCTCGTCGTCTTCGACCTGTTGCTGCGCGCGCCGTTGACGGCGCTCGCCCCGGACGGGTTGCGCGCGCGCCTGCCCGGCCGGGCGCCGTACGGGCGTGGGGTCGCGGTGGTGGCCGCGCTGCTGACCGGTGTCGCCACGCACCTGGTGTGGGACGGGTTCACCCAGGTGGGAGGCTTCGCCGTGGTGCACTGGCCGGCGATGCGCGTCTCGGTCGTCGGGGCGCACCGGGTGTTCAACGTGGTGATGTACGTCAGTTCGCTGGGCGGGCTCGTGGTCCTGGCCTGCTGGTTCGCCCTGTGGTACCGGCGCGCCGCCGTACGGCCGGGGCGTTGGCCCGGCGTGACGGGACGGTGGCGCGGCTGGGTCCTCGTCACCGGAGTGGGCGCCGCGGGTGTCGGCGCGGCCGTGCTGGGGACCGGTGAGCGTGCCGCGGTGAGCCTGTACGACCTGGTGCGCTGCCTGATCCTGGGCGGGATGGTCGGGGGCGGCGCCGTCCTGGCCGGTTACGTGGTCGTGTGGCACGTGTGGTCGGTGGCGCGCTCCCGGCGGGACACGCCCCGGCCGGATCGAGTCGAAGATCCCGTTCACTGACGGTCCCCGGTTCCGCGCGTCCGCGAATGGTGTCGCGCGGCGGTGGCCGGGTATCCCGTCCAGAGGGAAAACCCCAGCTCACAGTGCTTGATCAGCTCCGGAAGGACATGGACGATGCCTCTGAGGCGGCCCGGTCGCACCGGGAGCGGGAGCCGGGATCTGGAGATCAACCCGGTCTTCAGCCGGGAGCCCCTCCGGGTCCCGCGCCACGCCATGCCGGCCGGGGAGATGGAGCCGGACACGGCGTACCAGCTGGTGCACGACGAGTTGATGCTGGACGGCAACGCGCGGCTGAACCTCGCGACGTTCGTCAGCACCTGGGCGGAGCCGCAGGCGCTGAGGCTGATGGCCGAGTGCGTCGAGAAGAACATGATCGACAAGGACGAGTACCCGCAGACCGCGGAGCTGGAGACGCGATGCGTGGACATCCTCGCCCGGCTCTGGCACGCCGAGGACCCCCACCGCGCGACGGGCTGCTCGACGACCGGGTCGAGCGAGGCGGCGATGCTGGGCGGCCTGGCGCTCAAGCGGCGCTGGCGGCACCGGCGCCGGGAGGAGGGCCGCCCCGCCGACCGGCCCAACCTGGTGATGGGCGTCAACGTGCAGATCTGCTGGGAGAAGTTCGCCGACTACTTCGACGTCGAACCCCGGTACGTGCCCATGGAGGGCGACCGGTACCACCTGAGCCCCGAGACGGCGGTCGAGGCGTGCGACGAGAACACCATCGGGGTCGTCGCCGTCCTCGGCTCCACGTTCGACGGCGGTTACGAGCCCGTCGCCGACATCGCCGCGGCCCTGGACGAGCTGCGGGCCCGTACCGGACTCGACGTGCCGATCCACGTGGACGGCGCCTCCGGTGCCATGATCGCCCCTTTCCTCGACCCGGACCTGCGCTGGGACTTCCGGGTGCCGCGAGTGGTGTCGATCAACACCTCCGGGCACAAGTACGGGCTGGTGATGCCCGGGGTGGGCTGGGTGCTGTGGCGCGACGCCACCGCGCTCCCCGACGACCTGGTCTTCCACGTCAACTATCTCGGCGGGGACATGCCGACCTTCGCGCTGAACTTCTCCCGGCCGGGTGCCCAGGTGGTCGCGCAGTACTACAACTTCCTGAGGCTGGGCTTCGACGGTTACCGCCGGGTGCAGCGGACCTGCCGGGACGTGGCGACCCGCCTGGCCGGTGAGATCGCCGGGCTGGGCCGCTTCGAGCTGGTCACCGACGGCGGCCAGACTCCGGTGTTCGCCTTCCGGGTGCGTGAGGGAATCGACGGCTTCACGGTCTTCGACGTCTCCGCCGCGCTGCGTGAGCGCGGCTGGCTGGTGCCCGCCTACACCTTCCCCGCGAACCGTACGGACCTGGCGGTACTGCGCGTCGTCGTCCGCAACGGCTTCAGCCACGACCTGGCCGATCTGCTGCTGGAGGACCTGCGCAGGGTCCTGCCCCGGCTGGAGGCCCAGGGCGGACCACGTCGTACCGCCGACGACGCCGGAGGCTTCGCGCACGGCACCGAGAGCAAGACCCCTCGGCGCCACGGTCACGGCTGAGGGCGTACGGCGGCGCCCGAGGACGTCCGCGCCGGTCGTGGGAGAAGACCGGGGGAGAAGGTCGGTCGGGAGAACCGGCGCGGCCGGAGGAGAAGGAAGAAGGGGGCATCGGGATGTGCCGTTTGTTTGGCATGAGCAGCGCGCCTCGTCGTGCGTGTGCCACCTTCTGGCTCCTGGAGGCGCCGGACAGCCTCAGCGAGCAGAGCCGCCGCTATCCCGACGGGGTCGGTCTGGGGTACTTCGGCGCCGACGGCACCCCGAAGGTGCACAAGGCCCCCGTCGCCGCCTTCGAGGACAGGTGTTTCGCGGAGGAGGCCAAGTGGACGGAGTCCACCACCTTCCTGGCCCACGTCCGCTTCGCCTCCACCGGTGGCCTGGACGAACGCAACACGCATCCCTTCCTGCAGGACGGCCGGATCTTCGCCCACAACGGGGTGATCGAGGGCCTGGACGAGCTCGACGCCGAGCTGGGCCGGGATCGAGCGCTGGTCAAGGGGGAGACCGACTCCGAGCGCTTCTTCGCGCTGATCACCCGTGAGACCAGGGCGCGCGGCGGCGACGTCGCCGCCGGTATCGAGGCCGCAGCCCGCTGGATCGCCGGGAACCTGCCCGTCTACGCCCTCAACATCGTCCTCACCGCCCCGCAGGAGCTGTGGGCGCTGCGATACCCCGACACCCACGAACTGCACATGCTCCAGCGTGCCGCCGGAGGGTGCCACGGCGGCCGGCACCTCGACCAGAGCGGTACCGACGGCCGCATGCGTGTCCGCTCCCGCGACCTCGCCGGGATCCCCTCGTTCGTGGTCGCGAGCGAACGCATGGACGACCATCCCGACTGGTGCTCGATGGAGGCCGGTGAGCTGCTCCACGTCGGACCGGGGCTCGTCCCCACCCGCCGGATCGTGCTGCCCGACGAGCCCGCGCACCGGATGAGCCTCGCCGACCTGCGCCCCGAGGCCGCCGCCTCGCAGCAGGTCACCTGACGTCGCGCCTCGCGAGGTACGGATCGAACCGCAGGTCAGGGACGAGGCCGCACGGCGTCAGGTCCGGGGCCGCCGGGGCCGATGACCGGAGGGGCGTGTGAGGAGGAACCCGCGCCAGGTCGACGGGATCGCCGCAGGGGCGGATCGTTCCCCCGCCGACCGTTCCTTCGGTGACGGTTCTTCCGGTGACGGATTTCCCGGCGACGGTTCCCCCGGCGACGGACGTTGAGCGGGGGTGTCGACGCTCCCGGCCGTCGGCAGGGGTTCCCGCACGCCTCCCGTCGCGGAGGTGGTCTGGTGTTCCAGATCCTGCGTGAGAACGCACATCACGCGGCCCGCGGGGATGCCTGGCGAGCCGTCGTCCCGGCGGGGTCGATCATGATGCCGGTGACGTCCAGATCCTCGATCATGTGCCGAAGCGCGGGCTCGGTGAGCCGGATCCAGCGCTGGTCGGCGCCGAGCACCTTGGTCAGGCGCATCGGCGAGGAGAAGGCGGCTGCCGTCCTCCTGCCCGAATCGGTCCTGAACAGGCGCAGCGACATGCTGAAGGCGCCTTCACGGACCGGTACGTATAACGGGACTTCCGACATTACTTCCTCCTGGTGAGAACTCGTACGAAAACGACGTTATCCCCTTTCTGATGGCTTCCGGGGTGATCTCTACAGGATTCAGACGGGGAGGGCAGGAGCGTTGACGCCTCGTTGACGTGTGGCGTACCGCCGCCCGGGGTGTGGGAGGGCAGCGCCTCCTGACCGAGGTCCGTACGGGAGGCGTCCTGCCGTTCTGCTGCTCTGCCCGTCGTTCCGCTGTGCCGCCTGTGGCGCTGTCGTCCTGTCGAGCCGGACTGGTCCCGGGTGGGACGCGCATCGGGCTCTGGCGGGGGCCTCGTGCCCGTCGTCGATGGCGCGGATGCATCCGGGAGATGCTCGCGAAAGGCGGCAGCGCGCGGGGTGATCGGCCAATCAATCATAAATATCTACGATTTTTCGTGAACAGTCAGACAATGTGCTTTACGGGGCTGTCGGGGCTTCCCTTTTCTTGGTTTTCCGTTAGCGCGCCACGGACGTTCCGGCCCCGGAATCACGACGCAAAGCAGATAAGGCAAGGGGCGGCTGTCGGCGCCGAACGTTTTGGTTTCGATCTTTGTAGGCGCCCACCCCGTCTGCCGGAGACTTCTTTTCTCTCGATCGGGATCGAGCGGTCCGAGACCTCTGCCGTCTGGGCGGAACGGGGCCAGTGTGGCCGTACGCTCTCCGTGGCCGAGACACCTGCGAGCAGGGAAAGGAAGAGCCGGTAAAGAGGGAATTTGTTTTAGGTTGCCTTTGTCCAAGAGTGGCTTTATGGCGAAAGGGTAGGGTGCCGACATTGATGTCGGTGGAAATGTTGACCTTGTCGGGCGAGAAACCACTATTCGGGGTCATCGACTGGATCGGCGCTCGCTGCTAATGTTTCGCTCGACCGGCGGATTCGGCCGGCCGGCGATTCGCGGCTGTTGGCGTAACTCGGGGTAACTCGCTTTTCTCTGGTCAAATCTGGTTGAGTCTGGTCAAAGGAGGTCCCCCATTTCTGGTCTGGATGGTGACGACTCCGAACTCCGGACGGACGCGGGAAACGTCAGGACCGGCCCCCTGCCGTCCTCGAAGATCGAGTCGACCTACAACGAGCTCACGGCACTGGTGGACGAGATCGCGGGGCCCGGCCGGCACGACGGCTTCCGGACGGGTTCCCACGACGTCGCGCCGATCCGGGAGGCTCAGGAGGCCACGGAGCGGATGACCGACTTCGTGCTGGCCAGACTGGGGGTGGGGCAGGGCTCCCGGGTGCTGGACGTGGGCTGCGGCGACGGCCGTCCTGCGGTGCGCCTGGCCCGGACCCTGGGCGCGCGGGTCGTGGCGATCGACCTCGACCGGGAGGCGCTGCGCGACGGAGCCGAGCACGCCGCGGCGCGGGGTGTGGCGGAGATGGTGCGGTTCCGGCACGTCGACGCGCTGGACCTGCCGTTCGCCGACGCCGCGTTCGACGCGGTGCTCGCCCTTGAGGTCACCCCGCACCTCGACGTCGAGACCCTCTACCGGAGCATCGCCGGGGTCCTGCGCCCGGGGGGCCGCCTGGTGGTCGAGACACCTTACCCACGGGTTCCGCTGACCGAGGAGATCCGCGAGCGCATCGCCCTCCACCTGAACACGCCGAACGCCGTGTCGCTCGACGCGCCGGAGGGTCACCTGTCGGCGGCGCGGCAGGCCGGGATGGCCGTCACGGAGCTCGTCGACATCACCGAGGACGTACGGGACTCCTTCTCCCGGTTCGCGCGCGGGACGCGGGAGCACGGGCCGAGGCCGGAGGCCGGAGGCGGGGCGCCCGGCACCGCGCGGCGGCTCGGCGCCTTCGCCGCGTGGGCGGACGCCGCCGAGGTCGGCGGGGTGGTCATGACCTTCACCAGGACGGAGCGCTGACATGACGGATGTGACGGTCATCGGGACCGGGGTGGTCGGTGCCGCGATCGTACGGGCCTGCGTCGACTCGGGCCTGGAGGTCTCGGTCTGGAACCGTACGCCGGAACGCTCGGAGAGGCTCGCGGGACGGGACGTCCACCTCCACGCGACTGCGGCCGAGGCGATCGAGGCCTCCCCGATCGTGCTGCTGTGCCTTCTCAACTACGAGATCACCCACGCGGTCCTCGACGAGACCGCGGCCGACCTCTCCGGCAGGCTCGTCGTCCAGCACGCCAGCGGCATCCCCGACGACGTCGCCCCCCTGCGGGGGCGGGTGGAGGCCGTGGGAGGCAGATACCTGGAGGCCGCGATCCTCAGCCACCCGGACGCCGTCGGCACCGAAGACTGCTTCGCCGTCTACGGCGGGGCGGCCGAGGACTTCAAGGAACTGGCGGGCGTGACCGAGGCGCTGTCCGGCAAGCAGATCCGCCTGGGCGCCGACCCCGGCTACGCGAAGGCGTACCACGTCGTCTCCCGCGCCTTCTACTACGCCTTCGTCAACGGTTTCCTCGAATGCTCGGCCATCGCGGAGAGCATGGGAGTCCCCCTCAACGACTTCGCGGAGTCCGTGCCGCTCTACGACCCCGGTTTCCAGAACACGATCGGCGTCGGCCTCGGCCTCATCGCGCGCCGTGACTACACCTTCGAGCAGGCTCCGCTCACCTCGCACCTGGACGTCCTCAACAACCTGGCGGGCGTCGCGGAGCGGGCGGGGATCGAGCAGTCCTACCTCGCCGTGATGCGCGAGCGCGTGCTGAGGGCGATGGAGCAGGGCTACCGGCGCGAGCACGTGGCGGTGCTCACCGAGCAGTTCCGCAGCCGCCGAATGGCCGTCCATAACCGCTGAGAGGAACCATGTGCGGGTTTGAACCGAATGGCGATGGGCCGGGTTCCGGTTTCCCGAGGCCGGGCACTCCCGGTCCCGGCCTTCCCGACCCGGCCGTCCCCGGTCCCGGAATCCCCGGCCCCGGCACTCCCGGCCCAGGGGCCCCCGGTCCCGGCACCCCCGGCACTCCCCGGCCCGGGGGCCCTGACCCCGGCCCACGGGGTCCCGGCATGCCCGATCCCGGCGCTCCCGACCTCGATGTTCCGGGTGCCGACGCCTCGGGTGCCGACGTTTTGGGTGACGGCGTCCTTGGTGACGGCATCGCGGTCGACGGCATCGCCCGTCGCCTTCCCCGCGCGCCCGTCTCCGCCACTCGTACGGGTGGCGAGGTGGTGTTCATGTTCCCCGGCGGCGGGGCGGGGTATCCCGGGATGGGCCGCGAGCTCTACCGCGGCGAACCGGTCTTCCGCGCGGCCGTGGACGAGTGCCTGGGCCTGCTGCCCGACCGCTCCGCCGCCGAGCGGCTGCACGCCCTGTGGACGGACGCGGCACCGGCCCTCCCGGACGAGCCCGACGAACCCCACGAGCCTGGCGAACCCCGCGAACCTCGCGAGTACGGCGGGCCCGATGAGACCGTCGCGCTCCCGGACGGGGAGGCCGGGAAGGCCGGTCCGTCGTCGGCGCCGCCCGCCGTGTTCGTCATGGAGATCGCGCTCGCCCGGCTCCTCATCGCGCGGGGGGTGAGCCCTTCCCTGCTGATGGGACACAGCTTCGGTGAGTACGCCGCGGCCTGCGTCGCGGGTGTCATGTCGCCGCGCGACGCTCTCGCCGTCGTGGCCAGGTGCGGAGAGCTCCTGTCCACCCTGCGCGACGGGGCGATGCTGGCGGTTCCGGCCTCCGAGCGGGAGGTCGAGCCCTTCCTCGGGGAGGGAGTGTGCCTGTCGGCGGTCGACGGCCCGGCGTCCTGCGTGCTCGCGGGTCCCGCCGCTCACGTCGCCGAGGTCAGGGAACTCCTGGACCGGCGCGGGATCGCCTGCCGTCTCCTGCCGCTCGGCACCGCCGCGCACTCGGCCCTGGTCGATCCCGTGATCGACGAGTTCCGCGAGTTCCTCGGCGGCATCCCGCTGCGCCGTCCCTCGGTGCGCCTGGTGTCCGGCGTGACGGGGACCTGCGACGCAGACTTCGCCGACCCCGAGTACTGGGTCACCCATCTCCGGGCGACGGTCCGCTTCGACGCCGGACTCGGCCACGTCCTGGACGGCGGTCCGAAGGTCCTCGTCGAGGTGGGGCCGGGCACGACGCTGACCACACTGGCGAGGGCACGGGCGGGTACGGAATCCGTCGTCGTCAACGTGACCCGCCATCCGGCGGAGAAGCGGACCGACAGGGCGGTCCTGCTCGACGCGCTGGTCCGGCTGTGGGAGGCGGGCGTCGAGGTCGACCCGCCCTCCCGGCGGCCGGAGCGGCGGCTCGGGCCGCCCGCGGTGCCCCGCCCCTTCGTGCCCGCCGCCGTTCCCCCGCCGGACCGGCCGGCCGTCGCTCACCTGCCTGAGCAGGCCACTGCCGCTCACCCGCCGGACCGGCCGCGCGTCATGGACCCCGTACCGGATCCCCTCACGAATCCCGTCGCGGACCATGTCACGAATCCCGCCGGCACCGTGCGGGAACGTTACTCCGGCGGTCTGTACGGGATCACCTGGAAACGGGCCGTGGAGGTGCCTCCGGCGGACCTCGGCCCCACCGTGCGGGAGCACCGCTGGATCCTGCTCTCCGACTCGTCGCCCCTCGCCGAGGCGATCACCGCGAGGCTGGAGGGGTACGGGGCCACGACCGTCGTCGTCACCCCGGGGCGCGCGTTCCACCACGCGGGCCGGGACCGGATCACGATCGACCCCCGGTGCGGGGAGGACTACGAGCAGCTCCTGAAGACGGTGGAGGGCGACGCGGACGAGCCGTCGCGGATCGTCTGCCTCTGGGGAGCGTCGTTGCCCGCACAGGTCTGCCCGCCGCTGGGGCACGTCGTCGGCCTGGCCCGTACCCTGATCGGCCGGCCGGAGACCGACCTCTGCCTTGTCACCCGGGGGGCCCTGGAGATCACCGGAGGTGAGCGGCTCGACCCTCGGGCGGCTCTCACGGCCGGAGCCGCCGGGCCGCTTCGCCACGAGCTGACCGGCACGCGCGTCCGGCTCGTGGACCTGGACCCCGGCGACACCGGAGACCACGGGATCCGGGCTACGGAACTCCTGGCCGAGCTCTGCCGCCCGCCGTACGAGGACCCGGTGGGCCTGAGGGCGGGGCATCGCTGGTTGCGCGGGTTCGAGCCGCTGGACGTGGTGCCCGGCACGTACGGGAGTCCCTCGGTGCGCCGGGGCGGGACCTACGTGATCACCGGGGGGACGAGCGGGATCGGGCTGCGGCTGGCCGGGCACCTCGCGGCCACCCACTCGGCGCGGCTCGTCCTGGTCGGGTGCGAGGGGCGGGGGAGGTTCTCGCCGTACGGAGGTCACCCCGAAGGCTCGGACGGCTCCGGAGAGGTGCCGGGCGGTGCGGGAGAGGGCGGCGCCTTCGAGAGGTTCGAGAAGTCCGGGAGTTTTGGGGGTTTCCGAGGGGAGGGCGACGGCTCCGGCGGTCGGGAGGGCGCGGCGCTGAGGGCGCTTCTCGCGGAGCGGGGGGACGACGTGCTGGTACGCGGTGCCGATGTCGCCGACGCCCGGCGCCTCAGGGAGGTCCTCGAAGAGGCGCGGTCGTGGTTCGGCGAGATCCACGGGGTGATCCACGCCGCGGGCGTGCCGGGGGAGGGCCTGGCGGAGTTCCTCACCGAGGACGGCATGGCCACCGCACTGCGGGCCACGACCGAGGGGGCCGCCACCCTGGTATCGGTCCTGCGGGAGGTGGGCGCGCTTCCCGATTTCGTGGTGCTGCTCTCCCCGCCGGAGTCGTTCTCCGGGGCTTCCGGGCTCACCTGTCACGGGGCCGCCAACGCCTTCCTCGACACGTTCGCCCTTGTCGCGCGGCGCGACGGCGGAGGCGTACCGGTGCTGTCGATCGACTGGGAACGACGAAACGGCGTGGGAACGGCCCGCGACACGGAACGCCACCACCGCGAGCCCGCCGGGGAGAGCCCGACCGGAGGGCTGAGCCCCGAGGAGGGGGTCGGGCTCTTCGAGAGGTGCCTGGCGGCCCTTCCGCTGGGTCAGGTCGTCGTCTCCTCCCGTCCGCCGGGGGGCACGGATCCCGACCGGCGGGTCTCGGTGCCGGGCGCCCGGTCACGCCTCCCTCGCCCGCGTCACCTCGCCGCGACCCCGGCACCGGGCGGGGGGGCTCACGCGTACGGAGACGCGCCCCCCTGGGCCGAGGGCGGGGGAGAACCGGAGGCGGTCGGCCCGCACGCGGTCCCCGGAAGGAACGACCTCCCATGACCGAGACGATCCCGGCCGACTCCCGCGTGTGGCTGCGCAGGCAGCGCCCGCTCGCCGAGCCTCGCGTGCGTCTCGTCTGCTTCCCCCACGCCGGGGGTACCCCGATGTCCTACCGAGGCTGGCAGGACCGGCTGCCCGCAGACGTCGAGTTCTCCGCCGTGTGTTACCCCGGCAGGCAGAACCGCGTCAACGAGCGGCCCATCGACCGGATGGAACCCCTCGCCGACCACGTCTGCCGGATACTGGTCACCCTGGCGGACCGGCCGCTCGCCCTCTTCGGGCACGGCATGGGCGCCGTGGTCGCGTACGAGGTCGCGGTCAGGCTCGCCGGACAGCACCGGATCTCCCCGGCGGCGCTGCTGGTGTCGGCGTACGCGGCGCCGCACCTGTGCGCGGACGACGCGAGGAGGATCCCCATCGGTGACCGCCAGCTCGCCGAGCAGGCCGCCGCCGCGAATCCGATGCTCCTGCGCTTCCCGGAGCTGATGGACCTGGCGATGATCGCGCTGCGGGCCGACCACGATCTCCTGCACGCCTACCGGCCCGCGTCCACCCCGCCGGTCACCGCTCCGATCGTCGGTTACCGGGGGACGGACGACCCGCGTGTGAGCCACGGGGAGATGCGTGCCTGGAGCCACGTCGCGGGCTCCGGGTTCGAGCTGCGGACCTTCCCCGGGGACCACTTCTATCCGGTGGACGCGGAGGAGGCACTCGTCGCCGACATCACTGAGCGCCTCGCCGGCGTGGAGGACACCGACGGGGCGCTCCGCGAGGATTCGCCCGCCGCTTCTTCCCGGCACGCGTGAGGTCGTCCCCGGACGGGACGCGCGGCCCGGCGGCGGCCTTGCCGGGTTGAGGTCCGCGCTGGTCGCAAGGGTCATACAGGTTGTGCCGGTTGCGTGATCCGTGCGACCTGCGTGATCTGTGTGATCCGTGCGACCTGCATGATTTGTACGATCCGCGCTTGGGATCCGTGTGACCCGCGAGCGCGGGCGTGGGTGTCCGATGCGGCCGGTACGAATCCGCGCTCGCCGGTCGCCCCAAAGTGCGCAGTCCTGGAAATTGTCGGTGCCCGTTGTCAGAGTCGACAGGGTCAGCGGCAACGTTCCAACCTCGTCCCCCGGAGGTGCGCGATGGCACGGCGACGGACACCCGCCAGGGCGGTGCGACGGCGGGCGTCCGGCGGGCGAAGGCCGCGCCGCCGTAAGGATGACGGCGACTGGTTCCTGTGGGTGGTCGCGGCCGTGGTCCTCCTCCTGGTCGTGATGTGGCTCGTCGACGTCGTCGTGGCCAACTGGCAGCTGGTGATCGGCGGCACGATCGTGCTGATCGCGGGTCTGGCCGGGGCGCTCCTGCTCCGCCATCGGGTGATCGAGGCCCGGGAGCGGGAGTGGCTGCGGGACAACGCGCGCCTCGAACGCGTCGACCGCATGACCGGCGACCGGTTCGAGGCCCTCGTCGAGGCCCTGTTGCGGCGCGAGGGCTTCCGCGGGGTGCGCAGGATCGGCGGCAGCGGTGACGGCGGTGTCGACGTCGTCGCGACCGCGCCCGGCGGCGACGACTTCGTCATCCAGTGCAAGCGCTGGGGCTCCACGGTCGGCTCACCCCAGATCCGTGACCTTCTCGGCGCGCTCCACGCCTATCCCGGCCACCGTGGCGTGCTCGTCACCTCGGCGACCTTCACCGCTCCGGCCAGGGAGTACGCGGCGGGCACCGGCCTGACGCTGATCGACCGCGCGATGCTCGCCGCCTGGTTCACCGGGTCCTTCACCCTCGCTCCGCGGGCACGCCACGGGGCCGGTCGGCGGTTCCCGCCGGGACGCCGTCTCGCGACCCCCTACCCGGACGGCGAGCTGGGCCTGGAGGGAGCGCTCGGCGACGAGCCGGCCTGACGACCGTGCCGTCAGTGCCGTCCGCCGGGCGTACGACAAGGCGCGGTGGTGCACGGCGGGGCGGCGCACGGCGGGGCGGAGGGGGTGTGCCGGAAGGCGGTGGCGGCGGCCGGGGAGTCTCCCGAGCGAGTCGGCATCTCGCCTGAGCGAGCCGGTGTCTCTCTTGCGCGAGCCGACATCTCTCCCACCCGAGCTGGCGTCTCTCCTGCGAGAGCCGGTGTCGGTTTTGGGAGGGTGCGGCCGGGGGCGGCTCACGATCCCGTGGTGTCGAGGGCCTTTTCGAAGGCGGCGTAGGCCTCAGGGGTGAACAGGACGAACCGCAGGTCCGTCACCTGTGTCGGGGTGGTCCGCACGGTGTCGATGGCGGTACGGGCGGCGTCGTCCATTGGCCAGCCGTAGACTCCCGCCGACACGGCGGGAAAGGCGACGCTGGTGGCGCCGAGTTCGTCGGCGACGCGGAGGGATTCGCGATAGCAGGAGGCCAGGAGGTGCGTGCGGTCCTCGGTGGGGGAGTGGACGGGACCGACGGTGTGGATGACCCAGCGGGCCGGGAGGTCTCCCGCGGTGGTGGCCACGGCCTGGCCGGTGGGGAGTCCCTTGCCGTAGTGGGAGGCGCGCAGTTCCCGGCACGCGGCGAGGATGGCGGGGCCGCCGCGCCGGTGGATGGCCCCGTCGACCCCGCCGCCGCCCAGAAGTGAGGAGTTGGCGGCGTTGACGACGGCGTCGGCGTCCTGCGTGGTGATGTCCCCCCGGACCAGCGTGATCCTCATGAGCGATGGCCTCCCTCGGTGGTTCGTCTTCTCGTATCGGGTCCTTCCCCGGTTTCCGGCCCTCTGACGTGTTTCCCGTCCGTTTCGCCCCCGGACGTGCCGGGGTTCTCGCTCCTCGCCGTCTCAGGACGCCGCCGCCACCGCTTCACGCGACGGGCCGTCTCAGGCAGGGGGCAGGGTGGGGGCCACGACGGGCTCCCGGCGGGAGCCCGTCGTGGCCGGTGCTCACGTTCCGGCCGGGAGCGGGCCTTCCGCCCGGCGCGCG
This sequence comes from Streptosporangium heterodermiicola, assembly GCF_051390675.1. NCBI lineage: Bacteria > Bacillati > Actinomycetota > Actinomycetes > Streptosporangiales > Streptosporangiaceae > Streptosporangium > Streptosporangium heterodermiicola. The sequence goes on from NZ_JBPJSR010000021.1 coordinate 68,332, forward strand.
GTGAGCAGCAACCGTCCGGCGCCGATCCGGAAGGGAGAGCCGTCAGGCCCGCCGAACCGTTCGATGCCGGTGAACCCGCCGTCCGTGAGGATCTGGCCCAGGTGGGCGCTGGTGTAGACATGGTGGATCGCGGTGACCTTGAGTTCCTCCGCGCCCCGGGTGAAGTGGTATCCACTGATCAGGCGACTGCGAGCGACGTCGTACCCCGTCGTCGCCGTGACGGTGATGTCGCCCGTCCGCATCTGGCGCGGTTCGCCCTGGTAGCCGGGCAGGACGGACTCGGCCGTCGCGTTGAAGTCGACCACCAGCCCTCCGCCCGGCCGGATCGCGTCCGCCAGCGCGGCGACGAACTCGCGGGTTCCCTCGAGTTCGAGGTAGCCGAAGCTGTTGCCCATGCAGACGGCGGCGTCGAACGAGCCGTCACGCGGGACGTCCCGCATGTCGGCGATGCCGAGTTTGACGTCGAGCCCGGCATCGGCGGCGGCCCGCCGGGCGTACCCAATGGCCTCGACCGAGATGTCCACGCCGGTCAGGCGGTGGCCACGTGCGGCGAGGGCCAGGGTGTGCCTGCCGCTGCCGCAGGGCGCGTCGAGGATACGGGCGCCGGGGCGCAGCCCGAGGTGACGTTCTATGAAGTCGACGTCCGCCTCGGTGGATTCCGGCGTCGCCGCGCGGCGCCAGAACTCGTTGGGAAGTTCGGTGAAGAAGTTCGCGTACCAGGTGGATGAGGTGTCGTGTGACATGGGGAAGGCTCCAATGATGTCGTGCGTCAACATGATCGCGATATCACCGGGGCACCACGGGAGAAGGTCAATCGCCACTCGATCGCCACTCGGGCGTCTCAGGCGTCGTCGACCTCGATCGTCACCGCGCCGGAACGGCCGGTGCGATGCGGTGGCCCGGTGTCAGATCCCGGGCAGCCATGGCTTCCTCCACATTCGTCGCCGGACCACGCCCGGCGGGACTCCATCGACGCTAACAGAGCGGGCCGTCGCGCGCCGCAGGGTTTTTCGCCACGGCCGGTTCACCCGTCCCGGCCTGTCGCGGCCGGTCTACTCGCCCCGGCCTGTCAGGCCGGTCAGCCCGTCCCCCCGCGACCCTCGACGGGGGCACCGGGGACACCGGGGACGTCTGGGGTGCCGGGGGTGTCACGCACGTTGTGCGCCATCGTCGCGAGCACCCGTTCGAAGGCGGCGACGTCCTCCTCGTCCAGGTCCGCGCGCAGCCGCCGGTCGAAGGCCGTCGCCGCCTCCCGCAGCCGGTGGAACAGGGCCTCTCCCTCCTGGGTGAACTCCACCATGTGGGCGCGCCGGTTGGCCGGATCGCGGCGGCGGGTGAGCAGGCCGGTGTTCTCCATCGCGTTGAGGTGATGGGTCAGCGTGGCCCCCTGGATGCCGACCGCCTCGGCCAGCTCGCGCTGGTTGCCCAGCCGGTGGGTCTTGAGGGAGATGAGGATCAGCCACACCGGCAACGACCCGCCCGCGGCGGCCAGCGTCTCGTCGAAGGCGCGGCCGACGGACTTGGCGGTACGGCTCAGGTGCAGGCCGATCGGCGGCCTGAAGGGTGGCGGCATTGGCCCACGGTAGCATCGCGCTCTAACCATTTGACGTCTAATCATTAGACATCTATCGTTCTGATGAGACGGACCGCCGGAGCGTGGCCGTTCTCCAGCCCGTCAGAGCTCGCCCTTCAAAGGGGGTACGCGATGGCCTTTTCCACGGGGAGCACACCATGACCGTTCAGGGGGAGCACACCATGACCGTTCAGGGGGAGCACACCATGACCACCACGACGTACCCGCCCGCAGACCGCCCGCTCGACGGCAGGGTCGCGCTGGTCGCCGGGGCCAGCCGGGGCATCGGCGCCGTCACCGCGCGGGCCTTCGCCCGTGCCGGTGCCGCCGTCGTGCTGGGCGCCCGCGACGAGCGGGCGGTGGAATCCGTCGCCGAGTCCATCCGCGCCGAGGGCGGCCGGGCGCTGGCGGTGCCCGCCGACGTCGGTGACGCCGCGTCGTCCGAGCGGCTCGTCGGGCACGCGCTGGACACGTTCGGCCGCCTGGACGCCGCCTTCAACAACGCCACCGACGGCCCGCTGCCCGCGCCGCTGGCCGACATCGACCCCGACGACTTCGACCGGGGGATCCGCACCAACGTCCGTGGCACCTTCCTCGGGATGAAGTACCAGGTCCGGGCGATGTTCGGCTCGGGCGGCGGCGCGATCGTCAACATGGCGTCCATCGCCGGGTTGCGGGGCACCGCCGGCCTCGCCGCCTACGTGGCCGGCAAGGCGGGGATCATCGGCCTCACCCAGGTCGCCGCGCTCGACTACGCCGACCAGGGGATCCGGGTCAACGTCGTGGCCCCGGGGCCGATCCTCACCCACCACCTCAGGGCCGCGGGCGAGGAGGCCCAGCGCATGGCCGGTCTCTCCACCCCCATGCGCCGCGTCGGCCGCGCCGAGGAGGTCGCCGACGCCGTCGTGTGGCTCTGCTCCGACCAGGCGTCCTTCGTCACCGGGGTGGTCCTGCCCATCGACGGCGGCCAGTACGCCGGAAACAAGCCCCCGCGGATGTACCGCCAGGGCCAGGGCATGCAACCGCAGTCCGTGCAACCGCAGTCCGTGCGGCCGTAGTCCGCGCAGGGCCGGTTCGTGCGGTCCCGGTCCGTGCGGCCTCAGGACCCTTGACCCGGCGCGCGGGCCGAGGTCATGAGTGCTGGGAATCACGCCTTCGGCAGGGGGCCGAGGGCGAGAGGGCCGGGGTCACGGCTCCAGCAGTTCGACCGTGCCGCGCTCGCCGTCGACCCTGATCCGGTCTCCGTCGCGCAGGCGCATGGTCGCGTTGCCGGTGCCGACCACGGCCGGGATGCCGAGCTCGCGGGCGACGATCGAGGCGTGTGACAGGGGCGCGCCCATGTCGGTCACCACGGCGGCGGCGCGGGGGAACATCGGGGTCCAGCCGATGTTGGTCAGCGTCGTCACGAGGATCTCGCCGGGGGCGAGCCTGTCGCCGTCCTCGGGGCCGGCGATGACGCGGACCACGCCCTCGACGACGCCCGGCGCTCCGGGGAAGCCGGTCACGGTGTCGCTCACCGGGGCTCCGCCGCCCCTGGCGTCGAAGATGTCCCCGCGCCGGCCGGGGTCGGCGGCCCAGCGTTCCGGGTCGAAGCGGCCGACGATCAGCGTGGGGTAGGCGGGCAGGGCCGCGTACCGCTCGTACGTCGCCCGCCGGACCGCCACCGGCTCCGTCGGGGTGTCGTCGCCGCGCAGGACGGCGAGGATCTCCTGGATCGACAGGAAGAACAGGTCGTCACCGTGGCCGGTGAGCTCCCCGGCCCGCAGGACGAAGGCGCGCAGCGCCCAGAAGGCGCGGATCACCTCCGAGCGGGCGTTCTCCCGGTCGCGGACGATGGCGTTCCACCGGGCCACCCGCAGTCGCGTATCCGCCAGCTTGCGGGGGTAACGCTCTTCGAAGCGCCTCCAGGCCGCCTCACGCGCCTCCCGCTGGTGGTCGAGCAGCGTACCGGCGTGCCCGCTGCTCCCGGGAACGGCCGCGAGCCGCGCGTCGATCCATCGCGGGTCCTCACCGGGCCTGGGGATGGAGACCTCGAACTCGTGCGCGCCCCGGTGCCCGTAGAGGCGGGCGAACGTCTCCCTGTCGATCTCCTTCGCGGCGAGTCTCTCCAGGCCGACGATCGTCCCGAGGCTGGCGAGCTCCCCGTCGGCGTTGGCGCCGGTGAGCATGGCCTCGGCGTCCCGCTCGCCCACCGCCTCGCGCAGCCTGGCGCGGGTCATGACCAGGGTGTTGCCGCCCTGCCGCCCGGCGGCCTCCAGGGTCCGGCAGGCCTCGACGAAGTACGGCAGCAGCTCGGCCTCCCACAGCCCGGCCAGCTCGCCCGCGGTCGCGGTCGCGGCGATCCGCTCGCGCAGCTCCTCGCATCGCTGCCGCGCCGTCGCGAGGAAACCGGGCATCCTCTCGGCGTTGGCCGCGATCCGCCCGCGCAGGGTGAAGGCGAGCGGCAGCACGCTCCTGATGATCTGCCAGCGCGAGGCGGGCAGCAGCGGCACGTCCAGGCCGCGCGGCAGCCTGCCGAAGACCTGCTCGACCGCGCCGAGCCGCTTCCGCATGCCCAGGGCGCGCGCCACCGAGAACACGACGCTCAGGTTCATGTAGAAGCGGCCGCCGATGTTGCCGACCATGTGGAAGCCCGGCAGCGCCGACGTCGACATCGCCTCCCCGATGAAGATCTGGACGAGTGACCACGTGCACGGCGTCATCACGTCGGGGATGGCCTCGCCGAGGTTGGCGCTGGTCCACAGGTAGTCGCCGGCCAGGCTGTCGTTCCACTCCTCGACCCGCCGCCTGAGCCGGGTGATCGGGCGGGCCTGCACGACGAGGAACGTCCCCTCGCGCCTGACCCACTCCACGTCCATGGGTGTCCCGTACAGTTCCTCGATCTCCGCCGCGAGCCGCGCGAGCCGGGTGACCTGGGCCGGGTCGAGTACGGGCCGGTGGCGCAGGTCCTCGGGCACGGGTTCCTCGCGCGTGCCGCCGGGGACGCGGACCGTCATGACGGTCTTGTCGCCGACGCGCTCCTCGACGATCTCGCCGCTCTCCTCGCCGTCGGTCCTGACGACGACGGTGTCGGGTGTCACCTGCCCGCCGACGACGGCCTCGCCCAGGCCCCAGGAGGCGTTGATCACGATCTGGTCGAGCGCGCCGGTGACCGGGTTCGCGGTGAACAGGACGCCCGCGGCGTCGGCGTCCACCAGTTCCTGGACCACCACGGCGAGCGCCACGTCGTCCTGCGGCACGCCGTTCGCGGCCCGGTAGGCGATGGCGCGCGCGGTCCACAGTGAGGCCCAGCAACGCCGGACCGCGTCCAGCAGGCCGTCGCCCCGGATGTTGAGGTAGGTGTCCTGCTGCCCGGCGAACGACATGCCGGGGAGGTCCTCCGCGGTGGCCGACGAGCGCACGGCGACCGGCACGTCCTCGCCGAGCCTCGCGTGGGCCGCGCGGATCTCGGCGGCCGTCTCCGCCGGTATCTCCCGCGCGGAGAACAGCTCCGCGATCCGCCGCGACGACTGCTCGGGGGACGTGCCGGAGACGGCTTCCATGATCTGGTCGTTCAGGCCGTCGCGCGAGACGAAGTCTCGGTAGGCGTCCGTGGTGACGTGGAAGCCGCCGGGAACCGGCAGGCCCGCGCGGGCCAGCCGGGCCAGCGAGGCTCCCTTGCCGCCCGCCAGCGCGAGGTCGGCCGCTTCGTCGTCAAGGGGGAGGGTCTTCACCGCACGTTCTCCTTGGGCTCCTCGGACTCCTCGGGTTCCCCGGTCTCCCCGGGCTTCTCGTTCTCCTCGAAGCCGAGGGAGACGCGCAGTTTCCGTTGCGCGGCCTCCACGATGGCGTCGACGTACTCCAGGGTGGCCCGCGTCACCGCCCGGGTGACGTCGGGGGGGAGCGGGCCCGCGACCTCCGTCGCGCTGCCGCCGGCGTCGGCGATCAGCTCCGCCAGCCGCTCGTCGGGCGGCCGGTAGCCGGCCGGCATCCTCGGCGAGACGAGCAGGAACCCGTACAGGACGGAGACGAGCATGGTCACGTGCTCGGCGGGCGACAGGTCGCTCCGCAGCGCGCCGTGGCTCCGTAGCGTGCCGAGGTAGGTCTGGAAGTCGCCGCCCAGTTCGGCGCCGGCCGCGCCGTCCCGCTTCTGGCGCGTGAGCCTGCCCAGCACCTCCGAGTCGCCCAGGACGCTCGCCCGCATCAGGGGCCTGCCGAGAACCTCCGAGGCGAGCGACCTGAGCAGGTCGCGGAGGGTGGCCGGGCCGTCCCCGAGCCGCCGCCGCACCTCGGTGACCATCTCGACCCGCTCGCGGCGCACCAGCGCGGCGAACAACTCCTCGCGCGTCTTCCAGTGCAGGTAGATCGTGCCCTTGGCGACCCCGGTCCGCCGGGCGATGTCCTCGACGGTGGTCTTGTCGTATCCCCAGCGCAGGACGAGGTCGGCGGTGGTGTCCAGGATTCGGTGCGCCCGCGCGAGCCGGTGCGAGGCGTCCCGCGGGGGTCGCCCCGCCTTCCTGGTCTCCGGCCTCACAGCACCGTCATTTCCCGTAAATTTGACCAAATATCCTTATCTGGTCATTTAATTAGTACCACACCGCAGAGGGGGTGACGATACGGGGCATGAGAGGTCCGAGGGTTACGGCCGGGGGCGGTGCGCGGGCAGGTCGAACCAGACGCCGGTCCCGATCTGCCCGGTGCCGCACAGCCGCGTCCAGCGGGCCCCGCAGTGACCCGCGGTGAACTCGTCGACGATCCGCAGGCCCCGCCCGCCGAGTTCCAGGTCGTCCACCCGGCCGGGGGCGGCGAACGGGCGGCGCAGCAGGCGTTCGATCAGCGGAGCCCCGCCGCCGGCGTCGGCCACCTCGGCCCTGATCGGCAGGTCGTCGTCGTGCAGGACACGAAGTTCGTACGGGCCCGGGGCGTAGCTGCCGGCGTTGGTGGCCAGCTCGGTGACCACGACCTCCAGCTCGGCCACCTCGTGGGCGGCGAAGGGCGGCCGGGACAGCAGGTCGCGGAGCAGCCTGCGGGCGTGGCGGGCGGCGTTGCCCGGGGGAAGGCACCAGGCGGTCATCCGGAAGCGGCCGTGGAGATTGCCGGGCACGCCGAAGTCCAGGGCCTGAGCGCGCTCGGTGAGCATCGTCGCTCCTATCGCGTAGGGGACCAGGGGCACTGTCGCCGGGGCGTCCGGCCGCGCGCTGGTCTGAATTACCCATGGTGCGGGACAAGACCGATATACGGAGAGTCGCGGGACCAATACTGTCCGCAGATCGGTTCGCCGATAGGCGGGGCCGATCACCTTGCATGATCGGTCGTACCGATACGGCTTCGGCGACGCGGGGCCGCCGGTTACCTTGGCGTCAAGGAACCCGTCAAGGGGACCCGCCAGGGGGTACGGCAGGGGATTCGGCCGGGAAAGGTCGGCATGAACGTCAGCAGTGGGAACGCGCAGGAAATCGACCCAGCGCTCTGGGAACGCCCGCAGATGCGCCAGGCTCTGGCCGCCCGCGACATGGCCACCGTGTACCGGCTACTCCAGCGGATCGGGGTCTCACAGCGTCACATCGCCGCCCTCACGGCCCAGTCCCAGTCGGAGATCTCCGAGATCCTCAAGGGCCGCCAGGTGATGGCGTACGAGGTGCTCGGCCGGATCGCCGACGGGCTGGGGATCCCGCGCGGCTACATGGGGCTCGCCTACGACGCCTCGTCCACGGCGCTCGCCGGGACGGCGGCGGCCGAACAACGCGACGACCCCGGAGAGGACGAGCAGGTGCGCCGCCTCCTCGCGCACGCCGCGCAGGTGACCATCGGCGCGACGGTCGGGGACGCCGAGGAGTGGGCCGAGCCGCTGACGCCCACGGAGACCCCCGTCCCGTACCGCATCGGCATGGCCGACGTCGAGCAGATCGAGGCGGTGACCCGCACGCTGCGCGCCCTGGACTACCGGCACGGGGGCGGGGTCTGCCGCGACGCGGTGGTGGCGCAGCTGACCTGGTCGCAGCGGCTGCTGCGGGCCACCTGCCCGGAGTCGGTCACCCTGCGGCTGCACCAGGCGCTGGCCGACCAGCACAACCTCGCGGGCTGGACCTCCTTCGACGTCGGCCTCTACGGCTCCGCCAGAGGTCACCTGGCCCGCGCGCTGGAGCAGGCCAAGTACGCGAGGAATCCCTCGCTCGCCGCCAACGTCCTGTACCGGATGGGACGCGTCCACCTGCACTGCGACCGCATCCTGGACGCGCTGCGGTTCTTCCAGCTCGGGCAGATCTGCGCGCAGGACGCCAGCTGCGAGCGGACCGTGGCGATGCTCTTCGCCAACGAGGCGTGGGCCTACGCGCTGCTGGGCGACAGCGACCTCGCGCTCAAGTCGATCAACAGGGCGAGCGACGAGCTGGCCCGCGCCCGTGACCGCGAGTCGCCCGCCTGGGTGAGCTTCTTCGGCACCGCCGACCTCGACGCCACGAGCGGCATGGTCCACGCCGACCTCGCCGAGACCCACCTCGACAGCCACCTCGGCATCGCCGAGCGGTTCCTCACCGACGCGCTCGGGCAGCGCGACCCGAGCATGGCCAGGAGCAGGGCCTTCGAGCTGACGGCCCTCGCGACGGTGCAGCTCAGAGCGGGTGACCTGAACTCGGGGCTCGCCAACGGCGACGAGGCCGTCACCCTGGCGACCGAGATCCGTTCGGTGAGGATCATCGACCGTCTCGCGCCGCTGCAGGCCGTCGCGATGATGCGGGCGCACAGCGGCGACGCGCAGGACCTCGCCCGGCGGATCTCGGCGGTGCGCGCCGCATGACGATGACCACCGACCACGCGGGCGGCCTCACTCGCGACCGGCTCCACTCGCTGCTCGCGTCGGTCTGTGCCCAGGCGGGGCTCGTGTCCGACGACGCCGAGCTGATCAAGTTCACCAACAACGCCGTCTTCCGCCTGCGGCGGGCGCCCGTCGTGGTGCGGGTCGCCGGATCCTCGGCCGCGCGCTCCCGCGTGCCGACGGTGGTGCGGGTCGCCCGCTGGCTCGCCGACCACGACTTCCCCGCGGTGCGGCTGCTGCCCGGCTGCGAGCAGCCGCTCCGGGTGGAGGGGCACCTGGTCACCCTGTGGGAGGAGACCCCCGAGGTGGGGCCGCGCCCCGGCGGCGGCGACCTGGCCGCCGTGCTCGGGCGGCTTCACAGGCTTCCCGGCCCGCCGGCGGACCTGCCGGAGTGGACCCCGATGACCGAGGTCCGCCAGCGGCTCGACGAGCCGGAGGACCTGCCCCCGGGCGACCACGCCTTCCTGCTCGACGAGTGCGACGAGATCGAGGAACGGCTCGCCGCGCTCGACTACGTGCTTCCCGCCGGGGTCATCCACGGCGACGTGTTCATGGGCAACGTCATCGCCGGTCCCGGGGGGCCGGTGCTGTGCGACTTCGACAGCGCGGCGATCGGCCCGCGCGAGTGGGACCTGGCCCCCGTCGCGGTCGGACGCCTGCGGATGGACTATCCCTGGGACGAGCACACGCCGCTCGCCGAGGGCTACGGCTTCGACGTCACCCGCTGGCCGGGCTTCCCGGTCCTGCGCCGGCTCCGTGAGCTGAAACTGGTCACCAGCGTCGTGCCCGTCCTGCGCAGCAACCCGGGCATCCGGCCGCAGTGGGAGCACCGCATGCGCAGTTTCAGATCCCGCGACCAGACGGTCAGGTGGCAGCCGTACCGGTGAGCGGTGAGCGGTTGATCGGCCCCGGGGAGGCCGGGGCCGGTCGTCCGTGGGAGGAGCGGTGGCCGGTTGCGGGGAAGCGGCCTTCCGGGGAAGCGGCCGGGCCTGCCGTCCGGGGATCGTGGACGGTTGTCGGGAAGCGGTGACCTGTCGTCCGGGAGGAGAGGCCGTGGCCGGTTGTCGGGAAGCGACCGGGCGCCTGCCGTCCGGAGGGGCGGGGAGCGGTGACCTGTCGGGAAGCGACATCCGGTCAACGTTCGGGACGGTTTCCACGGGGGACATAGGGGCTGGACTCCAGGCCCTCGCTCGAAGGACATCGCATGCTCAGCATCGGCAAGCTCAGACGCGCGGACCGCGCCGACTGGGAAACCCTGTTCCGCGGCTACAACGACTTCTACGGGCGCACGCTCACGCCCCAGTTGTACGACCGAGCCTGGAACGAGTTCCGGGAGGACGTCCGGCTGCACGCCCTCGGCGCGAAACTCGACGGCGAGCTGGTCGGCATCGCGCACTTCCTCATCCACTCCAGCACCACGGCGCTGGACGTGTGCTACCTGCAGGACCTGTTCACCGCGCCACAGGCCAGGGGCAAGGGCGCGGGGCGGGCGCTGATCGAGGAGGTGACCAAATGGGCCCGCGCCCGTGACTGCAGCCGGGTCTACTGGTCCACCCAGGAGACCAACACGGCCGCCCGGCGGCTCTACGACGAGGTGGCCGTGAACCGGGGATTCATCCTGTACCAGATCGACCTCTCGACGGGGGGTCCTGACCGGGGCCGGTGACCTCAGGCGACAGGCCGCCGCGTCCAGGTGTTCCCCGCGTGCGCGGTGTTCGCCGTGCTCCTGGCTCTTCCGTCTCTCCCGCGAAAAGGATTTGCGGCACCCCACCCCGGTCAGCATGCTGGACGCCATGCTGATCAGAGACGCGACGTCCGGTGACTGGCCGGCGATCTGGGCCTTCCTCCTCCCGATCGTGGCCGCGGGCGAGACCTTCACCTGGGACCGCGACGTCAGCGAGGAGCGGGCCAGGGCGATGTGGCTGCTGGAGCCCCCGGGGCGCACGGTCGTCGCCGTCGACGCCGACGGGACCGTTCTGGGCAGCGCCAAGATGAATCCCAACCACATGGGGCCCGCCTCACACATCTCCAGTGCGAGCTTCATGGTCGATCCCGATCACGCCGGACGCGGCGTCGGGCGGGCCCTGGGTGAGCACACCCTGGACTGGGCGCGCGCCGAGGGCTACCGGGCGATGCAGTTCAACGCCGTGGTGGAGACCAACACCCGGGCGGTGCGACTGTGGCGCTCGCTCGGTTTCGAGGTGCTCGCGACGTTGCCGGAGGGCTTCGACCACCCGGTCAAGGGCTACGTCGGGCTGCACATCATGCACCGGTTCCTCTGAACGCACCGGCTGCTCCGAACGCACCGGCTCCTCTGAACGCACCGGCTGCTCCGAACGTACGGCCCCGCCGATCGCCGGTACGCCGGTCAGCCGCTCCCCGCGCCGGGGCCGGTGGATCGACCGCGCCGCCGGCCGGTTGGGCCGGCACCGAGGCGCGGTGCCTCGACGTCCTCGATCGTCTCGGCGCGCCCGCCCGCCCCGGAAGGGGACGGCCGCTCGGCCGTCAGCTGGGCGAGCGCGAACAGCAGGAGCTCGCCGCTGCCCCAGTCGGCGCGGTCGCCGCGACCGAGATCCACGACGCGCCGCATGACCTCGGCGGGGGTGATGCCCAGCGCGACGGCGACGTGTTTGGCGGCCTGCAGGAGTTCGTGGTCCCGGGCCCCCATCAGAGCCTCCCGAGTGGGCCGCCGCCCATGGGCGGCGGGTCGATCGGAAGCGGTGGGGCCGCCAGGGCCCGATCGTGGGGTGACCCGCGCATCTCTCTGTCTCCTCGGCTTGGCGTTCGGGGCTGAGGACATGTTCTCCGACGGCACACCGGCCGGTCCGGTCCTCCCGCTGGCCGATCCCACGGGCGGACACGGCGCGGGCCCGCGACCGCCTCTCCTCTCGCGAGTCAGGACACCCGGGACGCGGGGGCGGCCCACGTGTCGCAGGCGGCGGGGGAGACCGCCCGGTAGCCGCGTTGGAACCAGCGCAGCCTGTTCGCGCCGATGCCGTGGGTGTGGCGGTCGCCGTCGTCGCCACTGGCGCGGAGCGCGCCGGACAGCGCCTCCCAGTCCTGTCCGGTACGGGGCAGCGAGCCTCGTACGCTGCCCAGGAACACGCCCGCCAGGCAGTCGGCCTGGAGCTCGTAGCGGCGGCCGAGCTCGGCCTGGTGGGTGCGGTCGGAGCGGGCGCGGGCCTCGTAGGCCGCCCTGACGCCGGTGAGGCTCTGCAGGTGGTGGCCGTACTCGTGGGCGGCCACCTTGAGGGGGTACAGGTCGGTCCGGCCCTCGATCCAGTAGCCGGTGAGCGAGAACACCAGCGTGGCGCGTTCGGTGCAGTAGAAGGCGTCCGCGTTGACCGGCCAGCGCACCCCGCACACGCGCCGGGCCGGTTCCTCGTAGAAGCGGACCGCGGGCTTGCGGAACCTCAGCCCGGCGCGCGCGAGGTGGGCGGACCACGACGTGTTCAGGCACTTCACGGCCGCCGCCAGGTACTCGCGCGGCATCGGCACGCCCCTGTCGATGATCGGTCGTTCCTGGCAGGAGGTGGCCGCCAGCCTCCCGGTCCTCAGCAACGGGTCCTTGGGCGCGGCGGCCCGCGCGACCCCGGACGGCAGCACGGCGAGGCAGACGGTCACCAGGAGGGTCCACCGGGTGAGAACGGCGGAGCGCCGGGAGGCGACGCCGGACGGGAGGGGGCGCATGGTCGGACAGCATAGGACTCCCGGCGCGCCGGACCGAGGCGGAGCCGGGAAAACAGGCCGGGGCGGCGCCGGAAAAAGGGGAGGCGGGCGGGGGAAGCGGATCTGTAAGGTGCCGGCATGCTTCCTTCGCCTCGCCTGGAGAAGGTCACTCCGGACAACGTCGAGGCCGCCTGCCGGCTCCAGGTACGCCCCGGCCAGGAAGGGCTGGTGGCCCCGGTCGCGTGGTCACTGGCCGAGGCGTACGCGCAACCCGAGATCGCCTGGCCGCGACTGGTCTACGACGGTGAGCGGCTCGTGGGCTTCGTGATGGCCTTCTTCGACGTCCGCTTCGACCCGGACGACCCGGACGACCCGGACGACAGGCTCCGCTCGGGGCTCTGGCGGCTGAACATCGCCGCCGACCAGCAGGGCCGGGGATACGGCCGCTTCGCCGTGGAGTCCGTGTGCGCGGAGATCGGAAGGCGCGGGCTGTCACGCGTGACGGTGACCTGGGTTCCGGGGGAGCACGGTCCCGAGCGGTTCTACCTGCGGCTCGGGTTCCGTCCGACCGGTGAGAAGAGCGGCGACGAGGTCGTCGGCGAGCTGGACCTGCCCGGGGTCTGAGGGGGCCGGGGTCTGAGATGGCCGGGTCTGAGGGGCCGGGTCTGAGGGGGCCGGGGCGCCCGATCCGCCGGAGGTCAGGCCGCGAACGAGGCCAGGACGGTGAACAGGGCGTCGAAAGCGGCCGGGCAGGCGCGTTCCGACGGGGCGGCGAAGCCGACCAACAGGCCCTGCGGACGGCCGGCGGGGTCGTGGTGGAGTTCGGTGAGACCGCGCAGGGCGAGGCCGTGGTGGGCACACCTGGTCAGGAGCCGGTCCTCGGCGGGGCCGTCGGACGGGAGGGTGACGAGGGTGTGCAGACCGGCGGGGACCCCGTGGGCGGTGAGGCCGGGGACGGCGGCCACCCGGTCGAGGAGGAGTTCGCGGCGGCGGCGATAGCGCAGGCGGGCGGCGCGGATGTGGCGGTCGTAGGCGTGAGTGGTGATCAGGTCGGCGAGGACGAGCTGGCCCAGGGTCTCGGTGTACAGGTCGGCGTGCTGTTTGGCCCGTACCACCGGTCGCACCAGATGGGACGGCAGGACCATCCAGGCCAGGCGGAGGGCGGGGCCGAGGGTCTTGGACGCGGTGCCGCAGTACACGACCTGATCGGGAGCGATGCTCTGGAGGGCGCCGACAGGCTGGCGGTCGTAGCGGTACTCGCCGTCGTAGTCGTCCTCGACGATCAGGCCGCCCGCGGAGCGCGCCCACGCGGCCAGGGCCCGGCGGCGGCCGGGATGCAGCGGAACGCCGGTCGGATACTGGTGCGAGGGGGTGAGGAACACCGCTCCCGCGCTCTGTGTCAGCGCCTCCACACGGGCGCCGTGCGTGTCGACGGGCAGGGCCTGGACGGTTAACCCCGCGCGCCGCACGACGTCACGATAGCTGTTGTGGCCCGGGTCCTCCGCGGCCACGGTGCGGGTGCCGTCCGCGGCCAGCACACCGCTGAGCAGGCCCAGGCCCTGGTGGTAGCCCGAGGTGATCACGATTCGATCCGGGGTCGTGATCACGCCGCGGGTGCGGCCCAGGTAGTCGGCGAGCGCGTCGCGCAGTTCGATCCGCCCCTGTGGGTCCCCGGCGCCGAAGACCTCGGGGCGAGCGTGGGTGAGGACGCGGCGGGTGGCGGCGAGCCAGGCGCGGGTGGGAAAGGCGCTGAGGTCGGGGAGGCCGGGGCGAAGGTCGTGGCGGGGAGCCGCCGGCGCGGGCGCGCGTCGCGCGGGGGCCTGGGCGCGCTGCGACACCTCGGCCACCCTGGTTCCCGATCCCGGCCGCGCGGTCAGGTAACCCTCCTCGGCCAGCTGGTCGTAGGCGGCGCTGACGGTGCCCCGCGAGAGTCCGAGCTCCCGGGCCAGCCCGCGGGTGGACGGCAGCGGCGTCCCGGCGGGCAGGCGCCCCTGGTGAATCGCCGCCCGGAGCGCGGACTCCAGGCCGGAGCGCCGCCCGCCCGTGACGTCGAGGGGGATGTACAGGTCCAGCCGGGAACTGGCCCAAGAATTCGACATGAAACCGGATCTTATTCCTGGTCCGCCTGCCCTCTACGTTCGAGGTGAGCCCGAACGAGGGGCATGAGCGTGAAACGGGTCGCCGACGCCGGATTCGAGGGGCACCAAGTTCGAAGGGCGCCAGTTTGAGGGGCGCCGGTGTTTGAGCCGATGTTTGAGCCGGTGTTCAAGGGGCGCCGGTTCGAGGTTGTTCGGCCGTTCACGCTCACATCCCGCACACCACGACGAAGGGACCCCAGGGATGATCGTGATCGCCCACCTCAGCGACACCCACATCGACAGCGGGCAACGCAGCGTCGAGCGCACCCAGGCCGTCATGAACCACCTCGAAGACCTCCCCTACGACCTGGACGCCGTCCTGGTCACCGGTGACATCGCCGATCACGCCCTGCCGGCCGAGTACGAGCGGGCCCGCCGGCTCCTGACCTCCCGGCACCCGGTCGTGATCTGTCCCGGCAATCACGACGAACGCGCCGCGTTCCGGCGGCATCTGCTCGGGCAATCGGGACCGGGAACGGGACCGGGAACAGCGGAACCGATCAACCAGGTGCACCACGCGGCCGGCGTCGTCATCGCCCTGTGCGACTCCTCGGTACTGGGCAAGGACGAGGGCTTCCTTGAGGACGAGACGCTGGCGTGGCTGGAGGACACCCTGGCCCGGGCTCCGTCCGGGGTGTCCGTCCTGGTCGGCTTCCACCACCCGCCGGCTCCGCTGCACATCCCCTTCGTGGACGGCATCCGCCAGTTCGGGGCGGAGCGGCTCGCCGCGATCGCGGACCGCCACCCCAACCTCGCGGCCTTCCTGTGCGGCCACGCCCACACCTCGGCGGCGACCACCTTCGCCGGACGGCCGCTGCTGGTGGCCCCGGGAGTCGTCTCCACCACCCGGCTCCCCTGGGAACACCGGGCCCACCCCGAGGACCACGTCCACCTCGACCAGCCGCCCGCGCTCGCCTTCCACGTCCTGGACGACGAGGGACGGCTGACCACCCACTACCGGTACGTCGGCAACCGGTCCCGTGGCCACAGGGTCTGAGCCCCCGCTGACCGTGCCCCACGTGGGGACCGACGGCCGGATCGCGGAAACGCGTCACCCGCCGCGGCGGTACCTGCCGGGGGCGGTGCCGTACCGGCGTTTGAACGCGCCGGCGAAGGCGAACTCCGACGAGTAGCCGACCCTGGCCGCGATGGCGTGCAGCGGGGCGTCGGACTCCTGGAGGAGCCGGGCGGCGGTGGTCATCCGCCACCACGTCAGGTAGGTCAGCGGAGGCTGGCCGAGCAGGGCCGTGAAGCGGCGGGCGAACGGCGCCCGGGACAGCCCCGCCTCGGCGGCGAGCGTCGCGACGGTCCACGGCCGCGCCGGGTCGCGGTGCATGGCCTGCAACGCGGCGGTGGTGACCGGGTCGTTGAGCGCCGCCGCCCAGCCCGTGCTTCCGGGGGCCGGCCGGCGATCGAGCCAGGCGCGCAGGATGTGCAGCAGCAGCGTGTCGAGCAACGCGGGAACGATGGCGTCCGTACCGAGGCGGGGGCGTTCCACCTCGGTGGCGAGCAGGTCGACGGTGGAACGCAGCTCGGGGTGCCTGCCGAGGTGCGCGGGAAGGTGGATGAGTTCGGGCAGGTCGTTCAGCAGCGGGTGGGTGCGGGCCGGATCGAGGTGGTATCCGCCGCAGAGCGTCACGGCGGCCGGAGCCCCGGTGCCGTCGGGGACGCCGATGGTGTCGGTGACGTAGCGCTGGAGGAACCGCGGGTCGCCCGGGTCGCAGTCGAGCGCGGCCGGTGGGGTCGACGGGCTGTCGGCCAGCGTGTGCCCCCGCCCGTGGGGCCGGAACACCACGTCCCCGGCGGCCAGTCGCACCGGGTCGCCGTCCGGCCCGATGAGCCAGCACGGTCCCTGGAGGATCACCTGCAGGCCCGCCGCCCCGGGCATGGGGGCGAACCGCTGCGCCCACGGGCCGTGCCAGGCCACCCGCGCCGAGCGTGGCTGTCCGGTCCGCATGACCGCGATCACGTCGCTGAGCACGTCCATGCGGCGAGGATATCCCCCCGAAGACGATCGAGTATGAACGAGGGATCACTGAGCATGGTTCGTCCTGCGTCCTCGCCTCTAGGTTCGATCCGTGAAAGCCATGCGAATCCACCGGTACGGTGACGCGTCCGTCGTCCGCCTCGACGACATCCCCAGGCCGGTTCCCGGCCCGGGTGAGGTGCTGATCGACGTCGCCGCGACCTCGTTCAACCCGTCCGACATCGGCCTGCGTCGTGGGCTGCTGCGCTCCGTCTTCCCGCTCGACCTGCCGTACACGCTCGGCGGGGAGGTCGCCGGCACGGTCGCCGAGGTCGGCGACGGCGTGCACACCCTCGCCGCCGGTGACCGGGTCATCGGCCGGCTCGACGGCGGAGGCGCCGCGGCCGAGTACGTCGTCGCGGAGGCCGGCACCCTCGTCGCGGCGCCCGTCGCCGTCCCTCTCGCCCACGCCGCCGCCATCCCCATCGCGGGCCTCACCGCGTGGCAGGCGGTGTTCGAGCACGCGGGCGTCACGTCCGGGCAGCGGGTGCTCGTCAACGGCGCGGGCGGCGGCGTCGGCGGGTTCGCCGTCCAGCTCGCCAGGTACGCCGGGGCGCACGTCATCGCCACGGCCGGTCCGCGCAGCGCCGAGACGGTCCGCGGTTTCGGTGCCGACCGGATCGTCGACTACACGACCACGCCCGTCGCCGGCGCGCTGGACGAACCGGTCGACGTGGTCCTCAACCTCGCCGCCGTCAGCGCCGAGCCTCTGGTACCGCTGGTCAGGCCGGGTGGCGTCGTCGTGTCCATCACCATCCCGGTCGAGGTGCCGGCCGGCTCCCCGGTGACCGCGACGCACTTCGTGGTCCGCAACGACACGAGCCACCTCGCCGCCCTCGTCAAGCTCGTCGACACCGGCGCCGTCCGCCTCGACATCTCCGCGTCCCGCCCGCTCGCCGACCTGGCCTCGGTCCACCACGACGCCGAGTCCGGCCGCACCCGCGGCAAGATCATCCTCGTTCCGTGAATCCGTGAATCCGTGAATCCGTTAAGGAGTCCCCGATGAGCACCGTACCGGTGAAGGAGTTCCCGATGAGCACCACGTCCGCGAAGAAGCTCTCAATGAGCGCCACGTCCGTCAAGGAGTCCAGATGAGCACCACGTCCGCCTCCCCGGCGACCACGCGGCCGCGCACCGCCGCCCTCGCGGTCGGTGGCGCCGTCCTCGCCGTGACGCTGCTGTGGACCGTCGCCCATATCATGGGTATCGAGCTGCGCGTCGACCCCCGCAACGGCCAGCCGCCCGGAGTCATCAGCCTGCCGTTCGCCGCGCTCCTCACCCTCGCCCTCTCCGTGCTCGGCTGGGGTACGCGTGCGCTGCTGAATCGGCTGACCCGCCGGGCACCGGCCGTCTGGACCGTGATCGCCGTCCTCGTGCTGCTGGTGTCGTTCCTGCCGCTGCTCGCGGTCGAGGCGACCGGCGGGACCAAGGTCGTCCTGGCGCTGATGCACCTCGCGGTCGGCGCGGTGCTGATCCCGGTCTTCGGCCGCCGAACAGTGTGATCACCGCAGCGTGATCACCGTCGTGCTTCGCCGGTCGGGGACGGTGGTCCTGTCATGCTTCGCAGGTTGGAGGTGATAGCCCCGTCATCTTCGCCGGTCGGATTCGGCGGTCCGGAACGGCCGCGAGAACATCCTCACCGCGATCGGTCCAGCGGTGTCCATTCCTCACACGCCGATGCCACATGGTCGCCTCATCCATCGAAAGTGATTTCGCGGCCCGGGAACACCCGCCGGCGTCGCGTGTGACGGCTGCCCGCCGCCGGCGGACCTCCTCACCCGGTACGCCAGGGCGGGCGGGAGCCATCTCGTCTGCCCGATCTGCTTCGACTCGCGAAAACTCGACAAGAGCGGCCTCATCGAGGGCGCCGAGCTGGGCGCGACCGTCCCCAGGTGGCAGTGGATCGGCGACGAGGACGCGACGACCTTCAACTACCGACGCTCAATTCGGCCGTAGCAGTTCGACGAGCTCCGGGGCGATGCCCGGGAATTTCCGGTCTGCGGTGAGTAGCGCGTCGGCTCCTGCCTCGCGGGCGGTCGCGATGATGAGGGCGTCGGGTATCCGAATCGTCAGGTCCGCGGCCCTGAGCAGGGCCGCGCTCTCGGCCGTCGCCTCGTCCACACCGACGATCCGATCGATGACGGCGGCACGGAACGCTTCCAGCATCCTCTCGGCCTCGGCACTCCTGCGAACCGCGCCCACTCGTAACTCACCCCAGGTGATCACGGAGATGGCGAACGAGGCAGCCTTGTCCTCCCAGCGGCGAATGGCGTCACGGGCATGGCCGTGCAGCGCGTCGTCGGGATTGAGCAGGCCGGCGATGACGTTGGTATCGAGCATCACGGTCGGCACCCGTCATCTCCAGCTCTCGCGGCTCGCCTCGACGTCCACGGCCTCGGTGAAGCCGGGGATGGTGCCGATCACCCCATCAAGGCGGCTGCGATGTCGCCGGATGATGATCTGACCGCCCTCTTCGGTGATGTCGACCGGGTCTCCCGCGTGGAGACCCAGTTTGCGCAGCACCGTCGCCGGCAGGGTCACCTGGTTTTTGCTTGAGATGCGTGCCGGCCCTGTACGCCTGGCGCGTGTCCTCTTGCCGTGCTCCATAACCTTTACCTTAACCCTCATGGGTAAAGGTTAAACGGTGTCACGCGGAGGGTGTGAACGATCACGGAAAGTCGCGTGCCTGCCGTCGGGGTCAGTTGGCCAAGAGACCGGTGTGAGCAAGGGGAGCGGGCGAGGACGCCGACCGGGTGGTGCCGGCGCCTTGCGGAAAGGTTCAATGAACATTCTCGCCGAATAGGTAAATAGACTATAAAGACTCTTTTGAGTGACCATACGTAGCATCATGCTCCTGGGTAGAACTCAATCGATCTAGGAGTAACCTCCTGTGGCACTTCCCCGGGTGCGTCGGCTGATCACGGCCGCGAGTCTGTCGCTGGTGGTCGCGGCGACCATGACAGCACTTCCCCCCAGCACCGCGAACGCCCTCTCGTCCGACGTCGTCATCTCCGCCGTGTACGGCGGCGGCGGCAACTCCGGAGCGGTTTTCAAGAACGACTACATCGAGCTGGCCAACCTCACCGGCAGCCCCGTCGACCTCTCGGCCTGGAGCGTCCAGTACGCCTCGGCCGCGGGTGCCGTCTTCCAGCTCACCAGCCTGACCGGCACCATCCCCGCGCACGGCAGGTACCTCGTCCAGCAGGCCGCGGGCGCCGGCGGCTCCCTCAACCTGCCCACCCCCGACAACATCGGCACGATCCCCATGTCGGGCACCTCCGGCGTCGTCGCCCTGGTCACGAACAAGATCCCGCTGGTGGGCTGCGGCATCTCGTGTTGGAGCGCTCCTAACGTCAAGGACCTGGTCGGATACGGCGCGACCGCGAACGTCGAGACCCTCGCCGCCCCCGCGCTCACCAACACCACGGCCAACGCCCGCACCGGAGCGCTGACCGACACCGACAACAACGCCGCCGACTTCACCTCCGGCGTGCCGAAGGCCACCAACTCCGCGGGCACCACGGTCAGCGCGGGCGACCCGGGCGGCCCCGGTGACCCCGGCGACCCGACCCCCGGCACCAGGCGTATCCACGACATCCAGGGCTCGGGCCGGATCTCCCCGATCGTCGGGCAGAACGTCACGAACGTCCCGGGCATCGTCACCGCCGTCCGGGTGACGGGCAGCTCCCGCGGTTTCTGGTTCCAGGACCCGTCGGCCGACGCCGACCCCCTGACCAGCGAGGGCCTCTTCGTCTTCACCGGCTCGACGTCGCCGACGGTCGTCATCGGGGACTCCGTCCTGGTCTCCGGCCGCGTCACCGAGTACCGCCCGGCCACCGGCGCGCAGACCCTCACCGAGCTCGGCGGCACGATCAGCACCATCAGGCTCACCGGCGGCAACGCGCTGCCCGCGCCCGTGCCCGTCGCCTTCCCCGACGCCTACACCAAGAGCGGCAGCCTGGAGGCCCAGCCCCTGGAGCCGTCCTCGTACGTGCTGGACTGGCTGGAGGTCCACGAGGGCATGCGGATCACCGTCGCCCAGGACACCCGGCTGATCAGCCCGGTCAACACGGCGTTCTCCGAGCTGTGGGTGACGCTCAAGCCGGGCCAGAACCCGACCCCGCGCGGCGGTACCATCTACGCGGGCTACGACGCCCTGAGCAGCGGCCGGCTGCTGATCCTCTCGCTGAACGGCGGCGCCCCCGCCGCCAACGTCGGCTCCACCCTGGCCGCCGGAACCACCGGACCGCTCGACTACCAGTCGTTCGGCGGCTACGTCCTGCTGGCCACCCAGCTCGGCACGATCACCGAGGGCGGCCTCAAGCGCCAGAAGGTGCTCCCGCCGAAGAAGCAGGGCGACCTGTCCGTCGCGACGTACAACGTCGAGAACCTCGCCGCCACCAACCCGGCCGCCAAGTTCGCGCGGCTGGCGGAGGCGGTCGTCGACAACCTCGGCAAGCCCGACATCCTCGCCCTGGAGGAGATCCAGGACAACAACGGCGCCGTCAACAACGGCGTCGTCGCGGCCGACGAGACCGTCGCCAAGTTCATCGCGGCGATCCAGGCCGCGGGCGGACCCACGTACGACTGGCGCTCCATCGACCCGAACGACGGCACCGACGGCGGCGAGCCGGGCGGCAACATCCGCCAGGTGTTCCTGTTCAACCCCGCACGCGTGACGTTCGTCGACCGCCCCGGTGGCGACGCCGACACGGCCGTCTCCGTCGTCCGCGAGCGGCCGACCAGCAACCAGGTCTCCCTGTCGGTCTCACCCGGCCGGATCGACCCGGCCAGCGACGCCTGGGCCTCCAGCCGCAAGCCACTCGTCGGCGAGTTCCTGTACGACGGTGACAAGCAGCTGTTCGTCGTCGCCAACCACTTCAACTCCAAGGGCGGCGACGCCCCGCTGAGCGCGGCCGTGCAGCCCCCCGTCCGGAGCTCCGAGGTCCAGCGCGTCAAGCAGGCCACCGAGGTCCGCGACTTCGTCAAGGACCTCTCCGTCAAGAGCGCCGGCCGCGCCGCCGTCGTGGTCCTCGGCGACATCAACGACTACCAGTTCAGCCCCACCCTCCAGACCCTCACCGAGAACGGCACCCTCCTCAACACCCTGATCGACACCCTCCCCGTCGACGAGCGCTACAGCTACATCTTCGACGGCAACTCCCAGGTCCTCGACCACATCCTCATCAGCCCGGCCATCAAGGGCTACTCCTACGGCGTCGTCCACATCAACGCCGAGTTCTCCGACCAGGCCAGCGACCACGACCCCCAGGTCGTCCGCATCCTCACCGGCTGCAACGTCGACCCCCTCCCCACCCGCTGCCGCCCCGGCAGCCCCGTCGTGGACGAGTAACAACCCCCTGAAAAGCGCCCGTCCCCCCGGGGACGGGCGCTTTTCCCGTTTTCCCGTTCCGTTTCGTACGGCGGTGATTCTGTCGGTGGCGGGCCGTACAGTGGCGGCATGATCATCGTCTCCGGCCGGCTCAGTGTCGATCCCGCTGCCCGTGACGCCTATCTGCGCGATTGCGTCAGCGTGGTCGAGCAGGCACGCGCCTCGTCCGGCTGCCTCGACTTCGCGCTCAGCGCCGACCTCGTCGAAGCCGACCGGATCAACGTCTACGAGCGCTGGGAGTCGGAGGAGAGCCTCGACGCCTTCCGGGCCTCCGGGCCGAGCGACGACCAGACGGCGGCGATCCGCGACGCCGAGGTGACCCGCTACCAGATCTCCGGCTCCGGCCCCGCTTGATCTGGCGGGTGTGCGGCGTATGCGCGTGCCGGTTTCGTACGCCCGGCACGCGGTCTCTTGCCGTGTTCCACGATCTTCGTTAGTGGAGCATGCCGCCGAAGGAGTCCGGGGTGACGATGGGGATGCCGTAGGCGCGTGCTTTGCGCGCCTTGCCGGAGAGGGTGTCGGGGTCGGCGGCGACCAGCAGCCGGACCTTCTTCGTGATGTTGGGATATGGAACGTAGCCGGCTCGGCTGGCGCGGGCCTCCCAGCTTTCGCGACCGCCGTCCATCTCGCCGGTGAACACCACCAGGTCACCGGCGGCCAGTTGAAAGCGAGAGAGCTCAGAGGGGAGCTCCTGCGTCGCGCGGGTGAGTGCCTTGTCGACTGATTCGCCGGGCAGGCCGAGCAGCGTGGCGGCGAGGTCCAGCGCCTGTCGTTCGGAGGCGGTGACGACGCCGTCGGCCAGGGCGGCGTGTGCGAGCGCGGTCAGGTAGTCATGGTGCAGCCGTTCCACCTCGGCGCGGGGGAGTCCGAGGTCGGTGGCGAGCTGGACGAGGGCGTCTGCTTCGGCGGCGGAGATGTGCTGGTCCAGCAGGGCCTGGTCGAGCAGGACGAGATAGGAGTCGGCCGTCGCGGGCTGGGGTACGCGGGGGAGCCGGTCGACGATGCGGGCCAGGAAGTGGCCGTCGCGTTCGGCGGAGGCGCCGCGCCGTACCCAGGGCGTTCCGGTGTCGGGGAGCGTGGGCCAGGAGGTCCGCGCCGCGGCGGTGAGCAGAGCGTGCCACGGGTGGGTGGCACCTGCCAGCGTGAGGTAGTGGCGCAGGAGGCCGGCGGCGGCACGGGCGTCGACGAGCGCGTCGTGGTGGCCGTCGAGCGGGATGTCGGCCACGGCACAGCAGCCGGCGAGGTTGCGCGGGGCGTGGGGGAGGAACCGTACGGCTTCGGCCATGGTGCATACGCCGAGGTCGTGGCGGAGTGGCGCGGCAACGCCGAGCCGTTGGAACTCGTAGGCCAGGAAGCCGAGGTCGAAGGGGAGATTGTGGGCCACCGGGACGCGCCCGTGCAGCAGGGCCGTCAGGGTCGCGGCGATGTCGTCGAAGGTGGGGGCGTGGCGGACGTCGGCCGCTGTGATGCCGTGGACGCGCTGTGGGCCGAGGTCGCGTCCGGGGTTGACCAGAGTGCTCCACTCGCCGGTGACCCGACCGGCGGGATCGAGATGCACGACGCCGATCTCGATGATCCGGTCATGCCAGGCAGGACGCAGGCCCGTGGTCTCCAGATCGATGACCGCGTAGCCGGGTGAGCCGTTGAGCATCCGGGCGCCTTCCTGTGGTGCTCGCTTTCCTGAACGGTGGCAGGTGAGGTTCGAGTGGGCGGCGCGAACGAGCAGAGTGTGATGGCTTCGTAGCGAAGCGAATCGACCTTCCCGCGCCGGCCGGCCGCCGAGGGTTCCACGACGTCGAATTCGTCAGGTGTCTCCAAAGCGGCTTCCACATGAGGGCGTCCCGTATGGGGGCGTTCCGTCGAACGCGCTCTATGCGAGCTTGAAAGAATGGTCGGATATTTAAGGATTTGAGATCGTCCGATTGACTTTCACAGTCACCGAATTACCTCATCCGGCTTTCGAAGTGCGGTGACGTCGTCTAGCCTCATGCCGCGATCCCGGCGACAATCCGATCAGATGGGCTTGTGAGAGTGCTGGTCATAGACAACATCGCACCTAAACTGGGCGGCGTGACGACCACTGTGACCCTTCGCGGTCCGGCCGCGGCCGTCGCCTGTCTGCTGGCGATGGCCCGCTCCCGTGGTGTGCGGATCAATCGCACCAAGCTCACGAACCTTCTCTACCTTGCCGATCTACGTGCCGTCGAGCACGGACTCCCGCCCGGCTCGGGTGTCGATTGGAGGTGGCGCCGGCACGGCCCGCACAGTCTGCGCCTTGCCGAGGTTGTGCGGGATCTTCGCGAGGCGGGCGTCATCCTGCTGGAAGACACGGCCGATCCCTTCGCCGGTCACCGGGAATGCCTCATCCGTCTTGTGAACGATCCTCGGACGGAGATCGACGCGGAGTTCGCGGAGGTCATCGACGCGGTCCTGGCCGACTACGGGCAATGGTCGGCCGGGCAACTGTGTGATCTCACCTGTCAGACACCTCCGATGCGGGAGGCCGGCGAATCGCACAAGCGTGGCGCACGGCTCGATCTTGCTGGAGGACCTCCTCTGCCGGACCTCGGTTCCGAGCTTTCCCGGCTCCGCCGATGGGCCCTGAGCAATCCCCTGCCGGATGACGAACCCGGCGGAATCGACGATCTCGTCGAAGAGGCCGATCGGTTCACCGAGCACCGTACCGACGCCACCCGGCATCTCCTGGAGGAATAGTGCCGGGCCCCTACCTGGCTGGCGGTGTCTATCTCGTCAGCGACAAGTCACTGCGTCTCGTCCCGGAAGAGGAACGCGTCGTCCACGACGAACGGCGCCCTGTGGCGGTGGTCACGGGAACCGAATCGAACGGGGACCCCGAGTGGCCCTTCGTTCTCGTCTGCCCTGTCTCCGGATCCACCTCACGGCGCACTCGTTTCGACGTCCAGCTGGCCAAGGGGCAGGGTGGGGCCATCAAGAAGTGCTGGATCCGTATTCCGGCCGTGCAGCCCCTGTTGAAATCCGCGCTGGAAGATCGGAGTGGCCCCCTGAACGAGGACCTGCTGACTCAGGTCCAAGGTCGTCTCGCCCAGTATCTTGGCCTTTTGGATTGAAGACTCCGGAGATTCCGAACAAGCCTTGACAAGGGCGTCGCACATCGCGCGGTGATGTTCCCGCTGACCTGAAGTCCGATTTCACCTGAAATCGGGGGTGATGCTTGCGTAGGCTCGCGGGGTGGCGCTTTCCGGGCTTCGACGTGAGATGGTGCTCGCCACCATCGCCGAGTTCGACCGGCTGGGCCGTGACGCCTTTCTCAAACTGTACGGCTACCGCCCCGCCACCGGCTACTTCCTCGTCCACGACGGCAGGCGGTACGACTCCAAGGCGATCGCCGGAGTCGCCCACCGGGGAGTCGACGGCAGGCCCCTGCGTCCCGGCGACTTCTCCGGTGGGAACGCCACCGTCGCCCGGGTGCTCGGAGATCTGGGCTTCGAGGTGACGAAACCGGGGCAGACTGCCGAAGTGTCCTCTGTCGAAGAGCTCCTGCGGAAGGTCGAGTCGCTCAAGCCCGCCGTGTCTCCCGCGACCGGTGCGCGGAAACGGCACCAGCCGCTGACCCTGCTCTGGGCGATCGGCCGCGCGGCCCAGGGCAAGCCACGTCTGCGGCGGTGGGAGAGCGCCCACCGCGAGCTCGGGCGGCTCATCGAGGAGTTCGGTCTCGAAGACGACCGGCCCAACCCGGAGTTCCCCGTGCTGTGGCTTCACCACCACGGCCTCTGGGATCTGCCCGGCCACGCCGACGTACCGGCCGCCAGTGGTCGGCCCGCGCAGCAGTGGATGAAGGAGCGCCAGCCGGACAGCGGCCTGCGGCCGTGGGCGTACGAGATCGTCACCGACCGGGAGGACATCCGGGCCCGGATCGTCGTGAGGCTGCTCAGCGCGTACTTCCACGGCGTCGACCACAACAGGCTTCTCGGCAGGGTCGGCCTGGACGCGATCTCCTCTCCGCCCAGCCGTCGCGAGGTCGTCATGGAGCGCGTCATCCGCGACTCCCTGCTCGCCGATCAGATCAAGCGCGCGCACGACTTCCGCTGCCAGATCTGCGGCGACCGTCTCGCTCTCCGCCGGGGCTTCTACGCCGAGGGCGCCCACATCCGCCCGCTCGGAAAGCCGCACAACGGCCCCGACGAGCCCGGCAACCTGCTCTGCCTCTGCCCCAACCACCACGTCCTGCTCGACCGGGGGATGGTCACCGTCCAGGCCGACCTCACGGTGACGGACATGGCGTCCGGCGCCTCGCTCGGTGACCTCCGAGTCACCGAGAACCACGAGATCAGCCAGGATCACCTGGAGTACCACCGGACGTTCATCGCCCAGTAAGTCCTCCGCGCCCCCAGCAGACCATCGGCACGCCGAACAGGTCCTCGCCAAGGGGGAAGCGGCCGTTCAGCCAGATGCTCCACGCAGCTCATATCCGCCACCACCGGAGCGTAGGGCCAGCGGCAGGACCTGACGAGAGGCTATGAAGCGAGAAGGTCGAAGTGGAAACCCACCACGACGCATACCAGCGCACCGATACGCATGATTGTCACGTTGCGTTCGTGGGCCAGCAGCCACGCCACCTGCTTTTGAACCCACATCAGCAGCAGCCCAGGCGCATAGAACAAGAAGATGGGGCCGAACATCGCCAGGCCCACGGTCACGAGGAAGGCGGCGACGAAGAGGACGAAACTGATCACCGGAATGTCGGGCATCCGTTCTACCAAGTCCACCAGGAAGAACATGTGCTCAAACACGACTGGCGCCAGAAAGAACGCAGACCCGAAACAGGCCAGCGCGAGCAGGCAGCCACCGTTCTTGATGATGGGCGCCAGGCGTTGCAGGCGCTCAGCACCGATGATGTCCAGCAGAAGAGTCAGGCCGCCCGCGAAGCTCAGGATCTTCCCGACGCGGCCCACCCACACCATGGACATGACACCGAAGAGATCATGACCGAGCGTGGATTTCCCCTCCCACCACATTCCCCAGGCTTCGAAGTAGTTGATGCTCGTCACGACCGGAGCGTAGAAGCGGGCCGCCCGTACCGCTAGCACTCCGATGACACTTTGCGATTATGGTCGGGATCTGCGCTGGTAGTGGCGGTGCCGGGCCGCGGCTTGGTGGTGTCGGACATGCGCGCCAAAGGTGACGGCACGCTGCTGCTGACCACCGGCGTCTCCCCGACGGTTCCCGCCCCGTTTCTGACCAACGTAGGTCTCGCCACGGCCGCTCTGCGGAACTGGGCCCACACCCTGCACGCCGAACTCAGGGCCGAGGGGATCCATGTGGGAACGATGACGATCGCCTTCAGTGTCGCCTTCGGTGTCGTCCCCGGTGGCGGCGAAGCCGATCCCGACGCCATCGGCGACCTGGACACGTTCCGCGCCTTCGTCGCCCAGTACGGAGGAGCGCCCGGCGAACCGGCCACATCGGTCACCGCTGCCGACTGAGCGATGTCCTCACCGACGCGATTGAAGAACCGGCCGCGTTCGAAGCGGTCTTGGGCGCGGACGAGGAGTACCGGGGGTTCGCCGGTGTGACCATGAGGGCCCGCGGTGGGCGGGGAGACCGGCGTCCCGGACAAGGGTGGGATCAGGTCCGTGGACGCCGGTCTTTGGTACGGCCCACGCTCGGCACGGGGGAGCCGTCGGCGTGGGCCGGCTCCGGGCTCAGCGGGGATCGGGGGACGACCCCGGCTGCCCGGAGGTTGGAAAGTCGTGCCCGGTCGGCAGGTCGAACCAGACACCGGTGCCGAGTTGGCCGGTGCCGCACAGGCGGGTCCATTGGGTGCCGCAGCGTCCGTGGGTGAGCTCGGCGACGATGCGCAGGCCCCGGCCGCCGAGTTCGAGGTCGTCGACGCGCTCGGGGACAGGTAAGGGGCGATTCAACAGGTGTTCGATGAGGGTGGTTCCGGCTCCGGTGTCGACGACCTCGGCGCGGACGGGCAGGCCGTGGTCGTGCAGGAGACGGAGTTCGTAGGGGCCGGGGGCGTAGCGGGTGGCGTTGGTGACCAGCTCGGAGACCACGATCTCCAGCTGGTCGAGCACGTCCGGGTCCAGAGGATGTTTGGCCAGCCGATCGCGGAGCACTTCCCGCGCCCGCCGGGCCGCACCGCCGGGAGGCAGGCACCAGGCGGTCATCCGGAAGCGTCCCAACGGTTTGCCGTGTTCGTCGAAGGGCTGGGCGAGAGTGTCGTCGTATCTCATCGAGATAAGAGGATCTTCGTTTGGAGGTCTATCCATGGACGGCCGGGAATTCGAGGAATTCACTGGTTCATGCCATCCCTTCTTTTCGCGTTGCCGTAGACCGGACCGGTAATCCCCGCTTGACTGGACGACACAAGAGTGCGCCCTTCTGGGGGCCTGTCCTAGCGCGCGCAAGGGGGCGCAAATGTGCACTCGGGAGGAGGGGGAATGACAGAGCAGGCGCCCAATGACCGATTGGCCCGACTTGTTAAAGAAGCCGGGTTTTCCCGTAAATCGTTTGCCCGAACGATCCGAGAGTCCTCGGAGAGCGCCGGAACTCCCATCAACTGTGATCACACGTCGGCGAGCCGGTGGTTGAACGGTATGCAGCCTCGCGCCGACACCGCAGGGCTGATCATCGCGACGTTGAGCCGAACCTTGGGACGTACGATCGCCCTCTCCGACGCCGGTCTGGCGTCCTCGGCCAAGCTGCCTCTGGATCTGGGACTGGCCTATCCCGAAGCGTTGGCCGAAGGGATGGAGGCAGTCATACAACTGTGGCAGGCTGACCTCGATGAGGCATCGGTCGCACTCAACGGACACATTCATGCGCGAGCATGGAGTGACGCTTCCCTGGCCTGGCTCCTGGCGATGCCGCTATCCGTCGATGAAAAAGGGTCTCGGATGGGCGAGGCCGACATCACGCGATTCCGTGTCACAGTTGACCTGTTCGCGCAGATGGACGACCGGTTCGGCGGGGAGCACGCGCGACGTTCTTTCATTCACTACCTGAATACGGACGCCACCCGTCTTCTGGGTGGTCGGACTTCGGAGAAGACGAGCCCTCGTCTCGTATCCGCAGTGGCCGAAGCTACCCTCCTGGCCGCCTGGATGTCATATGACAGTGGCTTGCATGCTCTGGCCCAGCGTTACTTCATCCAAGCTCTCGGCCTGGCCCAGGCGGCAGACGACCGACTGCTGGCCGCCGGTGTTCTCGATGCCATGAGCCATCAGGCCACCTTCGTCGGCCGGTACCGCGAAGCCGTCAACCTGGCCCGAGCGGCACGCCAGGGAACAGCAGGGGCGGCCACTCCGACAATGACCGCGCACTTCCACATGATGGAGGCCCGAGCGCCGGCACGCCTGGGCGACGCCCCTGCCTGTGATCGCGCTCTGACCCAGGCCGCCCGGGAATTCGAGCGACGGAACCCCGACGACGACCCGGACTGGATCGGCTACTTCGACGAGGCCGAACTCGCCGCTGAGTTCGGTCACTGTTTTCGCGACCTGGGACGCCCGGCAGCGGCCAACGAGTACGTGACCCCGTGCGTCAGAACCGGTCGGGACAGTGAATACCTCCGCAGTGACTTCTTCGCCACGATGGTTCTCGCGGACGCGCACCTCGGTGCGGGGGAGGCAGAGCAGGCATGCCTGGTCGCACTGGACGCGCTGAGGTTCGGCGAGCGGTTACGCTCGGCCCGCTGCGCGAACTATCTTCGCGAGTTCTCGGTACGGCTCGCATCGACGGTCACCTTCGCGCAACTCGGAGAGTTCTACGAACAGGCTGCGAATTTCTCTCTGTGGCAGCGGGTGACGATGGCTCAGTAAGGCTCCCAATCGTCTCGTTCGGCGCCGGTCCTCAACGCTCGGATCCGCTTGCGTACCTCTGAGGCGGCTCGCTCGTCCTGACCGGCCTTCTGGCCGAGCCAGGTGACCATGAGAAACTCCCGGACGTCGCCCAGGACCCGGTATCCGGGCCAGCGCATCACGTCGAAGCCGTAAGCCCGCGTGTAGGCGTCGTACTCCTGGGCGGTGTGCCAGCCGAAGCGGTCGTAGTAGATCGCGGTGAGGACGAGGTCCCACTCGCGAGGTCCCAGCGCGAAGCCGTCCAGGTCGAGTAACATCGGGCGGCCCGTACGGTCGCGGATGACGTTGCCCACGCTCGCATCCCCATGGATCACACCCTGGGGAAGCTCGAAGCTCAGGGCCGCGTAGTCATCGCGCAGTTGCGCGAGCCGCTCGCGCAGGAACGAGGCGTCCTCGGAAGTGAACCAGTCGTTGCCCGCGATCCGGCGTTCTACCCGAGAGAAGGGCTCCAGCCGGGGGAGCCGCGATTCTGCCGGTGCTCCCATCTTGTGGAGCATGGCGAGCAGGGCGCCCAGCTCGGCGGGCGAGGCGTAGTCCTCGACCTCGGAAACGGACTCCCAGAACGTGACGACGCGTCCATCCACGACGAGAGGCTGATCGGAAGGGAGTGCACGAACAGCGGGGAAGCTCTCGACAGCCAGCCAGCGGGCTACCGCGACTTCCTTTCGAGCATCATCCATGTACGCCGCCGTCCGGCCGATACGCGCGACCACGGGTGAAACCAGGCGGTAGACCGCGTTCTCTCCGATCCGGATCAACCGGGCGTTCGACGGATCAAGCCCGACTCTTGCGCATGCTCGCAGGAGTGTGGCCCTGGTGCTCTCAGGGGTGAAGGGAGATCCGGGGCGATCAGCGGGCGATACGGCCGTTTGACTCTCGGTCATGAACCGAACGCTATCCCCTGCACCGGTAACCGACTCCGGCATCCACGACTCGAAGCTGTTCGGAATCTTTGTGAATCGCCCCGGCGTCGGGGGAGACCACGGCTTGGTCGGCTCTCATGTCGACAGGCCACACCTGTAAGCGGCCACGCCTCAAAAGCGGGCGCGTACCTGCCGGATGAACGTGAGCCAATCGCCTGGCCGGAAGGTTTTGCGTCCGCTGCGCTCCAAGGTCAGGGCCAGGGTCCTTCTGAGCGGGTGCGGTGACCGCATGATGGCTTCGTTCCGCTCCACGAGTCTGGACATCTCCTGTTCCGTGGGAGGTCTGCTGCTCTTCTGGCCGTTGCATTCCGCGTGCGTGGGAGCCAGGTTCCAGATCGCGTCCAGGTCGGGTGTCGTCCCTCTGCCGCCGGAGGGAAGAAGCCTCCTGAACGAGAGAGGGAACACGTGGTCGACGGCGATGCTGTCGATGCCAAGGGTGATGGGTTCCGCGCAGATCATGCAGAGACCATGCTGGAAGCCGATGACCGCCTCCGTGACGCCGGCGACCGATCGGCGGCGCCGCCTGTCGGTGATCCGCAGGGTGGCCATGTCCACGACGACACCCTCATTGATCAGGCTCTGGCCGATCCCGGCGGCGAAGGACGTCTCCACGATGTTCCAGCGGGCCGACAACTCGCCTCGCAGAGTCGCGGCCTGCTCTGACTGAGCGATGTCGCGGAGTTCCCTGCTCAGCCGGACGACCTGCTCGTGGGAGCGGCCCGTCACCTCGTAGAAACGGTGCGGCACCTCCGCTCCTTCGCCGCGCAGGTTGTGGAACTTCCGCATCACCATCCTGGGCATGGAGTGGACGGCCGCCGCCAGGAGTTCTTCGGTGGGATGTCCGAGCCTGAGCGACTCCGGGGCCTCTCGCTCGGCCACCGAGAGGAAGTCCGTCCCGCCCCGTTCCCCCTTCTCGGACGCCTGTGGTGCCTGGCCGAGATGCCGTACCAGCTCCATCGCGTACGGCACCGCCAGGTCCCGGAGCAGGATCTCCGGCCGGTCTTCGGCGGCGGCGTCCAGGAGCGCGGCGCCGAGGGCGAATTTGTAGGTGCGGCTGTTCGCCCCTATCAGCACGGCCATACGCCATGAGGACCGTGGGCTCCGTTCCCAGTGAGAGAGATCCATGCGCCGCCGCCCTGGTGTGTATTTGCCGAAATACAGGCTATTTTCACCGCTTGTACCGGGAAACGCGTACGGCAGAGGAGCCGGGTAGTCTCTGGGACTTCCGAAAGAAGTTGAAGAGCGGTCTGACGTGGGGAAACTCGTGCGGGACCGGATTCCGGAGATCTTTCGCGAGGATGGCGGGGAGCCGGCGGTCGCCTGCTTGGCAAGGTGGTTCGCGACAAGGTTCCCTGGGCCGACGGGTCCGGCGCGTCCGAGAAAACCCAAGCAAAACCGTTGAGGCGGGTAAGCGTCCGTGCGCACACTCAAGCAAGGCTCGTGACCTGCTCGAAGAGGAGATCAGGATGGCGCTTCGGTTTCTCGGCAAGGATCCCAACAGCCCGAACGGTGACTCCGCGACGGTGTGGGAAGACACTGAAACCGGCGAGTATGTCCTTCGGGGATATGTGGTGGCCGACCCTGCAGCCCTCGGTGTCGGTTCCGTTCCCGATGGGGAGACGGTGATCCGGTTCCCCAAGCGCATGATGCGGTTCTTCCCGGAGGTGAACGGTGGCGGTTGGGCGGACGCTTGAGCAGTGGCTACGTGTGTGCGCGCACTCCGCCCTGCACCTGGAAATGCGCGACGGCTACATGCTCGACGACCCCGACTACCACGCCTGGCAGGCCGGTCACCGGATCGACCCGGACGATCGGGCTTCCTGGTGGCGGCCGTGGCTGCGGAACGTCGTCGACGCGACCGCTCGCGGTGTGGAGATGCGGCGCGCCCGGATCGTGTCCGAGCCTGTCAGCCAGTACATCCGGTACGAGTACGACGTCACCTTTCCCAATGTGCGTGCGGGGGAGCAGGTGCGGTGGCTGCCCCGGCGTGACGCCACCGGTCTGGCGTTGCCCGGTAACGACTTCTGGCTGTTCGACGAGGAGACGTTGCTGGTCGGCTACTTCAGCGGTGACGGTGACAAGGTGGGTGCGGAGACCTTCACCGATCCGGATCTCGTGAAGTTCTGTGTCACGGCGTTCGAGGCGGTGTGGGAGCGGGCTACTCCTCATGGCGACTACCGGCCCGTCTGACCTGTAGCGGATCATGCGTTCCTCGTCCTCCAGCGCGCACAAGGCGCTCGAAGCCCTCGGTGTGAAGCTGCGAGGCATCCGGCTCGATGCGGGACTTTCGGGGCGTGCTCTTGGGCACTTGACCGGCTGGCACTCCTCCAAGGTCAGCAAGATCGAACACGGTAGACAGACTCCCACGGCCGATGACATCCGCGCTTGGTGCGAGCAGTGCGGTGCCGGGGACCAGATCGCTGACCTGGTCGCCTCGCTACGGGCTGTCGAGGGCATGTTCGTGGAGTGGCGGCAGATGGAACGCACCGGCCTGCGACTCGCCCAGGAGTCCGTGTTGCCGCTGTGGGAACGAACGCGGCACTTCCGCATCTACTCCCCGAGGATGGTCCCGGGACCGTTGCAGACTCGCGCCTACATCACGGCCGTACTGACCGCGATCATGCGACGGAGGTCTCTCCCGGACGACGTGGACGCGGCCGTGCAGGTTCGTGTGGACAAGCAGAACGTCGTCCGTGAAGGAGCCCGTCGATTCGCCGTTCTCTTGGAGGAGAACGTTTTAAGCCATCCCATCGGCGGGTCGGAGACCATGGCCGGACAACTGGGACACCTGCTCACGGCAGGCGCGCTTCCCGCGGTCTCACTGGGCGTCATCCCGCTCGGCACCGACCGCTCGAACATCTGGCCCGTGGAGGGGTTCTGGATGTTCGACGACGCGGAGGTGACGGTCGAGCTCGTGTCCGGGCATCTGACGATCACCCAGCCGCGCGAGATCGCCCTGTACGACGGTGTGTTCGCCGCGCTCGCCGAACTGGCGGTCTACGGTTCCGATGCTCGTGCTTTGATCACATCGGCTGTTGCCGCGTTGGATGGATGAGTGGCACCCGCGGGCGTGGCCCACCCGCGAGGTGGATATCAGTTGAGATGCGCGTACGAAGGAGTGGTCCGAGGTGGGGAAACTCGTGCGGGACAGGATTCCGGAGATCATTCGGGATGGTGGCGGGGAGCCGGTGGTGACCGTTCTCGGGGACGCGGACTATCGCGAGGCGTTGCTGGAGAAGCTGTTCGAGGAGGCGGCGGAGATGCGCGAGGCTCCGGTGGACGGGGTGGCGGAGGAGATCGCCGACGTGCTCGAAGTGCTGCGGGCCGTCGCCCATGTCCACGGGTACGAGTGGTGGGACATCGAGAAGGTCGCGGAGGTCAAACGCGCCGAGCGGGGGGCGTTCCTCGAACGGCTCCACCTTGGCTGAGCCGGCCCTCCGGCCCCACGGATCTACCTCGAAAGGCGCACGGCCGGGGACTGTTGCCGGAGCCCGGTCAGCCGGCGGCGATCGCGTCGAAGCGGGGGGCGTCCGCGGCGTGGCCCCAGCGGTGGCACTCCCAGGACAGGCGCCGGGCGCGGAGTCGTAGTGCGGTGGGGGTGCGGTCGGTGGTACGTGGGTGGCCCGCCGATCGGAGTCCTCTCCCGAGCGGCGCGTCGGCGCGCAGGACCTCCTCGGCGGCCGAGGGGTCACCGGTCAGGACCCGGAGGAGAGCACGGCGTACGTAGCCGAAGTCGTCGTTGGGACAGCGCGCGATGTGCTCCTCGGTCGCCGTGTGCGCGTCGTCCAGCCGGCCCCGCGTCAGGAGCAACTCGACGCGCAGGCGGTGCAGCCACGCCCTGTCGAGCCACCAGCCGTTCCGCGGGATCGCGTGTTCCACGACGGTCAGGGCGTCGGTGCTCCTGCCCTCCTCGCGCAGGAGCACGGCCTCCGCGAGAGCGAGGCGCACGGCTTCGTGGTCCCCGTCGGCGCCGACCGCGTGGGCCTGGGCGACGAGGTCGCGGGCGTCGCCGTCGCGGCGTTCGTAGAGGGCGAGGTGGATCCGGCGGGCCAGCCGCAGGACCTTCACCGCCGGTTGCTCGTCATCGTCGGCGGGCGGCGGCGGGAGGAGGCCGAGCAGCCGCCGGTCGACGCTCCAGCCGGTCTCGTCGCGCACGGTGGCCTCGATCCGCTCACCCAGCACCTCGCGCAGCGAGACCTCCAGCCAGTCGTGGTACCACGCGCCGAACGACTCGGCCTGCGGGACGAGCGCCTCGCCGACGCATGTCCAGTCGCCCCAGACCTGGCCCGCTGCGGGGCCGTCGACGACCAGGTGGGAGCGGTAGCCGCAGCCGTGCTCGGCGACCGGCAGCAGCCCCTCGAAGGCGGCCTCCATGGCGTCGTCGTAGCCCTCGTCGTCCGTGGGCGGCTCCCACTCCTCCGTGAACGGGAACGGGCCGAACCGCGTCCAGGAGCCGTCCGGCCGCACCCCGTGCACCCCGTAGTACGGGCCGGCGCCGCCGTTGCCGAGCCGGGTCAGGAACGTGCGGTAGTCGGCGGGAAGGCGCATCCCGATCCGCGTCTCGACGTCCTCCAGCGTGGCCTCGTCGAGCGGCGGCTCGAACCGGTAGCGGTGCTCGCGGGCGCCGAAGAGGTCGAGGTCCGTGTCGTACTCACGGAGCGCGTCGATGCCGCGCCGGATGACGTCAAGATCCACGGCGGCACCCTACCCGGAGGACCGGAGGACCGGAGGACCGGAGGAGCCGGAGGCGGCCCGAACGCGGCGGGGCCGCGGTGACGGCCGTCCTCGGGCACGGTTCACGGTTTCTCGAAGGCGGGTCACTGTGGGGGTCTGGTCAGGGGTTTTCTACCGGTGTGCTCGATCACCCCGAGTGCGGAGGGTGTCGCCCGGCGGCGGGAAAACGGGTGGCCGAGGAAAGCGGCGTGCTTCTACGCTCGACAGTCATGAGTTTCGAGTGGGTTCCGCTGACGAAGGACGATGTCGGGGCGTGGGCGGAGTTGCTGGTGGCGATCGACGAGGTGGATCAGGTCGGGGGGAGGCAGACCGCGGACGACCTCGCCGGGGATCTCGCCAACCCGCTGCTCGATCCCGTCGAGGGCACGCTGGGGGTGTGGGAGTCCGGCCGGCTGGTCGCGTACGGGATGACCATGAGCCGGGCCGCGGCGGATCCGGTCCATCGGATGAGCATGTGGGGCGGGGTGCATCCGGAGCACCGGCGCGGGGGGCTGGGGGGCCGCCTGCTGGAGTGGGCGATCGGCAACACCCCGGTGCTGCACGAGCGCCGCTTCCCCGGGCAGCCGCTGGAACTCCACGTCGAGGTGGACAGCCGCAACGAGGGGTTGCGGGCGCTGGTCACCGGGGCCGGGATGAAGCCGGCCCGGTGGTTCTACGGGATGACCCTCGACCTGGGGGGCGAGCTGCCGAAGGTCTCGCTGCCGGAGGGGCTGGAGGTCATCCCCTACCGGGACGATCTGGAGGATGCCGTCCGGGAGGTGCGCAACCGCTCGTTCGTCGACCACTGGGGGAGTGTCCGGCACACCCCGGAGTCCTGGCGGAGCAACCTCGTCGGGGTGCGGGCGTTCCGGCCGGAGGGGTCCTTCGTCGTGCTGGACGCGTCGGGGGAGTGCGTGGGCGTCCTGCTCACCCACTACTTCGAGGCCGACACCGAGGCGACCGGGGCGCGCGAGGCGTGGATCCAGATCATCGGCACCCTGCGCGAGTGGCGCGGGCGCGGGGTGGCGAGCGCGCTGCTCGCGCACGCGCTGGGCGAGTTCCGCGCGCAGGGGTACGACACGGCGGGGCTGGGGGTGGACGCGGACAACCCGACCGGGGCTCTCGGCGTCTACACCCGGGCCGGGTTCGAGATCACGCGCCGTACGGCCGAACACGTGCTCCCGCTGGTTCCCGCGGAATGACCTGGCGAGTTTCCGCGGTGGATGACGGCCCCCGCCGAGGAGCGACCCGGCGGATCAGACGACCCGGCGGACCAGACGACCCGGGGGACCGGTGGCGTCGGCGGGAACGGCGCCCCGCCCGCTCCCGCCTCCTCGGCGTGATCCGGCGTGAATTCGGCGTGATCCGGTGTGAGAGCCTGACAGGGCGGGACGCCCTTCGGAAGGGCGTCCCGCCGTCATGTGTGTCAGTGGTGGTGCTGGTCCCGGCCCTTCTCGGGGACGTCGCTGGAGATGACGGCCTCGTAGGACTTGTCCCTGGCCTTGGGGCGCGGGTCGTCGACGAGGCCGGCGCACTGGCCGCTGCCGGTGATCTGGTTGGGCACCCCGGCGTCGGACGGGGCGGGCGTGTTGCCGCCGCAGGAGAGCGCGCCGCGGATCCTGGTGCCCGCCATCACGAGGGCGTCGACGGTGGTGTTGCCGGTCAGCACCGCCGCGCCCCTGAGGTCGGAGCCGGCGACGATCAGCTGGCGGGTGGTGCCGGAGACGCCGACCGCGCCGTTGACCTGGGTCCTGAGCAGGTGCACCTCGGCGGCGGCGGACGAGGTGATCGCTCCGTTCACGCTGCCGCCGTTCACCACGAGGGACGCGCCGGAGCCGACGGTCACCCCGCCGTTGATCCGGGCGTCGTTCAGGCAGGTGACGCCGGAGCGGACCGCGATCGTCCCGTTCCTCGTGCCGGTGATCGTGGTGGTGCAGGCGGGCGGCGCCGCGAGGGTGGTGACCGTGAAGTTCCCGGCCGTGCCGTGGTTGCCGCTGGGGTCGATCGAGCGGTACTCGACGGTGTGCCTGCCCCGGGGCAGCTTGCCGAAGGTGAGGCTGTCGATGACGGTGCCGCTCTCGCTGAACGTCCACGGCAGGTCGGCGGAGGTCGGCCAGCCGAAGTAGTTGAACCAGCCGTCGCCGTCCACCCGGGACTCGTGCACGACGTACCCGTCCTGGTCGTCGCCGCCGGTGAGCCTCATGGTGAAGGGGCCGTTGTAGACGTGGGTGTCGCCGGAGGCGACCAGCGGCTCGGAGAGCTCGTAGCCGGTCGTGGGCAGCGTGTTGTCGACGGTCCAGGACCGGGTGTCGCCGCCGGAGGTGGCGGTGAGGGTGTGGTTGCCGGGGGCGAGAGTGAGCTGCCCCAGATCCAGGTCACCGTCGGTGTCGCCGAGCCGCGTACCGTCCAGTGTCCAGGTGACGGCGGGGACGTCGTCGTCGGGGTGGGTGGTCTCGACGTAGACGACCTCGTCGTGGCCGACGGCCTGGCCGGTGGGCGTGGAGGAGAGCAGGCCCGCGTCGACCGGGGCGGGGGCGGTGGTCACGGTCGTGTCCACCGTCCAGGTACGGGTCGCGGTGAGGGCGCCGGAGCGGATGGCGGGGTCCCGCACGAAGCCGGTCGGGTCGACGACGGTCGCCTTCACCGTGTGCGTGCCGGCGGGCAGGTTCAGCGTGCGGAGGTCGAGTGTGGTGCGGTCACCTGGGAGGTCGGTGCCGCCGCCGGGGAGACCGGTGTGGTCGCCCGGGAGGTCGGTGCCGTCGACGCTCCAGGTGGTGGTCAGCGAGTGGCTGTTGGGGTGCAGCGGCTCCACCCAGAGCACCCGGTCGGCGCCGACCGGTGACGCGGTGGGCGTGCCGTCCTGGATGAGGCCGACCTTGGCGGAGATCTTCTGGGTCATCACCTCACGGCTGACCTGGTCGTAGTAGTAGCCCAGCGTCCTCATGATCGAGTGCTCGCTGGGCCGCCAGACCCCCTTGCCGAAATACAGGCCGCCCTCGTAACGGCCGATGACGCCTCCCGCCTCGCTCGGCTCGCCCAGCCAGCGCCACCACTTCTTCCGCTCGTCCCTGATCCGCTGCTCGGTCAGCAGGGTGTGGTGCACGGAGGTGGGTTCGCCTCCCGTGTAGGTGCCGCCCTCCACGCCGCGTGTGTAGTAGGTGTACTCGTCCTGCAGCCCGCCCAGCGAGTGGCCGATCTCGTGCGGCGCGATGAGGGCCGACATCGAGTTGTGGCCGGAGGAGGTGGCGTAGGCGCCGCCCGCCCCGCCGTAGGTCCCGCTGTTGCCCAGGGCGAGGATCTGCCGGTTGGCACCGCTGGTCCCGGTCACCAGGTTGGCGTACGAGTTGGCCGCCGAGTTGCTCATGGTGATGAGCCGCTGGACGCTGGCGGGGTTGCAGCCGCCCCAGAACGCCATGCTCAGCGGGGTGTTCCTCCTCCCGGAGGCGAGGTCGGGATCGCAGCCGATGCCGAACTCGCCGGAGACGATGTCCACCCGGTAGACGTTGAAATAGTTGCGGTAGGACTTGTACGGCTCGATGGACCACATCACGTTGAGCTGCCGGTCGGCGTCGGCGGCGAACGTGGACCGCTCGCCCTCCGTGTAGCCGTCGCCCAGGATGATCAGATTGAACCGCTTCTCCGGGGCTCCGGTGACCTGGAGCGGCACCACGGTGGCGCTGCCGACGTCGGCCG
Organism: Streptosporangium heterodermiicola; assembly: GCF_051390675.1. Classification (NCBI taxonomy): domain Bacteria; kingdom Bacillati; phylum Actinomycetota; class Actinomycetes; order Streptosporangiales; family Streptosporangiaceae; genus Streptosporangium; species Streptosporangium heterodermiicola. The sequence continues at coordinate 107,099 of NZ_JBPJSR010000021.1, forward strand.
AGGCGTTGGCACTGGCGTTGGCGGGTGTCGTGGGAGCGGTGAGCAGGGCCGCGGTTATCGAGACGGCCGCCAGGGCGGTGAGCGGCCTGGTGATACGCATAGCGGGGGGAACCTCCATGGGCCAGTCGAGACTCCCAGCACTATCGTGCGTCGGCGCTCCGGGCGTCCATCTCAAATAGTGATAAATCCGGATTTATGGCTCTAGTTGGTCTTTATCTCGTTCCTGCACTGTCCTATAGTTCTTTGGAATACTGGAGCACGGTGACGGAGGCGCGATGTCGTACCCGGAGGCGCGTTACCCGGGCGAGGCGGGCGAGAGCAGCGGGACCTTCCGGCCGGCGAGCGCGGGGCCGGATCTGATGATCGGCGGGACGGCGGTGCACTACCTGGGCACCGGTGCCTCGACGGGCGGGCAGTTCGGCCTGTACCGCTGGGAGATGGGGCCGAGGCGGTCCGGCCCGGCGCCCCACTTCCACCGGACGATCTCCGAGTCCTTCTTCGTCCTGTCCGGGACGGTGCGGCTGTTCGACGGGAAGGGCCCGACCGACGCGACGGAGGGGGACTTCCTGCACGTCCCGGCGGGCGGGGTGCACAGTTTCCGCAACGAGTCCGGCGAACCGGCCTCGATGCTCATACTCTTCACCCCCGGGGCGCCGCGCGAGGCGTACTTCGAGGAGCTAGGCGCGATCGTGGCCGAGGGGCGTGAGCTCGGCGACGCGGAGTGGACGGACCTCTACCTCCGCCACGACCAGTACATGGTCTGACGGTCATGGCGGAGTTTCGCGAGGAACCGATCTACCGGCAGCTGGCGAGGATCGGGAAGACGCTGGCCAGTCCCGTGCGGCTCAGGCTGCTCGACGTGCTCGACCAGCGGGAACGCACCGTCGAGCAGCTGTCCGAGGCGGCCGGCGTCCCGCTGAAGAACACCTCGGCCCAGCTGCAGCAGCTCCGCGCCGCCCACCTGGTGACGAGCCGCAGGGACGGTACGCGGGTCTACTACCGGCTGGCCGACGAGCGGGTCTCCCGGTTCCTGGGCGAGCTGCAGGACTTCGCCGGGGAGAGGCTCGCCGACCTGCGGGAGGCGGTGTCCGAGCATCTCGGCGACCCCGCCGCGCTGGAGCCGGTGACCGCCGGTGAGCTCGCCGCGCGTCTCGCCGACCCCGGCACCGACATCGTGATCGTCGACGTCCGCTCCGCGGCCGACCACGCCCGCGGCCACGTGCCGGGCGCGCTGTCGGTGCCCCTGGCCGAGCTGCGCGACCGTCTCGACGAGCTCCCCGGGGACGCCGAGATCGTGGCCTACTGCGGCGGACCCTACTGCGCGGTCTCCCCGGAGGCCGTACGGCTGCTGCGCGAACAGGGTTTCCGCGCGCGCCCGCTGGACGGCGGGCTCGCCCGCTGGCGGCGCACGGGCAACCGGCTGCAGGCCGGTTCCGCCCCGTCGGCCCTGTGACGGATCCCTCGGCTCTGCGATAAATCCCCTGCGGCAAATCCCCTGTGACGGATCCCCTGTAACGGATCCACGTCCCCGTCACGGGGCCGTGGCTTTGTGACGGGTCGTCCTGTCGGGCGAACGTGGCTGTCAACCTCTCTGACCTGGGCAGAGGCGGCCATGCGGCCATGTGGCCATGCGGTCATCCTGAAAGCCGAAAACAGCTTCATTTACGTTATGTGCGGAAATCGTTGTGCAATAAAATATCCCGCATGTCGCATAACGAGTACGACTTCGCCGATTAGTAGGATCGGATGAAATGGCGCATCGTCGGCAATGCGTCTGAACGGAGTAATACCAAAAGAAAAGGTCAGCATTATGACAGGCATTGGTCATTTGCGAATTGTCGCGCGAAGTGTCGTTCGCCCTGGGCTCTCCGGAGCCCTGGCGGCCGTCCTCGCGCTGGGGTGCGTCACCGCGACACCGCACGCGGCGAGGGCGGCGACGGCACCTCCGCTCGGCACGGTCACGAGCTACGCGGTCCTGGGCGGTTCCGCCGTCACCAACACCGGCCCCACCGTCCTCACCGGAGACCTCGGTGTGAGCCCGGGGTCGGCGATCACCGGTTTCCCGCCCGGCCTCGTGGTCGGCGCCGTCCACGCGGCCGACGCCGCCGCCGCCCAGGCGCAGGCCGACCTGACCACCGCCTACAACAACGCGGCCGGCCAGGTCGCCGACGCCACCATCGCCACCGAACTCGGCGGCGCGACCCTGACGCCGGGCACCTACAACTCCGCCCTGGGCACCTTCCAGATCACCGGGGAGCTGACCCTGGACGCGCAGGGAGACCCCGACGCCGTCTTCATCTTCCAGGCGGCCTCCACCCTCGTCACCGCGTCCGCGAGCACGGTGAACCTCATCAACGGAGCCCAGGCCTGCAACGTCTTCTGGCAGGTCGGCAGCTCGGCCACGCTGGGCACCGGCTCCAGCTTCGCCGGCAACATCCTGGCGCTGACGTCGATCACCGCGACCACCGGCGCGGTGATCGACGGCCGCCTCCTGGCCCGCAACGGCGCCGTCACCCTGGACACGAACACCGTCACACGCTCGCTCTGCGCCGCGCCGGTGTCACGGGAGACCTCGACCGCGCTGGCCGTGGCGCCCACGCCCGGGGTTCCGGGCGGGTACACCCTCACCGCGACCGTCACCTCCTTCGGCCCCACCCCGCCGACGGGGCCGGTCGGGTTCTTCGACAACGGGGTGAGCCTGGGGACCGCCGTGCTCGACGCGAACGGCCGCGCCGTGCTGGCCGTGGTCCTCGCACCGGGAAGTCACGGGCTCGTGGCCGCCTTCCCGGGCACCGCCCTGCTGGACGCCAGCGTCTCACCGGTGGTGCCCCTGGTCGTCCCGCCGGTGTCGCGGCAGAGCGCGACCACCCTGGCCACGGCGCCCACGCCCGGGGTGCCGGGCGGGTACACCCTCACCGCGACCGTCACCTCTCCCGGGCCGAACGCGCCGACGGGGCCGGTCCAGTTCCTCGACAACGGGGTGAGCCTGGGGACCGCCGTGCTCGACGCGAACGGCCGCGCCGTGCTGGCCGTGGTCCTCGCACCGGGAACCCATGTGATCACGGCCTCCTTCCCCGGCACCGCCCTGCTGGACGCCAGCGCCTCGGCGCCGGTGACCCTGGTCGTCCCGGCCAACGACGTCCCGGTGCCACCCACCGGCACGTCCACCTTGCCCACCGGCCGTAAACCCGGCACGAGCATCAGGAACCACCAGCACGACGACAACGTGATCAGGATCAAGGATCGCGTGCGCCGTCACCACCACCGCCATCACTGCTGCCGCTCGGGGGCCGGGTGCCGCCGTTCGCACCCCAGCGCGGACGAGAAGCCCGTTCTCCGGCGCTGACCACGCGCTCAAGGGGTGAGCGGGAGGAGGGGCGCACGTCTGTCGGCACGGTCACGGGGCCATGGCCCCGTGACGGATCCGCGGCCGAACTGTCGGAGTGGATCACTACTGTTCGCGGCATGTCCACCCCCCACCAGCACGCCGCCCCGCCGGCCGGGACGAAGGTCCCGGCGCCCGGCGTACTCCCTCGGACCTCCCGACACGCAGAGGCCGGTCGCCGTGAAGAGGCCGTCACGTGAGCGCCTGGGAGGAGATCCGCGGGCTCATCGACCGCCGGGACGCCGACGCCGTCGCGGCCCGGATCGCCGGGCTGGACGAGGAGGCGCGCAAGGAGGTCGCCGGCCGTCTTCCCGGATACCTGAAGACGCTGCGCGGCCGGCGCGAGTCCTGGCGGAGGCTCGAAGACCACGCCGAGGTGCTCCGCGCCGCCGGGGCGGGGGTCCTCCCCGGGGCGGCCGCCGTGGCGACCTGGCTGAACCGCCGGGACTTCACCACCGCCTGGAGCCCGCCGTACGGGGACACCGGGCGGATCACGACGATCCTCGCGGCCCGGCCCGCGGAGTGGCGGGCCGACCTGGCGAGGCGGCTCGTGCTGAGGCTCCGGACGGCGGAGGACCGTGGCATGGAGCTGGCGCTCGCCCTGCTCCGCGCGACCGGGATCGAGGTGCCGGACCACGATCCGGTGGTCGCCGGATGGGCGAGCGCGTTCGCCGCCCTGCCCACGCCGCCCGCCCCGCACGAGGATCCGCTCCTCGACGTCATGCTTCCCCGCCTCTTCGAGGCCCAGGGGGTGGGGCGGGCCCTGCGGTGGGAGAGCGATCCGGCCGGGGCGTCGCTGGGTGCCCTGAGCGCCCTGGCCGCCGCGGACGGGGCGAGACGGTCCGCGCTGCTCCAGGGGTGCGTCAGGCGGTTCCTGCTGGGCGGCTCGGTGACGGATCTGCGGTTCTTCGTCCGCCTGCACGAGGTCCTGGACCCCGCGCCGCACGAGATCGAGCCGCAGGCCCGTGACTACCTGCGGCTGCTGCCCGCGGCCCCGGGGCCGGTCGCCGAGCTGGCGCTGCGGCACCTGCGCGGGCTCGACGAACTCGACGTCCTCGACCCCTTCGACCTGGTGGAGGGATGGGAGGCGGTGCTCTTCCGGCCCGAGCGCAAGCTCGTCCGCGCCGGGCTCACCTGGATGGACCAGCGGGTACGGCTCTCGCCCGGCCTGGCGGCCTCGATCGCCGGACCGCTGGCGCTCGCGTTCGCCTCCGACTCCGTCGAGCTCCAGGAAAGGGCGCTGAAACTCGCGATCAAGCACGCGGCCACGATGGACGACGAGGGCCGTACCGCCATCCGTGACGCGCTCGGCGCGCTCCCGCCCGACCTCGGGCGGCGTGCCTTCGCGGTCTTCGGCGGTGAGGAGCCGGCCGAGGCCGGGCCACGGGACGGGTTCGACCCGCCCGCGCTCCCTCGGCCCGACGCCCCCCGGCGGATGCCGGAACCGATCGGTTCCGTGGCGGAGATGGTGCCCCTGCTGAACGACTCCGACGACTGGCGGGCGTGGGAGCGGCTGCTCGCCGGTTTCGTCGCCCTCGTGCACCGGGACAGGGAGGGCACGGCCGCCGCGTTCAAGCCCTACCTGCCCGGCAGGTACGAGAGCCTGTACGGAGTCCATCACTGGGACCGGGAGGACATGGCCGCCGCCCTGCCCGGCGGGCACGGGCATTTGTACGGCGTCCACCACTGGAACCGGGTCGACCACTGGCTGATCGGTGCCGCGTGTTCCCTCACCGGCGTCGCGCCGGAGCGCGGCTCCTGGAGGAGCAGGCTCCCCGACACCCGCCGTCTCCCTCCGCCGCGCCTGCTCCTGCTGCACCGGGCCGCCGAGATCCAGATGGCCGTGGAGCGGGACGTCGTCCCACCCCTGCTGCTCGCCACCCCCACCCTCACGACCGGGCACGTGGAGGCGGCCGAGCTGGTGACGAGGCTGGAGGTGATCGAGGCCGCCGGGGCGAAGCCGCTCGCCGCCGACCTGCAGCAGGCGCTCCTGCGGCTGCCGAGAGAGCGGGACGGGGAGGCGGCCGAACGCGCCGGCCGGCTCTCCTCGGCGGCAGGCCGCCTGGTCGCCCGATGGCTGTCCGGCGCCCGGCTCGCCGACCCGGTGGTGGAGATGGGCTGGTCCCACCCGGAACACGGGGACGGGGAGACGAAGCCCGTCCCGTCGCTGCGCGCGCAGGCCACCGGGCTGCCGCTCGTCGACCGGATGTTCGCCGACTCTCCGTGGCATGGCGACGGAGTCCAGCCGAGCTGGTGGCCGTCGATGTTCCCGTCCCACCGCGAGGTGGCCGCCGCCTACCTGTCACGTCAGCTCCGGCACGACCAGTGGCACCACATGGCCGTACGGCCTGGCCAGCTGCGCGAGCTCGCCCGGCTCGACGGGCCGCCGGGAGCGGCCGTGGCGCTCGTCCTCGCCCGCCTGCTGGGAGACCCGGACACGCCGGAGGCCGTCGACGTCCTGCTGACGATGGCGGGTCGCGGTGACCTGCCGGCCGCCGAACTCGGCGGGCGGGCGGCGGCACTGGTCGGCCACGACCAGATCAAGCTCGTCCACCTGACGGCGGCGCTGGAGTCGGCGGCCCGCCAGGGGGCCCACGGGGAGGTGTGGACGGCGGTCGCCGCGGCGTTGCCGTCGCTCGTGCCCCAGGCCGGTCACCGGCCGCGCCACGGGCTCACCGAGTTCGTGGCGCTGGCCGCGACCTCGGCGGCGTGGTGCGGCGCTCGCGGGGCGATCCCCGAGATCGAGGCCATGGCGGCACGCAAGGGATCGAGCGGCCTGCTCCGTGAGGCGCGCCGCCTGCACGGGCTGTTGACAGTGAAGGAAGGATGACCATGCGCTCGAAGCATGACGAGGAGCGCCGCCTGCGGCTGGCGATCGGCGACCTGGTCCGCGCCGCCGCGCCTCCCGGCTGGAGCGACGCCACGGTCCGCTGCGGCCAGGTGGGGGGATTCACCCGTGTGGTCGTGGAACGCGACGGGGTGGAGCTCGGTGTCCAGGGGCTGGAGGAGCAGGTCCGGCGACTGCGCGAACTGGCTCATCGCGACGGCGAGGGGACCTGGTTCTCCTGCGAGCTGCGCTTCACGCCGGAGAGCAGGTCGTACCGGGGACAGGTGGACGCCGACGGCTTTCCCTTTCCCGAGGGTACGGACATCCCTGACATCGCGCCGCTGGAAGAGCTGACGGTGTTTCCTCGCGACACGGTTCCCGGCTGGCTGGTGGAGGCCCTCCCGACGGCGGTTCCGGTGGGGATCCGCGAGCCCGAGGACCCGTGGCGGCACTCCGCCGAGTCGCCGGACCCCGAGCCGGTGATCTCCGGAGAGGTGGCCTACACGCCGATCGGGCACATGGTCGCCCGCGGGCTCAGAGCCGGGGAGAGGGGCGGCGAACCCCTCGCCGTCCTGGAGGAGAAGGCCGGTGGCGGTGGCGGCCACCTCCTCTTCATCGCCAGGAGAGAGGGGAAGAGGAGGCCCTACCGGGTAGGCCGGAGCGGCAAGCGGGGCACCGAGGACGGCATCATCGCCTGCGTGCTCGACGATCGGCGCCTCGTCCTGCGCTTCACCCCCAAGGCGGCGGACGACATGGAGGCGGAGACCGTTCTCACCGTCGACCTGGACCTGACGCCCGCCGAGACGGAGCGGCTGAGGACCGTTCTCAGCAAGGCGTTCCAGGCCGGTACGTCCGATCGGATGCCTTCGCTCACCGGGTTCTGACCCACCGGCCCGGGTTCTGACCCACCGGCCGGGCAGGAGGGGCCTGGGGCGGCAGCGCGGCGCCCGCTCACCGGGTTCCGACCCACCCGGCCGGCAGGAGCGGCCTGGGGCGGCAGCGCGGCGGTGGCCCCCATGGCCCGCCCACCGGGTTCCGGCCCATCGGCCGATCAGGCCCGGCCCCGGCTCCCGGTTCCGGTCCCAGTCCCAGTCCCGGCTCTCGGTCCCGGCCCCGGCTCCCAGTCCCGGCGCCCGGCCGTGGGGTGAGCGGGCCGGGCCCCCGCCCACCTGGGGCGATCCATCTGGTCCTCCGTCGAAGCACCCGTGTAAGAAATCGAAGGATGCCAGCGGGATTCTGCATGGTCCTGCGGGTGCGGGCTTCGTACGTTGCTCCAACAAAGGACACGCCGCCGATACGGCACCGTAACAGTTTGTGTGTCTTTCCCGTACTTAGCGGGAGCAAAGGTACATATGACGCAACATGGCAGAAATGCCACAAGGAGAAGGGAGCCGGCGATGATCCATCGGTCCCCCGGGAAAACACGGCCGGCCATGCCCCCCGAGGCGGTCGGCGCGGGCGTCGGCGAGGAGTTCGAGGCCGGCGTCGCGGCCAGGCCCATGCCATCGATGCGCCTGATGCCCCCGGTGCCGCCGGTGTCCGAGGCCGGTGTCGCGGCCGGGACCGGTGCGGGTGGTCGAGGGTGACCGCGGTGACCCTGCCGGACGAGGGCCGCCGCCGGCGGCGCAACCGGCGGCTGGTGGCGATCGCCTTCGCCTTCCCGGCGCTGGCGATGAACCTGCTGGTCATCGCCGGTCCGGCGGTGAGCAGCCTCTACTACGCCTGGACCGACTGGAACGGCTTCTCCGCCCCCAGCTTCACCGGCCTGGACAACGCCAGGCGGCTGATCGGGGACGCGACCTTCTGGAACGCCCTCGGCCACAACTTCATCTGGCTGGTGCTGTTCCTGACCGTGCCGATGGCGATGGGCCTGGTCGGGGCGTTCATGCTGTCGCGCGTCCGCCGGGGCGCCTCCCTGTTCCGGGTGATCTTCTTCATCCCGTACGTGATCGCCAGCGTCGTCAACGCGCAGATCTGGAAGAGCCTGCTCGACCCGGCCACCGGGATCGCCGCGCAGCTCGACAAGATCGGTATCACCTGGCTCAACGACGTCTACTTCTTCGGCGACTCGAACCTCTCGCTCTACAGCGTCGCGTTCGTCGACAACTGGCACTTCTGGGGCTTCCTGGTGGTGCTGTTCCTGGCCGCCATGCAGAGCGTCGACCCGTCGTTGTTCGAGGCGGCCCGGATCGACGGGGCCGGTCCGTTCCGCGAGTTCTGGCACGTCACGCTGCCCGGCATCCGGGCGACCCTGATGTTCGCCCTCATGATCATCTCGCTCGGCGCGCTGCTGGCCTTCGACTACTCCTTCGCGCTCACCGCCGGTGGCCCGGCCGGATCCAGCGACCTGGTCTCGCTGCTGGTCAACCGGACCGCGTTCACCGCGCTCGAACCCGGCTACGCCTCGTTCATGGCGCTGGTGATCTCGCTGCTCGGCGGCGTCCTCCTGGTGATCTTCCACTTCATCCGCAGAAACGAGGACACGCGGTGACCTCCAAGACGATCTCCAGAACGACGTCCAGGACGTCGGGCGGGATCCAGCGGACCCCCGTCTCCTACCTCGTGCTGACCCTGCTGGCGCTGTTCGCCGGGCTGCCCCTGCTGATCCTGGTGTTCAACTCGTTCAAGACGAGCCTGGAACTCGGCCAGAACCCGCTGGGCCTGCCCTCCGGCCTGGAGTTCGCCAACTACGTCGAGGCCTGGACGCGGGGCAGCATCGGCCGGGGCATGTGGAACAGCGTCATCCTGGTGGGCGGCACCGTGATCGGCACCTGCGTGTGCGCGGGCGCCTGCGCCTACTCGATGGCACGGCTCGACCTGCCGTTCAAGCGGGGCATGGAGAACTACCTGTTCGTGGTGATCTCGCTGCCGGTGCAGATGTTCATCGTGCCGCTGTTCTTCCTCTGGTCGAACCTCGACCTGATCGACAGCCTGTTCGGGCTGGTCATCATCTACGTGGCGCTGAACACGCCGTTCTCGGTGCTGCTGTTGCGCACGTTCCTGGTCGGCATCCCGAGGGAGCTCGACGAGGCGGCCAGGATCGACGGCGCCAACGAGTGGCAGATCGCCTGGCGCGTCATCCTGCCCCTGGCCAGGCCGGGGCTGCTGACCGTGGGGCTGGTGGCGGGCCTGGGGGCGTACTCGGAGCTGCTCTTCTCGGTCATCTTCGTGACCACGCCGGAGAAGCTGCCGATGGCCACCGCGCTGCTCCAGTACAGCCAGGGGCACACCCAGCTCTTCGGGCTGGTCAACGCGGCGGCGGTCATCATGACGCTGCCCGCCGTGCTGCTCTTCCTGTTCATGCAGCGCAAGTTCATCGCGGGCCTGGCCAGCGGTGGAGTGAAGGGCTAGCGCGCGTGATGCGCGCGGCGGTACTCGCCCGGCGACTTGCCGGTGAACTTCTTGAAGGCCACTCCCATGTACTCGGAGTGGCTGAAGTTCATCCGCCCGGCGAGCTGCGGCAGCGACCAGTCGGTCTGGATCAGCAGGTGGGCGAGACGCTCCATCCGGACCCGGGTGATCTCCTCGTGGACGGTACGGCCCAGCACCCGCGTGAACCGGTAGTCGAGCGAGCGCCGCGAGAGCCCCACGTGGCGCTGCACGGCCTCCACCGGCAGGCCGTCGTCGACGCGGTCGCGGATGAGCCGGAGCGCGCGGGCCACGATCGGGTCGTCGACGGCCAGGATGTCGCTCGACTGCCGGGTGACCACCTGGAGCGGCTCGATCAGGTGCAACCTGGGTGCGAGGGCATGGCCGGACATCATCTGGTCGAGCAGCGAGGCGGCCAGGAAGCCGGTGTGGGTGGTGTCGGGCTGGATGCTCGACAGCGGCGGCGTGGTCAGGTTGCAGATCAGCTCGTCGTTGTCGACGCCCAGCACGGCGACGGTGTCCGGCACCGCCAGACCGGCGATCTTGCAGGCCTCCAGGATCTCCTGCCCGGCGATGTCGTAGCAGGCCAGCACGCCCACCGGCTTGGGCAGCCCGAGCAGCCAGCCGGCCATCGCCTCACGTTCGGCGGCCAGGTCGCGGGTGTGCTCCATCTGGAACCCGTGCGCGGCCAGGTCGTGCCGGGCGGCGTGCGCGACGAACCCGGCGCCGCGTTTCACCGACCAGCCGAACCGGGCGTCGCCGCAGTAGGCGACGTTCCGCAGCCCCCGTACGGCGAAGTGCTCGACGGCGAGCCGGGCGATCACGTCGTCGTCGGTCTCCACGCAGGACAGCTCGGGCGCCAGGTAGGCGGCGCTCAGGTCGACGGCGGGCACCCCGAGGCGGCGCACCTGGCGTGCGGTCTCGGCGTTCTCGATGCGGGCGATCACCCCGTCGCCCCGCCAGCCGCCGAGCCACGACAGGTCGGTCTCCTGGCGGCTGTGCTCGCCCAGGTAGATCGACCATCCGGGGTGGGTGACGAGATATTTCTTGATCCCCACCAGCAGGCCCCTGGCGTACGCGTTGGAGGTCTCGACGAGCAGGGCGACATGTCTGGTTTCCGCCATTTTCACAATGTACTAAATCGAAGGAAGGCTGCGAGAAATTGCATGGTCCCAGTTCAGCGTCGTTCGTACCTTTGACGCCATGACAGAGAAGGTACGGGTCGCCATCGCGGGCCTCGGGTTCGGAGCCGAGTTCATCCCGATCTACCAGGCGCATCCGAACGCCGAGCTGGTCGCCGTGTGCCAGCGGTCGGAGGGACCCCTCAACGAGATCGCCGACCGGTTCGGCATCGAGGGCCGCCACACCGACTACGACGCCATGCTGGAGGACCCGGACATCGACGCGGTGCACATCAACACCCCGATCGGCTCCCACGCCGACCAGGCGGTGGCCGCGCTGAACGCGGGCAAGCACGTGGCGTGCACGGTGCCGATGGCGGTCTCGGTGGAGGACTGCGCCCGGGTGGTCGCCGCCCAGGAGGCGTCGGGCAAGGCGTACATGATGATGGAGACCGCCGTCTACACGCGGGAGTTCCTCTACGCGAAGGAGCTGCTGGACAGCGGCGCGCTGGGCCGGATCCAGTTCCTGCGCGGCGCCCACATGCAGGAGATGGCGGGCTGGCCGGACTACTGGCAGAGCATGGCGCCGATGCACTACGCCACCCACGCGGTGGCGCCGCTGCTGGCGCTGGCCGGGGCGCGGGCGGCCTCGGTGCGCTGCGTGGGATCGGGGCTGGTCGGCGGTCGCGATCCCGGGTCCGGCCTGCACTTCGCCGTGGAGAGCGCGGTGTTCTCGCTGCGCGACTCCGATCTGGCGATGGAGGTCACGAGGTCCCTGTACGACGTCGCCCGCGAGTACATGGAGAGCTTCGACGTGTACGGCTCCCTGCGGAGCTACGAGTGGCAGCAGCTCGAACGGGAGCACCCCGTGATCTTCACCGGCGAGGACGGCGAGCGGAGCGAGGTCCCCGACTTCGCCCACCTGCTCCCCGGGGAGATCCGCCGCTTCACCACCAAGGGCGTCTACGGCGCCGACGGCGACCAGCACCTGTCCTTCACCCAGGGCGGCGGCCACGGCGGCTCCCACCCCCACCTGGCGCACGAGTTCCTGACGGCCGTCATCGAGAACCGCCGCCCCTTCCCCGACGTGTACGCCTCCGCCAACTGGACCAGCGCCGGGATCCGCGCCCACCAGTCGGCCCTGGAAGGCGTCGAACTCGACATCCCGGTGTACGGCAATGACCACTGAACTCACCGTCCTCGCGGACGCCGGCTGGGCCGGGGTCTTCCACGCGGGCTCCCGGACCCCGATCGTGGTGCAGAACGCCACGCCCGGCAGGCGCCCCTTCATCCACCCGATCGTGGTGCCCGGCGGCACCGCGGCGATCACCGAGGACGCGCCCGGCCACCACCCGTGGCAGCACGGCCTCTACGTCGGCCTCAACGACGTCAACGGCGTCGGCTTCTGGCTGGAGGGCCTGCGCCCCGCCCACGCCGCCACCGACGGCACCTTCCACCCCCGCCTCCAGGGCGTCCCCCAGGCGAAGGACAACAGGGCGTGGTGGTCGGTCGGCACCGACTACCACCACCCCGACGGCGGCACGCTCATGCGGGAGACCCAGGACTGGCTGCTCACCGACCACGGCGACCGCTACGACCTGGACGTCGTGCTCACCTTCCAGGCGGAGGTCCCGCTGACGTTCGGCCAGTACCCGTACGGCGGGCTGTTCCTGCGCATGCCGTACCGCGAGGAGACCGGCGGCCACGCGGTCAACAGCGAGGGCGACGAGGACGCGGCCGCCGAAGGACGGCGGGCCCGCTGGGTGGCGGTGCGCATGGCGGTGCCCGGCCACACCGGCGAGGCGCAGGTCGCGGTGATGGACCACCCCGGCAACCTCGAACACCCCGTGCCCTGGCGGGTCGACAACGAGTTCGGCGTCGCGCCCAGCGCCTGCGTCGCCGGGCCGTGGACCCTCGGCGAGGGCGAGAGCCGGGCCTTCCGGCACCGGGTCGCGGTGTTCGCCGAACCCGTCGGCACCGAGACCATCGACGAGATCTGGACGGCGTTCACCACATGAGGACCACGATGAGGACCGCGATCGTCGCCACCCCGGAGTTCGAGTGGCACTGGCCCTTCACGGCCGACCACCTGCTCGGCCTGCTGCCCGGAGCCACCCTGACCCGCCAGGCGACCCTGGAGGACCTCCCCGGGGACGTCGAGCGGCTGATCTCCCTGGGCGCGCTGCCCACGGGGGAGGACCTCGACCGGTTCCCGGCACTGGCCGAGATGTACGCCAGCTCCGGCTACCGGTCCCCGCCCGAGACGGACGAGCTGCTGAGGTCGCGGGGGATCCGGCAGCTCACCCTGCCGTCGGAGGGCTACTGGGGCCAGTCGGTCTCCGAGTTCGCCCTCGGCCTCACGATCGGCGCGCTGCGGCGCATCCCGCAGACGCACCACGAGATCATCCAGAGCCTCGGCCCGTGGGACTACTCCTACGGACAGTACTCCGACAACCCCGGCTTCACCGCGGGCACCGTGGAGGGCACCCGGGTACGGATCGTCGGCGCGGGCAACATCGCGAGCCGCTACGCCTCCTTCACCCACATGCTGGGCGCGGACGTCGCCGCCTGGGACCCGTTCGCCGCCGAGCCGTCCTTCCACCGCTCGGGCGCGCGCCGGGTCCACCACCTGGAGAACCTGCTCGCCGACGCGGAGATCTTCGCCCCGATGGTGCCGCTGCTGCCGGGCACCGAGGGGCTGGTCACCGCCGAGCACATCCGCGCACTGCCCAAGGGCTGCCTGGTCGTGCTGGTGACCCGGGCGGCCGTCGTCGACATGCCGGAACTGCGCCGCAGGGTGCTCGCCGACGAGCTGAGCCTGGCCGCCGACGTGTTCGACGTCGAACCGGTCCCGCTGGACGACCCGCTCCTCGGACGGCACAACGTCGTGCACACCCCGCACAACGCGGGACGCACCCGCGAGTCCAACCTCCGCCTCGCCGAGGCGCTGGCCGCGCTCTTCCCGGAGTCAGGGCGATGATCAAGGTCGCGGTGGCGGGACTGGGGTTCGGACGACAGTTCGTCCCGATCTACCGCGACCATCCCCTGGTGTCGTCCGTGGTGGTGGCCGACCCGATCGAGGGTTCGTCCCTCGACGACGTGCTGGCCGACCCCACGGTCGACGCGGTGCACGTCGTCACCGGGCTGGCCGACCGGGCCGACCACGTCGTGGCCGCCCTGGAGGCGGGAAAGCACGTGGCGAGCACGGTGCCGATGGCCCTGTCGCTCGCGGACGTCGAGCGGGTGCTCGACGCCCGGGAGCGGGCCGGGACGACGTACATGATGATGGAGACCGCGGTCTACACGCGGGCCTTCCTGTACGCCGCCGGCCTCGCCTTCGGGAGGATCAACCACGCCCGGGGCGTGCACACCCAGGACATGACCGGCTGGCCCGGCTACTGGCGCGGCCTGCCGCCCATGCACTACGCCACCCACGCGATCGCGCCGATCCTGCACCTGCTCGACGCCCCCGCCGTGGAGGTCGCCGCCCTCGGGGGCGGCTCGCTCGAACCGGAGAACCGGGGCGGGTACGACAACGGGTTCGCCGTCGAGTCGGCGCTGGTACGGGTGGCGGGCGGGGACACCGTCGTCGAGCTGACCCGCTCGCTCTACCAGGTCGCCCGCCCCTACGCCGAGACCTTCTCCGTCTACGGCGACCGGCTCGGTTTCGAATGGGACCGCGACATGGTCCTCCACACACTCCTGCCTCCGACGGAGGCCAGGGGCCGTCAGGTCACGACCGAACCGGTGATCCCGCCGGACCGGCCCGACCTGTTGCCCGAGGAGATCCGCGCGTACACGAGCGGCGGCCACGACGGTTCGCATCCGCATCTCGTGCACGAATTCGTGTCCGCCGTCGTCGAGGGCCGCCCGCCCGCGATCGACCACACCCGGGCCGCGAACTGGACGGCGACCGGCATCGCCGCCCACACCTCGGCCCTTCGCGGCGGCGTGCCCGTCGCGGTCCCTCCCTTCTGACCGGCAAAAAAGGAGCCAGATATGGTCACACGTCGCCGTGTGCTCGCGTTGGTGGCCGCGCTCACCCTGCTCGGCGGTTGCGCCGCAGAGCCCCCCGCGGTCAAGAACAACACCGTCGTGCCCACCGCCGCCCCCGCGGAGCTCGGCGGCAAGGTCACGATGTGGTACGACCTCGACTCCAACGACGAGAAGTCGGTCAAGGATTTCGAGAAGTGGTACATCGATCCGTACAAGAAGATGTATCCGAAGGTCACGGTCGACGCGATCCCCAGCACCGGCGGCACCCTCGGCCAGAAGGTCAAGACCGCCCTCGCGGCCGGGCGCGGCCCCGACTTCATCGAGACCCCCGGCTCCTCCACCGCCATCCCCTACGCCGAGGCGGGCTACCTCACCGACCTCGGCCCGCTGGCGGAGAAGGAGGGCTGGAAGGAGCGCATCCTGCCCTGGGCCTATGACATGGGCGTCATCGACGGGAAGTTCCTGGCCGTCCCGCTCTACTACGAGACCCTCGCGCTCTTCTACAACAAGACCCTCTTCGACCAGAACGGCTGGACCCCGCCGACCGACCGCGCCTCTCTGGAGAAGCTCGCGGGCGAGATGCAGGCCAAGGGCATCGTGCCCTTCGTCAACGCCAACGCCACCTACCAGGGCGCCACCGACTGGCTGGTCAGCTCGTTCATGAACGGCGTGGCCGGACCCGGCAAGATCCACGACGCGCTCACCGGCAAACTGCCCTTCACCGACCAGTCGTTCGTCGACTCGATCCAGCTCCTGTCCGACTACTTCGGCAAGGGCTACTTCGCGGGCGGCGCCAAGCAGTACTTCTCCCTCCAGGACCCGCAGAAGTACGCCATGCTCGCCGAGGGCAAGGCGGGCATGTACATCTCCGGAAGCTGGGAGTTCGAGGCCATGGACGAGTACTTCAAGGCGGCGGGCTCGGAGTGGGCCGACGCGCCGCTGCCCCCGCTCGCCCCCGGCGTGCCCTCCGACGTCTACCCGCTGTCGGTCGGCGGCACCATGTCGATCAACGCCGCCTCCAAGAACCTCCCGGCCGCCGCCGCCTACCTGAGCTGGATGCTCTCGGACGTCACGACCATGTGGGAGGCCACCGCGGCGAACCTGCGGGTGCCGCTCCCGATCAAGTTCACCCAGGCCGACGTGCCCCCGGGCGTCGACCAGAGGGTCGTCGACCACTATCTGAGGATCAACAACGCCTCGGAGAAGGGCGCCGTCGGGTACACCACCTGGACCTCGTTCGGCGGCAAGGCCGAACAGTACATCCTGGAGAACATCGACAAGGTGGTGAACGGCGACCAGACGGCGGAGGCGTTCTGCGCCGGTATGGACAAGGCGTTCAAGGCCGACCTCACCGCGGGCCTTATCCCGCCCGTCTTCGCCACCACCGCGACGGGCTGACTCCGCGGCGAGCCGGCCGATTCGCCCGGCCGCCGGTCCCCGCTCGGGACCGGCGGCCCCCGCGTGCGAGCATGTCCGGGTGACCGTACAACCCGCACCACCGGCTCCCCAGGTCATGACCGGTGGCCTGACCTTCCTCTTCGCCGTCGCCGGTGGCGCGGCGGTCGGCAACCTCTACTGGGCTCAGCCCCTCCTCGACTTCATCGCCGAGGACCTGCACGCCTCCACCGCCGTCGCCGGATGGCTCGTCACGGCCACCCAGGTCGGCTACGCGATCGGCGTCCTGCTGATCGTCCCGCTGGGCGACGTCCTGGACCGGCGGCGGCTCATTCCCCTGATGCTGCTCGTGTCGGCCGTGACCCTGGTGCTGTGCGCCCTGGCGCCGTCCTTCTGGCTGCTGCTGGCGGCGATCTCACTGCTGGGCGTCACGACCGTGGCCGGGCAGCTGCTGACACCGCTGGCCGGGGACCTGGCCGTGGAGTCCCGGCGCGGCCACGTGGTCGGGACCGTGACGTCGGGAATCCTGACGGGCATCCTGATCTCCCGTACGATCAGCGGCCTGGTCGCCGGGTTCGCGGGCTGGCGGACCATCTTCGCGGCGGCCGCCGTCGTGGCCGTCCTGCTGGCGGCCCTGCTCCACCGGAGGATCCCCGCGCTGGAGCCGAAGACGCGGCTGCCCTACCCCCAGCTGATCGCGTCGGTGTTCGCGGTGGTACGGCGGGAGCGGGCGGTGCGCTGGACGCTGCTGCTGGCCGGGATCGGCTTCGCGATCTTCACCATGTTCTGGACGTCGCTGACCTTCCTGCTGAGCTCGCCGCCCTTCGAGTACCCCGTCCCGGTGATCGGCCTCTTCGGGCTGGCCGGGCTGGCCGGGGCACTGGCCGCGCGGCGGGCCGGACGGCTGCACGACCGTGGCTGGTCCCTGCCCGCCACGGGGGTCGCGTGGGTGCTGGTGCTCGCGTCGTTCGTCGTCGCGATGTTCGCCGGGCGGTCCGTGCTGCTCGTCCTCGCCGTGGTGGTGCTGGTCGACGTGGCGATCCAGGGGCTGAACATCCTCAACCAGACGCGGATCTTCGCGGTGTCCGACGAGGCGCGGAGCCGGTTGAACACGACCTTCGTGACGGGGAACTTCATCGGCGGGGCGATCGGGTCGGCCGCCGCCGTGGTGCTGTGGTCGGTGGGGGAGTGGCACGCGGTGAGCGTCGCGGGCATGGCGCTGTCGGTACTCGCCCTGGCGATCTGGGCGATCGGACGACGTGGAGCACTGGTGGTGTCGTGACCGGCCGCACCCCGGCCGTCCGCCGGGACCGAGGTGCGTTCGCCGGTCGTCGGCGGCGGGGCGGGCGTGTCCCTACCGGCCCCGGCTCCGGTGCCTGCTCACCATCCCGGCCGCGAGGGGGGCGTTCGCGAAGTCACCGGCCGCCACGCGGGCCGCGACGGTGCGGCGCACGAGGCGGTCGGCCAGGGAGGGGGCGTGCCTGCCGACCATCATCTCGACGCGTCCCCTGACGGTGGTCGCCACGTCGCGCGGGGCGCGGCGGGCGGTGACGGCGCGGACGATCGCGTCGACCACGCCCTCCACGGGCTCCGGCCTGGACACCGCGTCCAGCGACAGCCCCGCCTGCCGCGTGCTGTCGTGGATCGGGCTGCGGACCATGCTCGGGTAGACCGTCGTCACGCCGACGTGCGTGCCGACCTCCAGCCGGAGCGCGTCGGCGTAGGCCGCGAGCGCGCGCTTGGAGACGCCGTACGCCGCGGCCAGCGGCAGCGGCAGGACCGCCATCCGCGAGGCGATGAAGACCACCTGCCCGCGCGCGCGTACCAGGTGGGGCAGGACCGTCGCCGTCACGCGCCAGGCGCCGAGGAGGTTCAGCCGCAGCTGCGCCTCGGCCTCCTCGCCGGGGGCGAGCTCGGCCGGGGCGGGCCCGCCGCGCCCGGCGTTGTTGACCAGCAGGTCGATGCCGCCGAGCAGGGCCGCCGCCTCGGCCACCGCGGCGTCGACGGACTCCTGGGAGGTGATGTCGCACGCGATGATCGGGATCTCGGGGTCGCCGATACCGGCTGTGCCCACGATGTCCAGGCCGGCCACGTGCGCGCCCTGGGCGGCGAACCGCGCGCTCATCGCCCTGCCGAACGTGCCCGCCGCGCCGGTGACCAGGATCCGGCGCCCGGCCAGCGCGCGGGACGGGGCGGCGCGCAGCTCGCGGTCCATGACGCGGAGATACTGGTCGACGTCGATCCGCATGTGGGGCCTGCGCCGCCCCCAGCGGTCGCGGGCGGCGTCGAGCTCGGCGGAGGCGACCCTCCGCGCGGTCCCGGGGTCGGGCAGCCGGTGGGTCCCCGCGCGTACGGCGGCCACGAGGCGGCTCTGCGCCTCGACGACGGGCAGCGCCGAGCCGGTCGACTGCATCAGCCCGACGTAGCTGATCGTGTCGTCGCCGATGGGGAAGACGTGCCGGTAGAGCAGCGCGCTCGCCGGGTCGGGCATCGTGGCGGTGTCCAGGAACGGCGTCACGGCCCGGTAGCCGGTGCACCAGACGATGTGGTCGACCTCGTCCACCTGGCCGTCGGCGAAGTGGACCCGCGGGCCGTCCAGGCGCGCGACACCCTGGCGGGCGAGCACCCTGCCCTCCGCGACCAGCCGGGGGACGGAGTCGCTCAGGGTGGGGTGGTCCTGGAGCACGCCCTCGCGGGGCGCGGGCAGGCGCGGCCCGGCGGGCCTCCTGTCGGCGACCCTGAGCACCGCCTGGGAGACCACCTGCCGTACCCGCCAGGGCAGCAGGGCCGCGAGGGCGCCGTTGAGCTGGTCGGAGGGGCGGCCCAGCAGCCGCTTGGGCAGCACCCAGACCCCTCGCCTGGCCGACAGCAGCACGGCGGACGCGTGACCGGCCAGCTCGGCGGCGATGTCCATCGCGGAGTTGCCGGTGCCCACCACGAGCACACGCTTCCCGGCCAGCCCGGCGGGGGTGACGTAGTCGTGCGCGTGCGACTCGGTGCCGGTGAACGTCCCCGGGTACGGAGGCTCGGGGAGCCGGGGCTCGTGGTTGTGGCCGTTCGCCACCACCAGGTGCTCCACCGTCTCGCGGTACGGGCCCTCGGGACCGGTCAGCTCCAGCTCCCAGCCGTCCTCGGTGCGCCGGGCCGATTCGAGCGTCGTACCGAACCTGAAGTGCTCGCCGACCCCGAAGCGGTCGGCGTAGGACCGCAGGTATTCGAGCAGCTGGGCGCGGGTCGGGTAGTCGGGCCAGTCGGCGGGCATCGGGAAGTCGGAGAACTCCGTGCGCGGCTTGCTCGTGTTGAGGCGGAGGCCCTCGTAGGAGGCGGTGTCGGCGTCCAGCCGCCACAGGCCGCCGAGGGAGGCGGCGCGCTCCACGCCGAGGACGGGCAGACCGGCCTCGACGAGGGCCTTGGCCGCGGCGATGCCCGCCGCACCGCCACCGACGACGGCGGTCACCCCGCGACCCGGCGTACCGCCGGTGGCGGTCATGCCCCGGCCCGCGTCGGCGACGGCGGTCGCGCCCCGGTCCGGCGTGCCGACGGCGGCCTCGGTCGCGCCCCGGCCCGCCGGGCTCTCGCGGCCGGCGGCCGTCACCGGGCTCGCCACGCTGTCGCCACCGGCGGCCGCTTCCCCGCCCGGTTCGCTCGCGCCCATCCGTTGCCTCCCATATTCCATCGGATGATGGAATATTAGCCGTCCGGAGCGCCCGCGCCAGGGGTCGCGTAGAGCCGGTCGACGAAGCGGTGGGCGTAGGCGCGGAACTCGCGCCTCTCGCGGTCGGCGACCACGGCGTCGCCGCCGTGGGCGTTCGGGGCGTTCGTGGCGCCCAGGGCGCTCAGCGCGGTCACGTGGCCGTGGGCCGCCCAGACCAGGCCGCGCACGGTGATGTGCGGCGTCGGCTCGACGACGAGCCCCCGGGTGGCCGCCTCCAGCAGGGCGCACTCGATCTCGCCGTAGATCGGCAGCGAGTACGCCTCGTCCAGGGACAGGTGGAGGGTGGGGTCCAGCCAGCGACGCAGCCACAGGAACGTGGTCTGGGGATGCTCGTCGAGGAAGTCGACGAACGCGTCCACCAGGGCGTGCATGGCGCCCACGACGTCGCCCGGGGGGTCCGAGCGCACGGCGGCGAGGAGGGCGCGCACCGGCGGGGTGAGCGTCGCCTGCTCCAGCTCGAAGACGCGCGCGAAGCAGGCGTCGTACAGGGACGCCTTCGAAGGGAAGTGGTGGTGCACGCTGGAGACGTCGATCCCGACCCGGGCGGCGATGTCGCGCATGGAGACGCCGTCGGCCCCGTGCCGGGCGAAGAGGTCCGTCGCCTCGTCGAGGATGCGGTCGGGAGTCGACGGCGCGGACGGCGCCGAACGGTCCCTGGGCGGGCGCCCCCTGCGGCGCGCCCTGGGTGCGGAGACGTCTTCCTCGCTCTCCTCGCTCTTCCTCATGCCGGACAGTCTGCCAGGATCGCCGGGTCTCACAATCCATCATGCGATTGATTCGCGCGTTTCGGTGAGTCGTTCGGATCCGTCCGGGGCGGCGGCCCGGTGCTTTCCTCCGGGTGGGAGAGCGTGGTCAGCCCGGTGAGGGCACGGAGACGTCGGGCAGGACGGTCAGGGACCTGATCCCCTCGGGCGTGAGCGCGGTGCCGCGTCCGTGTTCGGCGGCGAAGCGCTCCTCGCCCAGCGCGTCACGGATCCGCGCGGTGATCCGGTCGACGTCGCCGCGCTCCATCGGGGTGAGGGGGACGGAGTTCGACGCGCGGGCCGCGGCGCCCGCGCCCAGGAGCCGGGCGGCGCGGTCGTGGTGCCCGGCGACGGCGAGGGCCCCGGCCAGGCCGTACACGGCGACCGGCATGTCCCTGGCCCCGTCGAACCTGGCCACGAGGTCGAGGGCCGACAGGTGCAGGGTGAGGGCCGTCGCCGCGTCGCCGCGCTGCTCGGCGACGAAGCCGAGCTCGGTCACGACCATCGGGAGGTACGGCGGCGGCTCCTCGGTGCCGGGCGGGGTACGGTCCAGCACGTCGCGCAGATGGGTCTCCGCGATGTCGAGGCGGCCGTCCCTGCGCGCGGCGAAGGCGAGTCCCATCCGGGCGAAGGTCTGTCCCGCCTGGTGGCCCTGCTCCACGGCGAGCCGCAGCGACCTCTCGCTCCACTGCACCGCCCGCGCGTAGTCGCCGCGCTGCAGCGCGATCCAGCCCAGCCAGCTCAGCCGCCCGGCGAACTCCGTCCACAGCCCGAGCTCCTCGGCCAGGCGCATGCCGTCGCGCTGCAGCCGTTCGGCCCGGTCGAGGTCACCGGTCATCTCGGCCAGCGCGCCGAGCCAGCCGCCCGCCTCCAGCTGCCCCCAGCGTTCCCCGAGCTCGCCGAAGATCCGCGCGCTGCGCTCGCCGTCGCGTGCGAGCCCGTCCAGGTCGCCGCGCACGTGCGCGAGCTTGGCCCGGAGCGCGAGGGCCGCGGCCGTCCCCCACCGGTCGCCGAGCGCCTCGAAGGAGGGGAGCGCCCGCTCCAGCAGGTCCCCGGCGACGGACAGGTCGCCGAGGTCGAGCCCCGCGTAGGCGAGGATCCACCACGCCCTGGCACGCCCGCCGGGATCGCCCGCGTCCTCGTACGCCTCCAGGGCCGCCCGGCGGAGTTCCTCCCGGTCGGCGACGGCCACCTCACCCCGGAGGAACTCGACCGCGGCCTTCCAGGTGAGGGCCCTGGCCCGGAGCGCGGCGAACGAGACGCCCCCGGATCCGTCGGCGGTACCCGGTTCGCGGCCAGAGAAGGGAGCCGGTTCGCGGTTCCGGACGGTGCCGGACTCGCGGTCCCGGGAGGTGGTGGAATCGCGGTCCCGGACGGTGTCGGATTCGCGGTCCCGAGGGACGGCGGCCGGGGGTTCGCCGGGGACGGCGAGGGCCGCCGCGAGGGATCGGCGGGCCTCGGTCAGCCGGCCGCGCAGGAACCAGTACCAGGCCAGCGCGCCGGCGAGGCGCAGCGCGCCGTCCGCGTCGCCGTTCCTGACGGCCGCGTTCAGCGCGGCACGGAGGTTGGCGGCGTCGGCGTCGAGACGCCGCAGCCAGAGCCGCTGATCCGCCTCGTGGAGGCGCGGCGCGGCCCGCTCGGCGAGGCCGGTGTAGTGGCGAAGGTGCCGCAGCCGCACCCTCTCGTACTCCCCGGACCGCTGGAGGCGCTCGACGCAGTACGCCGCCACCGACTCCAGCAACCGGTATCTCGGCCCGTCGGCCCCGTCCACCATGACCACCAACGACCGGTTCACCAGCCGCGCCACCAGGTCGAACACGTCCCCGGCCGGGATGTCGTCCCCCGCGCAGACGGCCTCGGCCGCCTCCATGGCGCAGCCGTCGGCGTGCACGGCGAGGCGGCGCAGGACGGCGCGCTCGGCGTCGGTCAGCAGCTCCCAGCTCCAGTCGATCATCGCGGTCAGGGTCTGCTGGCGCGGCGGGACGCCCCGGTGACCGGTGGCCAGCAGCCGGAACCGGTCGTCCAGGCGGGCGACGAGACCGTGCACCCCGAGGGCGGGCACCCTCGTCGCGGCCAGTTCCAGCGCCAGCGGGATGCCGTCCAGCCTGCGGCACAGGGCCGCGACCGCCGGGGCGGTGTCCGCGTCGAGGACGAACCCCCGGGCCCCCTGGGCCCCCCGGGCCCCCCGGGTCACCGCGGACGCGCGTGCCACGAACAGCCGTACGGAACCCGTCCGCTCCAGCGCGGGGAGGTCGTCGTCGGCCCGGCCGGGGACCTCCAGCGGCGGGACGCTCCAGACCACCTCGCCGGGCAGGGCGAGCGGCTCCTGGCTGGTCGCGAGGATCCGCAGCCCCGGGGCGGCGCGCAGCAGCAGCCCGGCCAGCTCGGCGACCGGCTCGACGACGTGCTCGCAGTTGTCCAGCACCAGCAGCAGCCGCCTGGGGCGCAGCGCCTCGGTGAGCCGGTCGGCGGCGGTCACCGGCCCCGAGCCGCCCGAGCCGCCCGAGCCGCCCGCGGCGTCCTGGACGTCCAGCACCGTCATGATCGTCTCAGCCAGCCGGTGGACCGCGTCCTCGTCGCCGGGACGGTCGAGCGCGGCCAGCTCGACCAGCCAGACGCCGTCACGCACGCTGCCGGAGGAAACGCCGGCGGAGGGGCCCGTGCCGGGAGAGACGCCGGAGGGAGAGAGGGGCGCGGCGCCGGAGAGGGACGAGGTAGGCGAGGAGGGGGAGGTGGGCGAGGTGGGCAAAGGGGACGAGGTAGACGAGGAGGGGGCCGAGGGGGGCACCTCCGGGCCCGTCAGGTGTCTGGCGGTCTCGATCGCCAGGCGGGTCTTGCCCACGCCTCCCGGACCGGTGAGCGTCACCAGCCGCTCGGTCTCCAGCAGGGCGCGGATCCCGGTGACGGCCTCCTCCCTGCCGATCAAGCCGGTGAGGGGCACCGGGAGGTTGCCGCCGGGCCTGCCCGGGGGAACGCCGGGCGCGGCCAGCGCCGGATCCTGGGTGAGGACGGCCCGGTGCAGGGCGACCAGGCCGGCGCCAGGGTCCAGGCCCAGCTCGTCGGCGAGCAGGACGCGCAGTTCCTCGTAGCTGTCCAGTGCCTCGCTCTGCCGCCCGGACCGGTACAGGGCACGCATGTGCGCGGCGCGCAGCCGCTCCCTGAGGGGATGAGCCCCGAGCAGGTCGCGGAGTTCCCCCGCGAGCTGGACGTGCTCGCCCAGCTCCAGCCGTACCTCCGCGTGGTCCTCCCGCGCGGTCAGCCGCTGTTCCTCCAGCCGCGCGATCGCGGGGCGCGCGAACGGCTCGTCGCCGAAGTCGGCGAACGCGGGACCGCGCCACGACGCCAGCGCGTCCGCCAGCAGCGCCGCCCTGACCGGCGGGTCCCCGGCGAGGGCCGCCTCGTCGAGCAGGCGCAGGAAACCGGCCGCGTCGGTGTCGGCCCTCACCACGTAGCCCGCGGGATGGCGGACGACCAGGTCACGGCAGCCGGGTTCGGCGTCCTCCAGCACCCTGCGCAGCTGCGAGACCTTGGCCGACAGGGCGGCGGCCGGGTTGCCCGGCGGGTCGTCGCCCCACAGGTCGTCGATCAGCCGGTCGGCGGGCACCGGGCGTCCCTCGTACGCCAGGAGGTCGGCCAGCAGGGTCCGGACCTTCAGCCCGGGGATCGCCACCGGCTCGCCGGAGGTCGTCCACACGGCCAATGGCCCAAGCACCCCGAAACGCATGAAGGCCACGATAACGCCGCCTTACACCGGATTCTCACGCTCCTCGGCCCGGCCGTAAAACGACGGGAGCTTTTCCGTAAGAGGGGTGCGGCATGGTGGAACACGTCGGACCGGGAACGGGCGCGAGGGAGGTACGGAGATGCCGGAGGACGAGCGGCTGCGGCTGGCGGTCATCATCGGGAGCACCCGCGACGGCCGGTTCGGGCCCACCGTGGCGGGCTGGTTCACCGCCAGGGCCCGCAGGCGCGGCGACCTGGACGTCGACCTGATCGACCTGGCCGAGACCGGCCTGCCGCAGACCCTCGGCGACCAGGACGAGCCCGCTCCCGCCGAGGTGGCCGCCCTGGCGCCGAGGCTGGCGGCCGCCGACGCCTTCGTCGTGGTCACCCCCGAGTACAACCGGAGCTTTCCCGCCCCGCTGAAGACCGCCATCGACTGGTACTACGAGGAGTGGCAGGCCAAGCCCGTCGCCTTCGTCGCCTACGGCAGGGACTCCGGCGGCCTGCACGCGGTCGACCAGCTCCGCCAGGTCTTCACCGAGCTGCACGCCGTGGCCATCCGCGACGCCGTCATCCTTCCCCGCTACTGGGACCTCTTCGCTCCCGACGGGAGCTGGCCCAAGGCCACCGCGGAGTGCAACACCGCGGTGCGGACCACGCTCGACCGGCTGGCCTGGTGGGCCCGCGCCCTGCGCGACGCCCGTTCCAGGAGCCCGTACGTCATCTGAACGCTTTCTCTCACCTAACGTGAACCACACGGAGGAAACCATGCGCAAGGTCATCGCCAAGACCCACACCACCCTCGACGGCTTCATCGACAACCCCCACCTGTGGTCCATGCCGTACGCGAACGAGGAGGTGCAGAAGTACTCCATGAACCTCGTGCTCGGCAGCGACACCCTGCTGCTGGGACGGGTCACCTACGAGGGCATGGCCCAGGCCTGGCCCGGCAGGAGCAACCCCTACGCCGACCACGTGAACGGCATCGAGAAGTACGTGGTCTCCTCGACCCTGGAGAAGGCCGACTGGGAGCCCTCGACCATCGTCCACGGCGACGACCTCGTCGCCACGGTGACCGAGCTGAAGAAGCGGCCCGGCGGGAACATCATGATCTGGGGCTGTGGACAGCTCACGGACACGCTCATGGAGCACGGCCTGCTCGACGAGTACCGGCTCCTGGTCTCGCCGGTCGTCGTCGGCCAGGGGCAGCGGCTGTTCCGGGGGGAGAACGTCACGGCGACCCTGGAACTCGTGGACAGCACGACGTTCGACACCGGCCTCATCGCCCTCGCCTACCGCCCGGTGAACGCGGCGGGCGAGCAGGCGAACGCCGGCTGAGCCACCCGGCCGAAGTCCCGGCGGCCCGCAACCTGTTCCGGCGATTCGCGTTGAGCGGAGCAGGCCGTTATGCGCGGTGTAGCGTTCCCCTAGACGAAAAGCCTCCGTCCTGATTTTCGCGGGCGGGGGCTTTTCGCTGTTCCTGTCATCTTGTTCCTCGCCGGGTGGCGAGTCATCCGTTCAGTGGCCTCCGTCCTCATCCCTGTACGAGGACATCAACCCGGGCAACAGCGTGAAGGGCGTCGTGCTGTTCGGCCTGGCGAAGTCCGTGAAGCCGGTCTCCGTGGAACTGCGCGACTCGCTCTTCTCCGAGGGAGTGAAGGTCGAACTGAGGTGGCGGACGCGGGCGTGGCATCCTCACGGAGAGGTGAGGGTGCCACCTGTTCCGCGCTGGTGTGACTCCGCCCCGAGGCCGACGGCGTTTTGCGATCACCTCAAGTCGCCTCACGCGGTGGGATTTCCTGAGACCCAACGGCATTTGATAAAAGAAGAAACCCCAGCTCATAAGGACTTTTGTGTGTATGTCGGTATGTCGGAGAGTCGCCTCGTATAGTTGTGGGCCAATTGTCGGTCTCGGAATCGGTGGCGGGGGTCGTGGGGGTTTGGGAGGGGAAGGCGGCCGTGCTCGCCGGGCGGTACCGGCTGGACGAGCTGATCGGCCGTGGCGGCACGGGCGAGGTCTGGCGCGGGTACGACCTGCGGCCGGGCTGGGCGGTGGCGGTCAAGATCCTGTCACCTGCGGTGGCCGACGCCACGACGCGTGAGAGGTTCGCCCGGGAGGCCAGGACCGCCGCGCGCGTCGTCCATCCCAACGTGGTGACGGTGCTCGACGTGGGCGAGCACGAGGATCGGCCGTACCTGGTGATGGAGTTGCTGACCGGCCGGGACCTCGCCGCCGAGCTGGCCGGGCGGGGGCCGCTGAGCGTGTCCGAGACGTGCCACCTGGCCGGGCAGGCCGCGCTCGGGCTGGACGCCGCGCACCGGGCCGGGGTCGTGCACCGCGACGTCAAGCCCGCGAACCTGCACCTGGGCGCGAACGGCGCGCTCAAGGTCGTCGACTTCGGTACCGCCAGGGTCGCGACCGAGGCCGCGACGCGGCTGACCTCGGCGGGAAGCGTCATCGGCACGGCCGCCTACCTGTCTCCCGAACAGATCCTCGGCGAGCCGGGAGACGCGGCCTCCGACCTGTACGCGCTCGGCTGCGTCTGTTACGAGCTGCTGTGCGGGCGGCCCCCGTTCGCCGGCCCGGCCACAGAGATGATCTACCGGCATGTCCACGACCGGCCGGACCCGCTCAGGCGGTACCGGCCCGATGTCCCGGTGGAACTGGAGAGGCTCGTCCTGGCCCTGCTGGAGAAGGATCCCGGCGCGCGGCCGGCCGGGGGAGAGGTGGTCCGCCTGCTCGCCGGAACGGCCGGTCACGCGTCGGCCACCCGCGACATCGCACCACCGACGCCGACAGCAACGCCGACGCCGGCCTCCGCGTACGGCACCGTGTCGCCGAGGGCCACGCCGGGACCGACGCCGACGTACGACACCGTGTCGCCGACGGTCGCGCCGGGAGCGGGGCCCACGCCGGTGCCCGGGGCCGGCGTTCTCTCCGCGCTCACGCGGGGGCGGTCGCCCGGACGGTCCGTCGCGATCGCGCTGGGCGTGGTGGCCGTGCTGGCCGTGCTGGTGGCGACGGCTCTCTGGGCGCTGGTGCCGTCGGATCCGGTGGGGCGGGCCGGTACGGCGGCGCCGACCGCGATCGGGGCGGCGACGCCGTCCGGGACGCGGTCCCCGGCACGGCCGGTGTCGTCGTCCCCCACGCCGTCACCCACACCGGCCGTCTCGCGGAGCGCGTCCCCGGCACCGGTGCGGTCGTCGGCGGCGCGGGGATGGCCGGAGCTCCTGCCGGCCTTCCACCGGGCGGTCACCGACCAGGAACGTCAGGGGAAGATCGACCGCAGGGTGGCCCGCGAGATCCGCGAGAGGATCGTCAAAACGGCCCGGGCCCTCCAGAGGGGCGAGAACGAGAAGGCACGCGACGAGCTGCGCAAGCTCGGCCGGGACCTGTCCGAGGCGCGGCGGCGGGGCAGGCTCGCTTCTGACGGGCCGCTCATCGCCTTCCTGCGCGACTCCGGCTTCGTCTTCCAGGCAGACAGCCGGGATCGGGGACCCGGTCGTCACCACTCCAAGGGAGACGACGAGAACGAGGACGAGGACGACGACAGCGGCGACGAGGACTGACCGGCGCGCGAACCGGTCGTGTCATGGCACGGGGCCGGTCTGACCTCGGGCTTCCCGGACGTCGGAGCGCTGTGGAGGCGCCCGCGAGCAGGCGCCTCCACAGCGGTGGTCATCGCACGGACCAGCGCTGCGCCCCGGTGCCGTTGCAGTCCCACAGCTGCACCAGCGTCCCGTTCACGGTCCCGCTCGCCGCCACGTCGAGGCACTTGCCCGACCCGGCGCCCACGATGGTGCCGTTCGCGGTGAAGGCGAACCTCTGCGCGGTCCCGCCGTTGCACGTCCAGATCTGCACCTTCGTGCCGTTGGCCGTGCCGTTGCCGTTCACGTCCAGGCAGCGGTTGCCGTAGACGCGCAGCTCGTCGGACGCGGTGCGGGTCCAGCGCTGGTTGGTCCCGCCGTGGCAGTCCCAGATGTGTATCTGCGCGCCGGGGGTGGTGCTGACGCCGGAGACGTCCAGGCAGCGGTTCGACTGCGGGTTGGACAGTGAGACGGCGGTGCCGACCGGCGGCACGGCCGTCTGGACGAGGCTGCCGGGTACCGCCTGCAGGGCGGCGAACCAGCGTTCCGCCATCTTGGCGTAGCCGCCCGCGTTCGGGTGCAGGCCGTCGGCGAGGTCGGCGGTGGTGAATCCGGTGTGCATGTCGACCAGGTGGGTCATCGGCCCCTTCTGCGCGACGATGCCGGGGACGGCGGCGTTGAAGGCCTGGATCCGCGCCTCCACCGTGGGGTCGGCGGACGGTGTGATTCGCGCGACGAAGAGCTCGACCGCCGGCGCGTTGGCGCGGATCTTGTCGATGAGCGCGGACAACCGGGCCGGCGCGGCCGCGACGTTGTAGTTCTGGGTCATGTCGTTGGTGCCGATGTGCAGCAGGATGGTGCGGGGGGCGAAGGTCTGCAGCCAGCCGACGATGTTCGTGTCTATCTGGTCGATCCGCCACCCCGAGTGACCCTCGTGGTCGTGGTCGCCGAGGGTGGACGGCCCGTTGAACCCGGACCCGACGAAGTCGACCGTGTACTGCCCGGTGACCAGCCGCTGCCACAGGTTGACGCGGTAGCCGCCGGGCACGTTGAACCCGTCGGTGATGGAGTCGCCGAGCGGCATGACCCGCACGCCGCCGTTCGACTCGGCCTGTGTTGACCCGGCCTGCGCTGATCCGGTCCGTGCTGATCCGGCCTGCGCCGGCGCGGCCGTCGTCATCGTCAACCCGGCCGCGGCGAGGGCGAACCCGAGCACGGCGGCCCAGAACCGCCTGGAGTTCCGTCGCATAGCTGATCCTTTCGTCCGCACCGTCCCGGGGCAGGACCTCGACAGGCCGTGGCGGGGGAGGGCGCGTGGTTCAGGGGGGTGGAAAGGTCCGCTGCCGGCCGGTGCCGTCCGTGCGGTCCGCGATCAGGGGCGGGTGCCGTGACTCATGTGGTGTCCCGGATCGCCGGGACACCTCCCGGAGGGCGGGGCGCCAGGGCGCCGGGGGTGCCGTTCGACGGTGCCCGTCGGCCGGTGCGGCGTGTGATGGTCAGGGGAAGACGCCATCGTGCCATTACTGCGACTCCAGGATTGGAACTGGTTGCCGGACCAGACCAAACAAAGTGCGGCATAGTCATCAAAGATGAACGGATCTTCCCTGTCAACGTTGTCAGGGAGGCGAGTAAAGGCTTCGGTGACCGCCGCCGGTCAGTGGCCGCCGGGGGATGCCCGCCGTTCCCGGGGTACGGCTGAGGCATGACCAACGACCCGAAGGGCCCCCTGGCGGGCCTCGATCCTTTCGACCTCTTCGACGCCGAGGCGGAACGTCTCGACCGCTACTTCCGGGAACTCGGCGCGGAGGGCTGGGACCGCCCCTCGCGAGCGGCCGGCTGGTCGGTCCGGGACGTGCTCGGACACCTGGCGGGAGAGGAACTGTACAACCACGCCTGCCTGGACGACGACATCGACGGGTTCACCGCGATGCTCCGCCGCGAGGGGGTGGACGGTGGTTTCGACGGTTTCAACGAGTGGTGCGTGGAGAAGCGCCGTGGCGTTCCTGTCGAGGCGGTGCTCCAGGAGTGGCGGCGCGAGAACGGGGACACGCGCGAGCGGATGCGCGCGCTCGGCCACGAGGCCCCGCTGCCGACCTTCGCCGGGCCGTACCCGGTGGGGCTGCAGGCCTTCCACTACGCCTCCGAGTACGCCACCCACGCCGACGACGCCGGCGCGCCGGTCACGGAGGGCGAGGCGGGGGAGCGGGCCTGGTGGCGGGCCCGGGTGGGTGCGTTCGTGCTCGCCGAGCGGGACTCGAAGGTCCAGGTCGAGCTGACCGCCGACGGGGTCCGGGTGTCCGCGGACGGGACGAGCGAGCTGCTGCCGGCCCCGGTGTTCGTGGAGGCGACGGTCGGCCGCCTGCCCGACGACCATCCTCTCGACCGCGGTCTCAAGACCGCCCTGCGCTGCCTGGCCTGAACCTGCTCCGAGTCCAGGGCTGAGGCCGGGTCCGGGTCCGGCTCCGGGTCCGGGTCCGGGTCCGGTTTGAGCCTGCCCTATGGCTGGGGCTCAGGATGGCTGGGGCTCAGGGCTCTGGTCTGAGCCCTGAGTCTGGCCTGAACGGGCGGGTGGCCTGCCCGTTCAGGCGTCTCTCCGCCGTCGGCCCGCTCGCACGGGATCCGCCCCGCTCAGTCGCCGGTGGATCCCCGCCCGCCGGAACGGCCCTCCCGGCCCTCGCCCTGGCCCTGCCCCTCACTCTGTCCCTCACCCTGACCCTCACCCTCGCTCTGGCCCTTCATCCCGTCCTTACGGCGCATCCGGTGCAGGGTGCCCGCGTGCGCGCGCTCCTCCGGGTGGCTGCGTACCCTCCGCAGGCTGGCGATGACGGTGACCAGCAGTACCAGGAAGATCACTCCGAGGGAGACCGGGGTCGGGACCTCGGGGAAGGACTTCGAGATGTCCTCGTGCAGGAACGACAGGATGAGCTTGAGGCCGATGAAGCCGAGGATGACCGCCAGGCCGATCGACAGGTAGACCAGGCGTTCGAGCAGGCCCTCGATCAGGAAGTACAGGGCGCGCAGCCCCAGCAGCGCGAAGGCGTTGGCGGCGAAGACGATGAGCGGATGCTTGGTGACGCCGAAGACGGCGGGGATGGAGTCGAGGGCGAACAGCAGGTCGGTACTCCCGATGGCGAGGAAGACCACGAACAGCGGGGTGACCACCCGCTTGCCGTCCTCGCGGGCGACGAGCTTGCCGCCGTGCATGTCGTCGCTGACCGGCAGCACCTTGCCCGCGCGCCGGATCAGCGGGTTGTTCTCGACGTCGGGGTCCTGGTTGCGGTGCCGTACGAGCTGGATCGCCGTCCAGATCAGCAGCAGGCCGAAGATCAGGAACGTGAAGGAGAAGAGGGCGATCGCCGCCGCGCCGACCGCGATGAGGATGGCGCGCAGCACCAAGGCGGTGGCGATGCCGAAGAGCAGCACCTTCTGCTGGTGCTCCTCGGGCACCGAGAACCGCGCCATGATGATGACGAAGACGAAGAGGTTGTCGACGGAGAGGCTCTTCTCCACCATCCATCCGGCGAAGTACTCCGTCGCCAGTCCCGACCCGGCCAGCCACCACAGGACCAGGCCGAAGGCGATGGCCACACCGATGTAGAAGACCGTCCAGGCGGTGGCCTCGCGCATGCCCACGGCGTGCGGCCGGCGCGCCGCCACCACGAAGTCGAGGACGAGCAGCACCACCACCAGCGCGATGACCGCGATCCACATGCCCACCGAGTCGATCGCCATCCGTGTCCCCTCTTACCGGCCGAGATCACTCGCTTTACCCGGGGTGGGGACCTCCACACCCCGTGACCACCGGCGGAACCCCGCGGCCGTTGACCCGCGGCCGTCGACGGGTCCGCCCCCTGCGCGCCGGGGCGTCCGGCGGGCAGGGGGCGGAGGGGAACGAGACCGGGGGAGGACGGGTCAGCGGGCCGCGCCCGCGCGGCGCTTGGTCCACACGTCGAGGGCCACCGCGGCGAGCAGGACCAGGCCCTTGAAGAGCAGGACCCGCTCGCTGGGCGCGCCGATCAGGGACATGCCGTTGTTGATCACGGCCATGATGAGACCGCCGGTGAGCGCGCCGACCACCTTGCCCACGCCGCCCTGGACGGCGGCGCCGCCGATGAACGCGGCCGCGATGGCGTCCAGCTCGAAGCTGTTGCCCGCGGTCGGGCCCGCCTGGTTCAGCCGTCCGGCGAAGATGACGCCGGCGAGCGCGGCGAGCACGCCCATGTTGACGAAGATCCAGAACGTGACGGACTTGACCTTGATGCCCGACAGGCTCGCCGCGTTCAGGTTGCCGCCGATGGCGTAGATGTGGCGGCCGAAGACGGCGCGGTTGGTCATGAGCGTGTAGCCCAGGACGAGGATCGCGAGGAGCACAAGCACCCAGGGCAGGTTCTTGAACCTGGCCAGCTGCACGATGACGACCATCACCACCGCGGAGGCGGCGCCGATCTTCAGGAAGAACAGCGGCAGCGCGTCGACCTTCTGCCGGTAGCCCAGCCGCGCCTGCCGGGCCCGCCACTGTGTGCCGACGATCCCGGCCACCGCGGCCAGGCCGACGAGCAGCGTCAGCACGTCGGCGCCGCCGAGCGGGCCGAGGCCGATGTTGCCGAAGAAGCCGGGCACGAAGCCGTTGGCGAGGGTACGCACCTCGTCGGGAAAGGGGCCGATGCCCTGGTTGCCGAGCACGGTCAGGGTGAGCGCCCTGAAGATCAGCATTCCGGCCAGGGTGACGATGAACGCCGGGATGCCGAAGTAGGCGATCCAGTAACCCTGCCAGGCCCCGATCAGCGCGCCGACGATCAGCGTGATGAGGAGGGCCAGCGGCCACGCCACGTCCATGTCGACCATCAGCACGGCCGCTATCGCGCCCGTGACCGCGACCACCGAGCCCACCGACAGGTCGATGTGCCCGGCGATGATGATCAGGATCATGCCGATCGCGAGGATCAGGATGTAGGAGTTCTGCACCATGATGTTCGAGATGTTCTGCGGGCTGAGCAGCTCACCGTCGGTCAGGATGGAGAACAGCACGATGACCAGCGCGAAGGCGATGTAGATGCCGCTCTGCCGCAGGTTGACGGAGAACCGGCCTCCCGGTGCCTTCGCGGGCACCGCCAGAAGGTCGCCGCCGCCCGGTGGCGGTGCTCCGGTCTTTCCCGCGGGTTCGGCGACTCCGTGCGCCGGGACCTGGCCGCTGCTCATCGTGCTCCCTACTCCTTTTCCTTGGTCATGAACTGCATGAGCCGCTCCGGAGTGGCCTCCGCCCGGGGGACCTCACCGGTGATGCGACCGGCCGACATGGCGTAGACGCGGTCGCAGACGCCGAGCAGCTCGGGAAGCTCCGAGGAGATGACCAGGATGGCCTTGCCCTGGTCGGCGAGCTGGTTGATGATCGAGTAGATCTCGTACTTGGCACCCACGTCGATGCCCCGGGTGGGCTCGTCGAGGATCAGCACGTCGGCGTCGGTGAAGATCCATTTCGACAGCACCACCTTCTGCTGGTTGCCGCCGCTGAGCTTCCCGGTGACCGACAGCACGCTGGGAGCCTTGATGTTCATGCTCTCGCGGAAGCCGTCGGCGACTTGATACTCCTTGTTGTCGTCGACCCAGCCGCGCCTCGCCAGCTTCCCCAGGGCCGCGGCCGAGACGTTCCGCTTGATGTCCTCGATCAGGTTGAGCCCGTACCGCTTGCGGTCCTCGGTGGCGTACGCGAGCCCGTGGCCGATCGCCTCGCCGACCGTGCGGAGCTGGATCTCCCGGCCGTCCTTGTAGACGCGGCCGGAGATGCCGGTCCCGTAGCTGCGGCCGAACACGCTCATCGCCAGCTCGGTGCGCCCGGCGCCCATCAGCCCGGCCAGGCCGACGATCTCGCCGCGGCGCAGCGTCAGGTTGGCGCCGGAGACGACGACGCGGCCGTGCTGGCTGGGGCTGTGCACGGTCCAGTCCTCGATCCGCAGCGCCTCCTCGCCGATCCTCGGCTCGTGCGGCGGGAAGCGGTGTTCGAGGTCGCGGCCGACCATGCCCGAGATGATGCGGTCCTCGGTGACCCGGTCGTTCCTCATGTCCAGGGTCTCGATCGTCCGGCCGTCGCGCAGGATCGTGGTCGAGTCGGCGATGGCCTGGATCTCGTTCAGCTTGTGGGAGATGATCACCGAGGTGATGCCCTCCTCGCGCAGCCCGCGCAGCAGGTCGAGCAGGTGCGCGGAGTCCTCGTCGTTGAGCGACGCGGTCGGCTCGTCGAGGATGAGCAGCCTGACCTTCTTGGAGAGCGCCTTCGCGATCTCCACCAGCTGCTGCTTGCCCACCCCGATGTCCATCGCGGCCGTCACCGGGTTCTCCCGCAGCCCGACCCGCTCCAGCAGCTCGGCGGCCTCGGCGTTCGTCCGGTTCCAGTCGATCAGGCCGCGGCTGGTCCGCTCGTTGCCGAGGAAGATGTTCTCGGCGATCGACAGGTGCGGGCTGAGCGCCAGCTCCTGGTGAATGATCACGATGCCGCGCTTCTCGCTGTCCCTGATGTCGGAGAAGCGGCACGGCTCGCCGTCGAAGAGGATCTCGCCCTCGTACGAGCCGTGCGGGTACACGCCGGACAGGACCTTCATCAGCGTCGACTTCCCGGCGCCGTTCTCCCCGCAGATCGCGTGTATCTCGCCTCGCCGTACCACCAGGTTGACGTCCTGCAGGGCTTTGACGCCCGGGAACGTCTTGGTGATGCCGCGCATCCGAAGTATGTCGTCGGTCATGCCGTCCGCCTCCGCACTGCCTTCCCGCTCACGGGCACCCGGCCGGCGCCGGGTGGGGCGCCGCCGGCCGGGTGCCGTCCGTCATGGCACCGGCACCGCTACTTGAGCTGGTCCTCGGTGTAGTAACCGGAGTCGACGAGGACCTTCTTGTAGTTGTCCTTGTAGACGATCACGGGGTCGAGCAGGTTGGAAGGGACGACCTTGTTGCCGTTGTCGTAGTCCTCGGTGTTGTTCACCTCGGGCTTGCCGCCCTTGAGCACGGCGTCGGCCATCTCAACGGTGACGGCGGCGAGCTCGCGGGTGTCCTTGTAGATCGTCGCGTACTGCTCGCCCGCGATGATCGACTTCACCGAGGCGACCTCGCCGTCCTGGCCGGTGACGACCGGGTAGGGCTGGTCCGCGGTGCCGTAGCCGCTGCTCTTCAGCGCCGACAGGATGCCGATGGACAGGCCGTCGTACGGGGAGAGCACGCCCTGGACCTCGGTGCCGCCGGAGTAGGACTTGGTGATCAGGTCCTCCATGCGCTTCTGCGCGGTGGCCGGGTCCCAGCGCAGGATCGCGACGGTCTTGAAGTCGGTCTGGCCGCTCTTGACGACGAGGGTGCCCTTGTCGATGTAAGGCTTCAGGGTGTCCATCGCGCCGTTGTAGAAGAAGGTGGCGTTGTTGTCGTCCGGGGAACCGGCGAAGATCTCGATGTTGAACGGGCCCTTGGCGTCGCCGTCGGAGCCGTCCTCCTTCTTCAGCTTCAGGCCGACCAGCAGCGAGGTCGCCTGCTGCACGCCCACCTTGTAGTTGTCGAAGGTGGCGTAGTAGTCGACGTTCGGCGAGTTGCGGATGAGCCGGTCGTAGGCGATGACCGGGATCTTCTTGTCGGCCGCCTGCTGGAGCTGCGTGGTGATGGCGGTGCCGTCGATCGAGGCGATGATCAGCAGCTTGGCGCCCCTGGTGATCTGGTTCTCGATCTGGTTGACCTGGGTGGGGATGTCGTTCTCCGCGTACTGCAGGTCGACCTTGTAGCCCAGCTTCTCCAGCGCGCTCTTGACGTTGTCGCCGTCGTGGATCCAGCGTTCGGAGGACTTGGTGGGCATGGTGACGCCGACGAGGGTGTCGGCGGGCGCCGCGGAGGCCGCTCCGGACGCGCCCTGGTCGACGGTCTTGACGCTGGAGCCACAGGCCGTCACTCCCATGGCGAGAGCCAGGCTCACCGCGGCGGTGGCCAGCTTCGCGAACTTCATCGAATACCTCCTGTGTGGGAGCCCGTCCCGGCCCAGGGGCGGGCCGGGACAGCGGTGGGACGCGGTGCGTCCCGGGAGTAGCGGGTGCCGTGGCGGCGCGCCCCGGCCTCCGGCGTGCCGTCGCCGGGGCGCGTCCTTTCCGAGCCGCGCCCACGGCGACACCGGGTCGAGCCGGGACGCGACCCGCCCCGGTGTGCGTGACCGTCGTGGTGAAGGGGTCCGTAACCGTTGTGGTGAACAGGTCCGTGGGCGTTTTCACGGACGTCGTCGTGAGCCTTGTCGAGAGCCTCGTTGAGAGCGCTCACATCGGCGGCGTCGGACCACGCGGTGGTCCGTCCGGCTGTGTGACGAGCTATCAAAAGCCCGGCCCGGCCGACTGTCAACCCCCGGGCGGTCAGGAGTTCTCGCACCATGGAGACCTTCCCGCAGGAGATGTGAGCGCTAACAAGAGAGTATGCGCCAGTTAAGGGCGTGATGACGGCAACGTCAAGTAGGCGTTAACAGATGATCTCTGAGTAATCAGACCGTAATGTCGGGAGTGCTTGACGAGAGGCGTTGTTAGCGCTCACAGTCTGTCCCAAGCCATCCTGAAGGAGTCGACCGTGAGCCCGAGTCTCGAACGACGCCCGCCGGTGATGGCGGACGTCGCCACGAGGGCCGGTGTGTCGCACCAGACGGTCTCTCGCGTGCTCAACGATCACCCCAACGTCCGCGCCGAGACCCGGGCCCGGGTGCTGGAGGCGATCAACGAGCTCGGCTATCGGCGCAACATGGTCGCCCGCGCCCTGGTCACGAGACACACGCGCACCCTCGGGGTGGTCAGCTTCGACACGACCCTGTACGGGCCCGCGAGCACGGTCTACGGGATCGAGCAGGCGGCCAGGGCGGCAGGATACTTCGTCAGCATGGTCAGCCTCAAGACCATCGACACCGCGGGCGTGCGCGACGCGCTCGGCTATCTGGCCGAGCAGGCCGTCGACGGCATAGTGGTGGTCGCGCCGCAGCGTTCGGCCGCCCCCGCGCTGGCCGACGTGCCCACCGACATCCCCGTCGTGGCCGTCGAGGGCAGCCACTCGGGCGACGTGTCGGTGGTCAGCGTCGACCAGGTCGAGGGCGCACGCCTGGCCACCCGGCACCTGCTCGACCTCGGCCACGAGACCGTGTGGCACGTCGCCGGTCCGTCCGACTGGCTGGAGGCCGACGGGCGGATCGAGGGCTGGCGCGAGGTGCTGACCGACGCGGACCGCCCGGTCCCCGAGCTGCTTTCCGGCGACTGGAGCCCGCGCTCCGGCTACGAGGCCGGGCTGCGCCTGGCGGCGACACCGGGCGTCACCGCGGTGTTCGTCGCCAACGACCAGATGGCGCTCGGCGCGCTGCGGGCCTTCGCCGAGCGGGGCGTGCGGGTGCCCGAGCGGCTCAGCATCGTGGGGTTCGACGACATCCCCGAGTCCGAGTTCTTCACCCCGCCGCTCACCACGATCAGGCAGGACTTCGGGGCGGTCGGGAAACACAGCATCGAGGTCCTGCTCAGGCAGATGGAGGCGGGAGCGGAATGGTCCCACGAGCGACACGTCGTCCCGCCGCGGTTCGTGGCCAGGGCCAGCACCGCGCCGTTCCGCGCCTAGGGCCGCGCGCTGTGATCCCGCGCGCTGTGATCCCGCGCGCTGTGGTCCCGCGCGCTGTGGTCCCGCGCGCCGTGATCCCACTTGGCGTGGTTCCGCGTACGGTGACCTCGCATAGCTTGGTCCCGCGTGCCGTGGTCCAGCGCACGGGGCCGCGTACCGTGGTGTCGTGCCCGAGGTCGCGGCCGGGTCCGGGTCCGGGCGCCGTTCCCGGCTCGGGTCCGCGACGTCCCGGCGCGCCGCACCGCGCCTGAACCCCGCGGGTCCCGCGCGGTCGCCCGCGCCGGACCCCCGTACAAGCCCGCACCAAGCCCGTACCGAGCCTGTGTCGAAGTCCCGAAGTTCCGAAGTCCCGACGTGCTGGAGATGATGTGAACGCTAACAACGATCGTTACGTGGTCGGTGTCGACTTCGGTACGCTGTCGGGCCGCGCCGTGGTGGTGAGGGTGGGCGACGGTGCCGAGGTGGGCGCCGCCGTGCACGAGTACGCCCACCGGGTGATCGAGGACCGGCTGCCGGGCACCGGGGCGCGCCTGGGCCCCGACTGGGCGCTGCAGTCGCCGGAGGACTGGCGGGAGGTGCTGCGCCAGGCGGTGCCCAAGGCGGTGGCCGCGGCCGGGATCTCCCCGTCGCAGGTCATCGGCCTGGGGACCGACTTCACCGCCTGCACCGTGCTGCCCGCCACCGCCGACGGCGTCCCGCTGTGCGAGGTCGACGGGCTCACCGGCCGCCCGCACGCGTGGCCGAAGCTGTGGAAGCACCACGCGGCGCAGTCGCACGCCGACCGGATCAACGCCGTCGCCGCCCGCAGGGGAGAGACGTGGCTGCCCCGCTACGGCGGGAAGATCTCCTCGGAGTGGGCGTTCGCCAAGGGCCTCCAGGTGCTGGAGGAGGACCCGGAGGTCTACGACCGCGCGGAACGCTGGATCGAGGCCGCCGACTGGATCGTCTGGCAGCTCACCGGCGTGGAGACGCGCAACGTGTGCACGGCCGGGTACAAGGCCATCCGCCAGGACGGCGGCTACCCCTCCGCCGAGTTCCTCGCCGAGCTCAACCCCGCCTTCACCGGCTTCACCGGCAAGCTCGGCGGGGAGCCGTCCCCCCTGGGCGGCCTCGCCGGGCGGCTGGACGCCCGCGCGGCCGGGTGGACGAAGCTGCCCGAGGGCATCGCGATCTCGGTCGGCAACGTCGACGCCCACGTCACGGCCGCCGCCGCCGACGCCGTGCGGCCCGGCCAGATGGTCGCGATCATGGGCACCTCCACCTGTCACGTGATGTCCTCCGACGCCCTGGCCGAGGTGCCCGGCATGTGCGGCGTGGTGCGCGACGGCATCGTGCCCGGCCTGTGGGGGTACGAGGCGGGCCAGTCGGGCGTCGGCGACATCTTCGGATGGTTCGTCGAGACCTCGGTCCCCGGCTCCTACGAGCGCGAGGCGGAGGAGCGCGGGCTCACCGTGCACGAGCTCCTCACCGAGCTCGCCGCCGCGCAGCGGGCCGGGCAGCACGGCCTGGTGGCGCTCGACTGGCACAACGGCAACCGCTCGGTGCTGGTCGACCACAACCTCTCCGCCGTGGTCGTCGGCCAGACGCTCGCGACGCGGCCCGAGGACACCTACCGGGCGCTGATCGAGGCCACCGCGTTCGGCGCCCGCACGATCGTGGAGACCTTCGAGGGCTCCGGGGTGCCGGTGACCGAGTTCGTCGCCGCCGGGGGCCTGATCAGGAACCGCTTCCTGATGCAGGTCTACGCCGACGTGCTGCGCCGCCCCATCTCGGTGATCGGCTCCGAGCAGGGCTGCGCCCTGGGGTCGGCCGTCCACGCCGCGGTCGCCGCCGGGGCCTACCCCGACGTCACCTCGGCCTCGGCCGCGATGGGCCGGCGCGACGAGGCCGTCCACGTCCCCGACGCCGGGCGCGCGGACACCTACGACCGGCTGTACGCCGAGTACCGCCGCCTGCACGACCACTTCGCCGGCGGGGAGATGCTGCACGGCCTGCGAGCCCTGCGCAACGAGGCCGTCGCACCGGCCGGCGAGGACGGGAAGAGCACGTCGACGAACCAGAACCAGAACGAGGAGGACGCGTGACCGGGCGCGAGGAACACCTGACCGGGCGAGCGCTGCCCCCGCCTCCGTGTGCGGCAGGGCGTCCGCTCCCGCGTGCGGCCGGACATCCGTCCCCGCGTACGGCAGGGCGACCGGCCCCGCGCGGAACGGGGGCGGCCGGATGAGCGCCGCCGTCAGGAGGCTGCGGGAGACGGTGTCCGCGCTCCACCGGGAACTGGTCCGCTACGACCTCGTCGCCTGGACCGCCGGGAACGTCTCCGGCCGGGTCCCCGGCGAGGACCTCTTCGTCATCAAGCCGTCCGGGGTGATGTACGAGGACCTCACCCCGGAGTCGATCGTGGTGTGCGACCTGGACGGCGAGCTGGTCGAGGGCGAGCTGGCCCCGTCCAGCGACACCGCCGCGCACGCGTACGTCTACCGGATGATGCCGAGGGTGGGCGGCGTGGTGCACACCCACTCCACGTACGCCTCGGCCTGGGCGGCGCGGGGCGAGGCCATCCCGTGCGTGCTGACGGCGATGGCCGACGAGTTCGGCGGCGAGATCCCGGTGGGGCCGTTCGCGCTGATCGGCGGGGACGACATCGGCAAGGGGATCGTCGCCACCCTGGAGGGCCACCGCTCCCCGGCGGTCCTGATGCGCAACCACGGCGTCTTCACCATCGGCGCGGACGCCCGCGCGGCCGTCAAGGCGGCGGTGATGTGCGAGGACGTCGCCCGCACCGTGCACGCGTCCCGCCTGCTGGGCGAGCCGGTGCCCATCGAGCAGTCCGACATCGACAGTTTGTACAACCGCTACCAGA
The DNA here is from genome assembly GCF_051390675.1 of Streptosporangium heterodermiicola. Classification (NCBI taxonomy): domain Bacteria; kingdom Bacillati; phylum Actinomycetota; class Actinomycetes; order Streptosporangiales; family Streptosporangiaceae; genus Streptosporangium; species Streptosporangium heterodermiicola. The sequence continues at coordinate 147,421 of NZ_JBPJSR010000021.1, forward strand.
ACGTCTACGGGCAAAGGAGTCCGCGGTGACCCTCCACGAGCGCGAGATCTGGTTCCTCACCGGAAGCCAGGGCCTGTACGGCGAGGACACGCTGGCCCAGGTGGCGGAGCAGTCCCGGCGGATCGCCGGGCAGCTCGACGAGACGCTGGCGTTCCGGGTGGTGTGGAAGCCCGTGCTCACCGACGCCGGGGCGATCCGCCGGGTCTGCCTGGAGGCGAACGCCTCGGACGCCTGCGTCGGGGTGATCGCCTGGATGCACACGTTCTCCCCGGCCAAGATGTGGATCGCCGGGCTGGACGCGCTGCGCACGCCGCTGCTGCACCTGCACACCCAGGCCAACGTGGCGCTGCCGTGGAGCTCCATCGACATGGACTTCATGAACCTCAACCAGGCCGCGCACGGCGACCGAGAGTTCGGCTACATCCAGGCCCGGCTGGGCGTCGCGCGCAAGACCGTCGCCGGGCACGTGAGCGACCCGGCGGTGGCGGCGCGCGTCGGCGCGTGGGCGCGGGCCGCGGCCGGGCGCGCGGAGGTGGGCTCGCTGCGGCTGGCCCGCTTCGGCGACAACATGCGGGACGTGGCGGTCACCGAGGGCGACAAGGTGGAGGCGCAGCTGCGCTTCGGCGTCTCGGTCAACACCTACGGGGTCAACGAACTGGTCGCCGCCGTCGACGCCGCGGCGGACGCCGACGTGGACGTCCTGACCTCCGAGTACGAGGACACCTACAAGGTCGCCCCCGAGCTGCGCACCGGAGGCGAGCGCCACGACTCGCTGCGCTACGCGGCCCGCGTCGAGCTGGGGCTGCGCCGCTTCCTCACCGAGGGGGGCTTCGGCGCGTTCACCACCAACTTCGAGGACCTCGGCGGGCTGCGGCAGCTGCCCGGGCTCGCGGTGCAGCGGCTGATGGCCGACGGCTACGGCTTCGGCGGCGAGGGCGACTGGAAGACCTCGGTGATGGTCCGCACCCTGAAGGTGATGGCGGCCGGTCTCCCCGGCGGCACCTCCTTCATGGAGGACTACACCTACCACCTCACCCCCGGGCAGGAGGTCATCCTGGGCGCGCACATGCTGGAGGTCTGCCCGACGATCGCCGCCGGGGTGCCCTCGTGCGAGATCCACCCGCTGAGCATCGGCGGGCGCGAGGATCCCGTCCGGCTCGTCTTCGACGCGGAGCCCGGCCCCGCCGTGGTGGTCGGACTGTCCGACATGGGGGACCGGTTCAGGCTGGTGGCGAACGAGATCGACGTGGTCACCCCCGCCGAGCCGCTGCCCAGCCTGCCCGTCGCCCGCGCGGTGTGGAGGCCCCGCCCGAACCTGAGCACCTCCGCCGAGGCGTGGCTCACCGCCGGAGGCCCGCACCACACCGTCCTGTCGTCGGCCCTCACCACCGAGGAGCTCACCGACCTGTCCGAGATGCTCGGGGTCGAGCTCCTGGTCATCGACGCGGACACCACTCCCCGCCAGTTCGCCAAGGAGATCCGCTGGAACCAGGCGTACTACCATCTGGCCCGCGGTTTCTGACCCGCCGGATCCCGCTCGCCCGTCACCCGTTCCCGCCGTTGGAGACCCGCTGTACGCGATCGTCGGTCGCACGCGGCCTTCAGCCGTACGCGGGAAGGGTGGTGACGGTGGCGCTACGGGCGGAGCCGGTGGCCGTCGTCCAGCAGGCGGGAGAGCACGCTGAGGGTGGCCGCGCCCGCCGCGACGCCGCTGAGCAGGGAGAGTGGCCAGGCGGACCCGGCCACCAGGGCGAGCGCGCAGGCCAGCGTCGCGATCACGGCCGTGGCGGCCACGACGAGCAGTCCAGGTACGGAGAACATCGGCTCACTCCCGCAGGGTGCGCCGCCGGGGTTCCGGCGGCACCGTGGTCGAGGACCGGATCCGGTCGGACCCGTACTCGCCCCGCTATGTTCTGCCCATCCTAGGCGCGGTAATCATGAACCGGACGAACTCGTACTCGTCCTGATACATCCCGCCCGTCCTGGGCGCGGTGATCACGAACCGGGGGTGCCGCGACCTGCGGCGGGGCCGGGGGAGCGGGTGGAGCGTGGACGCGGTGTTTCCCATGAGCCGCCGGGACCGCGCGATCCGGGACCGCGCGGTCCCGACGGATCATGAAATCCCCTGTTTACCGTTTCCTCGCCACCCGCCGGGTCACCCGGCGCCCCTGCCGAACCTACGGCAGAGGGTGTGAGGCGCGGTTGCCCGTCCGTGCCCGATGCTTGCCTGTCCGCGCACGATCGGCCCGGCACCGGTTTACCCCGCCGCTCGCGCGGGTCGCCGTCCGGCCGTCCAGGGGTGGTGCCCGGTGTGCCCGGCCCTGCCGACAGGGTAGGAAGCACTGGTCACATCTGGGCGTCATTCGTGTGAAATTCAGTGAACATGGCCACTCGGTGTGATCTTTCGTGCCTGCCTTTTCCGCTCTGAGCATTGCTTTTGTGTGTGAACAAGTACCGGTCTCTTGTTCACCAAACTCAGGTCTGATAGAACAAACGGCACATGTAGGTCGGGTGGGCCGTCAGTGCGGCGATCCGCTCACCTCGCGGCCTATCCCTCATGGCCCCTGGAGGACTGCGATGCCCGGTTTCCCTCACGCCCACGGTCCGGTGTCCGCCGCGCTGTCCCGTCGTTCGATCCTGCAACTCGGGGGTGGGGTCGCCCTCCTCCTCGCGACCGGGTGCGCCGCCGGGACCAAGGCGGGCGGCTCGGACACCCCGGCGGCGAGCGCGGCCCCCGGCGGGAGCGGCGCCCCGGCCGCCTCGGCGCTGCGGATCGCGGTGGGCAGCTACCTGAGCAGCTGGGACCAGGACTTCGTCGGGTTCGACCTGACCGCGCTGATGCTCTACAAGAACGTCTTCCCCTACATGGTCGACTACGGGGTCACCCCGGTCGGCGACGGCCAGATCCTCGACACCGAGGCGATCGCCCCCACCTTCGCCGAGTCCTTCGAGCCCGACGCCGACAACAAGGTCTGGACCCTCAAGCTGCGCAAGGGCGTGAAGTTCGCCAGCGGCAACGAGATGACCGCCAAGGACGTCAAGTGGTCCAAGGACCGCGCCTTCGCCGCGAAGGCCAACGTCGCCGGGATCTACCGGCTCATCGGGCTCACCGAGGCCGACCAGGTCAAGGTGGTCGACGACCACACCGTGACGTTCACCCAGGCCTTCCCCAGCGCCCTCACCCGGCAGATCCAGGCCATCTCGCTGTACGTCTTCGACTCGGAGGAGGCCAAGAAGCACGCCACCGCCGACGACCCGTGGGCCAAGGAGTGGTTCGCCAAGAACCCCCCGAGCGGCGGCTACTTCAACGTGGGCAAGGCGGTCCAGGGCCAGGAGATCGTGCTCACCGCCAACACCGGCTATCCCGGCCCCGACGGCGCCAAGACCCCCGAGATCAGGCTCTCCGTGGTGCCCGCCGCCGCCAACCAGCGCCTCCAGCTGCAGAACGGCGACATCGACATCGCCTTCGGGATCGGCCAGCGCGACATCAAGGACCTCAAGACCACCCCGGGCATCAAGGTCATCTCCGCGCCGAGCAACAACCAGGTCGCCATCCAGATGTCGGTGACCACCGCGCCCTTCGACGACCCCGCCGTCCGCAAGGCGCTCGCCCACGCCGTCCCGTACGAGCAGATCATCGCCAACGTCTACGGCGGCGACGCGCGGCCCGCGAGGAGCGTCGTCCCGCTGGACATGCCCGGCTACTCCGAGACCGGCTACCCCTACGCCTACGACGTCGCCAGGGCCAAGGAGACGCTGGCCGGGGCGGGCAAGACCTCGGTCGCCTCCGAGCTGGTCTTCCAGACAGACAGCGAGGAGCAGCAGCAGATCGCCGTACTGGTGCAGAGCGAGGCCAGGAAGGCGGGCATCGAGCTCAAGCTCACCCCGCTCGACCCCGCCACGCTCGCCGAGCGCAGGGAGAAGAAGAACATCCCGCTGCAGGTCACCGTGGGCCAGCTCTGGGTCAACGACGTGGAGTACATGCTCGGGACCAGCTTCACCAAGGGCGCCAGCCTCAACTACTCCAACTACGTCAACGACGAGATCGAGAAGATCTTCGAGGACTCCCACACCGTCGTCGACGAGGCCGAGCGCGCCAAGCTCTGGCTGCGCGTGCAGGAGATCCTGGCCGGGGACGTGCCGTGGGTCGTCGTCTGCCAGCCCAACTTCAACCTCCCCGTCAGGGAGGAGGTCGCGGGCTGGGTCCAGCCGATGGACGGCCTGGCCCGGCTGCGCTACCTGAGCGTCTCGAAGTAGTCCGTGCGCGTCCTCCGGTTCCTCCTCGGACGGCTGCTCCAGCTCGTCCCGGTGCTCCTCGGGGTGGTCGTCCTGACCTTCCTCCTCGTCAGGGTCCTGCCGGGCGACCCGATCCGCACCATTCTCGGCCCCAACGCCACGGAGGCCGACGCCGCCGCCGCGCGGGCCAGGTTCGGGCTGGACCAGCCGCTGTGGCGGCAGTTCCTCGACTACGCCGGGGGACTGTTCACCGGTGACTTCGGCACCTCCATCCAGAGCGGCGCCTCCGTGGGCTCGGAGATGGCCGTACGGATCGGGCCGACGATGGAGCTCGTGGTGATCGCGCTGATCGTGGCGCTGGTGCTGGCGACGGTGCTAGGCATCTGGTCGGCGCGGAACGCGGGCCGGTTCGGCGACCATACCGTCCGCGTCGCGGCGCTCGTCGGCAACTCGGTGCCGGAGTTCTGGCTCGGCCTGGTGCTGGTCCTCGTCGGCTACAGCGTCCTGGGCTGGTTCCCGGCGCCCAGCGGCCGGGTGGACCCCGACACCGACCTCAGCCTGATCACCGGCGCCGACCTGCTCGACGCGGCGCTGACGGCCAACGGTCCCGCGTTCGTCTCGGCGCTGGAGCACCTCGTGCTGCCGGTGGCCACGCTGGTGATCGTCATCGTCGCGCCGCTGCTGCGCAGCGTCCGGGCCTCCGCGCTGGAGGTCCTCGCCTCCGAGGCGTACGCGGCCGCCGCCGCGCACGGGCTCAGGGACCGGCTGCTGCTGCGCGGCTACCTGGTACGGGCCACGCTGGTGCGCCTCCCCGCGCTGGCGGCCCTGGTGTTCGGCTTCTCCATCGGCTCGACGGTCCTCGTGGAGTACGTCTTCTCCTGGCAGGGCTTCGGGCAGTGGGCGCTGCGCGGCCTGCTCTACCGGGACTACCCGGTGGTGCAGGCGTCGGTGCTCGTGATCGCGCTGTTCTACGTGGTGGTGTTCCTCGTCGCCGACGTCGTCCACGCGGTCCTCGACCCGAGAGTGAGGATCTGATGCCGGACGCCGAACACGCCCCCGAGACCGGACGCGTTCCCGAGGCCGAGCACGTCCCCGAGGCCGGCCGCGTACGGAGGCCCGGTGAGGCGCGCCCCCCGAGGGCGAAGCGCGTCCGGGAGGCCGGTGGGGACCGGCGCTTCGCGTCGTCCCTGATCACGGCCGGTTCCGCGATCCTGCTCCTGGTCGCCGTGGCGGTCGTGTTCGCGCCGCTGCTGACCGCGTGGGGCCCCGAGGAGATCGACCCCCTCGCGTCCCTCGCCCCGCCGGGCGGCGCCCACCCGCTGGGCACCGACCTCAACGGCATGGACGTGTGGAGCCGGGTCCTGTACGCCGCCAGGCTCGACGTCGGCATCGCGGTCGCCGCGGTCGCCCTCGCCGTGGTCGCGGGCAGTCTCGTCGGCCTGGTCGCCGGATACCGGGGCGGCTGGCCGGACGACGTGCTGATGCGGGTGCTCGACGTCTTCCAGGCGTTCCCCACCTTCATCCTGGCCCTCGCGGTGGCCGCGCTGCTCGGCGGCGGGACCGCCAACCTGGTCGCGGTGATCGCGCTGGTGAACGCGCCCGCGTACGCCCGGCTGGTGCGGGCCGAGGTGCGCTCGATCAGGGAACTGCCCTTCGTGGAGGCGTCCCGCACCTCCGGCTCCTCCTTCTGGGGGGTGCTCTGGCGGCACGTACTGCCCAACAGCCTCACGCCGGTGCGCGTCATCGCCCCGCTGAACTGCGGCTGGGCGATGCTCACGCTGGCCGGGCTGTCCTTCCTCGGGCTCGGCGTGCCGGTGCCCACCGCCGAATGGGGCGCGATGATCAGTCTCGGCACCGGGGACGTCGTCGCCGGCCGGTGGTGGACCTCGGTGCCTCCCGGCCTCTTCCTGCTGATCTGCGTCCTGGGCTTCAGCCTCCTCGGTGAGGGCCTGCAGGAACGCGCCGACTCCACGAGGAGGTGACGGACGATGACCCTCCTGTCGATCGAGGACCTCTCCGTCGTGATCCACCGTCCGGGACGCCGGGTCGCCGCGCTGAGCGGGGTGAACCTGAGCGTCGAGCCCGGCGAGGTGGTCGGCCTGGTCGGTGAGAGCGGCGGCGGCAAGAGCATGGTGGCCCGCTCGATCGTGGGCCTGCTGCCCGGCGGCTCCCGTACGACCGGGCGGGTCGTGTTCGACGGCGCCGACGTGCTGACGATGGGCGCCGCCGAGCTGGAGTCCTTCAGGGGGCACGGCGCCGCGATCTGCTTTCAGAACCCGCGCGGCGCGCTCAGCCCCACCAGGACCGTGGGCCGCCAGCTCGTCGACCGGCTGGTCACCCACCGGGACCTGGCCCCCGCCCCCGCCAGGGAGGTCGCCGCCGAGCTGTTCGAGTCGGTCGGCATCCGCAGCCCGAGGCGCCGCCTGGACGCCTACCCGCACGAGCTCTCCGGCGGCATGGCGCAGCGCGTGATGATCTCGCTGGCCACCGGGTGCGCCCCCGGCCTGCTGATCGCCGACGAGCCCACCACCGGGCTGGACGTGACCCTCACCAGGGAGATCCTCAACCGCTTCCGGCTCGCCGCGAACGCCGAGCGGCGCGGCGTCCTGCTCATCTCCCACGACCTCGCCTCCATCGCGGAGGTCTGCGACCGCGTCGTGGTGCTCTACGCGGGGACGGTGGTGGAGAGCGGCCCCGGCCCGCAGGTGCTCGACGAGCCCGCCCACCCCTACACGCGGGCGCTGCTGCGCTCGGTGCCCGACATCGACGGGCGCCCGGTGACCGCCACCCCCGGCGCGATGCCGCTGCCGGAGGAGGCGCCGTCCTCCTGCCCGTTCGCGCCGCGCTGCGCGCACGCGACGGAGGTGTGCGCGACGGAGCTGCCGCGCGCCGAGGCCCTCGCCTCCGACTGGAGCGCCGCCTGCTTCCACCCCCGCTCCGGCCCCCTCACCGATCTCGCGGACATTCCCGATCTCGCGGAGCCGCCTGCCCGTACGGCGGCGGGCGGGGAGGTGCTGCGGGTCGAGGACGCGCACGTCCTCTACCGGGCCCGCTTCGGCGGCGGGGGCCACCACGCCCTGCGCGGGGTGAGTCTCGGTGTCGCCGCGGGCGAGACCCTGGGCATCGTCGGGGAGAGCGGCTGCGGCAAGAGCACGCTCGCCAGGCTGATGCTCGGCCTGGTGGCGCCCTCCCGGGGGAGGGTCGAGGTGGCCGGGCGGGTCCTCTCCGAGCTGCGCGGCCGGGAGCTGCGCCGCCTGCGTACCCGGGCCCAGCTGGTCTTCCAGGACCCCGTGGGGTCGCTCAGCCCCCGGCGTACCGTGGCGGACGCGATCGGCGAGCCGCTGCGCGCCGCCGGGGTGCCCGCCGCCGAGCGGGCCTCGCGCGTCGCCCGCGTCCTGGAACGCATGGAGCTGGACCCGTCGATCCTGGGACGGCGCCCGCACGAGCTGTCCGGCGGGCAGGCGCAGCGCGTCGGCATCGCCCGCGCGCTCGTCGGCGACCCCGACCTGATCGTCTTCGACGAGCCGACCTCGGCGCTCGACGTCACCGTGCAGGCGCAGATCCTGAAGGTGATCGCCGAGGTGAGCGGCGACCGCTCGCGCGGCACGGTCTTCATCTCCCACGACCTGGCCACCGTCCGGGGGTTCTGCGACCGCGTCGCGGTCCTCTACCTGGGGCGGATCGTCGAGGAGGGGCCGGTGGAGGAGGTCTTCGGCAACCCGCTGCACCCGTACACCCGGGCGCTGCTGGCCGGTGCCCCCAGCCTCGGCGCCGGGTACGGCGGCCCGCGGGTCGAGCTGACCAAGGACCTGGAGGAGGCGGACGCCGCCGGGGGCTGCGCCCTCGCGCCGCGCTGCCCCTTCGCGACCGGCGAGTGCCGGGAACAGGAGCAGGAACTCCGCCCGTACGACGCGAGCCTGGTCGCCTGCCGCCGCGCCGCCGAGATCCCCGCGCTGATCGAAAGGTTCGAAAGGTGACACCCGCGATGCCCGACCCCAAGCACCTCCGGCTCGCCGTCGACATCGGCGGCACCTTCGTCGACGCGATGGAGCTGGACACGCGCACCCACGAGGTGCGCTTCAGGAAGGCCTCGACCACCCCGGCCCGCCCCTGGGAGGGCGTGCTCGACGCGGTCGCCGCGCTCGGCACCGACCTGTCGCGGGTGGAGCTGTTCATCCACGGCACCACCCTCGGCCTCAACGCCGTCCTGGAGCGGCGCGGCGAGCCCACCGGGATCGTCACCAACGACGGCTTCCGCGACATCTTCCTGATCGGCAGGGGCAACGTGCCCTCCGACCACATGTACGACTTCCAGTACGAGCGGCCCGAGAGCCTCGTGCAGCGGCGCCACACCGCCGGGGTGCGGGGGCGCCTCGACCACCGGGGCCGGGTGGTCGAGGAGCTCGACGCCGCCGGGGTGCGGGAGGCCGCCCGCGTCCTCGTCGAGGAGCGGGGCGTGGTGTCGATCGCCGTCTGCTTCCTGCACTCCTTCCTCGACCCCTCCCACGAGCGGGAGGCCGCCCGGATCATCCGCGAGGCGTACCCGGAGGTGACGGTCTCGGTCTCCACCGACATCGTCAGGGAGTACCGCGAGTACGAGCGGACCAGCACGACCGTCCTCGACGCCTACATCCGGCCGATCTTCGAGAGGTACGTGGACCGGCTGGAGCGCGGGCTCGCCGAGCGCGGGTTCGACGGGCGATTCCTGATCATGCGGTCCGGCGGCGGTTCCATGACGTCGGCCGTGGCCAAGACCTCCCCGACGCACACCGTGCTGTCGGGCCCGGCGGGCGGCATCGTGGGCGCGGCGCACATCGCCGCCGCCCTCGGTCGCCGGGACCTTCTCACCTTCGACATCGGCGGTACGTCGCTGGACGCGTGCGTGATCGAGCACGGGTCCCCGGTGGCCGCCTACGAGGCGCAGCTGGAGCACTTCCCGCTGCTGATCCCCACGTACGACATCCGCACGATCGGCGCCGGAGGGGGCTCGATCGCGTGGCTGGAGCGGGGATTGCTGAAGGTGGGGCCGCAGAGCGCGGGTGCCGACCCCGGCCCGGTGTGTTACGGCCGGGGCGGCACCCGCCCCACTGTCACGGACGCGGCGGTCGTCCTCGGCTACGTGGACCCGGACCGCTTCCTGGCCGGGGCGATGGAGCTGCGGGCCGACGCCGCCCGCGCGGCGCTCGACGAGCAGGTGGCCGGGCCGCTCGGGCTCGGCCCCGAGGCCGCGGCGGCGGGCGTCTTCGACGTGCTGCTCGCCAGGACCGTCGGCGCGGTCCGGCAGATCACGGTCGAGCGGGGCCACGACCCCCGAGGCTTCTCGCTGCTCGCGTTCGGCGGGGCCGGGCCGCTGCTCGCCCCGCTGCTCGCGGCGGAGATGGGCATCGGCGAGGTCATCGTGCCGTTCGCCCCGTCGGGCTTCTCCGCCTGGGGCATGCTCAGCGCCGACATCGTCGACGACTTCTCCCGTACGGTGATGGCCACCCTCGACGACGCCGACCTCGACGCGCTGGAGACGGTGTTCAAGGGCGTCGAGGCCGAGGCGGTCGCCTCCCTGGAGGCGCAGCGGGTCCCGGCCGGGCGCATGGTCCTTGAGCGCCAGTTCGAGCTGCGCTACCTGGGACAGGAGCACTCGCTCATCGTCACCGCCGGTCGCGACCTCGACCGGGACGCGATCAGGCGGGCGTTCGAGGAGACCCACGCGGCGCGGTACGGGCACGCGATGGACAACCGGGTGCAGATCCTCAACCTGCGGGTGCGGGGCGTCGGCCGCACCGACAGGCCGGAGCTGGTGACGCGCCCGCCGGGCGACGGCGACGCGGGCCGGGCGCTGCTCGCCCGCAGGGACGCCTACGACTTCGGCACCCGCGCCACGGCGTCGTTCGCCGTCTACGACCGCGCGCTGCTGGAGCCGGGCGACGCGTTCGACGGGCCCGCCCTGATCGACGAGGGCACCTCGACCACCGTGGTCCCCTCGGGCCAGCGGGTCGAGGTCGAGGAGCACGGCTACCTGCTGGTACGGCTTGTGGAGGCGGCGTCATGACGGATCGGCTGGACGGCGGGAACTCGGCCGGTGAGCGGTTGGACGGGGCGACCGCCGAGGTGGTGCGCAGTTACCTGCTCGCGGCGGCGGAGGAGATGCGGGCCACGCTGATCCGCACGTCGTTCAACCCGGTCATCTACGAGGTCCACGACTTCGGCATGTCGATGTACGACGCGGACCTGCGTCTGATCGCCGAGGCCACCGGGCTCACCTTCTTCCTCGGCGCCAACGACTTCTCGCTGCGCAAGGGTGTGGAGTATGTGGGGCGGGAGAATCTTCATCCGGGTGATGTGGTGTTGTTGAATTATCCGTACTGGAACGCGGCGCATTCT
>NZ_JBPJSR010000022.1:0-148389 GCF_051390675.1 Streptosporangium heterodermiicola
AGCCGGGCGGTGCGGGCGTAAGAGCAGTGCGGGCGTAAGGGCAGTGCGGGCGTAAGGGCAGTGCGGGCGTAAGGGCAGTGCGGGCGTAAGGGCAGTGCGGACGTAAGGGCGGTGAGGACGCCCGGCGGTCCCCGGAGACGACTCCGGGACCGCCGGGCTTCGTTGTCTCATCTCCCGGGGGCGGGGGAGGCCGTGCTGCTTCGTACCACCAGGCGGGTCGGGACGAGGTCGGTGCCGGGCAGGGAGGTCTGGTTCTCGCGGATCTGGACCAGGACCCGCTGCACGCACCTCCTGCCCACCTCCGCGAAGTCCTGGTGGACGGTCGTCAGGGGCGGGATGAAGAAGGCGGAGTCGGGGATGTCGTCGAAGCCGACCACGCTGATCTCGTCGGGGACCACCCGGCCGCGTTCGTGCAGGGCGCGCAGCAGCCCGAGGGCCATCTGGTCGTTGGCGACGAACACCGCCGTGCAGTCAGGCTCGTCCGCGAGCGCGAGACCGGCGGCGTAGCCGGACTCGGCCGACCAGTCGCCGGGCAGGGGCGGCGGCACCGGCCGCCCGGCCTCCTGGAGCGTGGCGCGCCAGGCCTGGGCGCGGCGCTGGGCGGCGTAGGACGTCCGGGGTCCCGTCACGTGCCAGACGGTCCGGTGTCCCAGGTCGAGCAGGTGGTGGACGGCCCGCCGGGCCCCGTCGGCCTGGTCGGTGTCGACGACGCTGTAGCGGTCGCCGGCGTCGGAGTCGACGACGATGACGACGTGGACCCCGGGGGGCAGGGTCACGGTGCCCGCGTCGAGCAGGTGGATCTCGATGATGACGATGACCGCGTCCACGGCGAGCTCGCCCATCCGGGTGAACGCGCCCAGCACGTTGTCCTGGGTCGGCACGTCGACCGGGATCAACGTGATGGCGTACCCCTCGGCGGCGGCGTGGGTGGCGATCGCCTCCACCGTGCGGCTGTTGCCGGTGGAGGCGAGGCTGAAGAGGATGACGCCGATGGTGTTGAACCTGCCGTACCGCAGCGCGCGGGCCGCGCTGTTGGGCCGGTAGCCCAGCTCGCGCATCGCCGCGAGCACGTGCTCGCGGGTCGAGTCGACCACTCCCGGGTGGCCGTTCGAGACCCGGGAGACGGTCTGGGACGAGACGCCCGCCAGCGTGGCGACGTCGGCCATGGAGACGCGCTGCTTGCGGCGTCCGCCGGGGACGCCCGACCCGCCGCGCCGCGCGCCGCCGGCGTGCGTCGTTCCCGGCTGCTGCCGGCCACCGCCGTTCATCGTTTTTCGCCCTTCGGGTGTTTTCGGACGGCCGTTGGAACCGGGGAAACCTTGACGGCCTGTGTGACCGGTGTCACGATACCGCACGGACGTTTACGTAATCATTACTGATGGATTACCACTTATCACCCTGTGTTGGTTCTGGTAGGGCTTCCTTCTGGGCGTGATGTTTACGTAAACATTGCACGAGGGCGGGAGGGAACCGGTGGTCGCAGCGCCGCGGGTGAGCCGGAGGGTGGCCGGGGGGAGACGGTCGTGGGCGGGGTGGCGGTTCGTCGGGCCGTTCCTCGTGGTGTTCGCGCTCGTCTTCCTCGCGCCGGTCGTGTACTCCGTGTACCTGAGCCTGTTCCGCACCCGGCTGATCGGCGGAACCGCCTTCGTCGGCGCCGACAACTACCTCGCGGCGCTGGCCGACCCCCAGTTCTGGTCCGCCTTCGGCAACGTGACGCTCTTCCTGGTCGTACAGGTCCCGATCATGTTGTTCCTGTCGCTCCTGGTCGCCCTCGCGATCGACAGCGGCCGGCTGTACGGGACGAGCTTCTTCCGCCTCGCGGTGTTCCTGCCCTACGCCGTGCCCGCGGTGGTCGCGACGCTGATGTGGGGCTTCATGTACGGGAACCGGTTCGGGCTCGTCGGCAACCTGAACGAGACGTTCGGGCTGTCGCTGCCGGACCCGCTGTCGGCCGACCTGATCCTCGCCTCGATCGGCAACATCGTGACCTGGGAGTTCGTCGGCTACAACATGCTGATCCTGTACTCCGCCCTGCGCGTGGTCAACCCGTCCCTGTACGAGGCCGCGGAGATCGACGGGGCGAGCCAGGTCCGGATCGTCTACGCGATCAAGCTCCCCGCGCTGCGCGGGGCGCTGCTGATCGCGACGATCTTCTCGATCATCGGCAGCTTCCAGCTCTTCAACGAGCCCAGCATCCTCAAGACCCTGGCGCCGAACGCGATCACGACCTACCTGACGCCGAACCTCTACGCCTACTCGCTGTCCTTCGACGGCCAGCGGTTCAACTACTCGGCGACCGTCGCCATCGTGATGGGCGTGATCACGATGATCATCGCCTACGTCGTCCAGCTCCGCGGCATGAGGAAGGAGGGCTGAGCGTGACCGCCACCCCCGCGACCGGCGGGAAGCCCCGCGCGCGTGCCTCGTCCGGCCCGCTGGTGGTCCGGCGCGGCCGTCGCCGCCCCGGACGCGACACCGGACAGGGCTCCGGACGGCGGGTCCGGCGCAGCGCCACGCTGACCGTCCTGACCTCGGTCATGCTGGTCTACGCGCTGCTCCCGCTGGCCTGGCTGCTGATCAACGCGTCCAAGACGCAGGAGGGGCTGTTCGCCTCGTTCGGCCTGTGGTTCGACGACGACTTCGCGCTGTTCCGCAACATCGCCGGCACCTTCACCTACGACGGCGGCGTCTTCACCCGCTGGCTGCTCAACACCCTGCTCTACGTGGTCGTGGGCGCGGGCGGCGCGACGGTGCTGGCCACGGTCGCCGGGTACGGGCTGGCGAAGTTCGACTTCCCCGGCAAGAAGGCCGTCTTCGCCGTCGTCACCGGCGCGGTCGCGGTGCCCGGCACCGCGCTGGCCGTCCCGACGTTCCTGATGTTCTCCGGCCTGGGCCTGACCAACACCCCGTGGGCGATCATCATCCCGTCGCTGGTCTCGCCGTTCGGCCTCTATCTCATGTGGACGTTCGCCGCCGACGCCGTCCCCGACGAGATCCTGGAGTCGGCGCGGGTGGACGGGGCGCGGGAGTTCCAGGCGTTCCTGCGCATCGGCCTGCCGCTGCTCGCGCCCGGGATCGTCACCGTCCTGCTGTTCACGGTCGTCGCGACGTGGAACAACTACTTCCTGCCGCTGATCATGCTGAAGGACCCGGACTGGTATCCGCTCACCCTCGGCCTCAAGAACTGGAACGCCCAGGCGTCGACCATCGGCGGCGAGGCGATCTTCAACCTCGTGATCACCGGTTCGCTGCTCACCATCGTCCCGCTGATCGCGGCGTTCCTGTTGCTCCAGCGGTACTGGCGGTCGGGCCTGGCCGCCGGAAGCGTCAAGGAGTGACCGGGGCCGCGCCCGACCGTCCCCAGGTACGACCACGAAAGGGGCATCCATGACGACAACCCGCCGCCGCACCCTCCTGCTGGGCGCCGTACTTTCGGTGTCGCTGGCAATCGCCGCCTGCTCTCCCTCCGGTGGCGGCGGCTCCGGGGCCGAGGCTCCTCCAGAGAGCGCGTCCGCCACGGACCTCCAGGCCGCGCTGGACGCCGGTGGCGGCATCACGATCTGGGCCTGGGAGCCGACCCTGAAGCAGGTGGTCGCCGACTTCCAGGCCAAGTATCCGAAGGTGAAGGTCAACCTGGTCAACGCCGGCACCGGCAACGACCACTACACCGCCCTGCAGAACGTGGTCAAGGCCGGGTCGGGCATCCCCGACATCGCGCAGATCGAGTACTTCGCCCTGCCGCAGTTCGTGCTCGCCAAGTCGGTCGCCGACCTGAAGGGCTTCGGCGCGGACAAGCTCGAAGGCACCTTCACCCCCGGCCCCTGGAACTCCGTCCGCTCCGGGGACGGCATCTACGGCATGCCCATGGACTCCGGGCCGATGGCCCTGTTCTACAACAAGGAGATCTTCGACAGGCACGAGATCGAGGTCCCGGCCACCTGGGAGGAGTACATCGAGGCGGCGAGGAAGCTGCACGCCGCCGACCCCAAGGCGTACATCACCAGCGACACCGGCGACCCCGGGTTCGCCACCAGCATGATCTGGCAGGCCGGAGGCAGGCCGTACAAGGTCGAGGGCTCCACGGTGAGCGTCGACTTCGGCGACGCGGGCACGCGGAAGTTCACCACGGCCTGGCAGCGGCTCGTCAGCGACAAGCTCATCGCGCCGATCAACGGATGGACCGACGCCTGGTACAAGGGCCTGGGCGACGGCACCATCGCCACCCTCGTGATCGGCGCCTGGATGCCCGCCAACCTGGAGACCGGCGTCAAGGCCGGGTTCGGCAAGTGGCGGGTCGCCCCCATGCCGCAGTGGGAGAGCGGAGGCGGGGCCACCTCGGAGAGCGGCGGCAGCTCGCTCGCCATCCCCGAGGCCAGCCCCAGCAAGGCCCTCGCCTACGCCTTCCTCAAGTACGCCGGAGTCGACGAGGGGGTGCGGACCCGGCTGGACGGCGGCGCGTTCCCCGCGACCACCGCCGAGCTGGCCTCCAAGACCTTCCAGGACAAGAAGTTCCCCTACTTCGGCGACCAGCGGGTCAACCGGATCCTCGCCGAGTCGGCGGGCCAGGTCGTCCCCGGCTGGTCCTACCTGCCTTACCAGGTCTACGCCAACAGGATCTTCAACGACACCGCGGGCAAGGCCTACGTCGGCGGCGTCACCCTGCAGGACGGCCTGAAGGCATGGCAGGACGCCTCCATCGAGTACGGCAGGGAGCAGGGCTTCAGCGTCCGGTGACCCCGCCGTGCCCTCTTCGAGGGAGAACCCCGGCGTCCCGGCGTACGAGGGAAGCCGTACGCCGGGAGCGCGGGTGTCAGGGGGCGGGCGGGGTCTCGTGCGCGCGGCGCAGGACGCACACCTGGCGGGGGGCGAGGGTGAGGCCGGTGGCCAGGCACGGCGCCTGGAGGACCTCGCCCGTGACACCGTCCACGGTGACGCTCTCGTCGGTGCGGTTGATGAGGAACCAGTAGTCGGCGTCGTCGCCGGTACGGATCGCGAGCTCCACCGCCCCGGCGACGGCGTCCGGGAGCTCGCCGCGCACCCCGGCGGTCGCGAGGAACCGCGAGAGCACCGGGACCAGGCCCTCGGGGCCGAGCCTGGTCGAGACGTAGGACGCCGAGCCGGTCCCGGCCCGGCGGGTGGTGACGGCGGGCCGGCCCGCGTGCTCGCCGGAGGTGTAGCGGGCGACGATCTCGACGTCCGGCCCGGTGACGTCGACCCGGTCGCTCCACAGCGTGCCGGAGACGCCGAGGTCGAGGTCCACCCGGTCGCCGTCCAGCAGCGGCCCGAACTCCTCGATCCGGATGCCGAGCACCTCGCGCAGCGCGCCGGGGTAGCCGCCGAGCCACACGTGGTCGTGCTCGTCCACGATGCCGGAGAAGTAGGTGGTGACGAGATGGCCGCCACCGGCCACGTACGCGCCCAGCCGGTCGGCGAGCCCCTGGGGGACGACGTGCAGGATCGGGGCGACGAGCAGGTCGTAGTGCGAGAACGACCCGGCGGAGGGGACGACGTCGACCCGCACCCCGGCCGCCGCGAACGCCGAGTACCAGTCCAGCGCCTCCTGCCGGTACCGCAGCCGTGACGTGGGGTGGGAGTCCAGCTCGCTCGCCCACCAGGAGTCCCAGTCGAACACGATCGCGGCCTGGGCGCGGCGGCGGCGCGTCCCCGCGACCGGCGCGAGCCGCTCCAGGGTCGCGCCGAGGTCCACGACCGAGCGGAAGACCTCGCTGTCCGTCCCGGCGTGCGGGACCATCGCCGAGTGGTACTTCTCGGCCCCGCCCGCCGACTGCCGCCACTGGAAGAAACACACGGCGTCCGCCCCGTACGCCACGTGGGTCAGCGAGTCGCGGGCCAGGCCGCCGGGCCTCTTGGCCGTGTTGACCGGCTGCCAGTTCACCGCGCCGGTGGAGTGCTCCATCAGGAACCAGGGCTCGCCCCCGGCGAGCCGGCCGGTCAGGTTGGCCGAGAACGACAGCTCGTCCCGCGCCTGCGGGCCGGTCAGCAGGTAGTGGTCGTTGGAGACGAAGTCGACCTCGCGCGCCCAGCCGGCGTAGTCCATCCCCTTGGTCTCGCCCATGACCATGAAGTTGGTGGTGACCGGGATCCCGGGCGTCAGCTCGGCGAGCGCGTCGCGTTCGGCCCGCAGGTGGTCCTTCAGGGCGTCGGAGGAGAACCGCTTGAAGTCGAGCTGCTGGGTGGGGTTGGGATAGGAGGTGGCCAGGCGCGGCGGCAGGATCTCCGCCCAGTCGTCGTAGGTCTGGGACCAGAACGCGGTCGCCCACGCCCGGTTCAGCTCCTCCACCGTGCCGTACCGGTCGCGCAGCCAGACGCGGAACGCGGTGGCGGCGTCCTCGGAGAAGTCGTAGACGTTGTGGCAGCCGAGCTCGTTGGAGACGTGCCACGCGGCCAGCGCCGGATGGCTCCCGTACCGCCCCGCCATGGCCCGGACCAGGCGCAGGGCGTGCTCGCGGAAGACCGGCGACGTAGGGCGCCAGTGCTGGCGCGCGCCCGGCCACAGCGTGCGGCCCTCGTGGTCGACGGGGAGGATCTCCGGGTGCGCGGTGGCCAGCCACGGCGGCGGGGACGCGGTGGCGGTCGCCAGGTCCACCGCGATGCCGTTCGCGTGCAGGAGGTCCATCACCTCGTCCAGCCACTCGAAGGTCCACCGGTCGGCACGCGGCTGGAGCCGGGCCCACGAGAAGATCGCGAGCGAGACGATGTTCACCCCCGCGTGGCGCATCGCCCGGACGTCCTCCCGCCACACCTCCCGGGGCCACTGTTCGGGGTTGTAGTCCGCGCCGAAGGCGAACCGGCGCCGCGAGGTCTCCGAGGGCCAGCGAAGCCAGCGCGGTCCGTGATCAGCTGCCACTGCCACTCCTGCCTGTCATCACAGGGAGATCGTCAGGCTTATGTTTACGTAAACATAGAATATCCCAGACCCGTCCCGCCGTTCCGGGAACACGGGTCCGGAAACCGAAGGCGATGGGTGTCGCGGCCCAGGCCGATCCGCCGCGAGGGGCCACCGTGACCGGGCGGCCGTGCTCCGGTGGTGGTCACCACCGGAGCACGGCCGCCGGGGGAGTGCAGCGCGCGTCGTGCGTGCCGCGCGTGCTCAGCGTGCTCAGCGTCAGGGGCGGGCCTCGTCGTACGGGACCTGGGCCGTACGCGACCTGAGGAGGAATCCGGCCGCGGCGGCGGTGAAGAACATCAGCACGCCGTAGGTGGCGGCGGGGATGGCCATCTGGGTATTGCCCAGCAGCGTGAGCGCGACCGCGATGGACAGCGTGGCGTTGTGGATGCCGATCTCCATGCAGGAGGCGATGGCCTGGCCGCGCTCGATCCTGGCCAGGCGCGGCACCCAGTAGCCGATCGCCAGGCTGAGCACGCTGAACACCAGCGTGATCGCGCCGACCGAGCGGATGTAGCCGCCGAGGTTGTCCAGCTCCTGCAGCAGGGCACCGACGATCACCGCGACCAGGATGACGGCGGAGGCGATCTTCACGGGCGTGTTCATCCGGTCGGCGAACCGCGGCAGCCACACCCGGACCGCCATCCCGATCGCGACGGGGACGAGCACGATCGCGACCACCTGGACGGTCTTGTCGAACTGCAGGCCCAGCGCGGCCGAGTCGGCGGCGAAGTAGCTCAGCGACAGGTTGGTGACCAGCGGCAGCGTGACGACGGCCAGCACGGAGTTGATCGCGGTGAGCGTCACGTTGAGCGCGACGTCGCCGCCGAACAGGTGGCTGTAGAGGTTGGCCGTGGTCCCGCCGGGGGAGGCGGCCAGGAGCATCATGCCCACGGCGAGCGCGGGCGGCAGGCCGAAGGCGAGCACCAGGCCGAAGCAGATCGCGGGCAGCAGCAGGATCTGGCAGGCGAGCGCGACCAGGGTGGCCCTGGGATAGGCGACGACGCGACGGAAGTCGGCGATCGTCAGGCCCAGGCCGAGGCCGAACATGATGACCGCGAGGGCGATGGGCAGGAAGACACCGGCGAGAGCCATGGGGGTGTGTCCTCTTTCTTCTTTTCTTCGGGCGGTTTTCTTCGGGCGGTCTTTCTTTTGGCGGGGGGTGTTTTGGCGGGGGGTGGGTCAGCGTGAAGGGGCCCGGTCGGCACGGGCGACGTCGGAGCGGCGTCCGTGACGCCGGGGGAGGCCGGAGAGGGCGACGGCGCCCGATCCCGCGGCGACGGTACGGGCGGTACGGGCGGGAGCACGGCGCTGCATGGTGGGTCCAATGATCACGCACATTTCGCGATCACGCCAGGTGAGGAGCCCGGCCTTCTCGGTTTCCGGAGAAGGCGGCTCCGTGGCGCCCGGGACGCGGATGATCCGGCCGGGACGCGCCATCGCGCCGTGCGGACCGGGTGTGACGCCGAACGCCCTTGCCCGGACGTGCTGTGCCGCCCAGTCCCGAGGCGGCACGTCCGGGCCGGGTCCTGTCGTCGACGGTGGCTGTGCGACCATGTTCGGCGAAGGCGACGGCGGAACGAGGAAGCCGGTGCGAATCCGGCGCGGTCCCGCCACTGTGATCGGCGAGCGAATCCCGAACAAGGCCACTGCCCCGACGACGGGTGGGAAGGCCGGGAGGAGCATCGACCCGAGAGCCAGGAGACTCACGCTGTCGCCCCCTCAGGAAACGGGGCGGATCTCCCCAGGAGAGGATGGCGGTCGTCATGCGGTTCTCCCGGCGCGGTGTCCCGCGACCCGCCCGGCGCGCGGGGCTCTCCCGGTGATCCGGCCTCTCGACGGCGTTCCTCACCGCCCGCCGCCGGAACCCCACCCCCTGGATCGCACCGGAAAGGGACTCACCCACGCATGAGCAGGCTCACCGTCTGCCGGGACTGCTGCTGCGGCAGCACCGGCAAGGTTCCCGCCCTCGACCACGCCGAGCAGCTCCGCCGCCTGTCGGAGATCGCCGACGTCCGCGTCAGCGATTGCCTGGACGTGTGCGAGCAGGCCAACGTCGTCGTGGTCCGCCCCTCGCCCGCCGGACGCGCCGCGGGCGGGCGGCCGGTGTGGCTCGGCCTGGTCAACCACCCCGACGCCGTCGAGGACATCGCCGCCTGGATCAGGGCCGGAGGCCCCGGCCTCGCCCCGATCCCCGACATCCTCACCCTGTACGTCTTCACGAAGCCCCGTTCGTAACGGGCCGGCACCCTCCGCCGTTCCCCGGCCGCTCCCCGTGTCCGCGCTCCGGGGGGGCCACGGGGGGCGGCCGGGGGGCGGCCGGGGAGCGGCCACGAGGGCGGGCACGGGGAGGTGCCTCCCCGCGCGTCAACCGGGGGCGGGCGCGGGAGTCACGGCTCCCGCACCCACCCCCGCCGGGTCACTGCTTCCTGAACGTCTGCGCCAGGCTGCCGTTGCAGTCCCACAGCCGCAGTCTCGCGGCGTTGGCCGTGGAACCGTTGGGCGAGTCGAGGCAGCGGCCGGACTGCGGGTTGAGCAGCGCGCCGTTGCCCTGCGGTACCCACTGCTGGGCGCCGCCGCCGTTGCAGTCCCACAGCTGGACCTGCGACCCGTTCGCCGTCGCGTTACCGGTCACGTCCAGGCACCGGTTGAGCGTGCGCAGTCCCGAGCCGTCCCACGCCCAGTGCTGGTCGACGGCGTGGGGCTGGCAGTCCCACAGCTGCACGGCGGAGCCGTTGGTGCCGGTGTCGTCGGCGGCCACGTCCACGCACTTGCCGCCCGGGCCGTTGACGAACGTGGCCCCGGCGGAGCCTCCGCCCAGCCGGAACGTCTGCGCCGCGGCGCCGTTGCAGTCCCACAGCTGGAGCCTGGTCCCGTTGGCCGTGGAACCGTTGGGCGAGTCGAGGCAGCGGCCGGACTGCGGGTTGAGCAGCGCGCCGTTGCCCTGCGGTACCCACTGCTGGGCGCCGCCGCCGTTGCAGTCCCACAGCTGGACCTGCGACCCGTTCGCCGTCGCGTTGCCCGTCACGTCCAGGCACCGGTTCAGCGTGCGCAGGGTGTTGCCGTCCCGGGTCCAGTGCTGGTCGGCGGCCTGGATCTGGCAGTCCCACAGCTGCACGGCGGAGCCGTTGGTGCCGGTGTCGTCGGCGGCCACGTCCACGCACTTGTTCCCGGGAGTGCCGATCGGCCGGCCGGGCGGGGGCGGGGCGGTGTTCAGCCGCTTCGACGCCGCGATGATGCCGAGGTTGGCCGCCCTCACCCGGGCGGCGTCGAACTTCACCACCTGCCGGTCGTAGGTCCAGAAGCCGTTGACCTCGCCCTCGACGTCGAACGGCTGCGTGTAGACGAGCGCGCTGAGCCCGCGCGCGTGCATGAGGTTCGCCGACTGGGCGACGAGGCTCACGTACCGGTCGGTGATCGACTGCGTGTTCGGGTGCGTCTCGTACGCGCCGAACTGGCCGTTGGGGCTGTACTCGTGACCGGGGGTGCGCACGCCCAGCCCGCCGTACTCGCCGAGCACGGAGGTCCGGGTGCTCGTCGGCGTCGGCGCGTCGGGGCCGACGTAGATGTGCCAGTCCATGATGTCGCCGTTGCCCGGGTCGCCCTTGGAGGCGCAGCAGTTGTAGCCGCTGTGCCCGTTGACGAGCCTGGTCGGGTCCTGGTTCTTGACGTTCTGGATGATCCGGGTGGTGTCGGCGAGGTTCCACTCGCCCCAGCCCTCGTTGAACGGGACGTAGGCGACGGTCGCGGGCGACGAGCGGTGCTCGTCGACGACCTCCCTCAGCTCGCTCTCCCACTGCGCGTGGTGGGTGGCGTTGCCCCCGCCCATGCTCGGCATGTCCTGCCAGACCAGCAGGCCGAGCCGGTCGGCGTGGTAGAACCACCGCTGCGGCTCCACCTTGATGTGCTTGCGGACCATGTTGAAGCCGAGGTCCTTGATCTTCTGCAGGTCGCTCGCCAGCGCGGCGTCGGTCGGCGCCGTGTACAGGCCGTCCGGCCAGAAGCCCTGGTCCAGCACGCCGTTCTGCATGACGAACTGGCCGTTGAGCGTCAGCGCGAGCCGCCCGTTCACCACGGCCTTGCCGACCTCGCGCATCCCGAAGTAGTGCGTCGTCTGGTCGACGGTCGCGTTCGCGCCGTTGCGCAGGGAGATCCGCAGGTTGTACAGGAACGGGTCGTCCGGCGACCAGCGCCGCGCGCCGGGAACGGGGACGCTGAAGTCGGTGAACCCGCCGGTCGCGGTGCCGACGACGGCCGAGCCGTTCAGCGCCTCGGCGTACACCGAGTGCCCCGAGACGTCGCCGCGGGTGAAGACGCGCACCCGCAGGGTGTTGTTGGCGAGGTTGGGGTAGAAGTCGACGCTGTAGATCGACGAGGTCGGGGTCGGCTCCAGCCACACCGTCTGCCAGATGCCCGACGACGGCGTGTACATGATGCCGCCCGGGTCGCGGACCTGCTTGCCGCGGGCGGGGTTGGTCCCGTTCACCCCGGAGTCCGACGGGTCGAAGACCCGCACGACCAGCTCGTTCGTCCCGCCGTTGAGCTGCGGGGTGATGTCGAACTCGAAGCGGTCGTAGCCGCCGGTGTGCCCGCCGACCTGCACGCCGTTCACCCACACGGTCGTCTGCCAGTCCACGGCGCCGAAGTGCAGCTGCACCCGGCGGCCGGTCCAGCCGGCCGGCACGGTGAACGTCCGCCGGTAGGTCAGGTAGTAGCGGCTGTCGTTCGCCGGCCGCTTGATGCCCGACAGGGCCGACTCCACCGGGAACGGCACGTTGACCCGCTCCGGCAGCGTCTGCCCGAACACGGGGGCGTCGTTCGTGGCCGACTGCCGCAGCTGCCACTCCCCGTTGAGGTTCAGCCAGTCGGGGCGGGTCATCTGCGGGCGGGGGTACTCCGGCAGCGGCGTGCCGTTCAACGCCTGGTTCGTCCACGGCGTCGTCAGCGGCGACGGCTGGGCCGGGGCGGCGCCGGCCTGCGGCGCGCCGACGACCAGCGTCGCGAGGCCGACGACGCAGACGACGACGGCGTGCAGCAGCCGTCGCCAAGGGCGTACTCGTTGCATGGGATCTCCTCAGGGGGGTGGTGGTTCGGAGATGTGGGACCCGGTGGCGAAGGGCCATGGGCAGGATCGGGCTCAGGGTCGGGCTCAGGGCTCAGGGCTCAGGGCTCGGTCTTGGGCTCAGGGTTCGAGTTCAGGGGGCGGCCCGAGGAACGGCGTGGCCCGCAGGGGGGCGCGGCCGGGGGTGTGGAGGCCGCCGCCTGGGACGCCGCTCCGAGGGTGTTCCGCGGGAAATCTCGACGTTCCATGACCACGGCGGTCTCCCTACTACGTGGTTTCGCGGGTGCCCGCCACAAGCCGGGGCGGAGCGGGCACCCAACAGGGGGGGTGATCAAAAGTGAATACTTTGAAACATCTATGTGTCAATATTTGATCGAATATGATCAGCTCAATTTCGGGATCATGGACCCGTGTCAGTGACGGCCCGCGTGGCGAACACCGCCTCGGGGGTCGTGAAAGAGAGCGGGCGCCGATTCGTCCAAGCCGGGGCCGCTCCCGGCGCGCACCATAGGGACAGGAGGTGCGTATGACGAGTGACGACGAGGCGACCGCGACGACCGCGACGACCGGTGGTGCCGCGCTGGACGGGCCCGACGCGTGGCGGGCCATGACGCCGCTGATGGATCTGGTGACCCCGATGGCGCTCCGGGTGGCCGTGACCCTGCGGCTGCCCGATCTGGTGGACGAGGACGGCTCGGACATCGACGACCTGGCCGCCAGGACCGGCTCGGACCCGGACGCGCTGGGACGGCTGCTGCGCCACCTGGTCGGCCGTGGCGTGTTCGCCGAGCCCCGGCCGGGCACGTTCGCGGCGAACGGGACGGCCGTCCTGCTGCGCCGGGACCACCCGTCCGCGGTATGGCGGTGGCTGGACCTGGACGGGTTCGGCGGCCGGATGGACCTGGCCTTCACCGGCCTGGCGGACACGGTACGGACCGGCCGGCCCGCCTGGCCCGCGGTGTTCGGCGCACCGTTCTGGAGCTATCTCGACGCGAACCCCGAGCTGAGCGCCTCCTTCGACGCGACCATGGCGGCCAACGCCGGGTACGGCGAGCTGGCGGAGGGCTACGACTGGTCGGCGCTGACCCGGGTGGCCGACGTCGGCGGCGGTACCGGGGCGCTGCTGGCCGGGCTGCTGCTGCGCCACGAGGGCCTGCGCGGTGTGCTGGTGGACCTGCCGGGCACCGCGTCACGCGCGCGGGAATACCTGGCCGGGCGCGGGCTGGGGGACCGGTGCGAGACGGTCGGGCGGAGTTTCTTCGACGAGCTGCCCGGCGGCGCCGACGCGTACGTGCTCAACCGCGTGCTGCACGACTGGGCCGACACCGAGGCGACCGCCATCCTGCGCCGCTGCGCCGACGCGGCGGGCCCGCGCGGCCGGGTGCTGATCCTTGAGTCGCCGATCGTCTCGGGGACCGATCCGGCCATGTTCGCGGAGATGGACCTGCGGATGCTGGTGCTGTCCGGCGGCAGGGAACGGACCGTCGACGACTACCGGGCGCTGGCCGCGGCCGCCGGGCTGCGGGTCGCCGCCGTGCGCGACATCACGGCGCGGCACACCGTCGTCGAGTGCGTCCCGGCCGCCGCCGGCACCTGACGGTCCTTTCCCGCCGAGCCGCGCCGGGTGCCCGAACGGTGTGCGCGGAGGTGCCGTCCCGCGGCGGGGGATCGCCCCGCCCGGCGCGTGAGGCGGCCGGGCGGTGGCGGCGTCGCCACGGGCCGGGCGTTACGCCTTACGCCTCAAGCCTTACGCCTTGGCCTCCTGCTGGATCCGCACCATGTTGCCCGAGGGGTCGCGGAAGGCGCAGTCGCGCGGCCCCCACGGCTGGTCGATCGGCTCCTGCAGCACCTCGGCGCCCGATACCCGTACCCGCTCGAAGGTCGCGTCGAGGTCGTCGGTGCTGAAGACGCTCATCGGCAGGACCCCCTTGGTGAGCAGCTCCTGCAGGGCGTCGCCGTCGGCCTGGGAGCGACCGGCGTGCGGTTCGGAGAGCACGATCTCAAGGCCCGGCTGGGTCGCGCTGCCGAGGGTGACCCAGCGGAATCCGCCGGAGGCGACGTCGTTGCGTACTTCGAGGCCGAGCCCGTCGCGGTAGAAGGCGAGCGATTCGTCCAGGTCGTTGACGGTGATGTGGCAGTACTGGAGTGCGATGGTCATGTCGCCAACGTTAGGCGGCGGAGGCGTGGCCCGCTTCTCGGATCCTGCTCGGCGGGTTTCTCACCGGGCGGGTCCGGACCTTCGCCACGCACGCGGGCATCGCCGCCACGGCGCTGTGCTCCCGGCCGCGGTACGCGCTCGGCGTCTCCCCGACGATCTCGGTGAACCGCGAGCTGAACGAGCCGAGCGAGGTACAGCCGACCGTCATGCACGCGTCGGTCACGCTCATCCCGCCGCGCAGCAGCGCCATCGCCCGCTCGATCCGGCGGGTCATGAGATAGCTGTACGGCGTCTCGCCGTAGGCCGCCCGGAACCGCCGGGAGAAGTGCGCGGGTGACATGAGGGCCCGGCCGGCCATCGTCGGCACGTCGAGCGGCCTGGCGTACTCCCGGTCGATCAGATCCCGGGC
This sequence comes from Streptosporangium heterodermiicola, assembly GCF_051390675.1. Classification (NCBI taxonomy): domain Bacteria; kingdom Bacillati; phylum Actinomycetota; class Actinomycetes; order Streptosporangiales; family Streptosporangiaceae; genus Streptosporangium; species Streptosporangium heterodermiicola. The sequence continues at coordinate 14,537 of NZ_JBPJSR010000022.1, forward strand.
GCGGCGCAGGTGCGCGAGATTGGCGAGGTCCTCCGGGGTCATGGGACGACCCTACCACCCGCCTCCCGAAATGGCCTCTCACCTGCGTGAACGGGCGCCGGGGCGGCGGGCTCGTCCAGCGGGGAGTACCACAGCCGGGGGTGACCGCCGGGGGACGGGGTCAGCGTCACCCGTACCCGGTAGACGCGCTCGATCCAGCGTTCGGTCAGGACCTCGGCCGGGGGACCCGAGGCGACCACGCGCCCGGCCTCCAGCAGGATGAGGTGGTCGCAGTAGCGGGCCGCGAGGTTCAGGTCGTGCAGGGCGGCGACGACCGTGATCGGCGCACGGGACAGCATCCGCAGCAGGTCGATCTGATGGTGGATGTCGAGGTGGTTGGTCGGCTCGTCCAGCAGGAGTTCGGTGGGCCGCTGGGCCAGCGCGCGGGCGATGCCGACGCGCCGGCGCTCCCCGCCCGACAGGGTCGACCAGCGGCGCTCCCCCCAGCCCGCCAGGCCGCATCGTTCCAGGGCCTCCTCGGTCTCCCGCGCGTCGCGAAGGTCGTCGCGGCCGACGAGGGCGAGCGGCGACCTGTGCGGGATCCGGCCGAGGGCCACCACGTCCGCGACGGTCATGTCGATGTCGGTGGAGACCTCCTGGGCGACCACGGCCAGGCGGCGGGCGACGTCGCGCCGGGGCAGCTCGCCCAGCCGGCGCCCGTCCAGCAGGACCGTCCCGGCCCGAGGGCGCAGCAGGCCGGCCAGCAGGCGCAGCAACGTCGACTTTCCCGAGCCGTTCGGGCCGATCAGGCCCGTGAAGCGTCCTTCAGGCACGCCGATCGTGACCCCGTCGACGATGGGGACCCCGTCGGCGCTCCAGGTGACGTCATGGGTGTCCAGGCTCACGATCCGGCGCTCCTTCCGCGCATGATGACCGCGAACGCGGGGACGCCGATCAGCGCGGTGAGGACGCCGACGGGCACCTCACGCGGGGAGAACAGCGTGCGCGCGGCGGTGTCGGCCCACAGCAGGAAGATCGCCCCGTACAGCGCGCAGGCCGGCAGCAGCACGCGGTGGCGGCCGCCGGCCAGGAAGCGGACGGCGTGCGGGACGACCAGGCCCACGAACCCGATGGCGCCGCTCGCGGCGACGAGGACCGCGGTGCTCAGCGCGGTGGTGACGAGCAGGACGAGCTGGGTCCTGCCCGGGGCGAAGCCGAGCGAGGCGGCGGCCTCACGCCCGAAGGCGAAGGCGTCCAGCGCGGGGGAGGCGGCCCAGCACAGTGCCAGGCCGGTTCCCGTCGCCGCCGCGCAGAGGGCGGCGGTGCTCCAGCTCGCCGAGGCGAGGGAGCCCAGCAGCCAGAACGTCACGCCGCGGGTGCTCTGCGCGTCACCGGCCCAGATGACGATCAGGCTGGTCAGCGCGCTGAACAGCTGCGAGACCGCGACCCCGGCCAGCACGACGCGCAGGGAACCGCCCGGTGCCGCGCCGATGAGCGCGAGCACGCAGCAGAAGGCCGCGAGGCTGCCGGCGAAGGCGCCCGTCGTCAGGGCGGCCGCGGCTCCCGATCCCAGGCCGAGGATCAGGACGGCCACCGCCCCGGTGGAGGCTCCGGAGGAGATGCCGAGCAGGTAGGGGTCGGCCAGCGGGTTGCGGGTCAAGGCCTGCAGGACCGCGCCGCACACGGCCAGGCCGCCCCCGACCAGCGTCGCCAGCAGCACCCGTGGCAGGCGCAGCTCCCAGACGATCGCGTCCAGCAGGGGGCTCGGGGATCCCACGGGGAGGCCGAGGTGCGCGGCGACGCTCTGGAACACGTCGCCCACCGACAGGCCCGCGGCCCCGACGGTCACCGCGAGCGCGACCGACAGGGGAAGCAGCACCAGCCCCGTACCGACCAGCGGGAACGAGCGTCGCCCTCCGGCCCGCGAGATCGAGGCGGGTTTCTCGGGGGTGACGGGCACTGCGGTCGTGACGGGCACGGCGGGCACAGCGGTTACGGCAGGAACGGGGGGCACAGCGGGTACGGCAGGAACGGCGGGTACGGTCGTCGCGGAGGTGCGCGAGAAGTCGTCAGAGGTCATCTTGGGGGTCATTTTTGGGGTCATCGCGGGTCATCGCCTGGCGAAGACGACGTGGTCGTCCAGGTACTGCCAGACGGTTCCCACCTCGGTGAAGCCCGCGGTGCGCAGCGCCGCGAGGTGGAACTCCAGCGGTGCCGGAGGCTGTGGCGGCCGGTCGGCGAAGCGCCGCTCGCGTTCGGGCATCAACGGGGCCAGCTCGGGGTGCTCGGCCGCCAGTGCCCACCATCGCTCCCAGGTGACCGCACCACCCGCGAAGGACTCCCGTCGCACGGCGGCGTCGTGGGCGGCCGACAGCCGCCGCAGGGTCGGGCTCTCGTCGCCGAAACGCAGGTGGTCGGCGTTGAGGAGCACGGAGCCCGGCGGCAGCAGCCGGGCCAGCTCGGTGTAGACCGCCAGCAGCTGGCCGGGGGAGAGCCAGTGCAGCGCCGTGGAGGTCAGCACCGCGTCGAAGCTCCCCTCGGGCAGCGCCGACGACCAGCCCGGATACGCCAGGTCGGCCTCGACCACGGTGGCGCGGCCGTCGTGGGGCTCCAGGGCCGAGCGCGCGAGCCGCGTCAGTACCGGGTCGTGGTCGAGGGCGACGGCGTGGGCCCGTGGGAAGCGGCTCAGCACCCGGTCGCTGATCGAGCCGGGCCCGCAGGCCAGGTCGAGCACGGTGAGGTCGCCGGGGCAGTGCAGGCCGAGCACGTCGAGCATCACCTGGAAGCGGTTCTCGCGGTGGGCCACGTAGGCGGCCTGCTGGTCCTCCCAGCCGGACAGCAGGTCCCGTGCGGTCACCGGGGAGGTGGGGGGAGTGGTCATCATGGTTCTCCGTGGTTCTTCGTGGGAGGGGAGGGCGTTCGGCCGGTGGGCGCGGTCAGCGGTGATCCGTACAGGGGGAAGGGCGGCCGGGTGGTGGGCGAAGTCAGTGGTGAAGGTCCCGCAGGCCCGCGCCGACCCGTTCCACGGCGCTGACGCTCCTGATCGAGGGGTCCATGGCCGACCCGGGGACGACGACGAAGCGGTTCTTCCTGACCGCGGTGAGCCGGGAGGCGACGGGGTCGGAGCGCAGGAAGCTCATCTTGGCCTCGGCGCTGTCACCGTCACCGCCACGGGTGAGGTCGGCGAGCACGATCACGTCCGGGTCGCGCTCGGCGATCTTCTCCCAGCTCCCCTCGGACCACTGCCGGGCGATGTCGGAGAAGGCGTTCTCGGCGCCGAGGAACGTGGTGATGGTGTCGGGCAGCCCGCCGCGGCCCGCGATGGCCGGGGTCTTCGTCCCGGAGTAGTACCACATCAGCTTCGAGCCCGCGCTCGCGCGGGAGAGGTCCTTGGCCGCTTCGAGGCGCCCGCGCAGATCGGCGACCACGCTCTCACCGCGCTCCGGGACGCCGAAGATCTTCGCGATGTCCCCGATCTCACCGAAGACGGCGTCGAACGTGACGGAGGAGGGGATCAGTGTCGGATCCTCGCAGTCGTTGGAGGAGAGGTAGGCCGGTATCGCGAGCTTGGCCAGCTCCTTCCGGGCACCACCGGCGTCCGGGGCGTAGGCGGAGGCGCGCATCGAGTAGACGAAGTCCGGCCTGGCGGCGAGCAGGGCCTCCCGGCCGGGATACTGCGCGGCCAGGACGGGGACCTCGCCGTAGCCGGCTTCGAGCTCGGGGAGCACCGGGTCCGTCCGGTACGCCGTGCCCGCCATCCGGCCGGAAAGTCCCAGCTTCAGCATGATCTCCGCCGCGTTCTGCTCCATGGCGACCGCCCGGCGCGGCGGCGCGGTGATGGTGAGGGGGAGGCCGCAACTCGTCAGCTCCGCCACGACCGGCGCGGCCCCGCCCGCTCCGGTGGACGAGCCGCTCGCACCTCCGCAGGCGGTCAGCGTGAGAAGGAGGAAACCCATTGTGAAAATGGGAACGATTTTCATAGTCGATGACTGTAGCGCAGCGAGGAGGGGGGCGAGCACGGGGGCGGCCCGAAGGCGATCGAGGGGGAGGGGGTCGCGGCCCGTTGATCGAGTCCGCTTCGGGGCGGGTGGGGGCGCTCCGTGTGTCGAGGAGCGGGAAGTCCGGAGAATGTCGTGCCGTGTGGCCCACTGGAGGCGGTTGTGCCGTTATGAATCTACAATGTAAAGGTGCTCGATTGTTTCAAGATCATTAATAAACGGTCACCGGGAGAGGAAGAGCGTTCGACGAGCGCATGGACGTAGATCGTTGAAACCGGTACCGTCGACCGGGTAGTCGTGGTGACAGGAGTCGCGGGATGTCCTCAAAAACGGCCAGGCGACCTCGTGTCCCGGCTCAGTCGGGTGTTCGTCCGTCCAACCGGACGGGTCTCATCGTGGCCGTTCTCGCCGCCGTCGCGATAGCCGGGCCGGTGGGTTACCTCCTCGGTCGCCCCGACGCCTCTCAGGTCGCCGTCGCCGACATGCGCGAGGCGGAGGTGAAGCGGGATGTCCAGCAGATCGGTGAGCTGACGTCGACGGCCCGGTTGACCGCCGGTGAGCTGAACGGGGTGCTGGCCGGGCTCGCCGAGGTGCTTCCCCGGGACGGGAAGCCCGCCGCGCGGTCGGCGGAGCCGTCGGAGGTCGACGGATGGCGGGGTGTTGTGCGGAAGGCCGTCGACAGGCACGCGGAGACTCCTTCGGGGACGACGGCGACCAACGTGGCCCGTGCGGGGCTCCGGGGCGCGGTGGACGCCATGGCGATCGCGGTCGACGCGTACGCGGCCGGTTCGCGGCTTTCCGGGGACTCGCGGGAGACCTTGCTCGATCTGGCGGCCCGTCAGCGGTCGGCCGCCGTCGCGACGTGGTCCGTCGCGGCGACGCAGCTTGATCAGATCAGTATCGACGCCGGTAAGGGTCACCAGCACGTCTATCTGACGAGTGTTCCCGGGGAGGGGGGCATGTCCGCGGACACCCTCCCAGAGGGCAGTTCCTAGCCTTTCTTCGGTGGCCGCGCACGGTGACACGTACGGCGGTACGCGTGTGTCGCCCGGCGGTCCTGGCCGGTATGTGACCGATCGGCCGGCTGGTCGCCGCCTCGGTCCGGTGGGTGTCGGCGGTGGGGTCTGCCGGGTTCATCGCTGAGAAGTCGTGGCGAGGGGTTGACCTTGACCCGTGCGGTGGGTCAGGGACGCGAGGACGATCTCCCGCGCCGTGTGGACCGTGTCCGCGAACGGCGCAGGTTGGTGGCGATGAGGCGGTCGAGTGTGCGGTCGGGCAGTATTCGGGCCAGGCCGATGATCGGGGCGGCGTCCTGGCCGATGGTGTAGCGGGTGCGGGGTTTGCGGGTTGTCGCGGCTTTTGTGATGACTCGGGCGGCGGTGTCGGCGGTTACGCCCGACGCGGTGCCCGAGGCCATCAGGGTGTTGATCGCCTGGATCGGGCTGCCGTAGCGTTCGTCCTGTTCCGGCGTCATCTGGGTGGCCGGCTGGTTCGCCGTCGCGATCCCGCGGGTGGCCATCTCGGTGCGGACGCCGCCGGGTTCGACCACGACCACCTGTACGCCCAGTGGTGTGACCTCCCTGCGGAGTGAGTCGCTGACCGCTTCCAGGGCGAACTTCGCGCCGGCGTAGGCGCCGTAGGTGGGCATGGCGGCCTTGCCGCCGATCGAGCTGATGTTGATCACGCGGCCTTTGCCGCGCAGTAGTGCGGGCAGGAGCGCCTGGGTGATGGCGATGTGGCCGAACAGGTTGACTTCGAAGACCCATCGCCATTGCGTCATCGGCAGGGCCTCGACCGGGGCGTTCACTTGGATGCCGGCGTTGCTGACGAGCGCGTGCAGCGCGCGTGGGTCGTCGGCGATTCGTGCGGTGAGTGCTTTCACCTGTTCGGGCTTGGTGATGTCGAGGTTGATCGGTTCGATGCCGGTCGATCGGATGGCGTCGGCGTCATGGTCGCGTCGTACGCCGGCCAGGACGTGGAATCCTCGGCGGGCCAGTTCGTGGGCGGTTGACGCGCCTGTGCCCGTGGAGGCTCCGGTTACGACGATCAACTTCTGGGTTTGCTTTGTCGCGACTCCACACTCCTTTATGCGACGATATGTCGTGAAGTTTACGACAGTCTGTCGCGAAAATCGGGCCGCGAGGGTCATGTGTGACGCCGTTCACTGTCTGGCCGCGCTCGCATGACGTCGGCGGCGAAGATGATCCGCCTTTCGTGCGACTGGGTGACCGCGCGGCCCCACGGGCACAGGTGGCGCGGACATGCCGCGGGGCCGGGCGGGTGGCGCCCGTACGCTCCTGGAGAACCGGCCGAACGGCGGTGGCGCCGGCGGGGGTGCCTGCTCGTTCACTCCGGCTCGGTCGCGCGATGGGTCGCCGCGCCGGTGGAGCGCAGGCCAATTCTCACGAGGTAGTCGCGCACTACCTGGTATGCGGGTTTGTCTGCGATCAGCCCGATGTGGCCGTCCGGCCGGATGACGATCACGCTACCGGTGCGGGCGCCGTAGGCGCGCCGGACGCGGTCTTCGGGGTCGATCATGACGTGGGTGCCCGCCGCAGGTCGCTGTCCCGTGGAGACGACGGTGTGAACGCGCAGACGGCCCGCGAGCCCCTCGACGGCGCGTCGGAGCGCCAGGGTGTGGCCGACCCCGAAGACCAGCACTGTGAAGTGCGGGCCCCGGAACAGATCGAACAACCGGGTGTGCCGTGCCTCGGCGTCGATGACGGTGCCGTCGGGGGCGACGTCGCCGGCGCGCACCGGCGCGCGGCGGGCGGCCAGATCAAGACTCAACGGGCTCGACCGGTAGGACGGGCGGTCGTCGCGGTCGTTGCGCTGCCGCCGGGCGAAGAACGGCTTGAGAACGAAGCGCAGCAACGGGCGCAGCGGCCGTGGCGGTGTGGCCGCGGAGAATCGCCGATCGCTTTCGGCCAGCACCGCACGGGCCGTGGGCAGCCGCTCGCTCTCGTAGCTGTCGAGCAGGTGGTCCTCCGCCGCGCCCTGGATGACCAGGGCGAGTTTCCAGCCAAGGTTGTAGGCGTCCTGGATGCCGGTGTTCATCCCGAAGCCGCCGAACGGGCTGTGGACGTGGGCGGCGTCGCCGGCGAGGAACACGCGGCCGACGCGGTAGGTGTCGACCATGCGCAGGTTGTAGCGCCAGATCGACAGCCAGGTCGCGTCGGTCAGGCGGATGTCGTCTCTGCCGGTGCGTTCGGTGACGGTGTGTCGCAGGAGGTTCAGTGACGCCTCGGTCCGGTCGCCGTCGTGGTCCGGTTCCATGGATGCCACGGCTTGCCAGGTGCCGGTGTGGGGGATGGGTCTGAGCACGAGGATGTGCCCGTCCGCGGTCATCCAGAAATGCACCGCCTCGGACTGGTCCAGTCCTTGGACGCGCACGTCGGCGAGCAGGGCGCGGGTGTCTTCGTCGGTGGAACCGGTGAAGGCCAGGCCGAGGTGACGGCGGACGAGGCTGCGGCCGCCGTCCGCGCCGACCAGGTAGGTGGTGCGCAGGGTGTGCGCGGCTCCGTCGCGTTCGAGAGTCGTGGTCACGCCGTCGTCGTCGGACCGGAAGTCGATCAGGCGGCAGCCGAAGTCGACCTCGCCGCCGAGTTCGGCCAGTCGTTCGCGCAAGATGGCCTCGGTCCGCCATTCGGGCAGGGCCAGCGCGTTGGGGTAGGGCCGCTGTTCGGAGGGCGGCGCGGGCGGTACGTCCAGATCGAACAGCAGCGGCTCGCCCAGATGGAAGCGGATCCGTGACTGGATCGCCGCGGCGGCTACGACGCGGTCGGCGGCCCCGAGATCGTTCAGTACTTCCAGGGTGCGTGGTTTGAGGGTGAACCCTCGTGAACCGGTTTGCGGAACGGGGCTCTGTTCGATGATCCGGCAGGGGATGCCGCGCCGGGCCAGGTCGCAGGCCAGGGTCAGCCCGGTCGGTCCGGCCCCGACGATGAGCACTACGGTGGCGTCCACGGCAAACTCCTTAACGTCGTTAAATTTAACACTGTTAAGGATGCCTTTAATGATGTTAAGCTGTCAATCGTGAAGCTGGAGCGCGACAGGATTGTCACCGCGGCGCTGGCGCTGCTGGACGAGGTGGGCCTGGACAAGCTGACGCTGCGGCGCCTGGCCGCCGAGCTGGATGTTCAGGCACCGGCCCTCTACTGGCACTTCACCGGCAAGCAGGCGTTGCTCGACGAGATGGCCGACGCCCTGTCGCGGGAGATCCCGCTACGGCCCCTGGCCGACGGTCAGCCCTGGCAGGACTGGCTCGCCGACCGCATGCGTGACCAGCGGCGGGTGCTCAACTCCCATCGCGACGCCGCCAGGCTGTTCACCGGAGCGCGCCCCGGACTGAACACCCTGCCCGTCCTGCAGAGCGCGCTGGAATCCCTGGAACGCGCCGGGTTTTCGCCCCGTGAGGCGCTGCGCGGCCTCTTCACCCTCAGCAACTACGTCAGCGGGTTCGTTCTGGAGGAGCAGGCGAACCCTCCGCAGGACGCGCGGGAGAACCTCGAAACGGCCCACCGGTGGCTCGCCGGCTACCCGCACCTGCTCGCGGTCTTCATGGAAAGCGGTCACCCGCAGAGCGAGGACACGTTCGAGCACGGCCTGTCGCTGATCCTAGAAGGCATGCGCGCCCGCCTCTTGACCTGAGGGCGATATGAGGTCGGCGGTGAACGCCGGGCTGGAGGGATCTGGAAGGATCTGGAAAGATGTCGTCTCTTTCTCCCGCTGTTGGCGGGGCTGCGCGTCTGCCGCGTCTGCCGCGTCCGCCACGAGGGTCGAGCGGTGAAGCGCCCCTCGGTGGCGGCGGCCGGTCCGCCCGGCGCCGAGACGTGGACGCGGCCCGCGCGGGCCGCCGCCGGGGTGCGGTCAGCGCACGAGGGGGAGGAAGATCGTGTCGACGATCTCTTCGAGGACGTGGTCGGGTGCGGCGGTGAAGGTCGTGAGGATCGTGTGGCGTAGCAGGTCGAAGGGCAGGGCCTTGATGCGTTCGGTGAGGTGTTCTGGGTTGATCTCGCCGCGGTCGACGGCGCGGTCGAAGAGTGCGTCGGCGGTTTTCTCGTGTCCTGTGGCGAGGAGGTCGCCGGGGTTGGTGCCCGTGGCCTGGTAGTAGGCGGCGAGGTGCACGCTCATGACGGTGATGAACTGGGCGCGGGTGGTGTTGATCGTTCGCATGAGGGTGAGGACGTCCTCGCGCAGGTCTCCGGTGTCGGGGACGTCGACCCGGGATTGTTCGAGGGCGTGGGCGATGGCCGCGCGGACGAGCTGGTCGCGGTCGGACCAGCGGCGGTAGAGCACGGGGGGGCTGGTGCCGGCGCGCTGGACGACGGCGTCCATGGTGAATCTGGTGTAGCCGTTGTCGGTGAGTTCTTCCCAGGCGGCGTCGAGGAGTGCTTTCTCCAGTGCCGCTCCGCGGCGTCGTTCGGCCATTCGCGCCTCCCTGTTGGATAGATTTGCCTATCTTATTCTGGCGTCCTACACTGACGGCCTGTAGGTAGACCTCTCTATCTTATATGCCTGTTCGTGGGCCCCCCTCGGGACCGGACCCGCGCCCCCGTCGCGGCGGATCCCGGCCGTTCCGCCTGCCTGATGACCGGCGCGCATCGGTTTCGCCGCCACGCACGGCACCACCGACCCCCGCGGCAAGGAGCACGCCATGAACGCCCAATACTCCCGGCATCACCGGCACCCCCGGCGCACCGGGCCGGCGACGCGGCGTCCTCGCTCGCCCCGGTCGCTGGGTGAGGCCTGGGTGGCCCTGACCGGACTGTCGGCGGTGTTCCTGTTCGAGATGCTGGACAACTCGATCTTGAACGTCGCGTTGCCCTCGATCGGACGCGAGCTGCGCGTCTCGACGATCGGGCTGCAGTGGGTGACGGGCTCCTACACGGTCGTGTTCGGCGGGCTGATGCTGTTCTTCGGCGCGATCGCCGACCGGTTCGGCCGGCGGCGGATCATGCTCGTCGGCCTGGTGCTGCTCGGCGTCGCGAGCCTGGCCACCGCGTTCGTCTCCACCGGGGAGCAGCTGATCGCCGTCCGGATGGCGATGGGGGTCGCGGCCGCGATGACCACGCCGGGATCGATGGCGCTGGCCTTCCGGTTGTTCGCCGACGACGGGCTGCGCGTCCGTTCGATGACCCTCATCTCGACCGTGGGCCTGGTCGGGCTCGCGATCGGCCCGACGGCGGGCGGGCTGGTCCTGGCGGTCGCGCCGTGGCAGGTCCTGTTGCTGGTGAACGTGCCGATCGCCGTCCTCGCGGTCGTCGGTGTGCGGTTCGGTGTCGCCGCGGACGTAGCGGCCGACCTGCACCGCGATCCGGTGGATGTCGCGGGTGCGGTGCTGGGCACGGTGGCGATCGTGCTCGCGCTCGTCACGCCGACGCTGTTCGTGGAGGAGGGCGCCGGGTCGTGGGTCGCGTGGGCGGCCTCGGTGGCGGCCGTCGTGGCGGCGGTCGTGTTCGTCCTGCGCGAGCGTTCGGCGCGCCACCCGCTCCTCGACCTGAGGCTGCTCGCTCACCCTCTGGTCTCCAGCGGTCTGGCGTTCAAGGCGGCGGCCGGGCTGGCGACCGTCGGCCTCGGTTACATGGTGACGCTGCAGTTGCAGCTCGACTGGGGGTGGACGCCGGCGCAGGCCGCCCTCGGGATGTTGCCGCAGGTCGTCGTCCTCGTCGCGGGTGGCGCGTTCGTCGGCCCGTTCGTGCGGCGGGCCGGTCTCGACCGGGCCGCGTGGCTCAGCGCCGGGGCCGTCGTGGCCGGGCTCGCCGTCTACGGCCTGCTGGGCCGTTTCGGCTACGCGGGGGTCGCGGCCGCCCTCGTGCTCGTGGCCGCCGGGATGCGCGTGGTCGGTGTCGTCTCCAGCGTCAACGTCCTGCGTGGCCTGCCGGAGAACCGGACCACGGTCGGTACGGCACTCATCGACACCGCCGGCGAGGTCACCTCCGGGGCCGGTGTCGCCGTCACCGGCACCATCCTCGCGGCGGTGTTCACCGGTGATCTCGCCGCGTCGGGCTGGAGCGGGCAGCAGACCGCGCAGTTCCGGGAGGCGGTCATGATCGCGGCTCTCACGCTCACGGTGGTGGCCGCGGCGCTCATCGGCTGGGGAATCGCCCGTGCGCGGCGGGCCGCGAACGGGCGGGCGGCGATCCACCGCCGGTGGGGTGCCGCGGGCGCCCGTACCCGCTGATGGGTGCGGGCGGGTCGGCAAGGGCTCACAGGCCGAGTGGTACGGGTCTGGCCGGCACCCCGTCGGTGATCAGTGCCGTCAGCGGTGTGGCCAGGTCGCGCGGTGAGAACACGTCGGGGCCGCGGTAGCCGGCGATGTCGGACAGCCGCCACCAGCGGAAGGCGACGATGTTCTCGGCGGCGAGTTCGTCGTCGGACATCGCGCCGCGAGGATGGAACGACGCGACGCGGACGAGGAAGTAGTCGTTGATCACTCCGTCGTGGCCCGGCGCGTGTCCGGGATCGATGACCTCTTGATGCCAGACGTGTGGCGGGTCGGTGTCGATGACGAGCCCTGTCTCCTCGTGGAGTTCCCGGCGCAGGGCGGCAAGGGCGGCCTCGTCGGGCTTCACGCCTCCGCCGGGTGCCGCCCACACGGCGATCGTCCCGGCCGGCTTGGAAATGACCAGTCTGCAGAGCAGGATGTGGTCGTCCTCGTTGAGGATGACCGCGCGGACCGAGCGACGCAGACGCATCGGGGACATCCGCGTATGCTATCGGCCCGCCCGGCGCCGTCGCGACCGCCGCCGACCGGTCGCCGGCTCACCCCGCGGCCTGTTTCCGCTTTCCGCCGTGTTCCGTTCACGGGTGCCGTAGCCGGTCGCGGAGTGCGCGCGCGACCTGTGCCATGAGCGCCTCGGCTTCGGGTTGGCTGGTGGCCGGTACGCGGGACTCGGTGAGCACGACGACTCCGAAGATCTGGCCGTCGGCGTGTTCGACGACGCCGATCTCGTGGCGGAGGTTGAGAAGTGTCCCGGTCTTGGAGGACCATTTCGAGGCGTCGGAGCTGAAGTCGGGTGCCAGCCGGTGCCGCAGCAGGTTGTCGGCCATGAGGGTTCGTACGCGCTCGCTGAGGTCCGGGTCGATCCGGGACGGTGTCCACAGTGCCCGCAGGAGTTCCATGAGCGCTCGCGCGGAGGCCGAGTTCGCGCGGGTCACGTCGAGGAGCGGGATGCGATGTCCCCGTCCGGCCGTGCCCGCCTCGATGGCGAGGAAGTGGGCCAGGTGGGCGTCGGCGGGGTCGAGGCGTTCCGCCGGGGTCTCGGAGAGTTCCCGCATGGTGTGGCGCACCGCGATGCCCTGGAGCCCCAGTTCTTGCAGCAGTGCCGAGACCTCGGCGGGCGGGGTGAGGGTGAACAGCGCGTCCGCCGCCGTGTTGTCGCTCACGGCGGTGCTGAGGTAGAGCAGGTCGTCGACCGCGATCCGGGCGGGGTGGCGGAACCTGCTCAGCCCGGTCGGTCCCGGGGTGGTGATTCCGCCCGGTCGTACGTCGATCTGTGTGGAGCCGTCGAGTTCGCCCTTTCGGATGCGTTCGAGGGTCGCGACGGCGAGTGGGATCTTGACGATCGAGGCGATCGGGAACTCCAGGTCTGGTTCGATGCCGATCTCCTCGCCGGAACGCAGGTCCCGGACCAGGAACGATCCGCTCAGCCCGGCGTCGTCGAGCGCCCGCCGGAGTTCGCGGATCAGATTCCGGGCGTCCACAGCGTCCATGGTGTTCACGGTGTCCCTTCGTCCTGGTCGTCCGCGCCCAGGCAGCGCGCGATCGCGTGCCACAGCCGGGTCCGGATGCGTTCCGCGTCGTCCCTGACGGCGGCGGTGACGTCGAATCCGCGGGCGGGGTGGATCTCGCCGACGGGGCGCCAGTGCAGATCCAGCTCGTCGGCCTGTTTGGGCGAGCACAGGAGGAGATCCGTCGAGCCGAGGACCTCGGCGGTGGCGGCGGCGAGCGTGGTGGAGACGGTGACCTGGGCGGGCTGGAGGCCGACGGCGTCGCGGGTCCGGAACATCGGGTCGCGGATGTGGGGGACGTCGTCCTCGGGCTGGATCCAGATCCGGCTTCTTCGCGACGACCGCGCGGCCCGGCCGGCCCGGAGGGTCTCGACGTAGAGGGTGCCGGCGAGCCGGTCCGTGGCGGCGGCGAGTCCGAGCCTCACCGACCAGGTCGCGTCGCCCGGGGGCACGGCCGCGAGGGCGGCGCGGGCCTCACGGGAGCGGACGAGTTCCGTCCGCCCGGCCGGGGTGGCGGCGTGGAGATCGAGGTGTACGCCGTTCCTGCGTGCCTCCGCGTCGAGCCGCGCCAGGTCGCGCGTGGTGCAGATGTCGGGAACGGCGAGGCGGAGGGGGTTGAGCCTGGCTCGTTTCGCCTCGTCCCGCATGTCGTCGGCCAGGCGCACGAGACGCTTGGCCGACGGCAGCATGTCACGGCCGAACTGCGTGAGTATCGCTCCGCGTGACGACCGGTCGAACAACCGCTCCCCGAGGTGTTTCTCCAGGGCGGCGATCCGGCGGCTCGCGACCGACTGCGGCACCCGCGTGGCCGCCGCGCCCTCCGTGAAGCTTCCGCGCTCGCTCACGTTGACGAACGCTCTGCAGGCTCCGAGGACGTCCATGACGCGAGCGTATGCCATTTCAGCATGGAACCGCTCGTTTCTGTCTTTGACGGCATCGAGGGGCGGCGCGAGACTTTCCGTCGAATCCCGTTCACCGCTGGAAGGCATCGCATGCTCACTCGTCCCGTTCGGCGCACCGTCCTCTCGGTGCTGGTCTCACTCGCGCTCATCCCTTCGGCGGGTGCCACCTCGGCCGCTCACGCGGTCGCCGCCGCGCCGGTGCCGGCGTCCACGCGCACCGATCGGGTGTTTGAGGAGCTGCGTGCGCTGGAGGTGTCCTTCAAGGGCCGGATCGGCGCGTACGCCGTGGACACGGCCACCGGTAAGACGGTGGCGTACCGGGCGGGTGAGCGTTTCCCGCTGCTGTCCACCTTCAAGGCGCCCCTCTGCGCGGGTGTGCTGCACAGGGCGCGCACCGTGGAGCCCGGCCTGATGAACAAGGTCGTCAGGTGGACGGCCGCCGAGGTGAGGCCCGGCTCGCCGGTCACCGAGAAGCACACGGGCGACGGGCTCACCGTCGCGCGGCTGTGCGAGGCGGCCGTCACCCGGAGCGACAACACGGCGGCCAACGTGCTGCTGAGGCGGATCGGCGGCCCTGCCGGGCTGACCCGGTACTTCCGGACGCTGAAGGACCCGGTCTCCCGGCTGGACCGGTGGGAGACCGAGCTCAACGACTGGAGTCCCAAGGAGAGGCGTGACACCACGACGCCCGCGGCCATGGGCCGCACCCTGCGCGCGGTCACGGCGGGCAACGCCCTCGACGCCAGGGACCGGAAGCGGCTGAACACCTGGCTGATCGCGAACACGACGGGGGACGAGCGCATCCGCGCGGGCCTGCCCAGGACCTGGACGATCGGCGACAAGACCGGCACGAACTCCGACGGGTTCGGCGGCGGGCACGACATCGCCGTCGTCTGGCCCGGGAAGGGCGCCGCTCCCGTCATCATGGCGATCTACACCAACCGCACCCCGGGCCTCGCCGCCGACAACGGGACCGTCGCGAAGACCGCCACCGTCCTGGCCCGGGGGCTCGGCAGGCTCTGATCGCCTCCGGGGGCTCATCCGGCCGTCGTGGCGGCGCCCCCGTCCCGTCGTACGTCGCGTGACAGGGCCGAAAGTCCCGCGGGAGAGGGACGTTCGAGGACCGCGGCTCGGTTCGTACGGCACTGTGGCGGGGCTCCGGGAAGCGGTGTGATGAAGACGTCACGAAGTCCGCCGGACACCACGCAGCACCACGGAGCACCAGGGAAAGGGAGCCGTCATGGCCGCCACTCATGGATACGAGGTTCACACCGGGCCCGCGGGCGCGGTTCCCGGGCCGGCCGTTCCCGCACGGGCCGTTCCGGCGTCGGCCGCCGAGCCCGCGGCCGCCGGAGGCCGGGCCGCCGGGCGTGCGGCCGACCGCGTCTGGGCGGTCGCCCGGATCAGCCTGGGCTGGATCTTCCTGTGGGCGTTCCTGGACAAGGCCTTCGGCTGGGGGTTCGCCACTCCCGCCGAGCGGGCCTGGGTCGGCGGGGGCAGCCCCACCACCGGCTTCCTCAAGGGCACCGGTGAGAACGCCCTGGGCGGGGTGTTCACCGGCCTGGCCGGGCAGGGGTGGGTCGACTGGCTGTTCATGCTCGGCCTGCTCGGTGTCGGCACCGCTCTCGTCCTGGGTGCGGGCCTGCGCGTCGCCGCCGTCGCGGGCGGCCTGATGATGGTCCTGATGTGGGCCGCCGCACTGCCCCTGGAGACCAACCCCTTCATGGACGACCACCTCGTCTACGCCGTCGTGCTGGCGGGGCTCGCCCTGAACGGCGCCGGCACCACCTGGGGCATCGGCGCCTGGTGGGCCACCACCCCCCTGGTGCGCCGCTACCCCGTCCTCCGGTAACCGTCCCCACCGCCTGCGACGAGGCCCGCCCCGGGGGGAGCGGGCCTCTTCCGTGCGTACGGGCCGCGGGAGGCCGCGCCCCGGACGTTCGGGGTCGCCGAAGAGGGGAAAGGGTCAGGCTTCCCGCGCGTCGTCTCGGGACGTGAGGCGGCGGCCGGAGAGCTGCTCGGCGCGTACCACGATGTAGTGGTCGTGGCCGCCCCGCGTCCAGGTGCGCAGGGGGAGCCCGGACAGGCGCTCGATCTCGCCGGGTTCGCGTACGGCGCGCGCGGGCCCGACGGCGGTGACCGACCAGCCCGTGCGGGCGGCGGGGTCGAACTCGTCGGCCTCGAAGGCGACGATCGCGTCGCTGGTCGCGGCGGCGAGCTTGGAGCCGATGGCCGTGCGGATCACGATGTCCTGGCCGTCGAGCACGAAGTTGACCGGCTGCACCGCGGGCAGGGCCCGGTCGGTGAACACGATGCGCCCGATCGAGGCCGACAGCAGGAGCGCGGCGCAGTCCTGGCGCGAGAGGATCTCCAGACCTGCCGAGTCGAGCTTCATACCCTCCAGGCTGCCCTTCCGTCCCGCGGGCGCGTTAGGGGCGAAAGTCCTCTCCGTCGCCGCCGATCCGCCCTCGGGCGGGCGGCCCGGACGGCCTCCGTCGCGTGGCGTCCCGTGGCGTCCCGTTATCCCCGTGGCATCCCGGCCGTCGCGCCGGGCCGGTCCGGCCCGCGTCGTCCTCGCCGGGCGCCGCCGGGCCGGGTCCCGCTCCGGTCCGGTGCCCGGGCCCGGCTCGTCCGGACGAGCCGGACGGGGCACCCGCACCGTTTCACGCGGGGTGCGGTCGCGGGGGAGTGCGGCTCTGTCCTCGC
The DNA here is from genome assembly GCF_051390675.1 of Streptosporangium heterodermiicola. Classification (NCBI taxonomy): domain Bacteria; kingdom Bacillati; phylum Actinomycetota; class Actinomycetes; order Streptosporangiales; family Streptosporangiaceae; genus Streptosporangium; species Streptosporangium heterodermiicola. Next base: position 30,855 of record NZ_JBPJSR010000022.1, read on the forward strand.
GCGCCGACGCCGGGCCGCCTCGTCTCGCCCGTGCGGGCGATCCGCCGGAGCCGGTGGCTACGCGCCGGTGCGCCGGCCGGCCCGTTCCCTGATCTCCTCCGGCAGCGCGTCGGCGGCCGGCAGTCGTGGCAGCAGGCTCGGCTCCGACGTCATCGCCCGGAAGACGAGCGCGACGGTCACCTCGTGGCCGGGCCGGTGCACGATCTCGACCGGGTCGGCGGCGCGGATGTCGCCGGGCTCGATCACGCGCAGGTACGCGCCCGGTCGTGCGGCCTGGGTGAACCGTTTGATCCAGCCCTCACGCTCCAGCCAGCCCTGGAACGTCGCGCACGGGAGGCGCGGGCACGACACCTCCAGGACGACGTCCGGCCCGATCCGCCACCGTTCGCCGATCAGGGCCCCGTTGACGTCCAGGCCCAGGGTCGTGAGGTTCTCCCCGAAGACCCCGTTCGGGAGCGGCCTGCCCAGCTCGGTCTCCCAGCCGTCGAGATCCTCGCGGGCGTAGGCGTAGACGGCCTGGTCGGAGCCGCCGTGGTGCTTGACGTCGTGGACCCGGTCGCCGGCGAGGCCGACCGCGCCGGTGCCCTTGGGGCCGGGGGCGGTGACGGCGACCGGGCCGTCGACGGGCCGCTTGTCGATGCCCGTCGAGCCCAGCCCCTTCCACGGGTTGGGCCGGGGCCGGCCGATGTTGACCGAGAGCAGCTTCATAACGGCGACGGTACGTTCCGCCGCTCGCCCGGGCGACCCCTTTTCCTCGCGGCGGCTCGCGGGCGTCCATCCGGTCGCGGGCATCGCCTCGACGCGCTGCGCGTGAGCCGCCCGCACCGTGATTTGTGATCTTTCGCTCGTGGTTCACCCGCTGACCGCCGCCGATACATGTCGGCGTCATTTGCCGCGGAGACCTTGATCAAGCGCCGGTTCCGTGGTGCCGTGCAGGTGCGAGGCGCGCTCGTGTCAGCGCGGAGAACGCCGCCGACGCGGGTACCACGCCGACGCGCTGTCAGGTCACGGAGCAGTCCTTCGAGAAAGCGGAAGAATGCGAAAGCTGTCGTTCACGTCCACCGCGAGGGCATCGAAGTCGGCGACCGGGTCAGAGAGGAGCACATCCTTGCCCGCACCCCCCACGCGCAGGCGTTCCCGGCTCGGGATCGTGTTCGGTGTCACCGTTCTGGGGGTCGTGATCCCCGCGTCGGCGGCCTACGCCGATCCGCCCCGCAACCTGCCCCAGTCGGCCGGAGGGTATGAGTCGTCGTTCTCGCCGGCCTACGACTACGACGGCGACGGCTGCTACGCCACCCCCGGCATCGGGCCGGACGGGACCCTCGCCCCGGGGCTGAACCCGACCGGCGCGGTCAACGGCAACTGCCGTGACCAGTCGGACCTGGACAACTCGCAGACCTACGCCCGCGCCAAGTGCAACAACGGCTGGTGCGCCATCGTGTACGCCAGCTACTTCGAGAAGGACCAGGCGCTGCCCGGCATCAGCCTCGGGGGCCACCGTCACGACTGGGAGCACGTCATCTCCTGGGTCAACCAGGCGTCCAACCAGGTGGAGTACGTCTCGACCACGCAGCACAGCAGCGTCGTGACCTACCCGCGCTCGCAGGTGCGTTTCGACGGGTCGCACCCCAAGGTCGTCTACCACAAGGACGGGGCGTCGACGCACTTCATCCGGCTCGCCAACGGCAACGACGAGCCGCCGGAGAACCACTACCACAACTGGCGCTACCCTCCGCTGGTGGACTGGAACGGCTGGCCCAGCACCGCGCTGCGCGACAAGCTGATGAACGCGAACTTCGGCTCCGCGACCATCAAGATCAATGACGGCAGGTTCGCGGACCTCCTCTCGCGTTCCAAGCCCGGCGGCATCCCCTTCGACCCCTGGGCCTGACGAAGGTCAACGAGGGTCGACGAGGGTCGACGAGGGTCACGGAAGGCGGCGGGTGAGGGGCGGCGGGGTCCGGGTGACCAGCGCCGCCAGGGTCGCCAGGACGGGCAGCCCGACCACCACGGCGGCCACGAACGGCCACGGCACGGCGATCGTCGCGGGATCGCCGGCGCCGTGCGTCGTCATCGGCCGGCTGAGCGCCACGCCCGTCACCGCTCCCGCGGCCAGTCCCACCAGTGCGCCGAGCCCGGAGATGTAGAGGGCCTGGCCGGCCACGACCATCCGCAACGTGCCGGGCGGGGCGCCGATGGCCGCCATCGTCGCCCGCTCGGGACGTGTGTCGGCGGCGGCCAGGCGGGTGGCGGCCAGCGTGCCGCCCACGACGAGGACGAGGGCGCCGGCGAGCCAGCCCCACAGCCCGGGGTCGGGCGTGTTGCGGTAGCCCTCCTCGGAGGCGACCGTGACGCGGGGGGTCACCTTGTGCAGGTCGCGCCAGAGTGTCGAGCCGGCCGGTGGCCGGTGCATGGCGTAGAGCTGGCTTTCCGTGGTGGTGAAGCCGGCCCGTTCGACCAGGGCGCGTGGCAGCAGGGCGCCGCCCTGGTGCTCGTCGGCGGGGACGGCCAGTATCGCGGGTACCCGCAGGGTGCGCGGGGGGCCGGAGGCGGAGCCCGCCCGCAGTGTCAGCCTGCCGTCGCGCAGCGCGGCGGCGTCGAACACCACGGCCCTGCCGCTCGCCAGCGCGGCGGCCGCGCGGGGGTCGTGGCGTCCCTGCAGGAGTGTGAGCAGGGCCTGGTCGCCGATGGCCGCCGTGCGGCGCGTGCGTATCCCGTTCCAGCGCACCGTGTACCGCAGCGCGTAGCGGCGGTTCTCGGCGTTCCTCGCCGTGTAGCCGGAGGCCAGCGGCACGCCCGGCAGCCGGCGGGCCGCTTCGGCGCGGAGCCTCTTCCAGGTCGCGGCGTCGACGGTGCCGGCCCAGATCGCCAGCATGCCGGCCGGGCGTGCCGAGGTGTAGGCGTCGCGCCGGTCGATGTACTGGCTGTGGGTGCCGATGCCCATCGCCACGACCGTGGCGGTGACCGCCATGACGGCCGCCACCGCGCTCGCCGTCCGGGACCGGTGGCGGACCGCGTCGCGGACGGCCACCCGCAGCGGGAGCGGCAGCCGCGCGGCCGGGCGTCCCGTCCGGCGGACCAGCCAGGGTGTCAGCGCCACCAGCCCGAGCAGGATCGGCACCGCGCAGGCGAGCACCCACACCGAGCCCGGCTGGCGCCGCGCCACCACGGTCGCCCCCAGCCCGGCCAGTATCAGCGCGGCCCCCAGCAGGGGCCATCCGCGCCGGTCGGTCACCGCGGGCGCGCGGTCGGCCAGCACGGTCGCGGTGTTCTGCCGGGCCGCCTGCACGGCGGGCACCAGTGCCGCCACGAGCCCGGTGAGCAGGCCCAGCGCGGCGACGCCCAGCACCGGCGGCCACGGCACCTGCGGCGGGCCGGCCTGCCCGCCCCAGCGTGCCGCGACCGGGGCGCCCAGCGTTCCGGCCGCGATGCCCAGCGCCGTCGCGAGGAGGGTGGCCGCACCGCCGAGGACCAGCCCGTCGGCCAGCACGATCGTGCGCAGCTGCCCGGCCGAGCCGCCCTGCGCGGCGATCTCGGCCAGTTCCCTGCGCCGCCTGCGGAGCCCGACCGCGAAGGCGGGCCCGGCCAGCAGCACGGTCACCAGCGCCACCATGACCAGCATGGCGCCGAGGCCGACCGTGTACTGGACGTCGGAGGCCGGGTCGCGGGCCGGGAGGCGCGGCGAGTTCATGATCATGGTGCGGGACAGGACGTACAGGCCGGCCCTGTTCAGCGCGGGCACCTCGGCCCAGGCCACCGGCTTCGCGGTGTCGGCGAGCCATCCGGTGCCGTACCCGCGCGGGGACCAGGCCTCGTCCGGCGCCAGGGGGAGGTCCGGGCCCACGACCTTGCGCAGCGAGGGCCGGTGCGGGTGCTCGACCACGCCCACCACCGTCAGCGGCGCCGCGCCGGACGGCCGCAGGAGGTCGCCGGGCCGCAGGCCGAGCGCGGGCGTCACCGCGGCCTCGCGGGCGGCGGGGAACCTGCCCTCGCGCAATGTCAACGTCCCCCTGGTGAGGGGGTCGCGCAGGTCGGTCTCCAGCGCCTCGACCCGCTCGGTGCCCAGCTGGAGCACGCCGCCGTTGAAGGGGACCAGCCGGGTGCCCGGCCCGAGCAGCGCCGCCACCTCGGCGGCGCCCTGCCCGGGCGCGGCCGCTTCGCCGTCGCCGGTGCTCCAGCCCGCCCCGCCGTCCGGCTCCTGGCGGAGCACCGTGCCCCCGGGGGCCTGGGTGAGGCGGGCGTCGGCCGCGCCGAGCTCGGCCACCACTCCCTCCCGGGGGGTGACGGTCATCGTCTCGGTGAGGGTGAGAAGCGTCGTGATCACCAGGACGGGCAGGCCGATCATCACCATGATGAGCGCGCTTCGTCCCCGGGAGTGCCACGCGCCGCGCCGGGCGACGCGCAGCGCGACGCGGACGGCGCTCACCGGGCGCTCGCCGGCGAGACGTCGGCGGAATCGGCGGAAGCGGACGTGGAGTCGGCGATCGTCCCGTCGCGCAGGAACACCACCCGGTCGGCCCAGGCGGCGTAGCGCGGCTCGTGGGTGACGAGCAAGACCGCCGCGCCCGCGTCACAGCGGGCGCGCAGTATCCGCAGGATCTCGTCGCCGGTGCGCGTGTCGAGCGCGCCGGTCGGCTCGTCGGCCAGCAGCAGGCGCCGCTCGCCCACCAGGGCGCGGGCGATCGCGACCCGCTGGCGCTGGCCGCCGGACAGCTCGTCGGGGAAGCGGTCGGCCAGGTGTGCCACGTCGATCTCCGTCAGCACGGCCATGGCCTCCTGCCTGGCCAGGCGTGTGCGCACGCCGTCGAGCTCGCGCGGCAGCATCACGTTCTCCGCGGCGGTCAGCGAGGTGATCAGGTTGAGGTCCTGGAAGACGTAGCCGGCGCCGCGGCGCCGCAGTGCCGCCAGGTCGCGTACGGCGGCGAGGTCCTGCCCGCCGAGGCGCACCGTCCCCGACGTGGGCCGGTCGAGCCCGCCCGCGAGGTTGAGCAGGGTCGACTTGCCCGACCCCGACGGGCCCATGACCGCGACCAGCTCTCCCGCGCCGACCTCCAGGCTCACCCCCTTGAGGGCGTGTACGGCCGTGGCCCCCTCGCCGTGGACCTTGGTCACCTCGGCCAGCCGTACGACCGTCATCTTTCCTCCTTGAGAACGGCCTCGCAGTGGTCCAGCCACCGTTGCTCGGCCTCGGCCTGGAAGATCATGGAATCGAGCACGAGCCGCTGGGCCGCGCCTTCGGTGGCGCCCCGCTCGGTGGTGGCCCGTTTGGACCTGGTCAGCTGCTGGAGGGCGCGCATGGTCGCGGTCCGCTGCCCGCGGATGACCTCGGCGACGTCCACCTGCCTGGCGGCGACGGCCATGGCCAGTTTGATGACGAGCTCGTCCCGTGGCCGGTCGGACTGGACGACCGGGGTGGCGAACCAGCGCGTCATCTCCGCCAGGCCGGCCGCGGTGATCGTGTAGACGACCCGGCCCTGCTCGTCGGACTCGCCCGGCTCGACCAGGCCGTCGCGCTCCAGGCGCGACAGCGTCGTGTAGACCTGGCCGATGTTGAGCGGCCAGGTCGCCCCGGTCGACCCCTCGAACTCCACCCGCAGCTGGTAGCCGTGCCGGGGCCCCCTGCTGAGGAGGGCGAGCAGCCCGTGCCTGATCGACATGGATACCAAGTATGCATATTCAGTATGCGGTGCTCAAGGAGATCCGCCGCATTCCGCATGAGACTTCGTATGAAACTCCGGGTGAAACCTCCGTATGAGACTTCGTACGAGACTCCTTGTGAGACGAGGCCGGGTGCCCCCCACGACGTGGAGGACACCCGGCGAGGACGTCAGCGGATCAGGAAGGTCAGGAGGGTCGGGAGGGTCAGGAGGCGAGGACGCGCAGTTCCGAGAGCTGGCCGGCGGGCCAGGCGGTGTTGGCGGTGAACACCAGCCGGACGTACCGTACGGCGACCATGTTGAAGCTCGTCGACACGGCGTTCCCCGAGGCCGGGGTGAAGGCGTACGCCCGCGACCCGGCGATCGGTTTGTAGGTGACGCCGTCGGTGCTGCCCTCGATGGACAGCGTCTGGGTGCGGGCGCCCCACGACGGCGGCAGCGTCATCTCCACCTGGTAGATCCGGCAGGTCGCGCCGAGGTCGACGGTCAGCGACTGCGGGAAGGCGTTGTTGGCGCTCTCCCAGTAGGTGGAGGTGTTGCCGTCCACCGTGTTCGCCGTGCCGTAGCCGGGCTGCGCGCCGCCCTGGACCGGCCGGCCCAGGGCGGCGTTCTTGCCGGCCGCCGAGAACGCCCGCACCTCGGCGATCTTGATGGTCGGCGACCAGGGGCCGCTGGGGAAGCTCAGCGACAGGCAGCACCCGTGGACCGGCGGGAAGGTGATCGTGACCTTGTTGCCGGTGGCCGGGCTGAAGCTGTAGCTCTGCGCCGGGCTCACCGTGACGTTGTCCACCGTGCCCACGTAGGCCGCCTGGACCGACATCGTCAGCGTCCGGGCCGGCTCGCCGGCCGGCAGCTGCACCACCACCTTGTCCGTCGTGCGGCGGCCGCCCTCGAAGGCGTAGTTGATCGACACCGAGTTCACGAACGACGGGACCTCCCAGTAGGTGGCCGGGTCGCGGTCGACCGAGGAGAGGCCCCAGTGGCCGTCGGTGCCGGGCAGCGAGCGGTTGTAGCCCATCACCAGCGGCAGCTCGGTTCCCGGCGCGATCACGCCCGACCTGGCCCGCGCGACGGCGGCGTAGGCGTCCAGCTTGCCGTGCCCCCAGACCTCGTTGACCGTCCCGGCCGAGGCGCAGGAGGTGTCGGGCTTGGGCACGGCGCTGGAGTCCAGGATCTCCCGGGTCGCGTCGACGTTGCCGCGCAGGCCCGGCACCGCCGCCCAGATGAGGGCCACCGTCGCCGCCGTGTGCGGGGAGGCCATGGAGGTCCCGCTGTAGCCCGCGTAGCCGCCGGGCACCGAGGAGCGCACGTTCACCCCGGGCGCGGCGATGTCGGGCTTGATGTAGGGGGAGCCGTCACCCCGGCTGGAGAACGGCGCGATGACGTCGTTCACGTCGAAGGCCGCCGAGCTGTAGGCCTGGACGAGGCCGCCGGGGTAGCCCGCGGTCCCGCAGTCCGGTCCGTCGTTGCCGATGGAGAAGGCGGGGAAGATGCCCGCCCGCACCCAGGAGGACAGGACGTCGGCGTACCACTCCGAGTAGCCCGGGCCGCCCCAGGAGTTGTTCACCACGTCGGGGGCGAGGTCGGGGCGGGGGTTGTTCCCGTTGAGGTCGGTGGGGGCCAGCATCCACTGACCGGCGGCGAGCAGGTGGGCGGCCGAGCAGGTCGTGCCCTCGCACCCCTTGGCGGCGATCCACTTCACGCCGGGGGCGACGCCGATCTTGTTCGTGCCGCCGTCGTCGCCGGCCATCGTCCCCATCGTGTGCGTGCCGTGCCCGTCGGTGTCGCACGGCGCCGCGGTGGGGCATCCGCCCACCGGGTTGAACCAGGCGTAGTTGTGGTTCGCGGTGCCGCCGGTGTTGCCCCGGTACTGGCCGAGCAGGGCGGGGTGGTCCCACTGGACGCCGGTGTCGATGTTGGCGACCACGATGCCCTGGCCGCGGTCGGAGAACTCGTCCCACACCTGGTCGGCGCCGATCCTCTCGACGTTCCACTCGACACCTGCCACCGTGGCCTGCGCCCGTGGGGCCACGGCGGGTCTCGGAACGGCGAGCGGGACGTCCGCCTCGATCTTCGCCACCTCGGGCAGCGCGGCGAGCCGCTCCAGCAGCGCGCCGTCGCCGGTCACCCTGACGGTGTTGGAGATCCAGTACGAGGTGAAGTCGGCGCCGGCGGCGCGCAGGGTGGCGATGACGCGCCGCTGGGAGGAGCCGGCCACGTCTTTGCGGGCGCGGATCACCTCCGAGGCCCGGCCGGCGCGGGTCTTCTCGCCCGCCGCGGCGCCGAGGTCGGCGCGCTGGGCGAGGCGCACCCAGAAGGTGGCGGCGCGGCCGCCGGCCACGCTGTCGCGGACCGCCGCCGGGATCTTGGGCGGCGGGGCGGGTTCGGCCGCCGCGAGCGTGTTCGCCGGGCCGCCCGCGTGGGCGGTTCCGGCGGGTAAGACGAGGGTCAAGGCGACGACGGCCGTCACCAGGGCATGCGAAAGCCGCATGAATCGCGACAAAGGAGAGCCTTTCCTAGGGGGACGTCCGGCGGCATCTCATGACACGCCGCACGGACGGGGTGGGGGTAGGGGGTGGTGAGGATTCTGTACGGCTCGCGCGAGGCCGTACGGGCATCCGGGTGGCACCTCGGCCCGGACGGACCTGGAGTTCAGGGGAGGGGGAGTCGTTCAGCCGCCGTCACGTCGGGGGCGATGGCGCCCCGGACCCGAGCGGGCAGACACGACCAAGATCCCCCGTTCCCGTCACACCCCACACCTTAACGATCTAGCTCCCCGAGCGCGATCCGATTTATCCCTTATTTCCCTTTCATGTATGAATTCTGCGTAAATTTGCTTATTTTTTGCAATGAGAAGTAATGAGAAGTAACGGGAGGTTCGGCGGGAACCACGAAGGGCGCCCGCCGTCGCGGACGCCCTCGTCGTGTGGTCACCCGGCCCGGGTGCCGGCCCCCGCCGGTCGGCACCGCCGGAGCCGGAGGCGACCGGCCCAAGACGGCCCAAGACGGTCTGAGACGGTCTGAGACGGCCGTCGGGTCTCAGCGCTCGTCGACGACCCGGCCGTTCAGGGCGGTGCCGTCCCTGGTGAGGGCCATGGTCAGCGGCGCCTCGGGGAAGGTGGGCAGGGCGGCGAGCGCGGCGCCCAGCTGCCCGGCGCTCTCCCAGTACCAGGTGTCGGTGTAGGTGCCGTCCTCAAGACGGATCAGCACGGCGCGGCTGAGCCCGGGGTGCCCCTCCCGGACGGTCGCGATCAGCGAGCTGCGGCGGGCCAGGAACTCCTCCAGGCCCGCCTCGGCGACGAGGTAGCGGTGCGAGCGGACGACGGACATGTCGATGTCTCCTTGTGCGTGAGGGCCGGCGCTCACCAGCTGCCGGCGACCTGCCGGATCGGGGCGTTCAGGCGGTTGAAGAGGTTGGTGACGGCGGTCATCAGCAGGATCGAGGCCAGCTGCCGCTCGTCGAAGTGGCCGGTGGCGTTGTCCCAGACCTCGTCGGGGACGGCGTCGTCGCGGTCGGCCAGCCGGGTCGCGGCCTCGGCCAGCGCCAGCGCGGCCCGCTCGGCGCCGGTGTAGTACGGGGTCTCGCGCCAGGCGGTGACCAGGCCGATGCGCTCGTCGCTCTCGCCGAGCTTGCGCAGGTTCTTCAGGCCCGCGTCGACGCAGAAGCCGCACCCGTTGATCTGGCTGACCCGCAGGTGGATCATCTCCATGAGCTCCTGGGGCAGCCCTTGCGACTGGGCGGCCCTCATCAGCTCCTGGATCGGCTGGATCGCGGCGGGTACGAGCGTGGCGGGGTTCTTCATCCGGGCTTCCATCGGGTTTCCTCCGTCTGGGTTTCGTCTTGGTTTCTCTCGGTTCGTGTGAGATCCACAGTGGCCGTGCGGATTGATACATTCGCTATGCGCGCGCGATGCGACGGCGGGGGAGGGGTGTGGCAGGGACGATGCTGCGCCTCACCCTTCTCGGCCCCGTCCAGCTGATCGCCGACGGCGCGCCCCTGACGGGTGTGGCCCCACGTCACCGGGCCGTCCTGGCCTACCTCCTGCTCAACTCCGGCCGGGTGATCAGCATCGAGCGGCTGATCGACGCGATGTGGGGCCACGACCGGCCCGACACCGCCCGGTCGCAGATCCACGCCTCGGTCACCGCGATCCGCAGGGTGCTGCGCGGCGCGGGAGCGGCGGAGCTCCTGGAGACGCGTGCCGGCGGCTACGTCGCGCGGCCCGGGCCGGGGCAGCTCGACGCGCGGGAGTTCACCGAGCTGGTGGCCGCCGGCGAGCTGCGCCAAGCCCTGGACCTGTGGAGCGGCGAGGCGCTGGAGGACGTGCACGCGCACTACGTCGACGGCGTCCGGGAACTGTGGAGGGACCGGCGGCTGTCGGCGTACGAGCGCCTGGCCGAGGCCGGGCTCGCCGCCGGCCGTCACGGGGAGCTGCTCGACGAGCTCGCCGCCCAGGTGAGCGCCAACCCGCTCCGCGAGCGGCTCGCCGGCCACCTCGTCCTGGCCCTGCACCGGGCGGGACGCCAGGCCGACGCCCTGGCCGCGGCGCGCTCCTACCGCGCGGCTCTCGCCGACGAGCAGGGCCTCGATCCCGGGCGCGCCTTCACCGAGCTGGAACGGGCGGTCCTGGCCGACGACCCGGCCCTGCGCCCGGCCGCAGCCACACCGGTGGTCCCCGGCCCGCCGCGCCGCTCCACCTTCCTGCCGTACGACATCCCCGACTTCTCCGGACGGGCCGCCGAGCTGGAGCGGCTCGCGGGCGGCTACCACGGCCCGGCGGTCGTCACGATCGACGGCATGGCCGGGGTCGGCAAGACCGCGCTCGCCGTCCACGCGGCCCACCGGCTCGCCACCCGCTATCCGGACGGCCGGCTCTTCGTCGACCTGCTGGCCCACACCGCGGGCCGCGAACCGGTCGACGCCGCCGCCGCGCTGGAGACCCTCCTGCGCCAGCTCGGGGTGCCCGCCGACCACATCCCGGTCACATCGGCTGAGCGGGGCGCCCTGTGGCGCGCCGAGCTGGCCGGCCGCCGCGTGCTCGCCGTGCTGGACAACGCCCTCGACGCCGAGCACGTGCGCCCCCTGCTGCCGGGGCGCTCCGACACCCTCGTCCTGGTCACCAGCAGGCGGCGGCTCGTCGACCTGGACGGCGCCCACGCCCTCTCGGTCGACCAGCTGGAACGGGACGACGCCGCCGTGCTGTTCGGGCGGATCGTGGGCGAGCGCGCCCACCGCGAGCCGGACGCCGTACGCGAGGTGCTGCGGCTGTGCGGGCACCTCCCGCTCGCCATCCGGATCTCGGCCGCCCGCCTCCAGCACCGCCCGCGCTGGAGCGTGTCCTACCTCGCGGGCCGGCTACGCGACCACCGCCGGCTCCTGGACGGGGTGTCGGCGGCCTTCACCCTCTCCTACGAGCACCTGCACGAAGCCGAGCGGCGCATGTTCCGCCTGCTCGGGCTGGTGCCCGGCCGCGACATCGACCCCTGCGGCGCGGCCGCGCTGGCGGGGATCGGGGAGGAGGAGGCGGAGGAACTCCTCGAAGGGCTCCTCGACGCCCACATGCTCCTGCAGCTCGAACCCGGCCGCTACACCTTCCACGACCTGCTGCGCGAGCACGCCCGCTCGATCGCCGAGGACGACGGCGCCGTCATGCGGCTGCTCGCCTACTACCTGCACCGCTCCCGCGCGGCGATGGACCGGCTCTTCCCCGACAGCGTCGGCCACCGGGAGGGCGTCCCCCAGCCGGCCACCCCGGTCGCGCCCATCCGCGACGCCGCGGAGGCGAGCGCCTGGCTCGACGCCGAACGCTCCAACATCATCGCGACCGCCGTCCACGGCCCCGAGATCTGCCTCGGGCTCCTGGCCGTGACGATGCGCCCCTTCCTCGACCGGCAGGCCCACCACGACGACGCGCTCACCCTGCACACCCTGGCGCTGCAGCGCAGCCGCACGCTCGGCGACCGCGCGGTCCAGGCGCGCGCCCTCGGCGACCTGGCGTGGACCCACTGGCGGCTCGGCGAGTACGAGCGGGCCGAGGAGCACGCCCACCAGGCCCTCGACACGTGCGAGGAGGTCGGCGAACGGGCGCGGGCGCTGCTCACGCTGGGCAACGTGGCCCTGCGGCGGCGGGACGAGCGGGCGGAGGAGTACCTCAAGCGGGCGCTCGACCTCACCCGGATCGGCGCCGACACCTGGGGCGAGGCCCACGTGCTCGGCATCCTCGCCCTCGTCCTGGACCGCGCGGGCCGCCCGCAGGAGGCCCGGCGTCATCTGGACCTGGCACTGGCGTTGCACCGCAAGGTCGCCAACCCGGCGGGGGAGGCGGTGGTCCTCAACCACCTCGGCGTCGTCCTGCGGCGTCAGGGCGAGCTCGCCGGGGCGCGCGCCCGCCACGAGCGGGCCGCGGCCCTGTACCGCGAGCTCGGCAACACCGCCGACGAGGCGGCCGCGCTCAACGGGCTCGCCGAGGCGGCGGGCGACCCGGCCCGGGCGGTCGAGGAGCACACGGCCGCGCTCGCGCTCGCCGGCCTGACGCGCAACCGGCCCGAGCGGGCACGTGCCCACGACGGGCTGGCACGCGCCCACCTCGCGCTCGGGTGCCCGGAACGGGCCGGTGAGCACGGGCGGCTGGCCCTCGGCCTCTACCGGGAGCTCGGCGTCCCGGAGGCCGAGGAGGTCCGCGCCCTCCTGGAACAGGTGGAACAGGCCGGGGAGGCCACAGGGCCGGACCGTCCCCACTCGTGAGGCCACGGGTGCCGGGGTGACCGCTGTCGTGGAACGGCGACCACGGAATGACGACGCCCGCACCGTCCCCGCCCGAAGGCCACGGGTGTCCCGTCGCGGTTCGTCACCGGGCGGTGGCCGTCCGACGACTACGCGTCCGGTACCGTCAGCGGGCCGGCCTGGAGGACCTGGTAGGTCACCTCGGCGAGGACCCGCTGCCCGCTGGTGTTGGGGTGGAAGTAGTCCCAGGTGCTGAGCTGCCCGAGCGTGAAGGGGTAGGCGAAGACGGCGCCGCCGTCGTACCTGCAGGTGCCGTACTCCGCGCAGACCCGGGCGAGCACGCCGTTGAAGTCGACGACCCGCTGCCTGACCCGGTCACGGCGCGCCTCGTCCCCGGCGGAGGTCGAGCGGGGAGCGGCCAGCATCGACTGGCAGATGCCGAACGCGGCCCAGGCCGTGCGCGCCGAGGAGCTGTCCTTGCCGACGGACCACAGGCGCTTGATGTCGGGGATGCTGGCGACGAACACCGACGCCTGCGGGATCCCGGCCGCCAGCTCCCGCATCGCCTCCCGGAAGCGGGTCTCGAAGTCGGCGACCGAGGTCATCGACGACTCCGAGGAGGCGCACGCGTCGTTGGCGCCCATCAGGATCGTCACGTAGCCGACCCCCTGGGAGACCGCGGTCCTCGCCTGCCCGGCGAGGTCGGCGATCTTCGCGCCCGACCGGGCGTCGTTGTGGGCGGTGAGATCGGGGTTCTGCGTCCTGATCCGGTTGCGGTGGCTGTCGACCGAGGTGCTCGACCCCGTCGACCACGACCGGGCGGTGCAGTCGGCGAACCAGCCGCAGGCGTTGAACCCGCGGGTGATCGAGTCGCCGAGCCCGGCCATGGAGCCGGGCGGCGCGACGGAGTCCGAGGTCGCCGTGGTGGCGGGGACCACGGCCCAGCCGAGGGCCGCGGCGAGTACGAGTGCGATGCGGAGGACATGGCGTCTGGACAAGGGACCTACCTCTGCCAAGGGGGGTGTGCCGGATGCCGATCGTGCATCGCCCCGGGGGCGCCGTACATAGGGAAAACAGAAAACTTACGCTTCGGTCAAGTCGACGGTCAGAAACAGGAGGGATCGGACTTTTCCGGCGGGCCGGGTTGGCATCCCGATGACGCGGCCGTCGACCGGGCGTGGGAAAGGCGTGCGGAGAGAGCCGGAGGCCGGCACCCGTCCGGCCAGGACGTCGGCCCACCGTGTCTCGGCCGGACGTCACCCGGCCGTGTGCGCGTGGACGGCGGCGGCCAGTTCCTCGTGCGTCTCCGGCGGCAGCGTGTGGCCCATGCCCGCCACGATCATCAGCCGCGCCCCCGGGATCCGCTCGGCGATGATCGCGCCGTGGCCCGGCTTGACCGGCTCGTGGCTCCCCTCGACGACCAGCGTGGGCGCCTTCACCCGGTGCAGCACGCCGACCGGCTCGAAGCCGGGCCCGGCCGCCGCGGCCAGCCGGTGGTTGGCCGCCGCCGCCAGGTCGCGGGCCCGGTCGTGGATCCGTTCCTGCAGCCGCCGCGCCGCGTCCTCGTCGAACGGCAGCCCGGTTCCGTGCAGCAGGCGCTGTTCGGCGATCATGCCGTCGATCCGGGCGCGCCGGTCCTGCGGCGGCGGGGCGGCCATCAGCGCGCGGTAGAAGGCCACGAACTCCGGCGCCGGCCCGGGCAGGCTCCCCTCGGGCTGCGGCTGCCCCATCAGGGCCCGCATGAGCACCCGGCCCTCCTCGCCGCCGAGCGGGGAGGAGCCGATGACGGTCAGCGAGCGCACCCGCTCCGGCCGCTCCACCGCGACGAACTGGCCGAGCAGCCCGCCCGCCGAGTGGCAGACCAGGTGCGCGCTCCGCAGGCCGTGGGCGTCCAGCACGCGGTAGACGTCGTTCTTGATGTCGTCCCACGTGTACGGCTCCGCCGCGAAGTCGACGGTGTCCGACCTGCCGGTGTCACGGTGGTCGTAGCGGACCACCCGTCGGCCTGCGGCGACGAGGCGGCCGACGAACTCGTCCGGCCACAGGACGCCCTGCGACATCGAACCCATGATCAACAGGATCGGCGCGTCCGTTACGGCGCCGAACTCCTCACTCCAGATCCTCACCTCACGCATGTCTCAGAGCATGCCGGTCTCGGCCACGGGCGCCTTCTGTAGAACTACCAGTCGCGCCAGTTCCGTACGGGAGCCGATGCCCAGCTTCGGATAGATCTTGTACAGGTGGTACTCGACGGTGCGCGGGCTCAGGAACAGCCGGGCGGCGATCCGCTTGCTCGACAACCCGTCGGCGACCAGGCCCGCGATGCGCAGCTCCTGCGAGGTCAGCGCGTCCAGCACGGCCGGGCGCGGGGCCTGCCCGCTCTCGCCCGCCGCCCGCAGCTCACCGTGCGCGCGCGCCGCCCACGGCCTCGCGCCCGCCCGCTCGAACGTCTCCCACGCCGTCCGCAGATGCGCCCGCGCCTCGCCCGGCCGCTGCGTGCGGCGCAGGCGCTCCCCCAGCAGCAGGGCCGTCCTGGCCGCCTCGAACGGGTTGGTGTGCAGCCGCAACGCCTCGCCGAAGGCCTCCTCCGACGACTCCGCCAGGCCCCGGCAGCGGGCCAGCAGGGCGTGCGACTCGGGGGTGGCGGCGTGCGCCGACCACCGCCGGTAGGCCTCCAGCGCCGCCCGCGCGCCCGCCTCGTCGCCCGCGCCCGCGGCGGCCTCCACCCGATCCGGCGCCGTCCGCCCCGCCACGGCGGGATGCCCGGCGCCGGGTCCCGCCGCGGCGAGGGCCGTGAAACGGCCGTGCGCCGCGACGTGGCGTCCCAGGCACAGGTCCAGCAGCGCGAGCGCGTACGCGGCGACCCCCGCCCGCAGACCCACCCGGTGCGGTACGGCGATGGCCAGCGCCTCGCGGGCCCGCCGTTCGCAGGTCTCCTCCTCGCCGCGCAGCGCCGCCAGCACCGCCAGGTTGGCCAGGTGCGCGGCCACCGTGTTCTCGTAGCCGGCCTCGCGGGCCAGCTCCAGGCCCTCCTCGGAGACGGCCTGGCCGCTCGCCAGCCGCCCGGCCGTGCGCTCGGCCGTCGCCACGAACTCCAGTACGACGGGCAGCTGCCCGGTCATCCCCGAGACCCTGGCCACCCGCCCGGCCCGGCCGGCCATCTCGGCCGCCAGGTCCGACTCGCCCAGCTGGCCGGCCGCGGCCGCCGCCCACAGGTACTGGGCCGCCTCCTCCAGCTCGCCGGTCCGCGCCAGCGCCCGCCGCAACAGGACCGGCCCGGCGGCGTCGCCGTCCAGCGTCAGGCCGATCCCGGCCACCGCGTCCCGCAGGAATCCCTCGGGATGCGCCGCCGCCCTGCGCCCGAGTTCGACGACGGCCGCCGTGTCGCCGACGTAGGAGGCGGCCTCCGCGGCGTCGGCCAGCATGTCCAGGCTGTCGCCCGCCGCCAGGATCCGCACGGCCTCGGCGGCATCGCCGGAGGTCAGCTCGAACCGGCCCCGGAGCCGGGCGATCTCCATGGCGAGGCCGGGGTCCGCGCCGTCCCGGTCGCTGGCCTCGGCCAGCAGCGACTCCGCCTGCCCCGGGCGGCCACCGAGCCAGGCCGCGACGGCGGCGTCCTTCAGGCGGGCGGCCCGGGCGCGCGGTCTGGGGGTCAGCTCGGCGGCTCTGGCCAGTGCGGTGGCGGCGGTGGCGTACCCGCCGCGGTCGCGCGCCCGCTCCGCGGCGGCCACCAGCTCGGCGGCGACCCGCTCGTCCTGGCCGGTGGCGGCTCCGGCCAGGTGCCAGGCGCGGCTGTCGCCCTCGGTCAGCTCCGCCAGCACGGCATGCGTCCGGCGGACGTCGGCGGGGGCGGCCGCCTCGCGTACCGCCGACCGGATGAGCGGATGACGGAAACGCACGCGCGTACCCGAGAGGCCGGCCAGCCCGGACTCCTCCAGCTCGGCCAGCGCCGTCCGCCCGGTCGAGGCCCCCGCGTCGTCCCGGGGCCGCGCCGTCCGCCCGCTCCGGGCCTCGATGTCGTCCCCGGGCCGTAACGTTCGCTCGGTCCGGGCCTCGATGTCGTCTCCGGGCCGCGCCGTCCGTCCGGCGGACAGCCGGTCGGTGGCGCGCAGGACCAGGTCGAGGTCGGACTCCAGGGCGGCGGCCAGGGCGAGCAGCCGGGCGGGGGCGGACAGCGCGGCCACCCGGTCGCCGAACAGCCGGACACCGCCGGGCAGCGGGTCGGGCAGCGGTTCGCGCCCGGCGAGCTGCGCGGGCGTCAGACGGGCGGCGATCTCGCCCAAGGCGAGCGGGTTCGCGCGGGTCAGCGTGACGAGTTCCCGCGCCACCCCGGGCGGCACACCGTGGCGCGACTCCAGCATCTCGGCCGCCGCGGCCGCGGGCAGGCCGCGCACGTCCACCGCTACCGGCACCCCCTTGACCGGGGCGTCCCCGCGGACGGCGAACAGCATCGCGATCCGTTCCGTGCCCAGCCGCCTGGCGGCGAACAGCAGCGCGTCGGCCGAGGCCCGGTCCACCCACTGGAAGTCGTCGACCACGCAGACGAGCCCGTCCGGCGCGGCGGCCTCGGCGAGCAGCGAGAGCACACCGGCGCCCAGCAGGAACCGGTCGCCGACGCCGCCCGCGGCGAGCCCCAGGGCCGCGCGCACGGCGTCGCGCTGCGGTCCGGGCAGCGCGTCGAGCGAGCCGGTCACCGGCCACAGCACCTGGTGCAGCGCCGCGAACGCGAGGTCGGACTCGGGCTCGACGCCGGTGGTGCGCAGCACGCGCATCGGGCCGCCTCGTACGGCCGCCGCGTCGAGCAGGGCGGTCTTGCCCGCGCCCGCCTCGCCCCGCAACACCATCGCGCCGCCGGAGCCGTCGCGAGCCCGCGCCATCACCTCGTCGAGCGCGCCGATTTCCGCGGATCTGCCGTAGAGCACGAACACCCACTGTAGGAGGTCTCCACGCCGCCCCGCCCGCACGGTCCTCGCACGGCGCACGGTCCTGTACGGCGCACGGTCTTCGTACGGCGGCGGAGGGCGCTCGCCAGGGAGGATGCGAGATTGGTCACGCCGGCCGGGGGTTGCGGTTTTGGCTAGGCTAACCTAACTTTAGGGCGAAGTTTCCCTTTGCGAGATAGGAACACCGCATGCGCACGTCGCGTCGGGTTCTCGCCGTGGCGGCGTTGGGCCTTGCGCTCACCGGTTGCGGTGCACAGAATCCCCCCACCTCGGGCGCCCAGCCCTCCTCGGGCGCCCAGCCCTCGTCGTCCGGCCCGTGGTCGTTCGTCGACGGCTCCGGCGAGACCGTCAAGGCAGACAAGACCCCCACCCGGATCATCGCGCACGCGGGTGAGGCGGCCGCGCTGATGTCGTTCGGCATCAAGCCGGTCGGCATCTACGCCGACGAGTCGGTCAAGACCGACGCCAACCTGAAGAACCTCGACCTGTCCGGGATCGAGCTCCTCGGCCAGGAGTGGGGGAAGGTCGACGTGGAGAAGGCGGCCTCGTTGCGGCCGGACCTGATCGTCGCGGACTGGTGGCCCGCGGAGAAGGCGCACAGCGGCCTGGAGGAGGGCGTCGACGAGAAGAGCAAGAAGCTCGCCGAGCTCGCCCCGGTGGTGGGCGTCTCCCAGGGCAAGTCCATCGAGGACCTCGCCGAGGGCTACGAGAGCCTCGCCAAGAGCCTGGGCGCCAACGTGGACGCTCCCGAGATCGCCGCGAACAAGAAGCGTTTCGAGGAGTCGGTCGAGAAGTTCAAGGCGGCGGTCGCGCGGAAGCCCGGCCTGACGGCCCTGGGCATGTCGCCCGCCGACGACAAGCTGTACGCCGCCAACCCCGAGTACGCGCCCGAGCTGCTGGACTTCCAGCGCTGGGGTCTGAAGGTGATCAACCCGGCCAAGCCGGACCCGGGTTTCCCGTACTGGGAGAACCTCAGCTGGGAGAACGCCGACAAGTACCAGCCCGACCTCATCCTGTTCGACGGCCGGTCCTTCACGCCGACGGCCAACGCCGAGTGGGGCAAGAAGCAGCCCACCTGGTTCAAGATCAAGGCGGCCAAGGCCGGTGCGGTGGCGGCGTGGCCGGCGTACTGGCTGCACACGTTCGGCGACTTCGCCACCGAGGTGGACAAGCTCACCGAAGCGATCAAGGTCGCTGACGAGAACCTCGGCGACTGATCCCCTCCGATGTCCAGCACGCTTTCCCCCAGCACGTTCTCGACACGACGGGCCCCGGTCCTCGGGCTCGGGCTCGTCGCGCTCTGCGTCGCGCTCGCCGCGGTGGCGTTCCTCAGCGTCACCTTCGGCTCGCGCGACATCGGCCTGCCCGACGTCCTGCGGGCGCTGGGCGGCCTCGGGACCGACGAGTCGATCGCCGGCACGGTGACCCTGGAGCTGCGCGTGCCGCGCACGCTCCTGGGCGTCCTGGTGGGCGCGGCCCTGGGCCTGGCGGGCGCGATCCTGCAGGGCGTCACGCGCAACCCGCTCGCCGACGCCGGGATCATGGGGATCAACTCCGGCGCGGCCGTCCTCGTGGTCTTCGCGTTCACCGTCCTGGGCATCCGGGGCGTGAACGTCTACATCTGGTTCGCCTTCGCGGGCGCGATCGTCGCGACCCTGCTGGGGTACGCGATCGCGTCGCTGGGCCGCGAGGGCGCCACCCCCGTCAAGCTGGCCCTCGCCGGCGCGGCGGTCACCGCCGGTCTCGGCTCCGTCACCTCGGGCATCGTCATGACCAACGTCGACGCGCTGAACGAGCTGCGCTTCTGGCAGGTCGGCTCGCTCGCCGGCCGGTACGCCCCGGTCCTGACCGGGGTCGCGCCGTTCCTGATCGCGGGCCTGGTCGCGGCGCTGTGCCTGGGCAGGGCGCTCAACGGGCTCGCGCTCGGCGAGGACGTCGCGCGGGGGCTCGGCCAGCGGGTCGGCCTCACCCGGGCCGTCGCCTTCGGGGTCGTCGCGATCCTCGCCGGCGCGGCCACGGCGGCCTGCGGGCCGATCGTCTTCGTCGGGCTGGTGGTGCCGCACCTCGCGCGGGCGCTCTGCGGCCCCGACCACCGCTGGATCCTGCCGTACTCGATGCTGCTGGCGCCGATCGTGCTGCTGCTGGCCGACGTGCTCGGCCGGATCGCGGGCGCCCCCGGCGAGCTGCAGGTCGGCGTGGTCCTCGGGGTGCTCGGCGCGCCGGTCTTCGTGGTGATCGTGCGCTACGGCCGGCTGTCGGAGGTGTGAGGGCGATGGCGACGATCCACGAGACCCACGAGACCCACGAGAGCCGCGAGAGCCGCGACACCCTCGCGGCCGTCTCCGGCGCGGTCCGCGCCACCCGGCGCGGCCGTACGGCCCGGATCGCGGTGGTGACCTCCGCGCTCGCCGCGGTCGTCGCCACCCTGTTCGTGGTGACGATGATGGTGGGCAGCTTCCGCCTGTCCGCGGCCGAGGTGATCGGGTCGCTGCTGGGCACGATCGACGACCCGAGCCTCGACTTCGTCGTCCTGGGCCTGCGGCTGCCCACCGCCGCGACCGCGCTCTCGGTCGGGCTCGCCCTCGGCACGTCCGGGACGATCTTCCAGCAGCTGCTCCGCAACCCCCTCGCCTCACCCGACTTCGTGGGCATCTCCTCCGGCGCCAGCCTGGCCGCGGTCACCGGCCTGGTGTTCCTGCACGTCAGCGGGCTCGCCATCGCCGGGCTCGCGCTGGGCGGGGCCGTCGTGGCTGCGCTGCTGATGTACGTGCTCGCCTGGCGCGACGGCGTGAGCGGCTACCGCTTCATCCTGATCGGCATCGGCGTGGCGGCCTTCTTCGAGGGGCTCACCGGGTTCGTGCTGACCCGCGCCCAGCTGTTCGAGGCGCGCCAGGCGATGCACTGGCTGACCGGCTCGGTCGGGCAGGCCAGCGACACCGAGCTGCGGCTCCTGCTCGGCGCGCTGGTCGTCCTGCTGCCCCTGGCCATGCTGCTGCAACGGCAGCTGCGGGTGCTCGAACTCGGCGACGACGCCGCGCGGGGACTGGGCGTGCCCACCGAGCTCGCCCGCGCCGGCCTGCTGGCCACCGCGGTGATCCTGGTCGCGCTGGCCGTCGCGGCGGCCGGGCCCCTCGTCTTCGTCGCGCTCGTCGCGGGACCGATCGCCAACCGGCTGCTGGGCCCGGCCACCGGCGGCATCGTCGCCGCCGCCCTGGTGGGCGCGGCGGTCCTGCTCACCGCCGACCTGGTCGCCGTGCACCTGCTGCCGGTGGCGCTGCCCACCGGTGTGGTCACCGGCGCGGTCGGCGCACCGTACCTGCTGTGGCTGCTCGCCACCACGAACAGACAAGGAGCGGGCGGATGAGCCGGCTGCGCGCCGAGGGCCTGTCCCTGGGCTACGACGACCGGGCCGTCATCACCGGCCTCGACGTCTCCGTACTCGACGGGAGGATCACCGCGATCGTCGGCGCCAACGCCTGCGGCAAGTCGACGCTGCTGCGCGGCCTGGCCCGGCTCCTCAAGCCACGCGAGGGAGTCGTCTACCTCGACGACAGGACGCTCACCGAGCTGAGCACCCTCGACGTGGCCAAGGTGCTCGGCCTGCTGCCGCAGACCCCCGTGGCGCCCGACGGCATCACGGTCGCCGACCTGGTCTCGCGTGGCCGCTACCCGCACCAGGGCTGGTTTCGCCGGTGGAGCGACCGCGACCACGAGGCGGTGACCCGGGCGCTGGCCGCGACCGACACGGCCGACCTGATCGACCGCCCGCTGCGCGCCCTGTCCGGCGGGCAGCGGCAGCGGGTCTGGGTCGCCATGGCGCTCGCCCAGGACACCGACCTGCTGCTGCTCGACGAGCCCACCACCTTCCTGGACATCAACCACCAGGTGGAGCTGCTGCGGCTGCTGCGCAGGCTCAACGCCGAGTCGGGCAAGACCATCGTCGCCGTGCTGCACGACCTCAACCTCGCCTCCCGCTTCTGCGACCACATCATCGCCATGGCCGGCGGCGCC
This sequence comes from Streptosporangium heterodermiicola, assembly GCF_051390675.1. Lineage (NCBI taxonomy): Bacteria > Bacillati > Actinomycetota > Actinomycetes > Streptosporangiales > Streptosporangiaceae > Streptosporangium > Streptosporangium heterodermiicola. The sequence continues at coordinate 52,190 of NZ_JBPJSR010000022.1, forward strand.
GTCGCCGCCGAGGGGTCCCCGGCCGAGGTGATCACCGCCGAGCTGGTCGAGAAGGTCTTCGGCCTCTCCTGCGTGATCGTCCCCGACCCGGTCGCCGGAACGCCCATCGTGGTGCCCGCCTAATCGCCGGCCTCGACGTGGCCGGCCGAGGGCGTGGCTGCGGCGCCGTCGTGCCGAGGGGGACCGAGGTGGGCGGGACCGTGCGGTGCGGCGCAGTGGGGAGCGGCGTCGCCGATGGTCAGCAGCCCCGGCGGGGCGTGGTCGACCTGCAGGGTGACGTGCTCGATGCCGTAGGTGTCGTGGAACATCCGCTCGGCGGCCAGGCGCACGGTGTGGCAGTCGGCGCCGGGGGTGACCAGGATGTGCGCCGACAGCGCGGCGTAGCCGGAGGTGACCTCCCAGATGTGCAGGTCGTGCACCTCGACGACGTGCTCCAGGGCGGCGGTCCTGGTGCCGACCTCGGCGGGACTCATGCCCACGGGGGCCGCCTCCATGAAGATCCGGCCCGCGTCGCGGACCAGGCCCCAGCCCGCCTTGAGCATCAGCGCGGCGGTGACGAGGGCGGCGACCGCGTCGGCCCGGGTCCAGCCGGTGAGCCAGACGACGGCTCCGGCGACCGTGGTGGCGACGAAGGCGAACAGGTCGTTGAGGATGTGCTGGTAGGCGCCCTCGACGTTGAGGCCGGAGCGGTCGGCCCGGGACAGCAGCCAGGTGGCGGCCAGGTTGACGACGATTCCGGCCAGGCCGGTCACCACCACGTACAGGCCCTCGACGTCGGGAGGGGCGATCAGGCGGCGGACGCCCTCGAAGACGAACCAGGCGGCCAGCAGCAGCAGGGTGATGCCGTTGAGCTGCGCGGAGACGATCTCGGCGCGTTTGAGCCCGTAGGTGAAGCCGCCCTGGGGCGGCCGGGCGGCGATCCGCATGGCGATCAGCGCGAAGACGATGGCGACGGCGTCGGTGAGCATGTGCCCGGCATCGGAGATCAGGGCCAGGGAGCGGGCGGCGAAGCCGATGACGACCTCGACCGCCATGAATCCGGTGATCAGCGCCAGCGCTCCGGTCAGATAGCGGCGATCGGCCTCCGCGCTCACCCCGTGCCCGTGTCCGTGCCGGTGTCCATGCCCGCGCCCGTACCTGTGTCCGTGCCGGTGTCCGGTGCCCTGCCCGCCCGCGTGCCCGTGCTCGGCCATCGCTTCACTCCCCGTGGTGGGTGCCTGTTTCGTGCCCGATGTGGGTGATCGCCTGGGCGAACAGCATCCGCATGTGGGAGTCGGCCAGCCGGTAGTGCGCCAGCCGCCCGGCGCGGCGGACCTGCACCACGTGGTGGGCGCGCAGCAGCCGCAGCGCGCACGAGGTGGCCGACACGCTCTGGCCGGTGACAGCCGCCAGGTCGCGTACGCACATCTCTCCGGCGTGCAGCAGAGCGGCCGTCAGCCGCAGCCTTCCCGGGTCGGCCAGCAGTGCGAAGACCCGCGCGAGCTCCTGCACCACCTGCTCGGCCGGCAGCGCCCGCCGGACGCTCTGCACCCGCTCGGCGCCCACCGCCGAGCCGGAGGGGGCGTCGGGACGCGCGGCCAGGTCCGCGGGGGAGTGGCCGGTCAGGTCCGCGGGGGCACGGACCGTGGTTCGGGAGGTCACGACGCCTACCTCTTTTCCTCGTCGGGACAAGGGCCGCAGGTCGCAATGGATGTGTGCTCGGTTGCTCATATGTTTAAGCGTTTGGTAATGAGGAAATTACCCTTCGTGAACATCGCAGGTCAAGCGCCCTCGACCTGACCGGCCTCCGACTTCGCGCCGGTGAACAGATGCCGATCGAAGGGAAACACGGCGACGGCCGGACGACACCGATTCCCGATCCCGCCGGTCCCGATCCCGCCGTTCCCGGTCACGTTTCGAAAACCACGGTGAAAGGTCACGTGAAAGGCCATGCACGACGAGCCCGGGCACACCCCCGACTCCCTCGATGAGATCGACCACACCCCCACCTCTCCGCTCGGTGCGGGCCTTTCCACCGGCGTGAGCCGGCTGAGCCCCGCCGCCGTGCGCAACCAGGTGTTCACCGTGGTCCGGCTGCGCGAAGGCTACGACCTGGCCGAGGTGGACACCTTCCTCGGCCAGGTCGAGACCGCCTTCACCGTGCTCGTACAGGAGAACGCGGAGCTGTACGCCCGGGCGACCGCCGCCGAACGCGCCGCCAGGCAGGCCGGACCGGCGGAGGAGCGCGTGACGCGCGTCATGGCGATGGCCCAGGACAGTGCCGACCGGATGCTGGCCGCCGCCGAGCGGCAGGCCGAGGTGATCGTGGCGCAGGCCCGCGACCGCGCCGCCGTCCTGCGGCAGGAGGTGCACGCCTCCTGCGGGCAGGAGCTGGAACGCCGGACCGAGGAGTTCAACGCCTTCGCCGCCGACTACGGCGACCGGCTCAGGCGAAGCCTGCAGGCGCAGGTCGACCAGCTGCGGAGCCTGCTCGGTGAACTCGCCGACATCGGTGAGCCGGGGATGACACCGCCCCCTCGCCGGTGACCGCCGGCCGGTGGCCGGTGTCGTCGCCGGCCTGCGACACACCGGCGGACACGCCCGCGGACGACGCCGCCGAAGAGCGCGGAGCGACCCGTCGGCCGGTTCGCGACCTTCCGCGGTCCAATCCCGGTAAGAGCCCGACAGGAGGTGGTGGGACATGGTGACGGCCGAAGGGGCGTCGGTGCTGGGACCGGCGCTGGAGGGAGCCTCTCCCGGTACCGGCGCGTGGGCCGCGGTGCTGCTGGTGTCGCTGTCCACGCTCGCCGGGGCGTGGCTGGCCCGGCGTGACTCCGCGAGGGTGACGGTGTGGCTGGCGATCGCCTCGGCGATGATGCTGATCACCGCCCTGGTCGACCTGCTGCCCGACGCCTGGCGAGACGCCACCGAAACGGGGGTACCCCTGTGGGCGGTCGGGCTGGCCGTCGTGTTCGGCTTCCTGGTGATCACCTACTTCACCCGCAAGGGCTGCGGGCACGGACACGGGCACGGGGGATCCAGGGCGGTCGGCGGCAGGCACGCGCCCGGCCTGCACCGCCGCGTCAAGGAGGCCGTCGACGCCGCCCTGTTCGGCGGCATGGGAACCGCGGCCGCCCTCACCCTGCACCGGGCGATCGAGGGCGCGACGCTGGCCCTGACCGCCTCCGCCGTGGTCGTCATCGCCCTCATGGTCCACTCGGCCAGCGAGGGACTGGCGCTGGCCGCCCTGCTGGACATGGCCGGGCAGCGCCTGGCTCCGTGGCTGGTCGTCTCCTGCCTCAGCCCGGCCGCCGGCATTCTGATCGCCACCGTCGCCCCGCTGCCGGGCCGGGCCGTGCCGCTCCTGCTCGGCATGGTCACCGGTGTGCTGCTGCGCACCGCGGTCGTCGGACTCAGGCTCGCCGCCGCCGGACAGGAGGGCGGCCGGCTGTCTAGACGCCAGCTGGCCATCGCCGCGGGCGTCGCCGTCACCGGGGGCGTCCTCCTGGTCGCCACGCACGGCGTGCTGGGTGAGGACCACCCGCGAACCGGGCATGGATCCCACGTCGCGGGCCATGCGGCGCCCGGCTCATCCGGCTCGTCCACCTCCACGCCCACCTCCACGCCCACCGCCCGGCCATCGGCTCCGCTGACCCAGGCTCAGTTGCGCGAAGCGGTGATCACCGGGCGGATGTCCCTGACCGAGGTGCTGGCCCGCACCGACGACGTCGTCAGGAACGCCTGGGTCGGATGGCTCCTGTCCCTCCTTCCCGGCCACAGCCCCGCCGAGATCACCAGGCTTCTCACGGCGGGCGGGATCGACGCCAGCCGCCACATCGGTGACCTGACCGAGTGGCAACGCCGCTATCTGCTCGACGCCATCGCCAAATGACCGCCAATCATGTTGTATCCGGCATCGCTTTGGTTCGGCGAACCCGCCGGTACCGGCGAGGAAATGTGGCGGCAGTACGAGGCGAGGGCAATTAGGTCGCTTTTTGTCTGATTATAAGGGCTTAATCCGGATTCGTCACCGAGGCCAGATCTGTGGTCCCCGGCCTCGGCCGGCCTGCGGCTTTCTTCTCGGTGATGTTCCCGGACCAAGGCTTTGTCTTACCTGGGGCGAACGTCCAGAGGTCCGGGAACTAGCGTCTTACGTGACGTCGATTCAACATATTTCCGGAAACTGCATTGGTGCTTTGTCGGCCCCGAAAAGCAGACCGGGTCCAGACATCAGACATCAGACACGGAGTGATCTTTCATGTTCAAGCAGACTCTCGCCACCGGCGCGTTGATGGCCTCCGGCCTCATCGTCGTCATGACGATGTCGGCCCAGCCCGCCGGGGCGAGCGCGACACCCCGGGAGGCCGCCCCGGCACGTCTTCTCGCGAACGACCCTCCCCCCGGCGACTACCATCACACCTGGCCCGGCGGTCATCACCATCACCCCTGGCCGGGCGGTCACCAACCCTGGCCGGGCGGTCACCAGCCCTGGCCCGGTGGTCACCCCCACCCCTGGCCCGGAGGTCATCAGCCCTGGCCCGGTGGTCACCAGCCCTGGCCCGGTCATCACCACCATCACCCCTGGCCCGGCGGCCACCACCATTGGCCGTACGGCCACCACTAGGGTCCCCTCCCGGCTGTGCCCTCGCGGTGCCGTCCACGGCGTACGCCGCCGAAGCCCACGCGGACCGGTGACGTGCCGGCGTCCGGGAACGCCACCGGCCCGGCGGGGAGCGGGCGTCCGCCCGGCGGGCGTCAGGGGCTCGTGAGGATGACGAGCCGCTGGGTCGCCCGGGTCATGGCGACGTAGCGGTCGACCGCTCCCTCGACGCCCTCGCCGAACGCCTCCGGGTCGACGAGGACGACCAGGTCGAACTCCAGCCCCTTCGCCAGCTCCGGGGTGAGCGACCGGACGCGGGACGTCCCCCGGAACGTGGGATCGCCGATGACGCAGGCGATCCCGTCGGCGTGCGCGGCGAGCCAGGTGTCGAGGATCGAGTTCAGCTCCGAGACGGTCCCGCGCACGACGGGGGCGTCGCCGCCGCGGATGGACGTCGGCACGTTGGCGTCCGGGAGCACGGCCCGGATGACCGGCTCGGCCTCCGCCATGATCTCTCCCGGCGTCCGGTAGTTGACGCTCAGGGAGGCCAGGTCGATCCGGTCGAGCCCGATCCGCTCCAGCCGTTCCCGCCACGACTCGGTGAACCCGTGCCTGGCCTGGGCGCGGTCCCCGACGATGGTGAAGCTCCTGGACGGGCAGCGCAGCAGCAGCATCTGCCACTCCGCGTCGGTCAGTTCCTGGGCCTCGTCCACGACGATGTGCGCGAACGGGCCGGCGAGCAGGTCCGGTTCGGCGCCGGGCACCACGGTCTCGTCGACCAGGGCGTCCCTCATGTCCTGTCCGCGCAGCATCGTCACCGCGCCCTCACCGTCGTCGTCGGCCTCCAGCAGGGCGTCGACGACCGTGGCCATGCGCTCGCGTTCGGCCGCGACAGCGGCCTCGTGGCGGCGCCTGCGCCGTGAGGCCTCCGGGTCGCCGAGCCGCTGCCGCGCCGCGTCCAGGAGCGGCAGGTCCGACACCGTCCAGGCCTGGGCGTTCTCGCGCCGCAGCCGCCGGACCTCGTCGGGGCCGAGCCAGGGGGCGCACATCCGCAGGTAGGCGGGCACCGACCACAGGTCCCCGACGAGGTCGGCCGCCTCGATCAGCGGCCACGCGCGGTTGAAGACGGTGAGCAGCTCCCTGTTGCGCAGCAGCGACCTGCGGAGCAGGTGAGCCGGGACCTCCTCGTCGCCGTGCCGGTCCGTCAGGATCGTGAGCAACTCCTCCCAGATCCGGTCGCGCGCCTCGTTGTGCGGCGTACCGGGTTCCGCCGCCTCGAAAGCCTCGGCCCAGTCGCCTGCGCTCAGCCGGATGTCGGACCAGTCGGTCGTAACCGTCATCCCCTCGGCGGGCGGGTTCTCGTAGAACCTGACGGCCGGCTCGATCGCCCGTACCAGGTCCGCGGACGACTTCAGGCGGGCCACCTCAGGATCGGCCTCGGTCGTCGCCTCGGCCCCCTCGGCGAGGAGGTCGCGCAGGGTGCAGGTCCGTACGCCCTCCTCCCCGAGGCTGGGCAGGACGTCGGCGACGTAGGCCAGGTAGGGCTGGTGCGGGCCGACGAACAGCACGCCGCCCCGGTGGTGACCGAGGCGGGGGTCGGAGTAGAGGAGGTAGGCCGAGCGGTGCAGGGCGACGACGGTCTTCCCCGTCCCCGGGCCGCCGTCGACGACGAGGGCGCCGCGGGATCCGGCGCGGATGATGGCGTCCTGGTCGGCCTGGATGGTGCCGAGGACGTCCCGCATCCGGGGCGAGCGGTCGGCGCCCAGGCTGGCGATGAAGGCGGACTGGTCGTCGAGCGCGGCGTGCCCCTCGAACCCGTCCGCGCCGAACACCTCGTCCCAGTAGTCGCTGATCCGGCCGCGGGTCCAGCGGTACCTGCGGCGGCTCGCCAGGCCCATCGGGTTGGCGTGGGTGGCTCCGAAGAACGGCTCGGCCGCGGGGGAGCGCCAGTCGAGCAGCAGCCGGCGGCCCGCGCTGTCGGTGAGGCCGAGCCGTCCGATGTACACGGGCTCGGGGTCGTCCGCGCCGACCATGTGCCCGAGGCACAGGTCCAGGCCGAAGCGGCGCAGGGCGCGCAGGCGGGCGGTGAGCCGGTGGACCTCCAGGTCCCGGTCCAGCACCTGCCGGCCCTTGCCGCCGGGCGCCCTGCGCTCGGCGTCGAGGCGGCCGGACAGGTCGGTGATCGACTGTTCGAGGCTTTCGGCGATGGCCGCGAAGTGCCGCTCGTCACCGGCGATCAGCGCCGGGCCGGCCTTGGGGGAGAGGTGGTCGGGAAGGTCAAACGCGCTGGTGGTCAGCGGGTTCACGTCATCGGCTCCGATCTGAGGTCGCGTGCGACCGTCGTGCGTGGCAGGGGGCCGGACCGGCGTGACGAACCCGGCGGCCGTGCCGGGCCGCGCTCCGCCCTCGTGGCCGCCGCCGGTCCGGGTCGCCGGGGCTTGCGGGCTCGCAGGTTCTCGGGTTCTCGCGTTCCGGGTCCTGGCTCGCCGGTCCCGCGGGGTTCACCCGGACGCGGGCGGCCTTTCCCGGCCGATCGCGCCGGGCGTCGTCGGTGACACACGCACTTCGTCTCCCCGTTTCCGCAGGTTCCGGCCCCGGCGGACGATTATGCGGTACGACCGGGGTCTTGCCGCAAGCCCCCCGGTGCGCTATACGTTAAAAGTGGAAAGGAGTGGCTAATCCCCTTTCCACTCTCCGCCCGTTGCAGATCCTCGCCGGTTGCGGACGGGCCACCTCCTCGGGAGGATCACCCGTGATCCTTGAGCCCGTACGTGCCCCGCGGCGTCACTCGTACTGCTCGTCGGGGGCCTCGACCCTGGTGAGGCTCTTGCCGGTGAGCTGGGGGTAGATGACACCGGTGGTCATCTTGCCGAAGGTCTGCGGGATCCAGGTGCCGGTGACCTCGACCCAGGTGTCGGCGGGCGGTGCCTGCAGTCCCCTGACCGCGACCTTCAGCGGGAACGCGTCCGCGGCGCAGCAGGCGATCTGCATGCGGGTGACGTACCACTGGCCCTTCTTCTTGGAGGGGGAGACGAAGCCGGTCAGTTTCACCTCGCGGCCGGTGAGGGATTTCTTGTCGTCGTCCCAGGCGCGGCCGATGAAGTCGCCGACGGTCATCTCCACGGCGCCGGTGCCGGGGAGCGGGGTGAAGGAGCCCAGGGTCCGGTCGCGGGGCGGCGGGGTGTCGTCGCGGGAGGCGGCGAACGAGCCCAGCGCGGGCGGCGCGATCAGGAAGATCGCGAACACCGGCAGGCACAGCAGCCACGCGACCCGGGGGCCGCCGTGCGCGTGGTCGTGCCCGTCACCACCAGTGTCGCCGTCGCTGTTCCCGGGCCCGTGCTCGCTCTCGGCGGGCCGGTCGTGCTCACGCGGGTGCTCGTACGCGGCTTCCTTCGCCGCGGTCGCCCTGGCCCGGGTCGCCTGGAAGAGCCCGATGAGCCCGAGGACCACCAGCACCGCCCCGGCGCCGATCAGGAACGGCCGGAAGCCGGGTTTGACGTAGTTGAGGTAGGTCGTGGAGAACGCCGAGATCCGCAGCACGGCGCAGCCCAGCAGGGTGAGGACGAGGTTCTGGGTCACACGGTTCATCGGGGAGCGCGGGTTCCTTCCGCCATGACGGGGCGCGAGGGGGAGAGGGGCGTCACAGCAGCAGCCGGCCGAACACGACACTCACCAGGACGGCGAGGGCGAAGGTCACCGGGACGAACCTGAGGGCGAAGGCCCTGCCGAACGTGCCGGCCTGCAGCGCGATCAGTTTCAGGTCGACCATCGGCCCGACCACCAGGAAGGCGAGCTTCGCGGTGGGGGAGAACGCGGTCATCGAGGCGGCCACGAACGCGTCGGCCTCCGAGCAGATCGAGAGCAGCACCGCCAGCAGCGCCATGACCAGGACGGCGAGCCACGGCACCTCGGCGATCGCGGTCAGCCACTCGCGGGGGACCGTGACGTTCATCGTGGCCGCGGCCAGCCCGCCGACGATGAGGAACCCGCCCGCGTGCAGCAGGTCGTGCCGCATCGCCTCGCCGAACTGCACCCACTTCGGGCCGTCGCCGTGTGGCCGGGAGGGGATCCGCAGCCAGTCGGCGCGGCCGAACCTCAGCCAGAGCCAGCCGACCAGCACCGCCACGGTCAGTGAGGCGCCGAACCTGGCCAGCACCATCAGCGGCTGCCCCGGGAAGGCGACGGCGGTCGCGACCAGCACGATCGGGTTGATCGCGGGGGAGGCGAGCAGGAACGCCAGCGCGGCGGCCGGGGCCACCCCCCTGGCCATCAGGCCCGACGCGACCGGGACGGACGCGCACTCGCACCCCGGCAGCACCGCCCCGGCCATCCCGGCGACCGGTACGGCGGCGGCCGGGTGCCTCGGCAGCGCCCTGGTCCAGAACGACGCCGGGACGAACGCCGTGATCGCCGCCGACAGCGCCACCCCGAAGACCAGGAACGGCAACGCCTGCACGCAGATCGCCACGAAGATCGTGGCCCACGTCCGCAGCGCGGGTGCCGTCAGGTGCGGCGCGAGAGCGAGGCGGCCCACCACCAGCAGGACGATGACGAGCGCGAACCCCCACGGCAGGGCGGCGCCCACCGGGCCCACCGGGCCCACCGGGCCCGCCGGGCCCGCCGAACTCGTACGTCCCCAGGAGTCAGGGGGGAACGGGCTCTCGTCGGTGGCCCACGCGTCCACGTCGCGCGGGCCGGTTCGAAGTTCGGACACGCGCTCTATCGTGGCAGACCGTCCCGGCGGGTCGAGACGGTCTGCATTGTGAGGGCGGGCATGATTTCAAGATCGACCAGAACCCCGGGAACCGCCGTTCCGGCCTGACCTGCCATGATCGGACCCGGTCGCGCCCGGTGGTCCCGGCGGGGGCACGCCCGCCGCCGACCCCATCGTGGTCGGCGGCGGTGCCGAAGACGGCGGCCGTCATGCCGGAGCGGGTCAGCGGTCGTCGTCCTGGCCGGTGTCGGCGGTGGTCGTCGTGGTGCCGTCGTCCGGGGTGTTCGGGGCGTCCGGGGGCGGGGTGTGGCCGCAGGCGGTCATGAGCGTCTGCCGCGCCGCGAAGGAGCGCTTGTCGTCGACGCGCGCCGCGTAGCCGTCGAGGCTGAACGGGCTGCCGGGACTGAACGGGTGGTGGACGGCCACGTGGGCGACCCGGTCGTAGAGCGGCTGGAGCTCACCTCGGAAGTAGGCGCCGGCCAGTTCGGCCTCGGTCACCCCCGCGTGGTCCATGAGCGCGGTGATCGCCATCTGCTGCTGGCCGTACTGGTCCTTGTCGCGGACGAGTTCCCCGCTGTCCATGAGCAGCCGGGTGAAGTGCTCGGTGAGGCCTTCGTTGAACCAGAAGCCGAAGATCTCCCGTATGGCGGGGTGGGAGAGTTTGTGGACCGTCTCGTGGTATTCGGTGCCGGCGCCGGTGCGGTCCTCCCGGATGTAGATGTGGCCGTCGATCTGGACGCCGTTCGTGGTCTTCGACATGGCGAACCCGTCGTCCGCGCGCGCGGTCTCGATCTCCTCGGGGTTCGCGGGCATCCTGTCGAGGACGAGGAGCGCGCCCAGCTGGTCCTGGGTGACGTAGTGGACGTGTTCGTCGCGGAGCCAGTCGGGTCGCGGGGGCAGGTCCACGTAGCGCCTGAACTCGGCGCGGCCGGTGAAGAAGGCCACGATCTGCTCCGCGCTCAGCCGTGCCGCCCGCGCCCTCGCGGGCTCCGGCACGGTCTGCTGTGCCTCCGTGGCCTGCTGCAGCGCTTCGGCGACCTGCGGTGGTGTCTCGACGTCCTGCAGCGGGTTGTCGTCGGACGCCTCGGACGCCTCGGACGCGTCGGGCTTGTCTGTTTTCTCTTCGGAGGTGTTCGTCTCCTCCGACGGGAGCAGGGCGTTGACGATCGTGTCGGGGACGACCACCAGCTCCTCCCCGTTCACCTCGATGACCAGGCTGAACGGGGAGTACTGCGTGGAGTCCAGCCTCCGGTTCAAGAGCTCGATCTTCGGATAGGTTCCCGGCTGGACGGTGATGAGCCGGGTGCCGCCGAGCCTGCGCTGGTTCATCGCGGACCTGGGGACCGCGAACAACTGGAAGGGAAGCTCCACCATTGTCAGCTTCTGGAGTGGTTCGAATAACTTCGTCCAGAATCCCATGAGCTCCGCGTCGTACTCCTTGTCGTTCGCGTCTATCGCGCGCAGTGTCGTCTGGTACGTCTCCTCGACGAGGGCGTCCCGGCCGATGAGGTACTCGTTGTCGGACGTCGAGTCGAGTATCCAGCCGCAGGCGACCATCGGCACGCCTCTGGCGTCGCGGACGGATGTCGGCCCGCCGATCGTGTACCAGATGGAGTCGGCGAATCTCAGCGGATCCTCCCTGGCGTCGCCGAGGCCGCCGTCCTTGCTCCGGAGGTAGATGGGGGTGCCGTCGTCCGAGGCCTGGAATCTCGGGTGCAGCGTCAGCGGGACCGTCGACGCGGGGACGGCGGAGGGTGCCTGGAAGCCGGTATAGGCGGAGAAGTCGGGTTTCGCGAAGAGTTCCCGCTTGCTTGTGGCGAACTCGTCGGTCTCGTCGGTCTCCTTGATCTCCTTGGTCTCCCGCGGGCTCCCGGGCGCGGACGTCTCCGGCCGGGTTTCCCGCCGGGGCGGCCAGGCATCCCAGGACTCTCCCCGGCCGAACGCGTCCAGCTGGTCCAGGATCGCCTGCATCTCCGGGTCGGTCGTCCCGGTCGTCTCAGTCGTCTCGGCCGCCGCCTCGTCGTCGTCGAATCTCAGCGCGGCCATGTCACTCTCGATCTTGGCCCAGTCGTCCCCGCCCTCGCCCCCGCCCTCGTCCTCGGAGGAGTTCGAGGAGTCCGGGGACGAGTCGCCGGAGGAGCCGGTGCCGGTGGGGCGGGTGGACCTGCGCCGCGACGATTTTCTCTTCGAGCTTGAGCTGCTCATCGTGCCTCCTCCTGGGTGGTCGGCCGCGTCGTGCCCCCGGTGCCCGGGCGGGGACCGGAGGCCCTCCGCCCGGGGCCCCGGCGCGGGAGGGTCATCGGACGGCGGCCTGGTACGTGAGCACCAGGGTGACGTTGCCCAGGGCGCTCCGGTCGCCTTCGGCGGTGAAGGCCCAGGGGGACGGGCCGCCGCCGTTGAGGCTGAGGCCGGGGGTGGTGAGCGGGACGCCGTCGGCGAGCGGGAGCCGCCGCCCGGTCTCCAGCACCAGCCGGGCCGTGCCCTCGCCGGCGTACTCGTACCTGGCGTACAGGCCGGTGATCCGCCGGCTGCTCATCGCGGGGAAGAGGTCGGGGGAGAGCGGCAGCACGAGGGGGTCGCCGCCGTCGAGGAAGGCCGCCCACTCCTTGGGGAAGTCGCGGGCCACGTCGATGAGGTGGGCGGCCGGGTAGGGGCGGAGCATGCCCTTGACGGCCTCGGTGAACACGTCGCCGCCGTGTTCGGCGGTGTAGCGGACGGTGAGCGTCACGTCGGTCAGGGCGCGGGCCGCGGTGGCGCCCCGCGGCCCGCCGCCGAGTTCCAGCCGCCAGGTGGACACCGCGCCGGTGCCCTCGAAGGGCAGGTAGCGCTCGTCGTCGTAGCGCAGTTCGAACAGGCCGTTGTTCTCCTGCGGGTACTCGGCCTGGGACAGCGCGATCCGCTGGCCGGGGCGCCAGTCGCCGCGCAGGGTGGCGGGGGCCTCGCCCTGCGGGTCGAGCAGGTACTTGACCGCCTTGGGGTCGGCCTCCAGCACCGTCTTGCTGGTGAGCTGGGTGAGCGTGGCGTTCAGTCCGAGCGGCTCCCCCGCGGCGTCGGCGAAGGTGACCGACACGGTGCGGATCTGGCGCAGGAAGTGGCCGGGGAAGTCCCGGCCGAACAGGTCCTCGCCCAGGGTGAACTCACACCGGCCGCCGGAACGCAGCCGCAGCAGCGCCACCGGGTCCAGCTCCAGCAGGGACACCTTCTTGGTGATCTCCAGGCCGCGGGTGTTGCCGGTGGCGTGGGCCTGGCCGAGCCGCTCCAGGTCCATGCCGAGGCTCTCGGCCGCCTGCAGGCCGCTGCGCCGGCTCTCCCAGTACGCCGGGCGGATGAGCTCGGGTTCGCCGTCGCGCACACCGCGTTCGAACCGGTACGCCGCCTCGGCCGCCCGTGCCGCGTCGTAGGCCAGCTCGTAGGCCTGGAAGCACAGGCCGGACAATCGTGCCGAGAGCCAGCCGTACAGTTCGGCGCCGGTGAACTTGTCGCGCATGAACGTCGCGGCCGAGGTGTTGTGGACGATCTCCTGCTCCAGGACGCGCAGTTCCTGGCGGGCGGCCTCCAGCCGGTGGTTCGCGGCGGTGATCTGGTGGCCGATCTGGAGCATGTCGCTGCCGGCGATGGCCCGTTGCAGTCTCCAGTCCTCGACGGAGCGCTCGTGCTGGGCGCGTACGCCCAGTGCCTCGCCGATCATGCTGAGGCCCTCGGCGGAGGACTCCGCCACCTCGCCGGCCTTGTCCAGGCCCCGGCCGACCTGCTCGCCGCCCCATTCGGTGCCCAGGATGAACGGCCCGGCCTTGACCTGCGGTGCCGGGTAGGCGAACGCGGCGCCGGTCTTGAGGATGGCGGCGACGACGTGCAGGGCGGCGCCGGTGGACATCATGGCGAGCTGGCCGTGCTCCAGCGGCGACAGCCCGCCGTCGATGAGGCCGCCGTAGTGGTCGGAGCGTCCCTTCGCCGAGGCCAGGCTCTCCCGCAGCTCGGCGAGGTCCTCCTCGGCGATCCGCACCTGTGCCCGGCGGGCGGCGAGGGTGAGGCCGAGGATGGTGCCCTCCTGCCTGACCTGCAGCAGGTTCAGCTCCTCGGCGTCGCGCCGTTCCAGCACGCCCAGCAGGTCGGCGCCGAACTGGCGGACCCGGTCGGTGAGTTCCTGGGCGCGGCGCAGGGCGACGGGGAAGCGCTGCGGCGGTACCGGTACGGTCGTCGCGGCCGCGGCGGCCTCGCCGAGCGGGATGCCCGTGGCGGCGGCGCGTACCAGCCGCATCGGGTCCAGGGGCGGTTCGAACAGGGGCAGCGGCTGGCTGACGCCCAGGATGTTCAGTGAGTCGCGGATCTTGCGCAGCCGGTCGACGACCCGTTCCCAGTATTCGGCGAACAGGCTGTTGTCGGGGATGTGGAAGTAGGAGTCGGCCACGCTCGCGTGGACCTGGCCCGCCTGTTCGAGCAGGGAGCCGCCGCCGGTCAGGTGGCCGAGCAGGTCGAGGTCGCCGGGTTCCCGGTCCAGGTCGGTGAAGGTCCGTGTCTTCGGTGGCAGGGCGGTGTCCAGTCGTTCGGGGGCGTCGCCGAGCAGGTCGTAGGCGAGGATGTACAGCATCCGCGCCTCGTCGACGCTTTCCGGCGTGTACTGCCGGAACAGCATGTCGCCCCAGTCGAGCAGGTTGTCGATGTAGCCCATCACCACGGCGCGGCGGTAGGCGACCGGGCGCAGCCGGGCGATGGCGTGCGGGTCGAACGGGTCGTCGCGGTAGGCGCGCAGCAGGTCGGCCCGGCCGCCCAGGGCGCGGAGCTGTTTCTCCAGGTCGGCGAGGACGGCGGTGCGCTCGCCCAGCGCGGTCACTGCGGCGGCCTGCCCGGTGGTGAGCCCGGTGGTGGCGGCCAGCGTGGTGACGGCCGCGGCGATGGCCAGGTGGGTGTCGTCGGCGGTGACGGTGAGCAGGTCGCTCTCGCGGGGCTTGCCGTCGCCGGTGTCGGCGGCGGCGAGCCTGCGCAGCGCGGCCAGCACGTCCGGCAGCCCGGCGTCCTCGACGGTCGTGGCGGGGACGCCGAGTTCGCGCAGCACCTCCAGGTCGCGGGCGCAGCCGTCGGCGAGGGCGCGCAGGTCGGCGCCGAGGAAGGGCAGGAACCGCCAGTGGCCGCGCGGGTTCGTCGGGTCGAAGACGTACTCGTACCAGCGTTTGGCGTCCTCGAATCGCTGTGCCTCGTTGAGCGCCTGCGCGATGAGCAGCGGCGCGTGGAAGAAGATCTCCCAGTAGTAGACGCCGTTGGCGCTCTGGAAGTCCAGGTGCGCGCCGGTCGGCAGCCGCCCCTCGTCGACGGTGTCCTCGCGGACCCGGACCGCGGCGGTGGCCTCGGGGTCGGTGGTGACGGCCACCTCGTCGCTCTCCTGGGTGGCGGTGTCCAGCAGCGCGGCCACGCCGCCCGACAGCAGCCGCTGGTTGAGCGCGGCGGCGGTGCCGGTGGTGAGCCGGATGATCTCGAAGGGCAGGGAGGTGCGCTCGTAGGGGCGGGGCACGGCCGCGGTCCTGGCGCGGCGGACGTAGAAGGCGCCCGCGAACAGGAACAGGCCCTCGCCGGAGTCCATCGCGGCGTCGAACGGGGTGGGCGACTCGCGGGGCAGCCCGCCCCAGGCACCGGCGACCGGCAGGTACTCGCCGGCCTCGTCGGGTCCCCGGCCGGTCGCGGCTCGGGCGTAGGCGGCGCCGGAGAACAGGTAGACCTTGCCGGCGCGGGTGAAGGCGGTGTTGATCTCCCTGGTCAGCGGCCTGGGGTAGCCGGGGTCGACGAGGCGGCCGGGCAGGCCGTCGTCGCCGAGGGTGTAGCGGACGTACTCGGTGCCGCTGGTCAGGTACAGCTTGCCGTCGCCGGTGTAGGCCGCGCCGGCCTTGCCGGTCGAGGCGAGCAGGGTGGTGGCGCTGATCCTGTGCCGGGTGGCGGTCCCGCCGGAGGTGATCTTCCGGTAGAAGCCGCTGCCGGTGCCGCCGGCGGTGCCGTTGTCGCCGTTGTCGAAGAAGTAGGTGACGTCCTCGCGCCACGCGGCGGCGTTGACCCGGGTCTGCGGCAGGCCCGCCCGGTTGCCGGCGAGGGGTTGCGGGTACCTGCTCTGCCCCTCCAGCTCGTCGAGGACGAACCGGCGCCGCCGCTGCCCGCCCTGCCCCCTGCCGTGCCCGTTGGAGTCGGTCCTCCAGGTGTAGCGGGCGTAGAAGTCACCGGCGAAGGCGAAGGCGAAGTGGCCGTTGACCAGCACCGCGTCCAGCGGCTTGAAGGTGCCCGGCAGGTTCTCGAAGACCGACAGGTCCTCCAGCCGGTGGTCGGCCGGGGCCTCCGGAGGGTTCTTGGCCGCCCCGGCGGCGATGTCCTCGGACGTCATGTAGCGTCCCAGGCCGTAGGAGAGGAAGTACTCGACGCCGTCGGGGGTGGTGAAGGCGACGTCCACCTTCGTCCACGGCGGGAGGCCGTCCCTGTTGGTCTTGATGTTCTTCGGGTAGCCCTCGTCGACGACCTGGAAGGGGACGCCGGTGAAGCGGACGTAGCGCTGCCCGGAGAAGACGAAGGTGTGCGGGCCGCGGGTGAGCACCGTGTCGACCTTGTCGGCCCTGGGCAGGACCGTGGGGACCAGTCCCCATCGGGAGGCGGTGGCCAGCCGCCCGCTCAGCGCGCCCGCGGGTGTTCCCGCCGGTGCCCCGTCCGGGACCTTGCCCGGCACCGACTCCGCGTACTGGCCGGTGGTGTTGTCGAAGAAGTAGCGGGCGCCGCCGGGCAGCTCGACCGCGGCGTCCACCTGCGCCCACGGGGGCAGGCCGTCGTCGTTGCCCTCCAGCGGCAGCAGGCCGGCGGAGTCGTCCGGGCCCGTGTCGGCCGGGCGGCACAGGAAGCTGCCGCCCTTGACGTCCACGCTGAACCAAGAGCCGGACTCGGCGGCGACCGGGGTGTCGAACCGGACGACGTCGACCGGTCTCACCGGGTCGACGAAGACCTCGGCGACCCGTCCGGCCGCCGCGGCGAGGGCCTGGGCGACCTTGTCGTCGGTCTCGCCCGCGACCCACGCCCCGGCCAGCACCTCCAGGACGGGGCCGTGGAAGATCCCGAAGGGCAGGCCGGAGATGCCGGGGATGTCGGCCAGGGCGCGCTCGGTGAGGTCCTCGGCGACGAGTTCGGGGCTGAGGGAGAACATCAGGCCGGTGCGCCGCACGGTCGGGTCGCGCGGCTTGCCGTCCTTGTCCGGCGGGTTCGGCGTGGTGACGGTGTAGGCGCAGGCGACCACGACGGAGGTGCGGTCCTCGCCGTCGGCGACCGGCTGGATGACCAGGGTGACGCCGTCGAGGGTGCCGCTGCGCGGGGCGCCGACGCCGAGTGTCTGGGCCGCCACCCACTCCTTGTTCAGGTTCTCGAACGAGTAGAAGATCTTGATCTGCCGGGTCGGCGGCTTGCCGCTGACCTGCTGGCCGTCGCCCTTGGACTCGGCGACCACGGTGGTCGTCGCCGCGTCGTCGGCGACGGGTTCCACGGCCGCCCAGAACACGAACATCCGGCCGAAGGCGTGCACCGGGTGCACCTGGTCGGCGTCGATCTGCAGGCCGACCTTCTGCCACGGCTCCCAGGACGCCGACAGCCGGTCGCGGCTGGCGAACTCGGCCCGGCGGTGGTAGTAGCGGCGCGGGTCGGTCTTGGTGCGCCCGAACAGCGCCAGCCGGTACGGGCCGTCGGCCGCCCGGTCCTTGGTGTAGACGTATCCGCCCGCGATGGTGAGGCGGGAGACCTCGGTGTACTCGTCGAGGTAGCGCTTGTAGGCGTGCTCCACCGTCGCGGCGGTGATCTCGTTCTGCAGCAGGTCGCCCTCCAGCGCGCGGAAGGCCGGGGTGCGGTCGGCGCGCAGCTCGGGCCGGAGGTAGTTCTCCGGGTAGAGGAAGACCTTGCGGTTGGCCTCCCACAGCCGGTAACCGCGCATCCACTGCCACCACTCGCGGATCCGGCGGCGGACCTCCTCGGCGGGCTCGACGACCCCGGCGGACCCGTTCGCCACCGCGATCGCGGGGGTCTCCAGGCTGAGCAGATAGCGGTGCACGTAGAGCTGGACGGCGGCGATCGCCTCCCGGACCCGGGAGGTGGTGCCGCGGGGACCCATCTCGACGTCGATCAGGAGCCGGTCGAACAGGTCCCTGGGGGTGCGCAGCCCGTCGCCGGGGCCGCGGGCGAGCACGGCCGCGACCAGCGCGTCGCGCCGCAGCACGTTCAGCTCGTCGTGCAGGACGCGCCGCAGCGCCGGCCGGTCCGCCGGGTCGCCGCGGCCGATCAGCAGCTCCCGCAACGCCTCGGCGGCGGCGTCCAGCGCCTGGTCGCCACCGTCGGCGTACAGGCGGGACCACACGTCGGCGTGCAGCGCGGACGGTACGGTGCCCAGCCGGGCGGTGAACGCGAACAGGCCGGCGATCCGGATCAGGAACTCCAGCTCGAACAGCGACTCGTCGGCCGCGCCGTCGGTCAGCAGGCCGACCCGCCGCCGGCACCACCGGATCTCGTCGGCGTCCCAGCCGAACAGACCGGCCAGGTAGCGGTAGGGGTCCTCGACGGCGGCCTCGCCGGGCAGCAGGAAGGCGGCCAGGTCACCGGGGTGGGCGCGGGCCAGCTCGGCGAACCGGGCGATCGTCCGCACGTCGCTCAGCCGGAAGTCGGCCGTGCCGGACCAGCGGTGCCGCCACGGCTGCGGGTAGGTCCGGTCGGGGGTGTCGTAGCGGTCGCCGGAGTAGCGGACGTGCTCGGTGTCCCGGCACAGGTAGGCGCGGCCCTCGAAGGAGAACGCGGCGTCGGGCCCGGCGTCGAACGCCTCGGGCAGGTTGCCCCAGTCGCCGGCCACCGGCCGAGGGTAGCCGTCCTCGACGGTCTTCAGCCGGGTCATCCGGTAGCGGGCGTACTGGCCGCCGCAGAAGACGTACAGGTCGCCGTCGCGGGAGGTGAACGCGGCCTCCACGCTCGCCCCGGGGCGGCGGAAGGCGTTGTCCACCACGCCCCAGGCGCCGGCGATCGGCGCCTCGCTCACCTGGCCGTCGTGGACGCGCAGGTAGCGGGGTCCGGCGAACAGGTACACGGCGCCGTCGGCGTCCTGGAAGGCCGCGTCGATCGCGTCGCGGAAGGATTCGGGCAGCTCGGCGATGCCCAGCTCGGCCGGCAGCGCCTCGGCGATGCTCCGGGGGTGGCCCTCGTCGACCTGGTCGTAGCCGCCGGTGCCGGTGTAGCGCACGTACTGGTCGCCGGAGAACAGCAGGGTGCGCGGGCCGCCCTCCCCTCCGGCGGCCCCGCCGATCACGAGGGCGGCGTCGACCCGCCGCCGCTCGGCGACGGTGTTGCGGACCCGGGCCAGCGCCGTCTGGTCGAAGCGCGCGCTCAGGCCGCGCGACAGCACGTGGCAGACGGTGCCCGACAGGATCCGCACGGTGCGCCCGCTCCCGGTCACGGCGTCGATCATGGAGCGCCCGCTGGTCTCCAGCCGGTCGGCGAGATCCTCGTCGAAGGAGACCGGCAGGCCGGTGAACGCCTCCTCGGCGCGCAGGTTGCCGGCGATCGGCCTGGGGTAGCCGGGGTCGGCGTGCCGGTAGGAGGTGCCGGTGTAGCGGACGTACTGGTCGCCGGAGAACAGGTAGGTGACCCGGCTCCCGTCGGCGGAGGTGTCGGCGAACGCGGCGTCGACGACGTCGTCGCCGGTGCCCAGGAAGTTGTTGCGGGTCCGGCCCCAGGCGTCCCTGATCGGCCGCCGCGCGGCCAGGGTGCCGTCGTGGCGGGCGAACTCGCCGGGGAAGAAGAAGTACGTGGCGCCGTCGCGGCCGACGAACGCGCTGGTGAGGCCGTCGGCCTTGGCCAGCCCGCGCCAGGCGCGCTCCAGCGGGCGCGGCTGCGACCAGGCCCCGGCCGGTGCGGTCACCGGCCCGCCGGTCGTCGCACCGGCGGGGGCGGCCGGGTCCCGGCGCACGTACAGGCCGTCGAACAGCAGCAGCGTGCTCTCGCCGACGGACAGCACGGCGTCCGGCACGGTGAAACCGGCGGGGAGGTGCTCCTCGGGCACGCCCCAGAACCCGGCGTCGGCGATCCGCGGCACCCCGCCCTGCGGCGCCCGGGTGTAGTCGCGGCCGGTGTAGGTGACGTAGCGCATCGTGCCGTCGGGCCGGGGCGGCTCGAACAGGTAGGTGGTGGCGTCCCGCACGTAGGCGAGCGTCACCCGGGTCAGCCCGCCCCAGTGCGCCGCGATCGGCAGCGGCGCGCCCTCGACGTCGGCGTCCATCGCGGCGGCGCCGTCGTAGGCCACGAACTGGTCGCCGCTGAACAGGTACGTCCTGCCGTCGGTGCCGACGAACGCGGCGTCCACCGCGTTGTCGTGGTAGACGTTGTTGCGCGACCGGCCCCACTCCTCGGCCAGCGGGTAGGCCCGCCCCAGCCGGGCGTCGAAGCAGGACGCGCCCTTGAACAGGTAGGTGTTGCCGTCGGCGCCGTGCAGCACGGCGTCCAGGTCGGCTCGGAACTCCGGCGGCACCGCGCGCGGGAACCTCGGCCGGGCCCGTCGCGGCGCGACGGCCTCGCGTTCCGGCTGGCCGTGCAGGTACCAGCCGTCGCCGTGCTCGGCGAGCGGGGAGCCGTCCTGCTCGAACGCGCAGCCGACCGGCTCGGCGAGGGCGTCGCCGTAGCGGCGGTAGGCGCTCTGGGAGATCGCCTGGCATTGCCCGCCGCCGAACAGGTACACGGTGCCCAGGTCGGCGAACGCGGCGTCCAGGGCGGCCGGCGCCTCCTTGAGACCGGCCAGCCGGGGCTCGCGCGGCAGCGCGGCCAGGACCTGCGGGTAGCCGAGGTCGGGAGTGGACAGGTCGGTGCCGGTGTAGCGGACGTACTGGTTGCCGGAGAACAGGTAGGTGCGGGTGCGCACGACGCCGTCGGCGCCGGTGTCGTCGGCCACGAGGGTCGCGTCGACGCGCCCGGTGCGGGCGATGGCGTTGACGACGTTGCCCCAGAAGCGGGTGATCGTCGCCGGGTGGCGGTCGTCGATCCGGGTGTGGTCGCCGGTCGAGCAGCGCACGTAGCGGGTGCCGGAGAACAGGTAGGTGCGGCCGTCCTTGCCGAGCAGGGCCGCGTCGACCCGGTCGAAGGGCAGGTCGTCCCAGCGGCGGCGCAGCGGCTGAGGCTCCGACCACCAGCGGTGCTTGTTGTCGAAGGTGGCGTAGTGGTCGCCGGAGAACAGGTACATCAAGCCGTCGCGGCCGGTGAACGCGGCGTCCACCCGGGTGAACGGGGCGTCGGCCAGCGCGTCGGGCAGGTTCCACCGGCCGGCGGCGAGCGCCTGCGGGTGGGCGGCGTCGGGGACGGTGTAGTCCCTGGTCGAGTAGCGCACGTGGAAGGAGGCGTCCGCTTCCTCGCCCCCGGCGGCGTAGCGCACCTCGATCCGCTCCCCGAAGGCCCGCCTGCCGGTGACGGGGTCCACGGCGGCCGGGTCGGCGGCGCGGCGCAGCGCCAGCCGGATCCCGTGGTCGGCGGTGAGATGCCACTCGGGGCCGGTCCCGGACACGGGCGCGTCCTCGGCGGCGGCGATGCCGTGCTCCAGCAGCAGCCGGCGCACCGGGTGCGGCAGCCGGCCGGCGTCCAGGTCGGCGGCGTGCTCCAGCGGGAGGGTGGTGATCAGCCCGGCCGTGCCGAACAGGTGGGTGGCGCCTCCCAGGGTGAACGCGGCGTCCACCCGCAGCAGCCCGCCCCAGTCGTCGGCGACGCGCCGGGGGTAGCCGGGGTCCACCGTCGAGTAGTCGGCGCCGGAGTAGCGCAGGTAGCGGTCGCCGGAGAACAGGTAGGTGCGGCCGTCCAGGCCGACGAAGGCCGCGTCGACCGTGCCGCCGGGCAGGGCGGCGCCGAGGGTCCCCCAGCGCTGCGCGGTGGGCGCGATGTCCGGCCCGTCCGGGCGCAGCGCGACGGTCCTGCCGTTCTTGAACAGGTGCAGCACCCCGGCGGTGTCGCGGAACGCCGCCTCCAGCCCGCCGGTGAACTCGGCGGGGGCCTCCGGCAGGAACGCCTCGATCAGCTGCGGGAAGCCCGCGTCGGCCCGAGGCTCGCCGCCCCCGACGGTGCCCTCGGCGTCGCCCCCGACGGTGCCCTCGACGTCGCCCGAGTAGCGGAACACCTGGTCGCCGGAGAAGATCAGGTAGGCGGCGCCGTCGGCGCAGGCGGCGTCGATCCGGCCGGTCTCGGCGAACGCGTTGCGGATCCGCCCCCAGACCTCGGCGACCGGCCGCTCGGCGGCGATGCCGTCCAGGGGGCCGTCGGCGGCGTCCGAGGCGCCCTCCACGGCCAGGAACCGGTCGCCGGAGAACAGGTAGGTGGTGTCGTCGGTGCCACGGAAGGCGGCGTCCAGCGAGCGGCGGAAGCGCTCGGGCAGCTCGGCGCCGTGCAGGCCAGGTTGACTGTGCTGGCTGTGCTGGTCACGGTGCCCGTGCTGCCTGTCCTGCCACCATCCGGCGATCCGGCGGGGGTGGCCGGGGTCGACGTGCTCGCGCCCGGTCCCGGAGTAGCGCACGTACTGGTCGCCGCAGAACAGGTAGACCCGGCCCTCCTCGTCGGTGAACGCCGCGTCGATCGCCGCGGGGGCGTCGAAGGAGTTCTCGACCACGCCCCACTCCCGCTGGTCCGGGGCCCACCGGGCGCCGCCGCGCTGCCGGGTGAAGGTGCGCGCCACGCCGCCGGTGTCACGGCCGATGATCCAGTCGGTGCCGGTGACGTCGCTGAACGCGGCGTCGACGCCGGCGAGGTCGGCGAAGCGGGCCGACAGCGTGGCCAGCGGCACCGCCTCCTCGCCGGTACGGACGTAGCCGGGCCCGTACACCCAGCACTCCCGGTCCAGGAACAGGTAGACGTTGCCGTCGGAGCTCTCCAGCAGGGCGTCGATCCGGTCGACGCCGCGAGGCGCGGCCAGCGGCTCGGGGAACTTGCCGGCCAGGTCCTGGTCGCGGAAGGCGAGGACGATCTGATCGGCGTCCAGGCCGAACTTCCCGGCGAGCAGGGCGACGGCCCGGATCCGCCGCAGGGCGGCGCGCGAGTCCGGGGGCAGGTCGGCGCCGCGTCCGGCCCCGGCCAGCGCGGGGGCGGCCAGCAGCTCCACCGCCGCGCCCGCCCCGCCGGTGACCGCCGCGCAGGCCGCCGCCGTGACCGGCGCGCTCGCCCCCAGCTCGTCCTGGAGCACGGCCAGCAGCGCCGCGCCCTGCCGGGCGGCCAGCGCCTCCAGCCTGGCGGTGATCTCGGCGATCGCCGCGTTCGTCCGCACCGCGACGGCGTGCAGCAGGAAGAAGACGTCCTTGGCGAAGTCCTCCAGGCCGGGCAGGACGAAGTCCAGCGCGTTGTACACCTCGGCGAAGTAGCCGAGCCGGTGTTCGGGAACGCCCAGCTCCGGGGTGAGGTGCCCGGCGTTGACCAGCCTGGCCACGAGCTGGGCCCGCTCGCCCGGGTCGAAGCCGAACTCGGCCGAGGCCGCCGGGTCGACCCGGTAGGGGCGGTGGTCGGCCAGGGCGGTGGCGATCCGCTGGAAGATCGCGGAGTTCTCGGCCGCGGTGAACCCGGCCAGCTCCAGCCGGTTCGCCGGGTCGGCGAAGAACGCCTTGCTGCCCTGCAGGACCCGGTCGTCGGCCAGGTGGGCGCCGTCCAGCAGGTCGGCGGCCCGCTGCGCGGCGGCCGGGTCGGTGATGTCCAGGAAGTCCGCCGGGGTGACGGCGAGGAGTTCGGCGCGGGCCCTGGTGAGCCGGCCGCGCAGCAGGTCAAGGACGTGCCGGCGGTGGGGGTAGAACTCCAGGGCCAGCGCGAGCTCGCCGAGACCGGGGTCGAGCAGCGCCGCCGGGTCGGCGAAGAAGCCGCCGGCGTCGAGGTGGCCGTTGAAGCGCAGGCTCTCGACCAGGGCGGTGACCTGCCGTGGTGACAGCGGCAGCGCGGCCAGGACCGCCGGGTCGAAGGCGACGGCGCCGCCGGTGAACCGGGCGGCCAGCTCGCCCAGGCGGGCGTGCACGGCGGCCGCGACGCCGCTCAGGTCGGCGTTCACCGTGAACGCGGCGCGGTTGTGCGGGAGGGCGAAGAAGCCGGGCCGCAGCACGGTCCCCGCGTCGTCGAGGTGGCCGTTGAAGATCAGGTTGTCGTACAGCTCGGCGCGCCCGGCGTCGTCCAGGTCCGCCAGCTTCGCCAGGTCGGAGGGGAAGAAGACGGCCGGGTCCGGCAGCTGCTGTCCGGGGCCGGGCACCGGGCACAGGTCGCGCAGCAGGCCGAACAGCGCGTCGCGGTACCCGCCGAAGTCACGGGCCAGCCGCAGCCTCGCGGGCGTGTCCGGCAGCCGGTCCGCGACCAGGGCGCCGCCCGGCTCCAGATGTCCGGCGATGACCAGGTTGGTGTAGACTTTGACGGCGAGGCGGTCGCCGAGCCCGATCCCCTCCAGGTCGCCGCCCACCACCATGTCCAGCTCGGTGAGGGCGTTGTAGGCGGCGGCCGCGGCGTGGGCGGCCTCGACGCGCAGCAGCCGGGCGTCGCGGCGCGAGACCACGCCGTCCGGGTGGGCGACGGCGATGTCGTGGATCACCGCGGCGGCGCGCGGCCCGAACCGGGGGGAGACGAACAGGCCGGGGGAGGGGGCGAGCTCCTCGAAGCGGCGGCGCAGCTCCGCCAGCAGGGCCGCGTCGGCGTCCGGCTCCTCCCAGCCGCCCGGGACGGCCTGCCCGTTCAGCCCGGCCCGCGCACCGGGCCCGCCGCGCCCACCGGCTTCGGCCCGTGCCGCCGCGGCGCCCAGCACCGTGGCCAGCTCCCGGCCGGTCAGGTCGGCCGACCGCATCCACGGCACCACGGCCAGCAGGGTCTGCGCCAGCCACAGGCCTGAGGCGACGTCCCCGCCGGCCAGGACCGCGTGGTGGTCGCCGGTGCCCGCCCCGGTGTCGATCAGCAGCGGGAAGGTGGTGTGCCGCCGCAGCGCCGGGTCGCTCTCCAGGGCGTCGAGCACGTCGAGCAGTTCCTCGGCCGAGACGCCGAGCGCCGCGGAGAACCGGTGGATCCGGTGCAGCAGCGACAGCTCGGCCGGGCCGGTCGCGCGGTCGAACGGGAGCGGCTGCGCCGTGTCGTCCGGGGTGGACCGTTCCCGGAAGCGGGTGACGAGGGCGGCCAGCTCGTCCTCGGTCAGGGACAGCGCCGCGGTGACCCGCCGCCGGTAGTCCCTGTTGCGGGTGGCGAGGACGTCGCCCGCGCAGGCGAGCACCGGCCGGCCGGCGTAGCCGTGCGGCACCCGCGCCGATCCGAGGATCACCGGGGCGCCGGCCGTGGCGAAGGGCACGTTGAAGACCCGGTCGAACAGGTCGCGCGGCGTCTCGCCGTCGCCCGCGCCGAGCGTGTTCATCGGGGCGACCAGGCTGACGGCGACGTCGATCGGCACGTCCAGGCCGCGGTGCAGGTGGAGCAGTACGGCGAGGTGGCGCAGCGCGCGGGCGTCGATCCGGTTGCCGCAGCAGTCGCGCAGCACCAGGTCCAGGTCGGTGAGGGTCAGGCCGGTGCGGCGGGCCAGCCGGACGAACCGGGAGACGCGGTCGAACCAGGCCGCCGGGATCGGTTCGCCGTCGTCGTAGGGGTCGGCGGGGTCGTCGGCGCAGACGAGCCGCTCCTCCCCGGGGTCCAGGACGACCACCGGGCCGCCGTGGTGGACGAAGAGCGCGGACGCGGCCGAGCGTTCCGGTGGCGTCCCGCCGGTCGAGGCCGCGCCGAGGCCGCCGTACAGCAGTTCCCGCAGCTCGGCGCCGGTGAGCGACGCGGCCTGCCGGAACCGGGGGACCGCCTCCAGGGTGCGCAGGTTCTCCTCGGCGTCGGCGTCCAGCCCCCAGTGCTCGCGCAGGACGGGGCCGTCGCCGAGCGGGGTGGTGAGCACCTTGACGTCGTCGGGGGTGAGCCCCAGGTACTCGCGGGCGACGACGTCGGGGGCGGGGGTGTCGGCGAGGTGGCGGTAGAGCTCGGCGGGCTCGACCTGCAGGTGGTGCAGCAGCCGGCGCAGCCGTTCGTGCCGCAGCGAGAACGGCATGGTGAACGGGTGCCGCAGCGCCCGCAGCACCTGGTCGGCGCCGACCGTCCGGCCCCGGGTCAGCTCCTGTTCCAGGACCTCGTTGACCACGTCGAGGTAGGGCAGCTCGGTGTAGGTGTTCGCGCCGTCCAGTGGAACGTTCCCGATGGCGGGGCGCCGGGAGAGGAGGTCGCCGAGCAGCCCGGCCGGGGCGTCGTTGCCGAGGAGCTGGATCAGTTCGGCGAGGTAGGCGGCGGGGGAGTACACGGAACGGGACTCGTCCTGCTCGCGGAAGTCGAGTTCGCCGAACAACTGCTCGTAGCTCGGGAGAGAGTCGGCCGGCTGCATAAATCCTCCTGGGCGGGCCGCGGGGGCGCGGGCGTGCGCAATTCACATGGGCATGGAGCGGGCAGGGAATTGCCTGACGTTTCGGGCAGGACGTATCGGCGCGCCGTCCTTGAGGGTGCTGCCGCCAGTCCCCCGTGGGGCGAAAAACCGCAGCCGACCTCGGATCCCCGAGCGAAAGATCATGCATGCGTAAGCTAAGCGGACGAATAGTATCAACCTCATACGAGGTTGGCCATAGCCTCTCAACTGGGCGGTCTAATCGGGTTGGTCAATAACCGCCAATTGCACCCTCTGGGTAAAAGCCGCTTTTCGGACAACCCTTTTGATTAGGCGAATACCGGGCGAATACCGCTTTCGCCTCACCTGGCGGTGGCGTCGAGCACGGCTTTGAGAGACGCCTCCAGGATGTCCACACCGGCGTGCAGCTCGTCGTCGCCGATCGTGAGAGGCGGGGCGACACGGAAGATGCCCCCCATCCCGGGCAGCTGGACGATGTTCATGTGCAGGCCCCGTTCGAGACAGGCCGAGGTGATCGCGTTGCCCAGCGCGTCGGCGGGCACCTTGCCCCTCTTGTCCTTGACGAGCTCGACCCCCTGCAGCAGGCCACGGCCGCGGACGTCGCCGACGACCTCGTAGGTGTCGCGAAGCGCGAGCAGCCGGTCGGTGAGCTGGGCGCCCAGCCGCGCGGCGCGCTCCGTGAGGTTCTCGCGGGCGATGACGTCGAGGACCGTCAGCGCGACGGAGGCCGCCAGGGGGTCGGAGACGTGGGTGGTGTAGAAGAGGAAACCCCGCTCGTGGCAGACCCGCTCGATCTCGGCGGTCGTGACGACGGCCGCCACGGGCAGCCCGGCTCCCAGGGTCTTCGACAGCGTCAGGATGTCGGGCGCGACCCCGTCGCGCTCGAACGCGTACATCGTCCCGGTGCGGCCGAGACCGGTCTGCGCCTCGTCCAGGATGAGCAGCATCCCGCGCTCGGCGCACATCTCCTTGAGGCGGCGCAGATAGCCGGGCGGCAGGTCGATGATCCCGCCCGAGGACAGGACGGGCTCGACGAGGCAGGCGGCGAGACTTCCGGCGGACTGCCGGTCGACCAGGGCGAAGCCGTAGGCGAGCTCGGCCTCCCAGTCGTGGGAGCCGTCGGAGGCCCGGAACGGCGAACGGTAGGCGTTCGGCGTGGGCAGCGCGAGGTTTCCCGGCATCGGGGGACCGTAGCCGTGCCGCCCGGCGGAGAAGGTCGCGGCGGCGGCCCCCTGGGTCATGCCGTGCCAGGAGCGGTCGAAGGAGACGATCTCGAAGCGGCCGGTGGAGAGCTTGGCCATCTTGATCGCGGCCTCGTTCGCCTCGGCTCCCGTGGTGAGCAGCAGCATCTTGGCGAGCGCCGGGGGCAGGGTCGCGGTGAGCCTGCGGGCGAGCTCCAGCACCGGGGTGCTGAGCATGCCGCTGAAGAGGTGGTCCAGCGAGGCGACCGCGGCCGAGACCGTCGCCACGATGTCCGGGTGCGAGTGGCCGAGGATGGAGCTCATCTGCCCCGAGGTGAAGTCGAGGATCGGCGTGCCCCGGCGGTCGAAGACGTACGAGCCCGCGGCGCGTTCGATGACCCGGGGGGTGAAGCCGGCTCCGTAGCGGATCAGGAGGCGGTCCGCATCGTCCCAGAACGTCGTGTCCATCGCCAGCCCTCTCGCCGCGTCCGGCAGGACACCGGATGTCCTGCCCGATGCCATCCTCCATCGGCGGCAAAGCTCGTAACAAGCAAACGAATACGCCTCACCGTTCGGTGTTGCCTTATCTTTGGCGCCATGCTCAACCCGCAACGTCTCGCGATCCTGCGCGCGGTCCTGGCCGCCGGGTCGATCAACAGGGCGGCACGCAACCTCGGCTACTCGCCCGCGACGATCAGCCAGCACATGACCACCCTGGCGCGGGAGACCGGGCTGGTCCTCTTCGAGAAGCAGGGGCGCGGCATCAGCCCCACCGACGCCGCGCGGCACCTGGCGGACCAGGCCCAGTCGCTCCTCGCCGACTTCGGGCGCCTGGAGCGCGTCGTCGCGGACCTGCGGGGCGGCCAGGCGCAGCACCTGGCGATCGCCTGCTTCGCCTCGGCGGCCGAGCGGTGGATCCCGGAGGTCGTGCGGACCGTCCGCCGGCACCAGCCGAACCTCACCGTCGAGATCAGCCTCAACGAGCCCGTCGACGGGCGCGGCCGCCGGCGGCCGGACCTCGACATCCGGACCGAGCCCGCGGGCGGGGCCGGGGTCCACCTCGACGGCTACCGGCGTCACGAGCTCACCGTCGAGGAGCTCGTCGCCGTGCTGCCCGCCGCCCACCCCCTCGCCGAGGCCCCCGAGCTCGCCCTCAGGGACCTCGAAGCGGAGCCCTGGATCGATCACGACATCTACGACAGCCCGATCGGGCAGATCATCGTGACCGCCTGCCGGGCCGCCGGCTTCACGCCGCGCCACGCCGCCCGCCTGGACGACCACCGGGCGGCGCTGCGGCTGGTGGCGGCGGGCGTCGGCGTCACCGTCCTGCCGCGCCTGGCCGTCGCGGAGCTCCCCGGCGGGGTCGTCGCCAGGCCCCTGGTCCGCCCCGCCGTCCTGCGGCGCGTCGTCGTGCACGCCCGCCAGGACCGGCGCCGCGGCGACCTCATCGCCCGCGCGGTGGCACAGCTTCGCGCCGGCGCCCGCGAGCGGGAACCCGCCTAGCCCGTACGCGGTGACCGGTCGCGGGCGTCCGGTCGGTTCACCAGCACGATCTTCTCGCGGGCGTGGCGGGTCTCGCTCAGCTCGTGCGCGGCCGCGGCCTGGGCGAGCGGGAACGCCGCCGCGACCGGCACCCGCAGCCGGCCGTCCGGCTGCCCCTCTCCAGGGGCCGACCCCGCTCTCCGCACGTGATTGATCTCCGGCCGGGGAGATCGCCCTCACCGTCGGGCGACCGCGGCTTCGCCTCTCACTCGCCTCAGGTGGGCATCCGCCTGCCCAGGGCGGTCTCGTAGGCGCGCATCGTCCGCACGATCGTGGCGCGTTCGGCCGGGGTGAGGTCGGCCAGGACCTCGGCCCACGCCAGCGCGCTGCCCGACAGCCACTCGCGGATCGGCTCGGCGTAGCGCGGTGCGATCGCGACGACCCGCCGCCGCCGGTCGGCGTCGTCCTCCTGCCGCGTCAGGACGCCGCGACGGGACAGGTCGCCCACCATGAGGCTGACGGTCGTCGGAGCGACCTCCAGCCGCTCCGCCAGCCCGCTCACGGTGAGAGAGCCGTCGTACTGCAGGTAGGCGAGCAGCGACAGGTGGCGGGGCGCGAGATCGAGCGTCCGCAGCGGCTCGGGGACGGGCAGCCGCTTGGCCCGCCCGACGAGCCTGGGCATCAGCAGCAGCATCGACCGCACCGCCTGCTGGGACGTCATGCCGTCCGCGTCGTTGACCATCTGGCGCCTCACCTATTACCTTTGAACATAAAGCTAATTTGGGAACAAACGAGAGGTCCACGATGCCACATCTGACCGTCCGGGTCCTGGAGCCGCAGCTCGAAGGCAACGAACCGGCCCTCATCGCCGCGCTGACCGACGCGGTGGCCGGCGTGTACGGCGAGTGGGCGCGCGACGTCGCGGTCGTCCACCTCGAAGGCGTGCCCGCCGGACGCTGGGGCCTGCGGGGCGAGCCGGTCGACGAGGCCCCGCCCGCGATCCTGTTCGGTATCCGCGAAGCCGCGTTCGCCCGCCCCGACAGCGGCGAGATCATCGCCAGGCTCGTACGAACCGTCACCGACGCCACCGCCGGTGTCCTCGGGGCGCACCTGCGTGACACCATCTCGGTCGAGCTCGTCGCGACCCCGGCCGGCCGCACCGCGATCGGAGGTGTGATCGTCGACGGCTGACCCCGCCCCCGCCCATCGGGGAACCCGGCACTTTTAAAAGGGGTGACGGCCGGCGTCGCCCACCGGCAGGGGCAGGCCGGCCGCTCCGGCAAGGAACCCGGCGTCTCTCAGGGGGTGACCGGGGGATCGCCGACGTCGGCCGATCCCGGCCGGTCCAGCCCGGCGGCCAGGTCGGCGATCGCCTGGTCGATCTCCTGGCGCAGGAGGTCCATGGGCGGCGTCTCGTCGAGGCCGCCGGCGTGCTGGAGCCACCGGCCCAGGACCACGCGGAGCGCCGTCAGCGCCGTCGCCGCGCACAGTGCCGGATAGATCCCGCTCGGCGCGGGCGCGGCGCCGGACCGGAGGCGTTCGGCGATGGCCTCGGCGAGCGCCTTCTCCTGGGAGGCCAGCAGGGCCAGCTGGTGGGGCAGCAGCGACGGCGTCCTGGAGATGAGCCGGGTCGCCCTGACGTAGTCACGGCTGGTCTCGTCGTCCTGGTCGACGACGGCGAGCGCCGCCTGGCGAAGCGCCCACAGCACCGACTCGGTCCGGGGCCGGGCGCGGAACTCGGCGGTGAACGCCTCGGCCCCGGCCGCCACCACTGCGACCACCGCCTCCTCCTTGCTGGAGAAGTAGTTGAAGAAGGTCCGCAGCGCGATGTCGGCCTCGGTGGCGATCTGCTCGACGGTGATGTTCTCCACGCCGTGACGCAGCCCCAGACGCAGCGCCGCCTCCCGTACGGCGGCCCGGGTGGCCAGCTTCTTGCGCTCGCGGCGCCCCGTCACTACCCCGGCACCGGTCACGACCCCGGCCCCGGCCCCCTTCCCGGCCCCGGCCCCGGTCCCGGTGGCCGTACCGGTGGTGGTGCCGGGTTCGGCGCGCGCCGGGGTGAGCGGCGCCTCAGGGCGGACCATGGTGTCCCCTTTCGCGGGTTCGGGCGTTGCCGGACGGCCCGGCGGCCCCGGTCGGACCCGGCCGGACCGGGCCCGGCCGGGACGTGGTGAACCCAGTCTGGGGCAGAGCCTGTCAGGCCCAGGTGACGGGCAGGGAATGCACGCCGAAGATGAGCATCTCGTTGCGCAG
This sequence comes from Streptosporangium heterodermiicola, assembly GCF_051390675.1. Taxonomy (NCBI): domain Bacteria; kingdom Bacillati; phylum Actinomycetota; class Actinomycetes; order Streptosporangiales; family Streptosporangiaceae; genus Streptosporangium; species Streptosporangium heterodermiicola. Next base: position 82,789 of record NZ_JBPJSR010000022.1, read on the forward strand.
CGGCACCTGCTCGGCGGGTACGGCCAGGCGCAGGTTCGGCATCCTGGTGATCAGCTCGCCCAGGCCGACCTTCATCTCCGCGCGGGCGAGCTGCTGGCCCAGGCACTGGTGGATGCCGTGCCCGAAGGCCAGGTGCGCGGCGCGGGGCCGCCGCACGTCGAGCCGGTCGGGATCGTCCCAGTGGCGGGAGTCGCGGTTGGCCTCGGGCGTGGCGATGATCACCGTGGCGCCCGCGGGGATCTTCACGTCGCCGAGCGTGACGTCCTCGACGGCCACCCGGCTGACGCCCAGCTGGATGATGGACAGGTACCGCAGCAGCTCCTCGATCGCGTTGTCCATCAGCGCCGGGTCGGCGCGCAGCGCGGCGAGCTGCTCTGGATGCTCCAGCAGCGCGAAGGTGCCCAGGCCCAGCATGTTGGCGGTGGTCTCGTGCCCGGCGCCGAGCAGCACCAGCGCCATGTCGGTCAGCTGGGCGTCGGTCAGCGGCGGGTCGGCGTCGTGGACGAGCCCGGACAGGATGTCGTCGGCCGGTTCGGCCCGCTTGGCCGCCACCAGCTCCTGGATGAAACCGTACAGCTCCAGCCCCGAGCGGATCCGCTCCTCCTCGGGGGTGGTGGAGTTCAGCGCGATGGCGGTGCGTTCCTGGAACTCGGCCCGGTCGGCGTAGTCGACGCCGAGCAGCTCGCAGATCGCCAGCGAGGGGATCGGCAGCGCGTAGGCCGGTACGAGGTCGGCCTCGGTTCCGGCCGCCCGCATGGCCTCGATGCGCTCCACGGCGATCTCCCGCAGGCGTGATTCGAGCGCCTTCATCCGCCGTACGGTGAACTGGCCGGTCAGCAGCCGCCGCAGGCGCGTGTGCTCCGGCGGGTCCATGAAGACGAACATCCCGTCGGCGCGGCTCTCCACCTCAGGCGTGAGACCGGCCGCCTCCTGGCCGCCCTGTGCCGCGGCGGCCAGTCGCTCGGCCTCGTGCGGCTGCGGGCTGGTGACGTCGGGATAGCGCACCCGGTCGGCGCTGAAGCGCGCGTCGGCCAGGACGGCGCGGGCCTCCCGCAGGCCGGTGACCAGCCAGGTGGGGGCGCCGTTGAGGAGCCTGAGCGGCTGGATCGCTCCCCGGTCACGCCGCTCCCGCAGCCCGGACGGCGGGTCGAACGGGCAACCGCTCCGTTCCACCAGGTCCGCCGGAAGCATCCTGCGCATCTCCGTCGGGGATTTCGCCACCGGCTCGGCCCGGGTCCCGCTCTGCTCGCCGAGAGTCGTCATCACCACATCCTCTTCCTGGGCGGCGGGCTGCGCCGCCCATCACTGGTGGGGTTCGCCGCCACCCTACACACAGAACATGCACGACGAGCATCAATGCACGACGTGCATTTTTTTGGCCGGGAGGTCAGCGCCGATCAGCCTCGTGACCGCCAAGGCCGGGGCGACCGGCTCGGGGACGCGTTCGAGGACGGCACCACGGTTCGGCACAATGACTGATGTGCGAGTTGAACTGCTTGGTCCGTTCGAGGTCCGTAACCACGACGGGGCCGTGGTGGAGGTTCCCGGGGCCCGGCTGCGCGCGCTGCTGGCCGCGCTCGCCCTCGAACCGGGCCGTGGCGTCACGCGCGGGAGGCTGGTGGACTGGATCTGGGGACGACGGCCGCCCGCGGACGAGGCGAACGCCCTGCAGGCGCTGGTGTCCCGGCTGCGCAGGGTGCTGCCGGACGGTGTGATCGAGGCCGACTCCGGCGGATACCGGCTGGCCGTGCCTCCCGACGCCGTGGACGTGCACCGCTTCGAGCGGCTGATCGGCCAGGCCCGCGCCGCCGAGCCCGCGGCGCGGGCGGACCTGTTGCGCTCGGCCCTGGCCCTGTGGCGGGGCACGGCCATGGCCGACATCGCGCTGCGCGACAGCAACGTGTTCGACGCCGCGGTCGCGCGCCTGGACGAACTCCACGTCGCCGCGCTCGGGGATCGGGTGGACGCCGACATCCGCCTCGGCCGTGGCGCGGAGCTGATCTCCGAGCTGACCGGGCTGGTCGCCGCCCACCCGCTGCGGGAGGGATTCGTGGCGGCCCTGATGCGAGCGCTCGCCGAGGCGGGGCGCGGCAACGAGGCGCTGACCGTGTACCAGCGGACGCGCGAGCGGCTCGCCGAGGAGCTGGGCGCCGATCCGTCGGCCGAGCTGTCCGCGCTGCACACCGCGTTGCTGCGCGGCGAGCTGGGCGAGCGGGCGGAGAGCCGCAGGACGAACCTGCGCGCCGAACTGACGAGTTTCGTCGGCAAGGACGACGACGTCTCCGCGGTCGCCGCCCTGTCCGTCGGGCACCGGCTGGTCACCTTGACGGGGGCGGGGGGCTCCGGCAAGACGAGACTGGCCACGGAGACCGGGCGGACGATGCTCGCCGAGCTGCCGGACGGGGCGTGGCTGGTCGAGCTGGCCTCGGTACGGGCGGGCGGCGAGCTGGCGCAGGCCGCCCTCACCGCGATCGGCCTGCGTGACCAGGCGCTGCTCGGTGGCGCGCGAGGCGGGGAGCCGATGGACCGGCTCGTCGCCGCGGTCCGGGGGCGCACGATCCTGCTGATCCTGGACAACTGCGAGCACGTGATCGAGGAGGCCGCGGCCTTCGCGGACCGGCTGCTGGGGGAGTGCCGGAGCCTGCGGATCCTGGCCACGAGCAGGGAGCCGCTCGGTATCACCGGGGAGGTGCTGTGGCAGGTCGAGCCGCTCGCGCTGCCCGCGCGGGGGGCGGACCCCGCCGAGGCCGGATCCTCGCCCGCGGTGCGGCTGCTGCGGGACCGCGCGGACCTGGTGCGCAAGGACATCGGCTCCGACGCGCCCACCCTGTCGGCCATGGCGCGGATCTGCCGGGCGCTCGACGGGATGCCGCTGGCGATCGAGCTGGCCGCGGCGAGGCTGCGCACCATGTCCGTCGATCAGCTGGCCCGCCGGCTCGACGACCGGTTCCGGCTGCTGACCGGCGGCAGCCGTACGGCGCTTCCCCGGCACAAGACGCTGCGCGCGGTCGTGGACTGGAGCTGGGACCTGCTGACCGAGGCCGAGCGCGGCGTGCTGCGGCGGCTCTCGGTGTTCTCCGGCGGGGCGAGCCTGGAGGCGGCCGAACGGGTGTGCGGGGACGAGGCGTCCACCGGGGAGCGGACGCTCGACGTGCTGACCGCGCTGATCGAGAAGTCGCTGCTGCTCGCCGACGGGGAGGGCACGCCGCGCTACCGGATGCTCGACACCATCAGGGAGTACGCGGCGCAACGGCTCGCCGAGGCCGGGGAGACCGAGCCGGCGCGCCGGGCGCACCTCGCCTACTTCACCGAGCTGGCCGAGACGGCCGACCCGCACCTGCGCCGGGCCGGGCAACTGGAGTGGCTGTCCACGCTCGACGCCGAGAAGGACAACATCAGTGTGGGCCTGCGCGGGGCGATCGCCGAGGGGTGGGCGCAGGAGGCGATGCGGCTGGTCGCGGCCGCGGGCTGGTACTGGTATCTCAGCGGCTACCGGGCCGAGGGCACCACGTTGAGCATCGCGGCGGCCTCGCTGCGAGGTGAGGTGTCCGACGAGGTGCGGGCGACGGCGTACACCATCGTGGCGATCTTCGTGACCTCCGGGGTCGGCGACCAGTACCAGGCGCGGGAGTGGATCCACGAGGCGCACCGGCTCGCCCGGCGCGGCGGGTATCGCAACCCGCTGCTCGGGTTCGTCGAGCCGCTGGAGCGGATGCTGCGGGATCCGGACGACTTCCTGCCCGCGTTCGAACCGCTCATCGCCGACGACGACCCGTGGGTGCGCGCGCAGGCCAGGCTCTCCCGCGGCCGGTTGCGGCTCACGCTCGGCAGCGACGAGACCGACGTGGACGTCGACATCGAGATCGCCCTCGCCGAGTTCCGCACGCTGGGCGACCGGTGGGGGATCTCGACGGCGCTGACCTTCCTGGCCGACCGGCTCGCCACGCGCGGCGAGCTCGCACGCGCGTGCGAGCACTACGAGGAGGCGGTCGCGGCGCTGACCGAGGTGGGCGCGACCGAGGACGTGGTCGGCCTGCGGGCGCGGCAGGCCCAGCTGTACTGGCTGCTCGGCGACGAGCGGTCCAGCGCGTCCGCCATGGCCGAGGCGCAGCGGTGCGCGGGCGGGATCACCTGGCCGGACGCGCTCGCCGAGCTGACGCTCTCGAAGGCGCAGCTGGCGCGCTGGCGCGGCGAGCCGGACGAGGCGCGCCGGTACCTGACCACGACGTGGACGGAACTCGGCGACTCCGTCCAGGCCAGGGCCCTGGACCTGTACGGCTACCTCACCGAGGACCTCGACGAGGCCCGCGCGCACCGGACCGAGGCGTTCCACACGGTCGTGGAGTACGCGTATCCGCCGCTGATCGCCGAGGTGCTGATCGGGATCGCGGACCTCGCGCTGCGCCGGGGACAGTACGAGCGGGCCGCGCTGCTGCTCGCGGCGAGCGACGACGTGCGCGGCACCCCGGATCGTTCGCAGCCGGACGCCTCCAGGATCGCCGCGGAGGCGCGGGAGCGCCTCGGGGAGACCGCGTTCGCCGAGGCGACCCGTACCGACCGGCGGCGGGACTGGCGCGAGCTGGCGGAGATCACGCTCGCCTCGTGAGCCTCGTGAGCCTCGTGAGCCTCGTGAGCCTCGTGCGCGTCGTGAGCCTCGTGAGCCTCGTGCGCGTCGTGAGCCTTGTGCGAGTTGTGAGCGCCCACGGGTAGCCGGTCTCGTGGCCCTCCCGGCGCCGTCGGGCCCGGGCGGGGCGAAGATCGTGCCGGTCGGGACGTCCGGACCGATCACCGGCGTCGCCCGTCGGCCTCACGGCTCTTGCGGGGTTCCGGTTCGCCGGTTGTGGTGGTCCAGCAGCCTGGACAGCAGCCCGGTCAGCTGCCGCCGTTCCTCGGGGGCCAGCGGGGCGAGCAGTTCGTCCTGGCATTCGGCCAGCCTTTTCTCAAGTCGCCGCAGTTGCCTCTCGCCCGCCGGGGTCAGCGAGATGATGTTGCGCCGCCGGTCGGCGGGGTCCGGGGCGCGCTCGACCAGCCCGCGCCCGGCGAGTTCGTTGACCGTCGCGACCATGTCGCTGAGGTGGATGCCACCACGGCGGCCCAGCGCGGCCTGGCTGGCCGGGCCGGACTCCTCCAGCGTCGCCAGCAGGCGGTAGTGGTAGCCGCGGGCGTCGACGGACGAGAACCCGTCACCCACCAGGCGGTGCGCGTGGCCGGCGGTCTGGCCGAGCAGCCAGCTGGGCAGGCCCTCCCACGGGGCGGGCGTCTCCTCGGACAGGCTCTCCATGTGGGCGAGTCTAGCGAGTCGTTCGGTGCACTAATGAATGTGTTATCGTTCGCGGAGTAAACGTTAGATGGCCGAACATTTAGTCGGCGAATCAATCCCCCGGAGCCGAGATCATGATCAAGCCGTTTCGCATCGACATCCCCCAGGCCGACCTCGACGACCTGGCCGACCGGCTCTCCCGCACCCGCTGGCCCAACGAGGTCGCCGACGCCGGTTGGGACTACGGCTTCCCGCTGGCACGGCTCAAGGAGCTCGCCGAACACTGGCGCACCGGCTACGACTGGCGTGAGCACGAGGCCGGGCTCAACGAGCTTCCGCACTTCATCACCGAGATCGAGGGGCAGAACATCCACTTCGTCCACGTCCGCTCCTCGAACCCGGACGCGCTCGCGCTGATCCTCACCCACGGCTGGCCCGGCTCGTTCCTGGAGTTCCTCGACGTGATCGAGCCGCTGTCGCGCGACTTCCACCTGGTGATCCCGTCCATCCCGGGATACGGCTTCTCCGGGCCGACCCACGAGCGCGGCTGGGACCTCGTCCGGGTCGCGCGGGCCTGGGCCGAGCTGATGAGCCGTCTCGGGTACGAGCGCTACGGCGCGCAGGGCGGCGACTTCGGCTCGGGCATCTCGCTGGCGCTCGGCGCCGTGGCCCCCGGGCGGGTCGTCGGGGTGCACGTCAACTACCTGCCGACCCGGCCGGTCCCGGACGCCGGCATCGAACTGTCGGAAACGGACGAGGCCCGGCTGGAAAAGGTCAGGCGGCTGATGGCGAACCGCCCGCCGTACCAGGCTCTGCAGGCCCTCACCCCGCAGACCGTCGGCTACGCGCTGACCGACTCGCCGGTCGGCCAGCTGGTCTGGATCGCCGAGCGTTTCGCGGAGTGGACCGACCCTCGCTCGCCGATCGGCGACGAGCGCATGCTCACCGACATCTCGCTGTACTGGCTGACCGCCACCGCGGCCTCCTCGGCGCGGCTGCACCACGACGTCCCGCGGGGGAGCGCGCCGTGCCCGGTACCGGTCGGGGTGGCGGTGTTCGCGTACGACATCACGCAGCCGGTGCGACCGCTGGCCGAGCGGCTGTACGACGTCAGGCACTGGTCGGAGTTCGATCGCGGCGGGCACTTCGCCGCGATGGAGGTGCCGGAACTGCTCGCCGAGGACGTCCGGGACTTCTTCCTCGCCCGCCTGGAGCAGGACCACCGGGACGCCGCCCGCTAGCCGCGGGTCGAACAACCCAAAACGGACTTATGCTGACTAGTCCTAATAAATCTACTTTGTAAAGGCGCTCGGTCGAGTTCAAGATCATTTACAATGGACTGAAGACTCATCACCCACAAACAGGGAGCCAGCCTGACATCGGGTTGTAAGGCTTCGAGATGACGTCGATCGAGCGGACCGCGTGTCCGCGGTCCGACTGGTTATCTCCCTACGAGGTCAGGCCGCGCGGACGCGGCGGATGTGGCGGGCGTAGCGGGGGCGGCCGATGACGTGCCAGACGCCGCGTACGGGTGCGGGGAGGCCGGACAGGAGTGTGGCGCGCTCGGCCGGGTTCGCGTCCTCCAGGACGAGGCCGAAGAGCGTGAGCAGGGTGAGTTTGGGGGTGTGGGCCACCAGGTGGTCGCCCAGGGAGGCCCATTCCCTTTCGGTGATGTGCTTGGCCGCGAGCGGGAGAAGGGTGGACTCCTCGTCGTCGAGGTGTTCGAGCAGGACCGCCCGGTGATCGGTGAGGATCGCCACGAGGGTGTCGCGCTCGTCGGCTCCGGCGGTGGCCTCCCAGGCCGGGACGGCGGTGTCCAGGCTGGTCAGCGTGGCCGCGATGTGCTCGTGCTGGGCCTCCATGCGCAGGATGATGTCCGTTTCCAGGTCGACCCTGGACAGGAGTGGCGGCCACAGCAGCTCGTCCTCGCCCTCGTGGTGGTTCTTCAGCCCCGTCCGGTAGACGCGGAAGTGGTCGGCGATCACCTTGGCGCGAGCGGTGTCGCCGGGGGTGACCGCGGCGACGAGTTCCGTCAGCAGCCGCGACTCGCGGCGGAGGGCGCGGTGGACGATCTCCATGTCCTGGGTGTCGACGCTCATCTGTTCCCGCCTTTCGTCCGTTCGATGTGCTCAAGCCTGCTCGCGGGGTTTGGAAGGCGCTTGGAGTCGGCTTGGAGGGCGCGCGTGGGGTGGGCGCGCGTACGATGTGTCCCGTCATGGTGTTGATCCGGGTGTTGGGCTCGTTCGCGGCCGAGGCCGGTGGCGAGCCCGTTCCCCTCGGCGGGCCGAGGCAGCGCGGCGTGCTGGCCCTGCTGGTGGTGGCGCGAGGGCAGGTCGTGTCGGTCGACCGGATGGTCGAGGATCTCTGGCGCGGCGAGCCGCCGTCGCGTGCCCTGGCGTCGTTGCAGGCGTACGTGTCGAATCTGCGCCGTCTGCTGGAGCCCGGCCGTCCGCCGCGGACCCCGGCCCGTCTGCTGGTGAGCGCGTCGCCGGGCTACGCGCTGCGGTTGCCGCCGGGGGCGGTGGACGCGTGGCGCTTCGAGGAGCTGCTCGACGAGGCCCGTACGCTCGCCGATCCCCGTGTCGTCCGCGCCCGGTTGGACGAGGCGCTGGCGCTGTGGCGCGGGCCCGCGTTCGCCGAGGTCGCCGACGAGCCGTGGGCCGTGGCCGAGACCGTTCGGTTGAACGAGTTGCGCCTGGTCGCCCGCGAACGGCATGTCGCGGCGGGGCTGCGGCTCGGTGATCCCGCGGTGGTGGTGCCCGAGGCGGAGGGCCTCACTCGTGACGATCCTCTGCGCGAGGAGGGTTGGCGCATGTACGCCCTCGCGTTGTGGAGCAGTGGCCGCCAGGCCGACGCGCTGGCCGCGCTTCGTCGTGCTCGCGTGACTTTCGCCGACGAGCTGGGTCTCGATCCGGGTCCGGATCTGGTGGCTTTGGAGGAGGCGATCCTCGCCCGGCGCGTGGACGTCCTGCGTGCGGCGGTTCCTCGGCCTCCCGCGGACACGCTCCGGCGCCGGGCGTTCGCGCCGTCCGCGCCGTCCGTGAACGACGGGTCCGGTGTGGCGACGTTCGTGGGGCGGGAGGGTGAGCTCGCGGCGTTGATGGCGGTCGCCGGGGAGGCCGCGGTCGATGGGGCGCGTGTCGCGCTCGTCACCGGTGAGGCGGGGCTCGGCAAGTCGACGTTGCTGGAGCGTCTCGGTGGGCGGCTCGGACAGGCCGGGTGGCTGGTGGTCGCCGGGCGTTGTCCCGAGGTGGATGGCGCGCCGCCCGCGTGGGCGTGGGTCGAGGCGTTGCGGGAGGTGGCCGTGAGCGTTCCCGCGGGGGAGTTCGCGGTCGATCTGGCGCCGTTGCTCTCCGATTCCGTGCCGGTGGGCGGTGACGCGGCGGCCGGGCGGTTCCGGTTGCGGCAGGCCGTGTGGGACTGGCTCGTGGTGGCGGCTGCCGACCGGCCGGTCGCCGTCGTCCTGGATGATCTGCACTGGGCGGATGCCGCCACGCTGGAGCTGCTCGGTGGTGGTGTCGGTGTGCGGGCTCCGATCCTGGTCGTCGCGGCGTACCGTGCGGAGGAGAGTGAGCGTCTCACCGAGACGCTCGGGGGCCTCGCCCGTGCTGTGCCGTTCCGGCTGGATTTGCCCGGGTTGAAGGGCGACGCCGTCGCGGAGCTCGTGCGTGCCGAGTGTGAGGCCGACGAAGCGACCGTGGCCGGGATCGCCGAGCGGACCGGTGGTAATCCGTTCTATGTGCGGGAGAGCGCGCGGCTGCTGACCGGTGAGGGTGCGCTGGTCGCGCTCTCCGAGGTTCCCGAGGGTGTGCGGGACGTGTTGCGGCGTCGGCTGGCGAGGCTGCCCGAGAGCGGTGTGTCCGTTCTGCGGCTGGCGGCGGTGGCCGGCAGGGAAAGTGCGGTGGATGTGCTCGTGCGGGCCGCCGATGCCGACGAGGAGGGCGTGCTGGACGCGCTGGAGGCGGGTGTCATCGCCGGTTTGCTCGATGAGCCCGGGCCCGGGCGTGTCCGGTTTGTCCACGCGTTGGTCAGGGACACGCTGGTCGCCGACGTCACCCGGTTGCGGGCCGCCAGGATGCATGCCCGGATCGCCGCCGCTCTGGAAGGCTCCGGTGATGTCGTGGCGCTGGCTCATCACCATGCGCGAGCGGGATCGCCGAAGGCCGTCGGTTATTGCGTACGGGCCGCCGAGCTGGCCGAGGCGCGCTACGCCCATGACGTGGCGGTCGCCCTTCTCGCGGACGCGGTGGCCAATTCCAGTGATCCGGACGAGCGTGTCGGCCTGCTCGGCAGGCTGTTGCGGGCGCAGATTAGGGCCGGGGCCGTCGCCGCGGCCAGGCATACGCGCGAGCGGGCCGTGGAGTACGCCGAGTCGGTCGGCCGTGACGATCTGATGATCGCGGCGTTCACCGCCTGGACCGAGTCCACCCCCTGGCAGGCTCGTACGTACGGCACGGTCGACCGTCCTGTCGTCGATCGCCTCAGCCGGTTGCTCAAGCGGGCCGGTCTCGCCCCTGACGTGCGCTCTCGTCTCCTCACCGCGTACGCCGACGAGCTGGTGGGTGAGGATGATCCGACGGTCATGGCCGCGGCGCGGGAAGCGCTCGATCTCGCCGTCGATCCTCGCCTCCGGGCCGCGGCGCTTCTGGTTCTCGCCCGTGACCCCGGGCGGGGGGAGTACGCCCGTGAGCTGGTGGAGATCGGCGTCGAGCACGATCTGCCCGTCTATCGTGTGACCGGGTTGCTCAATCAGGCCGCGAACGCCGCCGTGGTCAACGACCCGGCGACCATGCGTCGTGTGACCGGGGAGGCGCTGGATCTCGCCCGCGCCTACCGGATGCCGGCGGCGATCAGTGCCGCCGAGATCGCGCTGGCGACCCTGGCGCTCATCGAGGGCCGGTTCGCCGACACGGAGCTCCTCTACGTCGAGGCCGCCGCGCGCATGGAACGCGCCGGATCGGTGCACACCGGTTTCGTCCGTCTGGCGCTGGCGGCGATCTGGCTGAACGACGGCACGCTCGGCGATCACCTGGACGATGTGCGTTCTCTGCGTGAGGCGTTCGGCCCGATGGTCGCCGACCTGCTCGCGCTCGCCCTCCATGCCGCCGGGCGCGGCGACGAGGCGCGCCGGGTTCGTATGTCACCGGGTCCGATCCGGGCTGACTTCTTCTTCACCTTCCTGACGAGTCTGCGCGCGATGGCGATCGTCGCGTTGAACGACCGTGACGCCGCGGAGGGGGTCTACGCGGATCTGCTTCCGCATCGTGAAGGTCCTCCGGCCGGTGCGGAGAGCCTGTCGCTGGCGCTGCGTCCGGTCGCCCACACGCTCGGCGAGCTCGCCCTTCTTCTCGGTCGTGACGACGAGGCGGCGGCCCACTTCGCCCGGGCCGCGGTGATCGCCGACCGGTGGAGCGCCCCTCACTGGTCCTCTGAGGCCCGGACGCGTGCTGGTCTCCGTGTTTCGCCCCCGGGGGAAGGCTGAGAGCGAGAGGGGCGTTGGGGTGCCGCCGTGGGCACCGGCCCGTCCCGGACGGCGGGTCGTGTCGAGCTGTCCGGGGCGCGGCGTGGTTCGGGGGTGGAGATCGTGCAGGAGCGCAGTTCGGGGACCCGCCATGCGATCGCGGCGACGGCCGTGGTGGTCAGCAGTCCTCCGGCGCAGATCACTGTTCGGGGTTCGAGGAGTGACGCGGTGGTTCCGTGCAGCGGGTTGGCGAGCCGCGGTCCGCCGATGAGGACGAGGGTGAGCGCGCCTTGGACCCGGCCGCGCATGGCGTCGTCGTTGAGGGCTTGTCGGGATCGCGGCCAGGCTGAACGACCCGCTCACCGCGTACACCACCGACGCCATCCACAACCGCCGGAACGCTCCGATCGGCAGCAGCTCCCGCGCCACTCCTCCTCGTCCCGGCCACGACGGCCGGTGCCAACGATGCTGGGGCTTCACCCGGGGGGAAGGTCAACAAGTGGAAGGACGAGGGCTCTCCGCCGAAGCCGCGGCCGTCGAAGCCGCGGGCGCCGGTTGTCGTCATTTCGAGCACCGGGAATCACCCGCCCGTCCGCCTCCGGCGGTTCTGCCGGAGGCGGTGAGGTCGCGTCACGCGACGGCGGTTCCCTCAAGTTCGACGGTCAGGTCGGGGATCGCCAGCCGTGTCACCCCGAGCATCGTGGTGGACGGTACCGCTCCGGCGGCGCCCAGCCGCGCCGCCAGCAGGCCGTAGTGCTCGAAGAGCCGGTCGACGTCGGTGGTGTAGACGTTGAGCCGGACGAGGTTCGTGAGGGACATGCCGGCCTCGCCGAGCACGGCCTCCAGGTTGTCGAGGCTGAGCGCCAGCTGGGCGGCCATGTCACCGGCGTGCTGGGGCTTGCCGTCGCCGCTCATCGCGGTCTGGCCGGCGCAGTAGAGGGTCCGGGTGTGCCCGGAGACGATCTCGCCCTGGTTGTATCCCATCTCCACCGACCACGCCCACGGGTTGACCGCCGTTCGCTCCATTGCCATATCAGTTCCATTCGATTGGTCGACATCACGTACGTCGATCGGTTCGGTAGCCACCGTCTTTCCGGTGATGTTGATCAGCCTTCCGGAAAATCACGACATCCTGTGTCGTGTATTTCTGTAGAGTTTTCGCGTGCGTGCCGACCGGTTGGTCTCGCTGGTGTTGCTGCTGCGGCAGTACGGCCGGCTGTCGGCGGCGGCGCTCGCCCGTGAGCTGGAGGTGTCCACCCGCACCGTGCTGCGCGACGTCGAGGCGCTGTCCGCGTCCGGTGTCCCGGTCTACGCCGAGCGTGGCCGGCACGGCGGTTTCGCGTTGTTGCCGGGTTTCCGGACCGAGCTCACCGGGCTGAACCACGACGAGGCCCTCGCCCTGCTGGTCGCCGGATCGCGGCGCGGCGCGCAGGCGTTCGGCCTTGGTTCGGCGCTCGCCTCGGCGATGCTCAAGGTGGTCGACGCGCTTCCCGAGAGCTATCGGGGCACCGCGGCGGGCGCGGCCGGGCGATTGCTCATCGACCCGGAGAGCGATCTTCTGTCGCGTCGGCTGGTCGACGAGGAGGTGCCCGACGCCGTGGTGGCCGAGGTCCTGCGCGCGGTGTTCGCCGGGCACAGGCTGCGCATCCATTACGCGGCCGTGGACCAGGCCCCGAGGTGGCGGACGGTGGACCCGATCGGCCTGGTCACCGTACGCGACCGGGGTTATCTGCTGGCCGCGAGGTCCGGCGAGGACCGCACCTACCGGTTGTCCCGGGTCCTGGCCGCCGAGGAGCTCGCCGAACCCGCGCGGCGGCCGGACCGGGTCGATCTTGACCGGGTCTGGCGGGAACGCAGCACGCGGTTCCGGACCGGCGGTGACCAGGTCAGCGTGCTGGTACGGGTGGATCCGGCGGGGCGGGAGGTTCTGGTGGGCACCGCGCTGGCCGTTCACGCGGAGGAGGCCGACCCGGACGGCTGGCTGCGGCTGGAGGTGACCTTCCAGGATCCGAGGCACGCCGAGTGGGCGTTGTGGCAACTCGCCACGAACGCGGAGGCCCTGTCCCCGCAGTGGTTGCGCGACTCCCTGCGTGACCGCGCCGCCGCGATCGCCGTCCGCTACGGGGTGTCGTCCTGAGAGGTGCCCGCCCGCGGAAAAGGGTTGGACGGGGTGATGTCCGGGCTTGTAGCTTGCGGTTGACCGTGACGCGGCCCGAGGAGGTGAGTCCCATGAACGCTGTATCGATGTGGGTGCTCCCCCTTGCCGTCACGGCCGGGCGATTGACGTAGGTGTCGCCGGGAGCGCCTTGACAACAGGGCACTCCCGAAGGGCAACACCTATGCGTTCTCAGCAGTTCACCGCCGAGCGGCCGTCGGACGACGGGGCCGAGCGTGACTCCACGGCGGGCGACGTCCCCGAGCTCCGGTCGTCGGCCTCCGGCGCCGATCGCGCGCCCCTCGTCTTCGATGTGATCATTGCCGGGTGCGGGCCGGCCGGTGCGATGCTCGCCGCCGAGCTGCGGCTGCACGATGTGCGGGTTCTCGTTCTGGAGAAGGAGACCGAGCCCGCGTCGTTCGTCCGCATAGTCGGCCTGCATATTCGCAGTCTTGAGCTGATGGCGATGCGCGGGCTGCTGGACCGCGTTCTCCCGCACGGAAGACGGCGTCCGGCCGGCGGTTTCTTCGCCGCCATACCCAAACCCGCGCCCGAGGGCCTGGATTCCGCGTACGCCTATCTGCTGGGTATTCCGCAGCCGGTCATCGTCCGCCTGCTCGAAGAGCACGCGGTCGAGCTGGGTGCGCGGGTCCGGCGCGGTTGCGCGGTGGCCGGTTTCGAGCAGGACGGCGAGGGGGTGACCGTCGAGCTGGCCGACGGGGAACGGCTGCGTTCGCGCTACCTCGTCGGCTGCGACGGCGCGCGCAGTACGGTGCGCAAACTGCTCGGCGTCGGTTTCCCCGGCGAGCCCTCGCGTACCGAGACGCTGATGGGCGAGATGAGAGCGGAGGCGCCGCAGGAGGAGATCGCCGCCAAGGTGGCCGGAGTCGGCGAGAGCCATCGGCCGTTCTGGCTCCGGCCCTTCGGCGAAGGGGTCTACAGCGTCGTGGTCCCCGCCGGGGGGGTCGCTGACCGCGCGGAACCGCCCACCCTTGAGGATTTCAAGCAACGGTTGCGCGCCATCGCCGGAACCGACTTCGGTGTGCACTCCCCGCGCTGGTTGTCCCGTTTCGGGGATGCCACCCGGCTGGCCGAACGGTATAGGGCCGGGCGGGTGCTGCTGGCCGGCGACGCGGCGCACATTCATCCGCCCATCGGCGGGCAGGGCCTCAACCTGGGCGTTCAGGACGCGTTCAACCTCGGCTGGAAACTGGCCGCGCAGATCCGCGGCTGGGCGCCGGAGACACTGCTGGACACCTACGAGGCCGAACGTCATCCGGTCGCCGAGGAGGTGCTGGACAACACCCGCGCCCAGACGGAGCTGCTGTCCGCCGAACCGGGTCCGCGGGCCGTGCGCAGGCTGCTCACCGAGCTGATGGACTTCGGCGAGGTGAACCGACGCCTGATCGAGAAGATCACCGCGATCGGCATCCGCTACGACTTCGGCGAGGGCCCCGACCTGCTCGGCCGCCGCCTGCCCGACATCGACGTGAGACAGGGCCGCCTCTACGGCCTGTTGCATCGCGGTCGTGGCCTGGTGCTGGACCGTACCGGACGCCTGGCCGTCGGCGGCTGGTCGGACCGGGTCGATCACCTCGTGGATCCCGGCGCGGAACTGGATGTCCCGGGTGTCCTGCTGCGCCCTGACGGCCATGTCGCCTGGATCGGCGACGACCAGCGGGGCCTGGACGACCACCTGTTCCGCTGGTTCGGCGAGCCCGCCGGCTGATCTCGCCCGAGTGACGTCCGCACTCCCGGACGCGCGTCGTCAGCGGTCGCCGCCGCCGTACCGTCGTGCCGAGCATCGGCGGTGGCGCGTCCGCGTCGTCCGTGCCACACTCACTGTTATAGAACTCATAAAAGAGTTATAGAACGATCGGAGTGTGGCATGCGAGACGTGTCGACGTGGCGTGAGCCGGTCCCGCCGCAGGGGACGATGGGTGAGCCCCTGGCGCGGGGCCGGTTCGGCGCGTACGGCGGGCGGTACGCGCCGGAGTCCCTGGTGGAGGCGTGCCGGGAGGTGGACGAGGCGTTCCGGGAGGCCTGGGCGGATCCGGGGTTCCGTGGCGCCCTGGCGCGGCTGCTCGCCGTGCACGCCGGTCGGCCGACCCCGCTCACCCCGGCCGACCGGCTGTCGGAGGCGCTGGGCGTGCGGCTGTACCTCAAGCGCGAGGATCTCACCCACACCGGCTCCCACAAGATCAACAATGTGCTGGGCCAGGCCCTGCTGGCCACCCGGATGGGCCGGCGCAGGCTGATCGCCGAGACGGGAGCGGGCCAGCACGGGGTGGCCACCGCGACCGCCGCCGCGCTGCTCGGCCTGGAGGCCACGGTGTTCATGGGCGAGCGCGACATCGAGCGCCAGGCGCCGAACGTCTTCCGGATGCGCATGCTGGGCGCCGAGGTGGTCCCGGTGACCACGGGCAGCCGTACCCTCAAGGACGCGACCAGCGAGGCCATGCGGCACTGGGTGGGCGTGACCGGAGACTCCCACTACTGCGTCGGCTCGGTCGTCGGGCCGGATCCGTACCCGTGGATGGTCAGGGAGTTCCAGCGGGTCATCGGCGAGGAGGCCCGCTGGCAGTGCGCCGTCGAGCTGCGGACCGGCGTCCCGGACCACGTGGTCACGTGCGTCGGCGGCGGCTCCAACGCGGCCGGCACGTTCGCCGGATTCGCCGACACCCCGGCGCGCCTGGTCGGTGTCGAGGCGGAGGGCGGCGCCGGGGTGGCCCGCGGCCGGCTCGGCGTCCTGCACGGCTGCCGCTCGCTGTTCCTGCAGGACGACGACGGGCAGATCACCCCGGCGCGCTCCATCGCCGCCGGGCTCGACTACCCGGGAGTCGGCCCGGAGCACGCCCACCTGCGCGACCTGGGCCGGGCCCGCTACGTCACGGTGACCGACGACGAGGCGGTCGGCGCGGCGGTACGGCTGGCGCGCACCGAGGGCATCGTCCCGGCGCTCGAATCGGCGCACGCGCTCGCCTGGGTGATCCGCGAGGCGGGCGGCGACCTGCCCGCGGGATCGACGGTGCTGATGACGTTGTCCGGCCGGGGCGACAAGGACGTCCCGACCCTGAAGGAGCTGCTGTGACGAACCCCACCCTGGCCGCGGGCGCGGTCGAGGCCCGTCTGCGTGCCCGCCGCGACACCGGCCGCGGCCTGCTCATGCCGTACGTCACCGGGGGCATCACGCCCGGCTGGACGGACTACCTGAGGGCGTTCGCCGCCGCCGGGGCGGACGCGATCGAGGTCGGCCTGCCCTTCTCCGACCCCACGCTGGACGGCGTCACCATCCAGCGGGCCGGCGAGGTGGCGCTGGCCCGGGGGGCGAGCACCCGCCGGATCCTCGCCGACCTGTCCGGCGTGCCGGACCTGGGCGTGCCGCTGGTCGTCAGCACCTACTACAACCTGGTGCTGCACGACGGCCCCGGGGCGTTCTGCGCCGCGCTGAGCCGGGCCGGCGTCGGCGGCCTGATCGTGCCCGACCTGCCGATGCACGAGGCGGGCGAGCTGACGGAGGTGGCCGCCGCCGCCGGGATCGAGCCGGCCCTGCTGGCGTCGCCGTCGACGCCGCCGCCCCGGCTGGCGGAGATCGCGCGCCGCAGCCGCGGATTCGTCTACGCGGTGTCGCTGATGGGCACCACCGGTGAGCGGGCCGCCCTCGCCGCCTCGGCGGCGGAGCTCACCGGGCGGATCAGGCGCGTCACCGACCGGCCGGTCTTGCTAGGATTTGGCATCTCCACCCCGGACCAGGCACGCGAGGCCCGCCGGCACGCCGACGGCGTGGTGGTCGGCGCCGCGGTCATGCGGCGGGTGCTCGACGGGGCCGGTCCGGACGACCTGCGGGCCTTCCTCGCGACCCTGCGCCAGGCCCTCGACCAGGAGATCGACCAGGAGTGTGACCGACCACGATGACCCTCGACGCCGGGCACGAGGCGAGATACCGCGCCATCGCCGCCGACCTCGCCGCGAAGATCCGGTCGGGGCACTACGCCCCCGGTGAGGCGCTGCCGCCGCAACGGGAGCTGAGCGCCTCCTACGGGGTGACCCTCATGACGCTCCGCCAGGCGTTGCGGGAGCTCAGCGACGAGAGACTGATCGTGCAGCAGCCCGGCAAGGGCACGTTCGTCGCCCCGCCCCACCTGGCGTACCAGCTCGACTCGCTCCGCAGTCTCGTCGACGACCTGCGCAAACAGGGCCACGACGTGCGTACCTCGGTGGCCGGCCGGGCGGTGCGCCGGGCACCCGCCCGGATCGCCGCCGAGCTGCGGCTGCGTCCCGGCGACACCGCCCTGCGGCTGGAGCGGGTCCGCGAGTTCTCGGGGCGTCCCGCCGTGCACCAGGTGTCCTGGGTCCGGCGGCCGGTGGCCGACCGGATCCGCGACCGCGACTTCGCCGCCGTGTCCCTCTACACGGCCCTCGCCGACGCGGGAGTGACGGTCGCCCGGGCGTCGGAGGTGGTACGGCCCGGTTCGCTCGACCCCGCCGCCGCCCGTCACCTCGGCGAGCCGCAGGGCAGCCCGGTGCTCGTCAGCACCCGGATCACCTACGCGCTCGACGCCACCCCCGTGGTGTCCGACCATGCCACCATCCTCGGCAGCATGATGGAGATCCGCACCGACCGCGCCGCCACCGGCCTGTCCCTCACCTGGGGCGCCACCAGCTGAGACCCCGTGCGCGGCCGTTCACCAGTGGCGCGCAAGTCCGTCCGGCTATCCATGGGGGTGTGTGGATCAGAAGGAAAAAGGCCGCGCGCACCGTGCTCGCGGGTCGCGTCCTCGCCGCCCCGGGCGCCGGCGAACCGCCGCCGGGGACGCTTTCGTGAGCCGGTACGCCGGCGGCGGGAATCCGCACGATCCGGCCCTGTCGCGCGTCCCGGTCGACGCCGAGGGACTGGCCGGCCTGGTACGCACCCGGTACACCGGTGATCACGGGCTCCGGCGGATCCGCGACCTGGCCGCCCTGCTGGCCGAGAAGCGGCCGGTCCACCGGCTGCTGCCGCTGCTGGAACGCCTCCCGGCCGAGCCCGGCGGGTGGGCGGAGCTGGTCGCCTGCCTGACGCAGGAACTGGTGGTACGCCGCGTCGACCTGACCCGGGTGCCCTCGGCGGTGCGCTGCGCGGCCACCCTGCGAGAGCTGCGCCATCCCCTCGCGGAACTGCCCCTCAAACGCTCCCGGGGAGAACGCCGGGTAGGCCCCTGCGACTTCCCCTGGAGGGTCCAAAGCGGTTTCCACGTGCCGGAACCTCCGCCGATCGCGCTCCGGGAAGGCGAGGGGGGCGGTCGGGAGTGCGCCTCCTCGTGGGACGCCCGGCAGGCGAGGACACCGGTGTGCGCGCCGAGGGTCGTGAGCACCGGGCGGGACGAGCGGCTCATCACCTCCGCCGTACGGCACTGGAGCAGCGCCTCACTGGCGGTGATCGTCGAACCTCCCCGGCGTTTCGATCCCCGCGAGGTGGCGTCGTCGCGGGTGAACGCGTTCCTGCCGGAGTCCCTCGGAGCCGGGGGCGTGCTGAACGGCCGGCTGGAAAGCCTGGACACCGTGGTGGGCGAGCTGTTCACCGCGGCTTACTGCGACTCGCTCTTCTCCACGGGGTCGCGCGGCGGATACGGCAGGGTGAGGGCGTGGCGGTCGATCGCGGGCCTCGTGCGTGCCCCCGCCGGCGCGTCCGTGCACCGGGTCAATGAACTCGCCGCCCGGTGGACGTGGATGGCGTTCAGGCTCACCAGACGGGAACCGTACTGGGTGGACCAGGAAATCGCGATCGGCGCGCTCAGCCCACGCGGGAACGCGCTGGGCCTGCTGATCTCCCACGACACCGACTGACACCCCGCGAAAGGTCTCACAGGTCTCACGGTCTCAGAGGTCTCAGAGGTCTCAGAGGTCTCAGAGGTCTCACGGTCTCACGAGGGCTCACAGGTCGAGGACGAGGTCCTCGCGGGGCTGTGAGCAGCAGATCAGCGCGTTGCCGTCGGCGGGGGCGTCCACCGGCTCCGGAGAGTAGCCGATCGTGCCGGACAGCAGGCCGCTCTCGCAGGTGTGGCAGACCCCCGTGCGGCACGACCAGCGGGTCGGCACGTCGCACGCCTCCGCGAGTTCGAGCAGGCTCTCGTAGGCGGGGTCCCAGGGGATGGTGAGGCCGCTGCGCGCGAACGTGACGGCGGGCCCGGCTCCCGGCGCGCCGGCGGGCGGGTGCGGGGGGCGGGCGGGCGCCGGGGTCACTCCCGGTGTCAGCCCCGCCTGCGCGCCGAAGACCTCCGTGTGGACGCTCGCGGGGGCGAGTCCGGAGGCGGCGAGGGCGGGCGGCAGGTCGCGCATGAAGGCGGGAGGACCGCACAGGTAGGCGTCGGCGGCGGGCGGGACGCCGAGGCGGGCGAGCAGGCCGGCCGACAGCCGTCCCGCCGTGTCGTAGTCGGCTCCCTGGCGGTCGCCGGGCGCGGGATGGCTGTAGCAGACGTGCTCGTGCGCGTTGGGAAGCAGCGCGAGAAGGCCGCGGCTCTCCGCGGCGAACGGGTGTTCCGTGCCGTCGCGCGTGCCGTACAGCCACCACACCTCGCGGGCCGAGCGGGCGGCGGCGAGGGCGTGCAGCATGGCCAGGACGGGGGTCGCGCCGATGCCCGCCGAGAGCAGCAGGACCGGGGCGTCGCCCTCCTCCAGGGTGAACGTGCCACGCGGCGCCGCCACCTCGAGAAGGTCGCCGACGCGCAGGTGGGTGCGGAGAAAGGTGCTGGCGACACCCCTGGGCTCCTGCTTGACGCTGATCCGGTAGCGGCCGGCGCCGGGAGGGCCGGACAGCGAGTAGCCGCGGACGACCGGCGGGCCGCCGCCGTCGGGGCGCAGCCGTACGGTGAGGAACTGGCCCGGCAGGGCGGCGGGCAGCGGCTCCCCGTCGGCGGCCTCCAGGGTCAGGGAGAACACGCCGCGGCTCTCGGCGTCGATCCGGGTGATCCGCAGCGGCCGGAACCCCGGCCAGGCGGGCGGCGGCCCGGCCGCGGCGGGTGTCAGCCCCGGGTTCCCCGCCGGCCCGTTCTGCGCGCCCCCGTCGTCGGGCCGGTCGAGCAGGGCGCGCAGGGACGCCCGCCAGCCTTCGCTCAGTGCGGGGATGCGCAGTGCCCGCTCCAGCCGGTCACGGGGGTGTCCCGGCAGGTAGAGCAGGGCGTCGATCTCCGCGACGGACATCGCCTCGGGGCCGGAGGCGACCTTGACGATCTCGTCACCCGCCTCCACCCGCCCTTCGGTGATCACCCGGAGGTAGAACCCGGGACGCCGGTGGGACACCAGCAGGGCCGCCATCCGGGGCTCGTCCATCCGCAGGCCCACCCGGTAGCAGGTGACCCGGGGCTGGGTGACCTCGAACACCGCCTCCCCGACGCGGTAGCGGTCGCCGACGCACACCTCGTCGTCGGGCAGCCCGTCGACCGTGAAGTTCTCCCCGAACTGCCCGTAGACGAAGTCGTCGCGGCCGAATTCCCGCTGCCAGTGCCGGTAGGAGTCGATCTGGTAGACCAGCACCGCGCGATGCTCGCCGCCGTGCCCCCTGAGGTCTCCCTGGCCGTCCCCGTCGACGTTCAGGCGGCGCACCGTGCGCGGCCCGGTCACGGACCGCTTCCACACCCCGGTGCGCACCGTCGTGCCGTGCCACGGGACGTCCTCGGGCAGGCCGACGTTGATCGACAAGAGCGTCGCCACGTGTCTTCCCCCCCGTCACGAGGCATCCGACTTCTCTGCAGGATACCTCGTTCTCGCAGGTCAGCCTGGGTCTGGTAACCCGGCCCCCGGTGGGGGGTGCGCTTCGCCCGATCGTGACGGCGAAGGCGGGCACGACGGAGCTTCCGTGACGCTCGCGTCACCCGGGAACCCGGGGAACGACTCCAGCGTGCCAGGGGGTTCGCGAAATGGACGCCGCGTGCAATAACCGGGACAATGATCCGGTTGGCGCGGTGCGCGGCCGGAGGGGGTGGGGCGTGCTTCGTGCTTCGTGCCGACCCGCACGGTGGATCACTCCGAGGTCCGCCCGACGCTGCCCGAGGCGGTGAACGCGCTACGAGGGCACCCGCCGCGCCCTCTTCTCCCCGAGAAGATCAGGCCGTCCCCGGAGCCGACACCGCCGCCGACCCCGATTCCCCGCTGAACACCGCCGTCCTGGTTTCCGATCCTCCCGCCCCGTCCCCGCCCTCTGTCGCCGAAGGCCTCCACATGACCTCTGCCGTCCAGCTCGACCGCCACCCCGACCCCACCCTGCCCGACACGCTGATCGTGACGCTGGGCGGTGAGCTGGATTACACCAACACCACCCCTCTCCACCACCAGGTCCTGGGCCTGCTGGAGGGCGACTAC
Source organism: Streptosporangium heterodermiicola (assembly GCF_051390675.1). NCBI lineage: Bacteria > Bacillati > Actinomycetota > Actinomycetes > Streptosporangiales > Streptosporangiaceae > Streptosporangium > Streptosporangium heterodermiicola. Next base: position 104,002 of record NZ_JBPJSR010000022.1, read on the forward strand.
CGCCACCTGGTGCTGGACGTGGGCGGCCTGACCTTCTGCGACTCCACCGGCATCAGGATCTTCCTGGCCCTGCGCACCCTGATCACCGACCGCGGCGGTCTCATCGTGCTGAGCGATCTGTCCCCTCAGCTGAGGCGGGTCTTCGAGATGACCGGGCTGGCCCAGCACTTCACCCTGCGGCCCAGCCGCGCCGACGCCCTGGTCCTGCTGCGTACCTCGTCGGCTCCCTCCTAGAAGAGGAGCCTCACCCATCCAGGCCGGCCCTCGACAGGCTCAGCGCGGCCGCCCCCGTTTACTCCGGCACCTGCACTACCACGCCGGGCAGGCCGGGCTGGCCGGCGCCCGCCGCGACGACCTGATGTCGGCCGCCAGCGAGGCCGTCGTCAACGTAATCGCTTCTCAAGGCGCCGACGATTGTCGAGCCGTCTCTGGGGGATGGGGAGGCGATGTTCGAAGGCTTCGAGGAAACCCTGGTCCAGGCCGGGGAAGCGTCCGTGTTCGTCCGCCACGGCGGGCAGGGGCCGGCGGTGTTGCTGCTGCACGGTCATCCCCGCACCTCCGCGACCTGGCATCGCGTCGCACCCGCCTTGGTCGAGCGCGGCTTCACGGTCGTCTGCCCCGACCTGCGGGGATACGGCCGCTCGCGCGGCCCGGCACCCGCCGCCGACCACTCCGCGCACTCCAAACGCGCCGTCGCGAACGACATGGCGGCGGTGATGGATTCTCTGGGACACTCCCGGTTCGCTCTGGCCGGACACGACCGGGGAGGCGCCGTGGCGTTCCGCCTCGCCCTGGACCACCCCGACGCGGTCTCTCGCGTGGCGTTCCTGGACTGCCTGCCCATCAGCGAGCATCTGTCGCGCATCACCACGAGGTTCGCGACCCAGTGGTGGCACTGGTTCTTCTTCGCCCAAGCCGACATCCCCGAACGTGTCATCAACGCCGACCCCGACAGCTGGTACCGCGGCGACCCGCGGAGCATGGGCCAGGAGAATCACGACGAGTTCCGCGAGGCCACCAGGAATCCCGACGTGGTACGGGCCATGCTGGAGGACTACCGGGCCGGCCTCACCGTCGACCTGCGCCACGAGGAGACCGACCGGGCCGCCGGCGTGCGACTGCGCTGCCCCGCCCTGGCCCTGTGGTCACTGCGCGACGACCTCGAAGACCTCTACGGCGACCCGCTGAAGATCTGGGAGCACTGGGCCGGCGACCTACGCGGCCACGGGATCGACTCCGGCCACCACATGGCCGAACAGGCCCCGGACGCGCTCACCGCGGCCCTGGGCGACTTCTTCCACGACTGATCCACGACTGACCCGGGACGGGACCGTCCGGCGGTGGCCGGCGGTGGCCGGCATGGTCGAAAGACGCCGGTGCCCAGGGGGGCAGGCTCAGCGAAGCGGGGAGGAGTCGAGATCTGGACCGTGAAGCCGTGAAACCGTGAAGGAGGAGACGGGGGTTGAGCAGCAACCGGACCGTCAGTGGCGTTAGCAAGCCGTTGAGACGCGCGTTACCGCCACTGGTGGTTCGGATGCGGGTGGCGTCGTCCGAGCAGGGATCTTGTAACGGTTTGATCGCTCCAGGTGGTCGGTCTGCTGGTTGGTCCTACTTTGCGGGTTACGCCTGTGGAGTTCTTGACTGATGATAAAGCGGCTGCGTACGGGTCTTACTCCGACCTGGTCTTCGGTCTCCTGGAGCTGCTGGGCATCTCCTACCGGCCTGCCCTCGCCGACCTCCCGGACCAGAAAGGCTGGCGGATCGACGCCTCCGCCGACTACGGGCCCTTGAACACCTTCGCCCGAGGCAAGATCGACCTGTGGAAGATCCGCCGGAACTGGGAGGACATCCTCCGCGTGGTCGCCTCGATCTACACCGGCACCGTGCGCGCCTACGACGTCGTCACCATACTCCAGCGCGATGGCCACCCCACCGCGCTCGGCGAGGCCATCGCCTCCTACGGCCGGATCTTCAAGACCCTGCACATTCTCCAGTTCATCGACGTGGATGAGACCTACCGCCGCGACATCAAGGACATCCGCAACCTCCAGGAGAACCGCCACTCCCTCGCCCGCAAGATCTGCCACGGCAAGAAGGGGGGAACTCTACCACCGCTATGAGCGCGGACTGGAAAACCAGCTCGGCGCCCTCGGCTTGGTTCTCAACTGCGCCACGCTCTGGACGACCGTCTACCTCGACGCCGCCGTCCGCCGGCTCAAAGCCCAGGGCTACCCCGTCCGGGACGGGGACATGGCCCGGCTCTCACCGTTCGTCCACTCCCACCTCGGCGTCCACGGCACCTACACCTTCGCCCTGCCTGACCTGGCCCCCGTCGCCATCCGCGACCTGCGCGACCCCGACGCGGGCGAGGACGATGAGATCTGACGATCTCGACCCCCTGTGGCCGGGGTCAGCCGGCCGGGGCGCTTCGGTCGGGCAGGAGATCGGACAGCGCGGTTCGGATGGCGGCCGCGCGGTAGGCCGGGGCGCCGTGCTCACGGGGCCGGTCTCCCATCGGCTCCCAGCACGAGGCGCAGCGCACGAACGCCACCTCTTGCGCCATCGCCGGGTCGGTGTCGGCCACGGCCGCCTGCACGTCCGTGGACGGGTCGGCGGTGTTGACGAGCGCGATGACGACCGGGCCGGTGAAGACCACGTGCATGAACGAGCTGCGGCACCCCGGGCACACCGCGCCGCGCGATCCGGCCGGTCGGCGCTCGCCGAGCAGGGTCTCCTCGGCGTGGCGCCGCTGCTCGGCTTCCTGGGCGGCCAGGTGGGCGTTCCAGACCTCGATCGCCGCGACGGGCAGCAGGGCCGCGGCGGCGCAGCAGCACCGGCTCGCCCGCCCCGGCCCGCTCGACGAGCTCGCGGCGATCACCCACGCGGACGTGGTGGACCTGGCCGCCCTGGACGACTTCCTCACCGGCTGGTGGCGCATCGCGGCGCGTGCGGTCGCCGACCCCGACGACTGGCAGCGCATGCACGCCGAGGCCGGGCAGAGCCGACAGGCGTAGCCTCAGATCGGCCCGGTCCGGCGTTGGTAAATGGTGAGCAGGGTGCTGTCGCCGTACACCGTCGCTTCGCTGAGCGTCCACGTGGTCTTGTCCGGCGTCTGTGCCCAGAGCTGGCGGCCGTGGCCGAGGACGAGCGGTGAGACCATGAGGTGGATCTCATCGATGAGGTCGAGGGTGAGGAGGCTCTGGGCGAGTTGGATGCTTCCGGCCACGGAGATCTCACCGTCGACCTCTTGCTTGAGCCGGGTCACGTCCTGTGCCAAGTCGCCGCTCAGCACGGTCGTGCCTGCCCACTCGGGGTTGGTGAGGGTGTGGGAGACGACGTATTTGGGCATGGTGTTGTACTTGTCGGCAAGCTCGCCCTCGTATTGGGGCCAGGCTGCGGCGAAGCCCTCGTAGGTCTTGCGTCCTAGCAGGAGCGCCGCGGCCTGGAGCGATTCGGTCTCTTTGTACCGTTCGCCGTCGGGTCCGCGGTCGAACTCGAAGCTCCAGTTCTGGTACTTGAAGTCCTCTCCGCCGGGTGCTTCCACAACGCCGTCGATGGAGATGAACTCGGTGAGCACGATCTTCCCCATGTCAGTCCTCCTTGATGAATGCGCGCAGCGCGGCGGCCAGCACGTCGGCGGTGGTCGAGTGCTGCTCACCGGATACCGGCGCGAGGGTAGAGGTGGGCAGGTGCGCGGCGATGGCGCGGGAGCCTGCGGCCAGGGCCGGCCAGGTGTCGATCCCGTGCATGATCAGGACCGGAATGTCGAGGTGATTCCACAGCTCGGGGCGCAGCGGCTTGCCGGAGAGGGTGTCGCCGACCTGACGGGCGTCGTAGGCGATCGTGGGGGCGATGGCCTCGAGTCCTGCCCAGAAGTCCTGCTCGCGCATCTCGGCGACTGCCTCTTCGGGCATCATGACTGCGGCGGTCATGAACAGGGCGACCGCATCTCCCGGTCTGCCGTCGGCGATGGCCGCGTCGAGGCGCTCGACGTAGTCGTCGGGCAGCGGGGGGCGGGCGTCGTCGACGGCCGCGTTCGGCTCGAACAGCGCAAGACGCGCGATCGGCACACCGTCTTGGGCGGCGTTGAGCGCGAGATTGGCGCCGGAGGACCAGCCGAACACAGTCGCCGGGCGCCCCTGGCCGGCCTGCTCGATGATCGCCTCAAGGTCTTCGAACTCGCGCTCGACGACGTAGGGCGGGGTGTCGGTGCTCTCGCCGCGACCGCGCCGGTCGTAGTTGATGACCAGGAATTCATCGGCGAGCAGTTTCGCCGTCTCCTGGTTCACTGGGTTCGTAGCGCGATAGGCGGTCGCGCCGTCGATGATGACGATCGGGTCGCCGGCGCCCCACGCCGTGTAGGCGATGGTGGTGCCGTCGGCAGAGGTGACGATGCCTTCTGGCATTGGAGTGGCCTTTTCGTTGTGTGCGCGGTGACGGTCACCGCTTGCACACGACGCTATGAGCCGGCCGGATTCTCCGGCTTGTACAGAAGCGACAATGAATCGGCAGTGGAGTCTGGCTGCCGCAGTTGCGTGGCAGTTCGGCCGATGAACCGTTGCAGGGAGCGGGCCAGGTGCGGCTGGTCGTAGTAGCCGAGCCGGTGCACGAGATCCAGGGCGGGGACCCCCGCCCCGAGCAGCACCGCAGCCTCCCGCGCCCGTTCGATCTGGCGGATCGCGCCCTGGGTGAGTCCGGTGGCCGCGGCCACGCGGCGCTGCACTGTCCGCGATCCGACCCGTGCGGCGCCGCCCCACACCACCTCGTCCACGAGCGGGTCGCGGACCAGAACGCCGGCGCGCACGAGCTTCTCCACGAGCAGCTCCGCGTCGTCGAAGTCGGGGATCTGCCACTCCTCGTCGCGCAGGAGGAACGTACGTTCGGTCACGTGCGGACTGCCACAGCCACTGTCGACGAGCGCGCCGATCGGGAGATGGGGCATCGAGGTGCCATGCGCGAAGATGATCCCGAATGACTCCGAGTCGCTCATCGTCTCGGCACTCGATGCTGTCGTCTCCGGTCCGCGCACGGCGGCGTGCATGACGCCTTGCTGCTCCCAGAAGACCAGTTCCCAGGTCGACGTGGCGATCGAGGTCATCCGGCCCACCCCGGAGGTGCGGCCGCGCCAGACCCGTGCCACGTAGGGCGAGTCCGACCCGCGATGGTCACTCTCGATCGGCATGGTCCACCCCCTGACTGATCGCCGTGCGCATGTGGTCAAGACCATCTACGCGAAGCGTGCGCCTTTGCCACCGTCGACAGTGAGCACCGTGCCCGTCCTGTTCAAGGTCGATCCTGCGTCACGCGGTGGGCATGACAACGGCGACCAGCATCTTGATGAGGACGTCGAGGATGGCGCAGAACTCAGACAAGGCCCTGTCGACGACGCGATTGGCGCGACGGTGCTTATCGTCTCATACGGCAAGAGCGAGCAGCGCAGTTGCGATCAGCAACCCGCTGAGCGTCGCATCCACGATCACCGCGACCACTGCGATCGAGCCGAGGACGATCATGGTGATGGCCACGGTGAGGTCGCCGGTGATGACGCCGGCCCTCACCCAGATGGGCGTCCCGACCACCGCGGCCCGGGGCGCCACACTCCGCCAGCACCTTCAAGACAGCCCCACACCCATCGTCGCCGACGCCCTCGGCTTCCACCCGTCACCGCGGTCAAGTCGCCGCCGAGACCGGAACCACCTACAGCCGCTACGCCCCAGGCGACCACACACGGTCACCGCGACCGCTACCCAAGGGACGAAAGTTGAATACGCGACCTCACCAGTCCCAGACCCCGACTCCTGGCAACAAGGTATGGGAATCCGGGTGCTTGCCCGTACTAAGGCCCGGCATGCCGTCAAAGCCCGACCTCGTCTGAGGCCGGGCCCCTGGTCACTGCTTGGTGGGCGCAGCTCGCCGGGCATATGGTTTGTCTTGCCACATGTCGGACAAAAGTCCGGACTTGAGCCGGGGGCAGATCATCGACGCGACAGGCGGCCCGACTCCACGGGGTGGCGGGAGGAAAACGAACGGGAACGCGCGAACGCGCTGGCCGCGCTGGAGCAGGTACGAGCAGAGGCCGCCCAGCGCCTGGAGACCGCGCGCACCGAGGCTCAGCGGCGCATCGACACCGCCGAGTAGGAACTCACCGAGGCGATCGCCGAGATCGAACGGGTCCGCCAGGAAGTGACCGCGTTGCTGGCTCATGCCCAACGCCAGGCCTCCGAACGCCTGGATGCCGTTCAGGCGCGCCTTCACAATTCCCCTGATTTTTAGCCGCCGACCACGCGGCCAGCGGCCGTTGCGTCGGTGCTTGAGCTTGTGATCCGGGGCGAGGGCCTTGCCCGCCCCTTCCCCGGCGCCGCCCTCCAGGTGAAGCCATTTCAAGCCATCACGAATTCACGCGGTGATCAACAAGTGGGGCCAACTGGAACTGCCCTGATCACGCCCAGTCAGCGGCGACCCGCATCCGAACCGTCAGTGGCGGTAACGCGCGCCGCGGGGACTCGCTAATGCCACTGACGGTTCGGTTGCTGCTCAACCCCCGAGACACCGTGACGAGCCAGTTCACGCAGTGGACGCTCGACGTGCACGACAGCCGGAAGATGGCGGCGTTCTGACCGGCGGCGCTGGGTTACGAGGACATCGAGGGGGTGCCCGGCCCGGAGCACGTCTCCTGGATCGGCCCCGACCCATCCGGCCTGGCGAACGGCCCGGTGTCAGGGGCCTCACCGATCAGAAATCCTCCGCCACGTCGTCAGTTCTGTCACCCCTCTCGCACCGGTGGAAGGATTGACGACCATGACCAACGCCAGACTGCTGGGCGCCGACGAGGCCGCGTTCATCGCGGCGGTCCGCGCGGAGGACACCGCGCGGTTCGTGCTCCTGACCGAGCGCCACCGGCGTGAGCTGCAGGTGCACTGCTACCGGATGCTCGCGAACTACGAGGACGCCCAGGACATGACGCAGGAGACGTTCCTGCGAGCGTGGAACAAGCGGGAGTCGTTCAAGGGCCACGCGACCCTGCGGACCTGGCTGTACCGAATCGCGACGAACGCCTGCCTCGACTTCCTGGAGAAGCGCAACGACCGCACACCCGTACCGTGCGAGCTGCCGGACCCCGGCTCCGAGGTGCTGTACCTGCAGCCCTACCCCGACCGGATGCTCCCCGAGGACCCGCAGGAATCGGTGGTGGTGCGGGAGACGATCGAGCTGGCGTTCATCGTCGCCGTCCAGCACCTGCCGCCGCGGCAGCGGGCGGCGTTCATCCTGCGCGACGTCCTCGGCTGGCCGGCGTCGAAAGCCGCCGACGCCCTCGAACTGACCGTCGCATCGGTGACCAGCGCACTGCAGCGGGCCCGTGTGACGATGCGCGAGCGGCTGCCCGGCCGCCGCCTGGACTGGCGGAGCCCCGCCATCCACGAGCTGTCGAATGACGAGCGCGGTGTGGTGAAGTCGTACATCGAGGCCCATGAGCGCAACGACCTCGACGGGCTGATGTCCCTGCTGCGCGACGACCTGCGCTTCGCGATGCTGCCCGAGCCGGGAACCTCGGTCATCACGGCCAAGGACGCGGTGGACGGCTGGGTCTCCGGTGGGCTCTTCCAGCGCGGCCACGACGACTGGCGCTGTACCACCACGACGGTCAACCGCATGCCTGCCGCCGTGCTGTACCTCCGCACCCCCGACGACCCGGAGTACCGGCTGTTCACCATCGCGGTCCTGCACATCGTCGACGGGAAGATCGCCGAGCTCACCGGATTCGACGCCGCCGACAAACCCTGGCTGGGCCTGCCCCCGACACTGTGATCAGAGGAGTCCCCGTCGCCCGAAGAACCCGAAGAACATCGTCACGATCGACGACAGCGCCAGGCCGGTCGCCCCCACCCGGCCGGACCACCACTGGAACAGCTCGTCGCTCGGTACGCTCCAGCCAAGGTCGTCGCCGGGCGCGGCGATGTAGCCGTCCAGGCTCAGGCTCATGCCGAAGATCAGTTTCCGCATCGTGTCAGCCTCTCGTGGGTCGATCTCACACGTACAGACGGGCGCGGCGCGGAAACCTAATCGGTGCGCGATCTGCGTCCGCAGGTAGTCCTCGCGTTCCGGGCTCGGCACGACGTGTTCGGCTGGACTCGAGAGGTCAGTGGAGTCGAGGAGAGGGCCCAGGAACGAGTCCCCTCTGCTCCGGGAACTCATGGGAAGTCATCGGGCGTTCTGCGGGTCGACCTGTGCGGTGCCGCCGGCGCGGCACCAAAATATCAGTCCTTACTTATATAAGTGCAGGCCGGTACGATCTCCATCGTGCACGCGTTCGACATCCTTGGCGACTCCGTGCGCCGGCGCGTTCTGGAGCTGCTCGCCGACGGTGAGCAGACCTCCGGGGCGATCACGGACGTCATCCGGTGGGATCAACTGGGATCAACGCCTCGACGCCCTGGGGACCGAGCCGGTCCGGGGCAAGGCGCACGCCTTGCCCCGGACCGGTGGGGAACCCACCCGGTAGGCCGGGTCCGGCACCGATACGGGCAGAACCGATCCACCACCGACAGAGGCGTGACATGAAAGACGTACTGGACGAGCTGGCCGCCGCACACCGGGCGATGGGCAACAGCACGGTGCCCGCCGGCGAGGCGTACACCGTGGAGCTGCGGCGTCGATACGACGCGGAGATCGACGACGTCTGGGACGCCATCACCGGACCCGAGCGGCTGCGCCGCTGGTTGAAGCCGGTCACCGGGGACCTTCGGCTTGGCGGGAAGTTCGAGTTGGACGGTGGTGAGCACGGCGACGTCCTCCGGTGCGAGCCGCCGCGTCTGCTCAAGGTGTCCTGGCTCTACGGGCCGGACGCCGACGCCTGGCCCGGCACGAGCGAGGTGGAAGTGCGCCTGGTCCCGGGCCCCGCCGGCGACACGGAGCTTGAGCTGGTCCACGCGGCGTTCATCGGGGAGCCCTCCTTCCCCACCTACGGCCCAGGCGCCGGCGGCGTCGGCTGGGACCTGGCTCTGCTCACCCTGGCCCGGCTCCTGGCCGATGGTGAGATCGCCGGCCACGAGGAGTTCGAGAAGTCGCCCGAAGGACGCGAGTTCAGCCGGCGCAGCGCCGCAGCCTGGGGCCAGGCGCATCTGGCCGCCGGTGGCGAACCGGAGCACGTCGCGGCCGCGGTCGAGGCCACCACCAAGTTCTACGCACCCGACCCGGCCTGACGTTCCTGCCGCGGCGGGCTGACCGGCGCCCTCGGCGCTCGCACCCACGGTGAGAATGGCGAATCGCCAGGCGGAGGGCCGTCCCCACACCTAGAAGGAAGAGGCGGAAGATCGAGTGCACCGAGACCATCACACGCCGGGAACCGGCAGACCTGCGCGAGATCCCGAAAACGAGCGTCGTTCACTTCGACCGCGAGATCGCCGGCGAGGGCATGTGGAGCGCCGTGCGCGACCGGCTGACCGAAGCCGGCCCGGAAACGACGCTCTGGGAGAGCGAGAGCGAATACCGGTTCAGCGGCTTTCTGATGAAGCCGGTGGGATTTCTGGTGCCCGGCGCCTTCCGAAAGCAGTCGCGACAGCATATGCGGGACTTCAAGACGTTCGCCGAGCGGGGGAAGGACGTCCGCGAAGCGACGGGCTGATCTGCCGTAACCGGTGGGTGTCGATCCAGCCGGTCAGCTCCTCCAGGGCGGCCGCGTTCAGGTGGCACGGCCGGCGTCGGGCGTCGCGGCTGCGGGCGATCAACCCGGCCGTATCCAGCCCCTCTCCCGCCAGGGGCGCGCCTGGATCGCCGCCTGTCTTGGCCGAGGATGCCGGGGATGATGCCGTCGGCGCGGACGATCTCGCCCTCGCGGATGGTCATCCAGGGGATGGAAGGTTCCAGGTAATCGGACGCCCTAATAAACCGGTCAGTACGGGAGGTTTCCCCTAGGGAACATGTATGACATATCACCGTAACGGATGATCTATAGCGTCACGCGCAATACCGGGTTCCTCAAGGAGCACGTGGTGCGCAAAGTCCTCATCTCCCTCATCTCCCTCTCCCTCACCCTCGTCGCCGTACAACCCCAGCAGGCCAACGCCAAGGTCGAACTCGACCTTGAGACGTTGACCGGCGCCGAGGCCGTCTCCCTCATGGCCGCCGGCAAGCTGACCTCGGTCGACCTGACCAAGGCGTACATCGACCGGATCACCGCGCTGAACAAGCGCGGGCCAGGCCTGAACGCCGTCACGGACCTCAACCCCAACGCGTTGAAGGAGGCCGAGGCGTACGACCGCCTGCGTAAGAAGGGCAAGTCGCTCGGCCCGGCCATGGGGCTGCCGATCCTGCTCAAGGACTTGATCGACGTCGAGGGCATGCCCACGACGGCGAACAACTGGTCGCTGCGCCAGTCCTTCCCGGCCTCCGACGCCGGCATCACCAAGAAGCTGAAGGAACGCGGCGTCGTGATCCTCGGCAAGGTGGGGCTGTCGGAGTACGCCAACAGCTTCGGCTCGCAGCCCTCCGGGTTCGGCAACTACGGCGGCCAGGTCGTCAACGGCATCGACGCCGACCAGAACCCCTCCGGGTCGTCGTCGGGAACCGGCGCGGCCATGGCCGCGGCGCTGTCGACGCTGGGCATCGGGACCGAGACCTCCGGTTCCATCATCTCGCCGTCCAACGCGCAGTCGCTCGTGGGTCTGCGGCCGACCGTGGGCCTCGTGCCCGGTTACGGCATCGCGCCCATCTCGGCCTCGCAGGACATCGCCGGCCCGATGGTCCGCACGGTCTCCGACGCCGCGCTCACACTGGCCTCGATCGCCGGGCCCGACCCGGTGGCCGACGCCGGGTACAAGGCCGTGTTCGGTGACGACTACATCGCCAAGGGCATCATCCCGCCGCTCCCCGCGACGCTGCCCGACTACACCAAGGCCATCGATCTCGGCTTCGTGCGCGGCAAGAAGATCGGGTACAACGGCACCCTCACCGAGGGCAGCCCGCTCAAGATCGCGTACGACGCCCTGACCGCCGCCGGCGCCGTCCTGGTGCCCCGCCCGCAGGCGACGATCCCCTCGCTGCCCGCGCTGCCCAGCGGCTACGAGCAGCACAAGAGCATCGACTCCTACTACGAGCGGCTCGGCCCGCAGGCGCCGATCAACTCGCTGGTCGAAGAGGTGCAGGTCAACCAGGCCGAAGCTCATCAGGCGCTCAAGTTCGGCAACGTCAACCACCTGAACTCGTCGCAGGCGGACGTGACCCCGGGTGGGGCCAACGAGCAGGCGTACCGGACGAACCTCGCGATCCGTAAGGCCGCCTGGCACAAGGCCATCGACGACATGGTGACGTACACCAACTCGGACCCGGCGCAGCCGGCCGACCCGGTGATCGCCATCCTGGGCGGCGCGCCGAGTGCCCCGCAGGCCGGTTACCCGTCAATCACGATCCCGATGGGCTACACCGCGACCCAGCGGCGCGCCCAGAACGTGCAGGTCCACGGCAACGCCTACAGCGAGTTCGACCTGCTCGGCGTCGCCTACGTCATCGAGCAGGCCACCAAGCTGCGCCGGCCGGCCAGCCTCGTGAACCCGAGCATGTACCGCTGCGCGAAGACGACCCCGGCTCCGCCGTTCGCCGGGCGCGGCGCCTGCAACCCCGACTACGACGCCGTCCTCAAGGTGACCGGCTACGACTCCCGGCCGCTCGGTTTCTCGCTGGAGACCGAGACGGCGCAGAGCCTGATCCGGAAGCTGAACAAGGACGAGGTCTCGGCCGAGGAGCTCACCCGCGCCTACCTCGACCGCATCGCGCTGACCAACGCCGAGGGCCCGGCCACCCAGGCCGTCCGCGAGATCAACGCCGACGCGATCAAGGAAGCCCGCAAGCTCGACCAGGAGCGGTGGAAGTACCGCACCGGCGAGCCCGCCGGCCCGAACGACACGCGCCCGCCGCGTCCCGCCCTCTGGGGCCTGCCGGTGCTGGTCAACGACACCATCGACGCCAAGTCGCTGTCGACCACGGGCGGCTCGATCGCCCTCCAGGGTCTCAAGCCGGCCAATGACTCCGCCCTCGTGGCGAAGCTGAAGGCCGCCGGTGCGATCGTGCTCGGCAAGACCAACGTCACCGAGCTGAACGGCGTCTTCGACGCCAACCTGCCGAAGGGCTACTCCTCGCTCGGCGGCCAGGTCCTGCTCCCGAACGACACCGACAAGACCCCGGCGGGTTCGTCGGCCGGCGCCGCGGCGGCCACCGCCTCGGGTCTGGCCGCGATCACGATCGGCATGGAGACCTCACCCGACTCGGCGCAGCTCCTCGCCCCGGCCGACGCGGCCGGTGTGGTGGGCCTCAAGCCGACCGTCGGACTGGTCAGCACGACCGGTGTGCTCCCTGTGGCCAAGTCGCAGGACGCCCCCGGCCCGATCACCCGCAGCGTCGGCGACGCCGCGACGATCCTCACCGTGATCGCCGACCCGGCGAGCCCGGTCGACTACACGAAGGACCTCAAGGCCGACGCCCTCACGGGCAAGAAGATCGCCGTGGTGTCCAGCACGAGCGCCCCCTACCAGGAGGCGATCGCCAAGCTCCAGGGCCTCGGCGCGACCGTCACCCAGGTCCCGATCGCCACACCGGCCGCGACCGACAGCGTCGTCGCCACCGAGTTCAAGCGTGACCTGAACGCCTACCTCGGCGCGGCCAAGCCCGGCACGACGCTGCAGAGCATCATCGACTACAACGACGCCAACCCGGTCGAGGGCCTGAAGTACCAGCAGGGTCAACTGCTGGCCGCCCAGGCGATCGACCTGTCCGACCCCGCGACGAACGCCAAGTACACGGCCGACCTGGAGGCCGGCAAGGCCGCCAGCAAGGCCGTCCTGGACAGCGTCCTGAGCGGGTACGACCTGATCCTGGTCCCGAGCGGCAGCAACGTGATCGGCTACGCCGACCGCGCCGGCTACCCCGCGCTCACCATCCCCGCCGGGTATGGCGCGCAGCAGAGCTCGTCGGGCCGCAACCCCATCGGTGTGACGCTGATCGGCGGCGCCTTCTCGGAGGCGAAGCTGCTGGCCGGCGGCTACGCGCTGGAGCAGGCGATCGACGACCGCCTCGCCCCCAGCTACACCAACCCCAGCATGTGGCGCTGCGTCCCGGAGAGCACCTTCTTCACGGGCGAGTTCTGCCTGCCGGGCGACCGCCTGGCCCCTCGTTACAAGGGCTGACCACTGGTTGAGGAGAAGGGCCCGCGGTCTCCCCGCGGGCCCTTTTCTCGTCGCGGGTGTACGACCTGAGCTGCCCGTCCACCGCCTGGCCTGGTCCGGGGTCGGCGCTCCGCGTGGAGGGGTTCGACCTGGTGGGAGCCGGTAGCGCGGTTGACATCCAGCGGCAAGCCGGCGAGGCCGTCGCGCGGGCAGGATTCCTGCCCCGTGAGCCGGGGGAGGTGCGGTGTCGGGAGGGGCGTTCTCCGATATCGACGGTCGCCGCGACGGAAGCGGGTGAGCGTCTCAGGGACGCTCACAGAAGTCTTCGCGATGCGCGGTGTGACGTGTTGGTCACGCAGGTGAACGGCTATCTTCCGCCGTCGGCAGCGCGCGCTCTTTCGTGGTCATCTGTGATCATCTGTTCCGCGTGGGCTTCGCCCTGGGCGAAGGCCTGGCCCAGCTGGTAAGCGGGGGAGCGCTCCAGGGCACCGCGGGCCAGGTCGTAGCGGCGGGTGGTGCGCGGGTCGGCGTGGCCGAGCAGGTCCTGCACGATGTGCAGGGCCATGCCCTGGCCGAGCAGGTAGGTGGCGATGGAGTGGCGCAGGGAGTGCGGGGAGAGCTGGTCCCAGGTCGGCACCTTCGCTTTGCGGGCGATCTCGCGGAGCTTGCGGAAGATGGCGGGCTGGTCCAGCGGGCGGCCGGTGTCGGTGCGAAACAGCGGGCCCTGCTCGGGGCCGCGCAGTTCGAGGTAGCGCTCCAGGGCGGCGCCGGCATACGGCGGGATCGCCGCGCGGAGCGTCGTGCCTTGCCGCCCCTTGACCGGTAGGTCGATGACCCGGTGGCCGGCGTCGTAGCCGAGGGAGGAGAGCTGGGCGTCGACGATGCCGCCGACCCGGCAGGCGGTGACCACGAACAGGCAGAGCATCGCGTAGGCTCGCGCGCTGTCGCGGACCCGGGAGGGGGCGGCCCGGCCCAGCTCGTGGGCGGCGGCGATCGCGTTGGCCTGGGTGCGGGCCCAGGCGAGCATCCGGTCCAGGTCGGCTTTGGCCAGGCCGCGGGTCTTGGAGCGTGCGGGAGGGTGGGCGCGTTCCATGTCGGTGAAGGGGTTACCGGTGGCGACGCCCGCGCGCATCAGGTAGCGGTACCAGGAGGAGGCCGCGGAGATGCGCCGCTCGCGGGTCGCCGGAGCCAGGGCCGCCTCGCGCAGCGCGGCGCCGTACAGGTCGGCCTCCAGTGGCGCGACGTCCATCTCGTCCAGGCCACGGACCTCCAGGTAGGCCAGCCACCATGACAGGTCTTGGGAGTAGCCGCGTCGGGTGCGCGGGGAGCTGCGCTTCTCGCTGGACAGCCAGGCCGCGGTGGCGGGCAGCGCGCGGGGCTCCAGCCCGGTGACGCGCATCCGGTCGGCCAGCTCGTACTCGTCGCGGGCCGGCGGCGTGCCGCGCAGCACGATGCCGGGTGCGCGAACGGCCGCTACCGCCCCGGGAGAGGCGTTGTCGATCGTGGTGAGGGTCACGGAGTGATCTTACATGATAAGAGACATTGGCATGTAAGATCGTTTAGATGGCGCGAACCGATTTCCGGAAATGATTAACGTTTTTCGTTTCCGGAAAAGGGGGAAGTGGTACGGTGATCGTCATGACCTCGTCACCGGACTCCGCCCCTGCGGCGCCGTCCCCCCCTCCAGGCGTCACCGAAGCCGAGCGGCTCACCTGCCGGCACTGCGGCGACTCCTTCGCCCGGCCCAATCCCACCGGCCGTGCAAACTGTCATGAAGTTGTCCTGGCGTAATGCCAGTTGATGTCAGTGGGTTTGCCACTTCGTGTCAGTAAGATCGCTAAGATTCACCTGGATTGGTCGGCAAGGATGCCGAGCCGCAAGTAGTTTTCCCAGCTAGGGCGCCCTCTTCTCTCGTAAGCCCGTCATTTTGACGTGAGCCTGCCGGTGTATGCACACCGCGCTTTTTCTTTCGTGAGCAGCGTCCCATACGGCCTATTGAGGAGCCTTCAGCGTGCTCCGGTGCCGCTTTTCGAATACATCCTGCTGACGAGTCGTGTCATTTTGCCATGTGCTGATATCTCTTATTGGTGCTCTGACCTTAGGTTTTGCCATGAGCTGCCAGTACTGTTGTCATTTAGATGTCAGTAGCGCATTTTGGGTGGCTCTCCTTCGTGTCTGGGGGCGAATCCGAGATTGACATTGCGCACGGCGCTGCCGCGCCAGCGCTCGACTCTGTTGTCAGCGGAACTCGCTGTCGCAGAGCTGGTGGTGGCCCTGAACGGGGCAGAAAACGGTGTTGAGAGAGACGTTTTCCGGCATCGGTGACGACTGCGACCGGCGGTGTGGGTGTCTCAAGGATGTTCAGGAGCGTTCTTGCGGCGCGCGGTGGCGCTTGAGCTTTCAGTGGGTGCGTCTCGCAGGATCGGCTGGAGGGCGAGGAAGCGGTCGATCGTCTGCTGGGCGGCCTCTTCGCGCTGCTCGGCGGTGCGGGCGCGGTGTTCGGCCTGTTCTAGCGCCTGCTGTAGCGCCTGTAGGCGGGCGTCGGCCACTGCGGTCGCGGTCCGTGCCTCGTCGCGCTGTGCCCGGGTTCGTTGCAGGTCGTCGCGTTCGGTGGTGAGTTCCTCTCTCAGTTGGGTGATGTGCGTGGTGAGTTCCTCGCGCACCCGGCTGGTCTCGGCGCGGGCTGTGTCGGTGTTCTGTTGTGCCTTGCGCTGGGCGGTCTCGGCGCGCTCGGCTCGGTCACTGGCGGCTTTCAGGTCGGCGCGAGCCTGGTCGAGGTCGGCGGTGCGGTCGGCCAGTGCGTTGTTCAGGGTGGCGACCTGACGGTCGTGCTCGTCGGCCGCGGCGGCGGCCTGTCGGTGTGCGGCATCCAGGGCCCCTTGCAGGGCGTCGCGTTCGGAGGTGGTGCGCCGGACGTCGCGTTCCAAGGTCGTGGCGCGTTCTGTGGCGGTGGTGGCGGTTTGCTGGGCGTGGGCGCGTTCGGCTTCGTGTTCGCCGGCCGCGCGCCAGGCCGCGCGTTCGGAGTCTTCGGCGCGTTGTTGTGCCGCGGTGGCCTGCTGGACGGCTTTTTCTCCTGCGGTGATCGCCGTCTGGGCCTTGTGGTGGGCGTCGGTGGCGCGCTGTTCGGCGGCCGCGGCGGCGGCGCGGGCCTCTTCGGCGGCTTGTTCGGCGGTGTCGATCTGGGTGAGTGCGCCGGTGGTTGCGGTGCTGAGTGCTTCGGTGAGGGCGGTCAGCTGGGCGCTCCAGTGTTCGCCCGCGGCCAGCAGGTCGCCGCTTAGTGCGCCGGTGCGCCGTAGTGCTTCGGTGATGACCGGGGTGTGGGTGGCGGTGCGGGCGCGGTGTGCGGCGGCGCGGCAGGCGTCTCCGCAGTACAGGGCTGGGCGGCCGCTGCGGCGGCCGGTGCGGCTTGGCGGCTCCAGTCGGTTGGTGCATCCCGATCGGGCGCACGTTCGCCCGGTGTTGTCGTCGCTCATGTCGGGGTTCACGTAGGGCTCGGGTGCGTCGGGCGGGCTGTCGATCATTCCGCAAGGCTAGCAGCGTACCGTTCGCGAACGATTGGTTTTCGTACGCAACAAAACGAAATATTGAGGGGTGGTGGAGTTTGAGCCTGACCCGCGATAATCTTGCTTATCGCGGGTCAGAACGGCCCTCAAAACGACGCCTCCGGAGGCTGCCGAATGACGCATAACGGGCACCGCGAGGAGCCGATCACCGGGCAGATCGTTCGCATGGAGGACGGGAACCCAGTGGCCCCGGCCGCAACCGGTGAAAGGCGGTACACCGCGGCGGACTACGCGCTCAGCGACCAAGCCCGGGCCCGCATCGCCGACGGCGTGCCCGCCAACACCCGGCGCGCGTATGAGCGCCAATGGGCCGATTTCTCCACCTGGTGCACCGAACACGGCCGGGTGGAGCTGCCCGCCACCGACCACACGCTGGCTGAGTACGTGGAGACGTTGTGCGCGGCCGAGCGGGCTCCAGCCACTATCGAGCAGGCCATCGCCTGCGTGCGTTCCATGCACCGTCTGGCCGGCTACACCAACCAGCCCCTCACCGACGCCGCCCGGCTGGCGCTGCGTGCCTACAAGCGCGCCCGCGCCGAGGCCGGCACCCGCGGCCAGCGCGAAGCCCCGCCGGTGGGCATCGACGCGCTGCGCGCCATGGTCAGCGCCTGCGACCTGAGCACCCGCATCGGCCTGCGCGACCGACTTTTGCTGGTGCTGGGCCTGGCTCTGATGGGCCGCCGCTCCGAACTCGTCGCTTTGACCTGCGACGACGTCCGCGAAGCTCCCGATGGATTAGAGATCAGGATCCGCACCTCCAAAACCGACAAGGACAGCCGGGGCGAGACCATCGCCATCCCACGCGGCAGCCATCCCCTGACCGATCCGGTGACTGTTTGGAGGGAGTGGGTCGCCGTGCTCGGCGAGGCTGGGGAGACCTCCGGGCGGTTGTTGCGCCGCATTGACCGCCACGGCAACCTCGGACCTCGCCTCGGCGCCGACGCCGTGAACGTCATCGTCCGCGACCTCGCCGTCCGTGCCGCAGTCCCCGGCGCGGACACCTTCACCGCGCACAGCCTGCGCGCGGGTGGGGCCACCGTCGCCTACGCCGCAGGGGTTCCCGTCTCCGTCATCGCCAAGCACGGCCGCTGGGCCCCGGCCTCCCCGGTCGTGCTGCGCTACATCCGCGCCGTCGACCGCTGGCGCGACAACGCCATGCGCAACGTCGGCCTCTAAGAAGAGGGCAAGCTCAATCGCTCTTCCGTACCGGCGCTGATGAAGCGCGGACCGCGCTTCTCGGCAGATCGAAGCTGTTGGCCGCCGTTGGAAGACCCTGTTGACCTGGGACGACAGCACTACTTTGCGGCTGGGCGTAGCTTTAGGAGTTCTCATGCGGGGGTTGGAGCCGAGTGCTTTGACGCTCAGGTCGGGGTCTGAGGAACATCGGAACCGGATCGTGCGCTAAGCCATCTCAGAGCAGGTCAGCGCTGTACAGCTCCTCCCTGGACCCCTTGGAGAGCAGCTAGCCGCAGATACTCCCGGATTTACTGCGGCAGAACCCGAACGGCCCCCACAATGACCTGGAGACCACGTTTTCGCGATCATGGTCGAGGTGTACGCATTTACTGCGGCAGCGCTCAGGCCGCCGGAAGGAAACCGATGATCGACTCTGCGGCTGAGATCATCCCGCTACGCGGCGACGCCCCCGCCACCTACGCCGGTGCCATCGACGCCTACCTGAGGGCCGCCGGAATCGGCGCCTCCTCCCGGCGCATCTACCGAATCTCTCTGGCCACCTGGGCATGGCTCGCCCACGGAACCCAGCCCCCGATCGGCAAACAACGGCGCGGCGCGACGGTCCCCGAACTCTTCCTGGCCGACCTCGGCCATCCCGCCGCAGCGGCGAGAATCGCCGCCGCCTTCGCTGAACGGGCCACCCTCGCCGACGCCGACACCGTCAACCGGGAACTGTCGGTGCTGCGCGCCGCCATCGCCTGGTGGCGCGCACGGGGCTGGCTCGCGGCCGAACCCACCGCGGGGCTGGAACGCCGGCCTGCGCCACCGGACCGCACCCGGGCACTGACCCGCGACCAGATCGCCGCATTGTTCGAGCTGAAGACCGGCCTTCGGGAGAAAACCCTCTGACCTGCGCCTTGCCCCTTTGACGCTTATCTTGTCTGCCCCCCCGGAGCGGGCAACGTAGTGGCGCTTCGGCTCGGCCGTGAGGCGGGGTCGGTGGCGGCCTCCGCGGAGATAGCGCTGGCTTACCGAAAGTGGTTTGCTCGCGCGGGCGGCCGAGCATGCGGACGCGTTCGTGGACTTGGTCGGCGCCGAGGCCGACGTCACTGCTTGGCGTCGGCACCTACTCGCCGCGGGGGGCGTCGCCGGCGACGGTGAACCAGGCATTGGCCGCGATGACGCTGCTGTATGAACACGACCCCGCACTGCGCCTGGCGGTCAAGCGCGCCCGGGTGCCCAAGCCTGGAACTCCGGATGCGTTGTCGCAGGCGCAGGAGAACGCGGTACGCCGCGCCGCCGACCGCCGCCGACCGCCGCGGACCCCGCGACGCCGCCCTCATCGCCCTGCCGAGGGCCGGAGCCCGCACTGAGGAATGTTGCCACACTCCCGCCGCGCAGACACGCGCGAACGTCATGGAGGCATCCGAGGAGGAGCCGAACAAGCCCTAAGAAAATGATTTGTCCCGGAGCCTATTTTCCCACTTTGAGCTTCGCTAAAAATTCATATCAGACGCGACATCCATCGCCTAGCAAATTCTGTTGATATTGATTCATTTATTTCAGGCGAAGATGCTTCAGAGAAAAACTCAAAGAGATGTTCGTCGATTTGCACATCATCTCTCATTTCTAACGCATCTGCCCATTCCGTTAGTGTGGCTGCGGGAATTTGACCAGATAGGTAGGAATCGAGAATCCTTGCCACGTCCTCGGCTTCGACAGACTCGAGGGGGGCGTCAATATCCCACGAATACTTACGCAGCTTATCGACAAGATCAGACACTGGTCGTCGCAGCTCGATTAGTTCTCTGAGCAGGCGACGACGATCTTCTTTCGCTTCTTCAAACTTCACATCTTGTCCTTGATGTGAACCACACTTCCGTCGGGAGCGATAGTAACCTTCTGAACCGACAGTGAGGTGATCTCAGCGACTTTCATTTCAGGTAGCCGTGTTCGAAATGAGTGAGAACGAGTGCGGCTTTGACGATGTCGCCGATTCTGCTGGGGCTGGCGGTGATGCGCTGGAGGGTGCGCCAGCGTTGGGTGAGCAGGGCGAAGCCGCGTTCTCCCAGGCAGCGCAGGGCGCGCAAGAGCGCGTTGCGGGTGCGGGTGTCGAGGTCGAGGGGCCGACCGTCGGAGGGTTGTTTGACCGGGGTGAGAATGCCGATGCCGGCGCCGTCGTAGCCCGAATCGGCCAGGGTGGGCAGGCCGTCGGCGGCGGCTTTGTACAGCGCCCCCAGGACGTGTGTGCGGGCGGCGGTCAGGTCGTGCACCGATCCGGGCTCGACGGTCGACACCCACAGTGGCAGGCCGCAGGGCGCGGACAGGGCTTGGATGTTGCCGCCGTGGTGGCGGGTCTTTCCGGAGTACCACAGGTCGATGGGTTCACCTTTGACGCTGATGGTCTTCTCGGCGCAGCGGTCGGTGGTGATGATGGTGCCGTCCAAGATCAGGTGGGTGAGGTCGGCGTCGGTGGCGCGCCGCAGGGCGTGGTGCAGGTCGGGCGCCTTCTCGGCCAGGACGTCGATGACCTCGTCGATGTAGCGGTAGGCGGTGGCGCGGGAGATGCCGTGGTCGCGGCCGAGGGCGGCCCGGTCGGTGCGGTCGCGAAACCAGCGCAACCCCATTACGGCCTGTTCAAAGCAGGTCAGGGCCCGAGAACCCGAGCGGGTGCCCAGTCGGCGGCGCTCGGCCGACAGCAGCAGGGAGAGATGGCAAACCAGCTCCCGAGAGACGTCGAGCGTGGCACGATAGGTGATCACGTGGGGCTTTCTGGCTGAAGAAGACTTGTGGTGAGACCTCTTCTACCGAAAGCTCCACGCCTATTTCAGGGGCATCGCGATCCATCCCGATTCATGTCTTCCGACGTCGTTTTGAAGGCATCGAAACGCAACTGCCCTTATTGATCTTGCTGAGATCACCTCAGTGTCTTCCCGTTGACATCAACGATCTTGCGATAAATCGCGTACGACCCTGGCATCCTTCCGGGCACTCGAACTTCGAACTTGACGTTACCTGTATCGTATTGAGTAATTTTAATGTCGTCTTTGTATTTTGTCAGCTTACCCGCAAACCGCTTATGATTCTTAGCTTGCGCCTCGGTTAGAGCGCGAGAGGGGGCGCGCGAGCACCGGCGCGGACGCCGAAGCCGACGGCTCCGGTGTGCTCGCGGGGGTCGGTGTGGCCGTCGCGGACGGTGTCTCCGATGTCGCGGGGGCGGTCATGGTGAAGGGGATCTCCCCCTCGATCGGGTGGCCGTCGGAGGAGACCACCCGCCAGGCGATCACGTACCTGCCCGACGGCAGCGGCCCGGGAACCTCGGAGGTGACCGTGTCGCCGGTCGCCTTGGCTTTGCCGATATCGACGATCACATCGTCCGTCGTGCGCAGCGCGAGTGCGGGGAAGCGGATCCGGGAGCTGAACTCCAGTCTGATCCGCTCGACGGCGGAGACCTTGGCGTCCTTGGCCGGGGAACTGCTCTTGAGGCGGTCGTGGGCGAGCGCCGCGGGTGTGCCGAGCAGGACGAACAGGGCGCGGCACAGCGCGGTGACAGCGGTCGTGCGGACAGATCGTGGCAGGGACGCCATCGTGGGCTCCAGAAAGAACCTTTCGCCGTGCCCTTGGTACGGACCGGCGAGAACGGAGGAGACGCCTCCGGCGGAAAAGAAGAAGGAGGGCGTCGTGGTCGCGAGGGGCACGCCGCCCGCCGGACCCTTCCTCCGGGTCCCTCAGCCGGCGTGACGCGCCACGGGCGGACCGCGCCGCCGCAGCACCGGCAGGATCTCCCAGCCACCGTACGGCCGCACCTCGGCCGCGGGAACGGCCCGCCACACCGGCGAAGCCACCTCGACGGGGGCGGCGAACAACAGCCGGATCGACGGCCGCGGCCCGCCGTACAGGCGGATCATCAACCACAGCGCGCTCTCGCCGCGGTGCAGCCACCACCCGGTGCCCAGCGCCACCACCAGGTGGGCCACCGTCATGCCCAGCCCGGAGGAGTGACCGTGCTCGGCCGAGGACATCGCGTGCGGCGCGGACGCGGCGCGGCTGAACAGCTCGTGCAACACGATCTGCGCGCCGGTGGTCGCGGCCAGCACGACCTCCACCCCACGCTCGCGCCCGTTCAGCGCGTACGCCACACAGAAGGCGACCAGCGCGCCCAGAACGGCCAGACGCGGCGGGATCAGACCACCCCCGGCCAGGGCATGGCCGCCCGCGGAGACCACGAGGCACATCGTCGCGAAGACGACGGCTCGCGGCACACGCAGCGCCGACGCCACAGGGGTCACGAACGACATCCTGTCAGGCGGGTGGCCCGCCGAGAAGACCGGGATCATGGATCATGTCGTCGGCCGTCACGGCCGGGGTCGCCCGCCTCATGTCCGGAGATACGCGCGGGGTGGTCTCACGGTTCATCCGGTGGGCGGCTCGTGTCCCCTACCGGCCGTCGCGCGAATCCGGGCCCGGTCGAGGCGCGGGCCGATCTCGGACGACATCCGGTCCACCGTCGCGGCGAGGGTCGCGGC
Organism: Streptosporangium heterodermiicola; assembly: GCF_051390675.1. Taxonomy (NCBI): domain Bacteria; kingdom Bacillati; phylum Actinomycetota; class Actinomycetes; order Streptosporangiales; family Streptosporangiaceae; genus Streptosporangium; species Streptosporangium heterodermiicola. The sequence continues at coordinate 126,421 of NZ_JBPJSR010000022.1, forward strand.
CATGCCCGGATGGCCGGCGTCACCGTAGCCGTGGCAGTGACCGGCCATCGCCGAAGCCAGGGTGCGGACGCCTCTCGAACCCTCGACGAGGGTGTCTCGCTCATGCGGCAAATCAGTCGCTGTCGCGGGGAACCGGTCACGCGATGCCACCGACTACCTGGTGGGTGGGCGATCGATCGCCCACCTTGTCGACGGCTATCACCTGCCCGGAGTGTTCGTGTCAAGATTGCGCCTCTTCACCATCCTCGTCGCCTCGATCACGCTGATCAGTGCGTGCGCCTCCGGCGTCTCCGACACCGATGAGAAAGCCCCCGCCGCCCCGGTGTTACGCGTCGGCCTGAGCGAGGAGTCCGGCGCCCTGGACCCGCACGCCTTCACCGGCAACTTCCTGCTGCTCGACGCGATCTACGAGCCGCTCGTCACCTACACCAAGGGCGGCAAGCTGGAACCGGGCCTCGCGGAGTCGTGGACCGTCGCCAAGGACGGCCGGCAGGTCACCTTCGACCTGCGCGACGGCGTCCGCTTCACCGACGGGACACCGCTCGACGCCGCCGCCGTCAAGTGGAACTTCGACCGGTGGGTGGGCAACAAGAAGTTCACCTTCTTCCGGGCCTCGCAGATCATCTCCGCCGTGGACACCCCCGACGCCGACACCGTCCGGCTGACGCTGTCGGAGCCGTACGAGCCGCTGCTGCAGGAGATGTCGATCGTGCGGCCGGTGCGGCTGCTCAGCCCGAAGTCCGCCGCCGCCGGAGGCGCGTTCGCCACCCCCATCGGCACCGGACCGTGGAAGCTGGTGTCGAACTCCGCCACCGGTGCGGCGCTGGCCCGCAACGACGGCTACTGGGGGACCAAGCCTCAGCTGGAGCGGCTTGAGTTCAAGGTCATCCCCGATTCCCAGGCGCGCGTCGACGCGCTCGCCAACGGCGAGATCGACCTCATCGGTGGCTCCTACCTCGCCCCGATCACCCCGTTGGAGGCCAGGTCGCTGAGCGAGCGCGGCGACGTCACGCTGCTCACCGGCGCCTCGGACGTCTCGATCATGCTCGGGTTCAACCCCGAGGGGCCGGCCGGTGACCGGGCCGTCCGCGAGGCGGTGCGCCAGGCCATCGACACCACCTCCCTGGTCGGCGCGCTGTTCCAAAGCTACGGCGAGCCCGCACGGCGGGTGTTCCCGCCGGGCGTGCCCGACTCCGGCACCGACCTGCCGCTCTACTTCGACCAGGCGGGCGCTCGCGCCACCCTGGCCGCCGCCGGATACACGCTCGACGGCGATAGCCGGGTCAAGGACGGCAAGAGGCTCTCCCTCAAACTGCTCCTCCCCGCCAAGCCGGCCGCGGGGCAACTCGACCCGCGCACGATGGCCGAGGCGATCGCCGCGGCCCTCAAGGAGGTCGGGATCGCCGTCGAGATCTCCCCGGTCGACGCCGCCGCGTACTACGACGAGCGGGCCGAGGGCACCTACGACCTGACCTTCTTCGAGGGCCTCGGCGCTCCGTACGACCCCTCCAGCTCGATCGTGTCGCTGTTCACCTCCGGCGCGCGCGCCCCGCTGTGGGCGACCCCGGCCACCGAGAAGGCGGTCGACAAGGCGCTGTTCGCCCGCGACTCCACCGCCCGTGCCGCGGCCTACCAGGAGCTCTACGACGCGGTGGCCGCCGACGCGGGCTTCGTGCCGCTGGCCTACCGGCCGCGGATCTGGGCTGTGCGCGCCGCGGTGAAGGGCTTCACGATGCCGCCCACCGACGTCGATCTGGAGCTCACCGGAGTCACCGTCGAATGAGGTCACCCGGCCGGCTGGCCACCGTGGGCGGTTACCTCGCGCGCTGGGCCGTTGACGTCTTCGGCGTGCTGCTGGCGATGTCGCTCGGCGTCTTCGCGCTGGTGCTGCTCGCGCGCGGTGACGCCGCGGCGGTGCTGGCGGCGACCCGGGCGGGCCGGCCGGCCACGCCCGAGCAGATCGAGGCCGTCCGCGTCGAGCTCGGCCTCGACGATCCCGCCCCGGTGCGCTACCTGCGCTGGCTCGCCGACGCGTGCACCGGCGACTTCGGGCTGTCGCTGCGGACGAACACGCCCGTCGGGCCCGAGGTCGCCGACCGGCTGGGCGTCACGCTGGGGCTGGTGGCCGGCTCCACGGTGGTCGCCCTGGTGATCGGGGTGAGTGTCGGCGTCGCTGGGGCGGTACTGCGGCGTGGCGTGCTGCGCGGGACCCTGCGGATCGCGGCCCTGCTCCTCACCTCGGTGCCGGCGTTCTGGCTGAGCTACCTGCTGGTGCTGGTTCTGGCCCTGCGGCTGCGCGTGGTGCCGACGTCGGGGATGGCGGGTCCCTCGACGTGGCTGATGCCGATGGCGGTACTCGGGCTGCCGGTCGCTGGCGTGCTCAGCCGGGTGGTGGCCGTCACGCTGCGCGAGGCCCTGGACCGGCCCTACGTGCGCGCGGCGCAGGCCAGGGGCAGCGGGCCGCTGTCGATCGTGTTGCGTGACGGCCTGCCCAACGCCGCCGGGCCGATCCTGTCGGTCGCCGGGTTCGGCATCGGGAGCCTGCTGGTGGGTGCCGTCGTGGTGGAGCAGATCTTCGGCTGGCCCGGTATCGGGGCCTACTACGTACAGGCGGCCGGGGCCCGGGACGTCCCGGCGCTGCAGGCCGGCACGCTCGTCATGGGAGGCGGCTTCATCCTGGCCAACCGCTGCGCCGATGTCCTGCAGGGACTCATCGACCCCCGCTCCCGGCGAGACCGGAACGTCCGTTCCGCCTCCTCCGGGAAGGGGCCCTCCGGCTGGGGTACGCCGCTCTGGGACCGGGCCGGCGGATTCACCACCCGGCTGCGGCGGGGGGCGAGGTGACTGGCCGGGCGTGGACGCGTACGGGACTGGTCGCGCTGCCCCTGGTCCTCTTCGCGATCGCGGGGGTGCTGGCGCCGGTCATCGCCCCAGCCGATCCCACCGCCACCGATCTGGCAGCCGGGCTGCTGCCGCCGTCGCCGGAGCACCCGCTCGGCACCGACCAGCTCGGCCGCGACCAGCTCAGCCGGATGCTGTACGGGGCGCGGATCTCGCTCACGGTCACCGCGGCCGTGCTGGCGCTCTCGCTGACGGCCGGCACGGCCGTCGGTGCCGTCGCAGGTTACCTGGGCGGATGGGTCGACCGGGCCGTCTCCCGGGTGATCGACGTGGTCGTGTCGCTGCCCGGGATGCTGGTGGCGCTCGCGGTGATCGGGGTGCGCGGACCCGGTGTGGAGAACCTCGTCCTGGCGCTCTCGCTGTGGTCGTGGGCGCCGTACGCCCGGATCGCGCGCGCCCGCGTCGCCGGCATGCGAAGCAGCCCCCATCTGGACGCCCTGCGTCTGCTGGGTGCGGGCCGTGGGCGCATCATCGGCCGCCACCTGCTTCCCCCGGCGCTGGCGCCCTGCCTGGTCTACGCCAGCACGGACGTCGGCATGATCGTCCTCAGTGTCGCCACGCTGAGTTTCCTCGGCCTGGGCGTCGCCCCGCCGCACGCCGAATGGGGCCAGATGCTCATCGAGGGGCGGCCGTTCCTGGCCTCAGCATGGTGGCTGGCCTACCCGCCCGGCATCGCCATCACCGCCGTGGTGTTCGCCGGAAACCTGCTCGGTGAGCGGCTGGCGGCCGGCGAGGAACGGCCGTCGATCCTGCGCCTGGTCCGCCCGCGGCGGATCCGCTCGGCACGGACACGCCCCGAGCAGGGCCCGCAGCCCGCCCGCGTGGTCGTCACGGAGCGACCCGCGGCGCCCACCCCGCCAGACGCGGCGCAGGAAGATTCTGCCGAGAACGACGCGGTGCTGCGCGTTCGGGACCTGTCCGTCTCCTACCCCGGCGGCGGCGACGGCCGCCGTCGCGTCGTCGCCGGGATGTCCTACGAGGTACGGCGCGGGCAGGTCCTCGCCCTCGTCGGCGAGAGCGGAAGCGGTAAGACCACGGCCGCGCTGGCCCCGTTCGGCCTGCTGGACCCGAACGCGGTGGTTACCGGCTCGGCGCTGCTGGGCACCGGTGCCGGGGCCCGGCAACTGGCGGATCTCTCCCCGGGAGAGCGGCGCCGGATCAACGGGCGCCGCGTGGGCGTCGTCTTCCAGGACAGCGGCGCCGCCCTCAACCCGTTGCGGACGATCGGCGCGCACGTCGACGAGGCGGTCCGCAACGCGGGCCGGGGCGGCCGGCGCGCCGCGACCCGCCGGGTCACCGAGGAACTGCTGCGCCTGGCCGGCCTGCCGGACCCCGCCGAGGTCGCCCGTGAGTTCCCTCATCAGCTGTCCGGCGGGATGCGCCAGCGGGTACAGATCGCCATCGCCCTCGCCGGTGAGCCGGAGCTGCTCGTCGCCGACGAACCCACCTCGGCTCTCGACGTGACCGTGCAGGCGCGGCTGCTCGCGCTGCTGGCGCGTCTACGTGACGAACTGTCCATGTCCATGGTCATCGTCAGCCACGACCTGGCGGTGGTGGCGCGCCTGGCCGACAGCGTGGCCGTCGTCTACGGCGGCCGGATCGTGGAGTCGGGTTCGCTCACCACGGTGGTCACCGATCCCGACCACCCCTACACCCGTGGCCTGCTGGACGCCGTACCGCGCCCCGGGGCGGCACCGGGCACCCGGTTTCGCACCATGCCCGGCCGGGCGGGCGCCGGTCCCGACGACGCCGAGGGCTGCGGGTTCGCACCCCGATGCCCGCTCGCGGCGGCGGCCTGCGTGTCCGGGCCGCCGCCCCTGGAGACGCTGGAGGCGCTGGTCTTGAGAACGCCGGTCCGCGCCGACGCACACCGGTCGGCCTGCCTACGCCACCCCAGCCGCCCCGCGACCACAGAAGGGAAGGGGACCGGCCTGTGCTGGAGATCGTCGGAGTGAGCGCCGGTTACGGCGGGGGCCGCGGCGGCCGAGACGTCACGGCGGTGATCGAGGACGTCACGATGCGCGTGGCGGCGGGCGAGATCGTCGGGCTGGCCGGTGAGTCGGGGTGCGGCAAGACGACGCTGGCGCGGGTCGTGACCGGGCTGCACCGGCCCAGCGCCGGGGTGGTGCGCGTCGCCGGGGTGGACGTGCACGCGCTCCGGGGCCGGGCCCTGCGGGCCCATCGGCGGCAGGTCCAGATGGTGTTCCAGGACCCCTACCTCACGCTCAGCCCACGGCATACGGTACGACAAGCCCTCACCGAGCCGCTGCTCGTCCACCGGATCGGCGATTCCCGGGCCCGGTCCGCGCGGGTGGGCGAACTGCTGGACCTCGTCGGGCTCGACCCCCAGGTCGGCGATCGCCGTCCCGGGCAGCTGTCGGGAGGCCAGCAGCAGCGCGTGGCGATCGCGCGGGCGCTGGCTCTGGAGCCACGCCTGCTGATCTGCGACGAGCCGGTCACCGCGCTCGACGTGTCGATCCAGGCGACGGTGCTCAACCTGCTCTGCGACCTGCGTGACCGGCTCGAGTTCGGCTGCCTGTTCATCAGTCACGACCTCGCCGTCCTGTCCCAGCTCGCGGACCGGATCGCCGTCATGAAAGGAGGCCGGATCGTCGAGCAGGGCCCGACCGGGGACCTCATCACCCACCCCCGCCATCCCTACACCCGCACTCTGCTCGCGGCCACCCCCACCATGGACATCGCGACGAGCACCGATGCTCCCGAGGGCTGATCCTCGGGTGTCCCCGGCCGAGATGACACCCGGCGGTAACGTGTTCCCTCGTGAGGGGAACCTTCCGGCCTGTCCGGCCGACATGCCGAGCATGACCGTCACACGTCCGGAGACGCTCTCCTCCGGTCTCGCGCTTTCCTCCCGCGAAGAGGTGCGACCGGCATGACATCCACCGGACGGGAGACATCGGGCGCCCCCGCGCGATCCGGTGTCCGATCGTTCACCGGCACACAGCTCGCCCTGCTCGGCAGTGGGTTCCTCGTCAATCTCGTCAGCTTTTCCGTGTACCCGTACCTGGCGGTTCTGCTGCGCGACCGGATGGCACTGGGCATGGACCAGGTGGGCGTCGTTCTCGGGGTGGCGACGTTCGTGCAGTTCGCCGGAGGGGTGCCGGGTGCGGCCCTCGCCGAGCGGATCGGGCTCCAGCGATCCCTGGTGATCGCGATGGTCCTGCAGACCGTCGGATCGCTGGGGTTCCTCGTCGGTGGGGCCTGGCCGGAGGTGACGGTCGCCGCGCTGTTCCTGCGGTCGGCGGCCACCGGGCTCTACTCGCCCAGCGTCCGGGGTTACACGGTGCACGGTGCGAGCCCGGACGACCGGCCGAGGCTGATGTCGGCGAGCTACGCCACGGGCAACGTCGGCATCGCGGTCGGGCCGGTGGTGGGGTCGCTGTTCATCCACGACCCGGGCGGGATGTTCGTCGCCGCCGCGGTGCTGCACGCGGTGATGGCGATCGGGCACGCCTTCCTGCCCCGGGAGAGAAGAGACGAGCGCGAGGTGATCGAGCCACTGCGCCGGGCACTGCGCGGCCTGGCGGTGCTGCCGTTCGCCGTGACCGCCCTGACCCTCTACCTGTACATGCACTTCTACCAGTTCCTGTCCTCCTACGCCGAGGGCAGGCTGCCCACCGTCTTCTACGGATCGGCGATGATGGGCTACTCGCTGATGCTGGCCGTGCTGCAGCCCCTCCTGACCCGACGGGTCGAACGGATGCGCTACGCGCACGCGATGGCGGTCGGTTTCGGGTGTCTGGCCGTCGGCATGATCGCCTTCACCGGCGGGAACGCGATCATGGTCGCCGCCGGGATCCTCGTTCTTGGCGTCGGCAACTCGGTGCTCTTCCTCAAGAACTCCCTTGAGATGCTCAGCCGTACGAAGCGGTCGCCGACGGTCGTCTTCGGGCACCAGCGGCTGGCCGAAGGGATCGGCGCGTCCTTGAGCGGCCTCGTCGGCGGCGGCCTCTACCATCTGTTCGAGACCGCCGGGCACCTGCCCGGATTCTGGCTGGCCATCGCCGCCCAGTGCCTGCTGCTGCCGGTGATCGTGCTGCTCGCGGGCCGCCGAGGCGTCCTCGCCTGACAACGTCGGGGGCGACGCCCGATGCGGGCGTTCACCGCTGCGATCGGCCTCGAAGTCGCTCCGCCCGGAGAAAGGGAAGATCACGATAATGAAGGTGTTCCAGATCGGCGCAGCCGGAGGCGTGGGCCGCCGGCTCGCCCGCCAGCTCACCGCCCGCGGTGAGCTGGTCACCGGCATGCACCGTGACCCCGCGCAAGCCGAGACCGTGCGCGCGGCCGGTGCGACGCCGCTGGCAGGTGACCTCGTCGGCGACTCGGTGCAGGAGCTGGCACGCGGGCTCGGCGGGCATGACGCCGTGGTGTTCTCCGCCGGAGCCCACGGCACCGGCCCGGACATGACCACCGCGATTGACGGCAGGGGCCTGGAGAAGGCCGCGGACGCCGCCGCCCGGGCCGGAGTGCCGCGGTTCGTGCTCGTCTCGGCGTTCCCCGAGGCCGGGCGCGGCCCCCAGAGCACGGAGGGCTTCGAGCACTACATGAGGGTGAAGAAGAGCGCCGACGTCTACCTCGCCCGCACCGATCTCGACTGGCTCATCGTCCGGCCGGGGACTCTCCTGGACGAGCCGGGAACCGGCCGTGTCACCGCCGGCCTCGCGATCGAGTACGGAGGCGTGCCGCGCGATGACGTCGCGGCGTTCATCGACGCCGCCCTGCACGAGCCGGCACTGAGCCGCACGATCGTCGAACTCACCGCCGGCCAGACCCCCGTCGTCGACGCGGTCGCCAGGCTTGTGACCTCATCGACGGGCCGTCGCCCCTCCTGAACCCCGATCACACGGCAGAAGAGGGCGGTAACCGGAACGATGGGCTCCGTGGCGGACCCGGCACGGCCCGTGATCCGCGCTGGGCAGCGGCACCCACGCCTCGCCAGAGCGGGGCGCGGCTAGGGTCGCGGTATGCGCATCGTGTCGTTGTTGCCCGCCGCCACCGACATCGTGGCGGTGCTCGGGCTGGGCGCTGACCTGGTCGGACGCACCCATGAGTGTGACTGGCCGCCCGAGGTGGTGGAGGGTGTGCCGGTGGTCACGGCGGCGGAGTTCGCCGCGGACCGGATGAGCAGCAGGGAGATCTCCGACGCGGTGGGCGGCGCCGCCCACCGGGGCTCGTCGCTGTACACCCTCGACATCGAACGGCTGGCGGCCCTGGCCCCCGACGTGGTGCTGACACAGGACCTGTGCGAGGTGTGCGCGGTCTCCTACACGGGGGTGTCGCGGGCGGTGCGGCTGCTCGACTCCGGTCCGCGGGTGATCAGCCTGGAACCGCGCACACTTCCCGACGTGCTGCGCTGCATCGAGCACCTCGGTGAGGCGCTCGGGGTGGCGCACGTGGCGTCGCGGCGGGTCGCCGAGCTGGAGGAGCGGCTCGCGGCGGTGCGGTCGGCGGTCGCGGACCGGCCGAGGCCGCGGGTGGCGGCGATCGAGTGGCTGGACCCGCTGTGGCCCGCCGGTCACTGGGTTCCCGAGCAGATCCGGGCTGCGGGCGGTGAGCCGCTGCTGGCCGAGGCGGGCGAGCACACCACCGCCATCGACTGGGAGAGGCTGCGAGCCTCCCGGCCCGAGGTGGTGCTGCTGATGCCCTGCGGCTTTCCGCCCGATCGGACGCGAGCGGAGTGGCCTTCGCTGACCCGCCTTCCGGGCTGGGCCGACCTGCCGGCGGTCCGCGCGGGCCAGGTGTGGGTGCTGGACGGCCCGGCGTACTTCAACAGGCCCGGACCGCGCGTGGTGCGGGGCGTGGAGGTCCTCGCCCAGGTGCTCCACGGGGTGCCCGCCAGCGCTCCTGTCGAACGTGAGGAGGCGCACCGGGTCTGACGGGTGGTGCGGCCTTTGTCGTTGATGGGTGATGTGCGAGCATGGTCGGCGTAGGCGAGCGCGGACTGAGGAAGCCGGTGTGAATCCGGCGCGGTCCCGCCACTGTGATCGGCGAGCGAATCCCCACCACGCCACTGCCCCTCCCCGGGGTGGGAAGGCGGGGACGAGCCTCGACCCGAGAGCCAGGAGACTCACGCGGTCGCCTCCTCGATGAACTGGGGCGGATTTCCCCGGGGAGGAGCTGGGCTCTCGTGCCCGTCGAGCCGGTGGCCGCGCCGAGAAGCCCTGTGGCATTCCCTCTTTCAGATCCGCCCCGTTGTGCAGATTCCGTGAGAGGAACACGTCATGACGGGCAGACGCCCCATTCCCCTGCTGCTCGCCCTCCTGGTGTCCGGAGTGCTGGCCGCCTGCGGCGGCACCCCCGCTGAGAACATCCCGGCCGCCGCTCCGGCGGCCTCCGCGCCCGCGGGCTTCCCGCTCACCCTCGACAACTGCGGCGAGAAAAACACCTACGAGCGGCCACCGCGACGGGCGATCTCCATGAACCAGCACGCCACCGAGGTGATGCTGGCACTCGGCCTGGAGAAGTCGATGATCGGCACCGCCTACCTCGACGACAAGGTGCTACCGGAGTACAAGGCGGCCTACGACGCCATCAAGGTCGTCTCGAAGGAGTACCCGGCGTACGAGGCCCTCCTGGCGGAGGAACCCGACTTCGTCTACGGCGGCTTCGCCAGCACCTTCGACGAGAAGGAGGGCCGCAGCCGGGACGCCCTGCACAAGGCGGGCATCAAGACGTACCTGAACGTCGAGGAGTGCGCCAAGGGCGCGGTGTCGGTGGACCTGGTCGACACCGAGATCCGCAACGTCGCGAAGATCTTCGGCGTCTCCGGCCGGGCCGAACCGTTGATCACCACATTGCGGGCGACCCTCGACGGTGTGAAGACCAAGGTCGGCGACGCCGCCCCGGTCAAGTTGTTCGTCTACGACAGCGGCGACAAGACCGCCTTCACCGCCGGCGGCAAGGGCGTCGGCAACGAGATCATCAAGCTGGCCGGAGCCGAGAACGTGTTCGCCGACGTCGACAAGGTGTGGGGGGACGTGTCGTTCGAACAGGTCGCCGAGCGCGCGCCCGACTGGATCGTCATCTACGACTACGGCGACCAGCCGGTGGCCGACAAGGAGAGGTTCCTGCTGGCCAACCCGGCACTGAAGGACGTACCGGCCATCAAGAACAAGCGGTTCGCGGTGCTGCCTTTGTCGTCGGTGGTACTCGGCGTGCGGGCGCCGGGGGCCGTCGAGGCGCTGGCCCGGCAGCTGCACGCCGACCGGTTCCGGTGAGCGAGGCGATCGCGGGCGCCGTGCTTCCAGCGCGGCGCCCGGGACTGCCGTACCCGGTCGTGATCGGCCTGCTCGTGCTCCTGCTCGGCGGGGCGGTCACCGCGGCCGTCGCGGCCGGGTCGGTGGCCCTGCCGGCCGGGCAGGTGTGGGGCATCCTGCTCCACCACCTCCACCCCGCCCTGGCCGAACCGACCTGGACACCCGTGCGCGAGACCATCGTGATGGACGTACGGCTGCCGCGCGTCGTCCTGGCGGGGGTGATCGGCGCGGGCCTGTCGGTCTGCGGCATGGCCCTGCAGGCGCTGGTGCGCAACCCATTGGCCGATCCGATGCTGCTCGGGGTCTCCTCCGGCGCCAGTGTCGGGGCGGTCACCGTGGTGGTGTTCGGCCTGAGCGTGTTCGGCGCCTTCAGCCTGCCGATCGCGGCCTTCCTCGGGGCGCTGGCCGCGCTGGTGGCGGTCTACTTCCTGGCCCGCTCGGGCGGGCGCATGACGACGGTGCGGCTGGTGCTGGCCGGGGTGGCCACGGCCGAGGTGCTCTCAGCCGTGGCCAGCTTCCTGGTGGTGACCTCCAACGACCCGCACAAGACGCAGGCGGCGGTGCGCTGGATGCTGGGCGGCCTGGCCGGGACCACCTGGACGGTGGTGGGGATCCCGGCGGTGGCCGTCCTGGTGGGCACCGCCGCGCTGATCGGGGTGTCGCGGCCGCTGAACCTGCTGCTGGCAGGGGAGGAGGCCGCGGCCTCGCTCGGGCTGGACGTGCACCGCTTCCGGGCGGCGCTGTTCGTGCTGGTCGCCATGATGATCGGCACGATCGTCGCGGTCAGCGGGACCATCGGCTTCGTAGGGCTGATCATGCCGCACGTCGTGCGGCTGCTGATCGGCGCCGACCACCGCCGGGCCCTCCCGGCGACGGCGCTGCTCGGCGCGGCCTTCCTCATCGCGGCCGACCTGGCCGCCCGCACCCTGATCGCGCCGGAGGAGATCCCGGTGGGCATCATCACCGCCCTGGTCGGCGGGCCGTTCTTCCTGTGGCTGATGCGGAGGCGCTCCACATGACACTGACCATGGAAGAGGTGTCGGTCCGCGTCGGCGACCGCGACCTGGTCCGCGAGGTCTCGCTGGAGGTCGCCGACGGGGAGGTGCTGGCCCTGGTCGGACCCAACGGGGCGGGCAAGTCGACGCTGCTGCGTACCCTCTACCGGGCGCGCAGGCCGACCGGCGGCCGGGTGCTGCTGGACGGCGAGGACGTGTGGCGCATGCCCGCGGGCCGGCTGGCCCGCCGCCTGGCCGCGGTCCTGCAGGAGAGCGGCGGCGACTTCGAGCTGTCGGTGTACGACGTCGTCGCCATGGGCCGCACCCCGCACAAACGGGCCTTCGACGGCGACAACGCGGAGGACAAGGCGATCATCGCCGACGCGCTGGGACGGCTGGATGTGGCCGATCTGGCGTACGCGCCCTTCGACCGGCTCTCAGGCGGGGAGAAGCAACGGGTGCTGATCGCGCGGGCGCTGGCCCAGCGACCGGCCACGATGGTGCTGGACGAGCCGACCAACCACCTGGACCTGCGCCACCAGCTCGACGCGCTGAACCTGGTGCGCGACCTCGGCGTCACCGCGGTGGTCGCCCTGCACGACCTCAACATGGCCGCCGCCTTCTGCGACCGCGTCTGCGTCATGGACGCCGGCCGCGTCGTCGCGCTCGGCACCCCCGCCGACGTACTGACCCCCGCCCTGCTCGCCGAGGTCTACCGGGTCGACGCCGACGTGGCGCTCCACCCCGAGACAGGGGTGCCACAGGTGAGCCTCCGAACCGGAGGGAGCCGCCCCACGAACTGAATCCCTCTTTGCATGAAAAGCCGGATCCGCCATCCGGCTTGTTCACCGTGCGCCTTTCACGAATGGAGCTTCGGTACAAATGGAATCGGCATCGACCGAATCGATTCTGACGGCCCTCGGAACGGTCGCCGGATTCGGCTCGTTCTTTTCCCTGCACATCGGCGGCGATGCGGCCGGGTGGCACGACGTGAAATCCGACTACGAACGCGGTTTCACCGACCTGGTGGAGGCGACGGCCACACGATACGGCACCCGCGAACTGCGCATCGGCGCCTCGATCGCCCAGCTCGGCCACGCCGCGCGGCTCTGGTCGCCGCTGCTGGGCACCGTGCTCACCCATCAGGTGGTGCCCGACCTGACCCGCCTGGACCGCGCCGACGACGGCCCGCGCCTGCGCCTGCCCGCCCCGGTGGGATGGCGCTACGAATCACCGGATCAGCTCTACGAGCTGGTGATTCGCCATCACCTGGAACCACTGGCCGCGGGCCTGCGGGTGAAGGTCGCCCCCGGCCTGCTGTACGGCAACGCCGCCTCCGCCCTGGCCGAGGCCGGCCGCGCGATAGCGGCCGTCCGCCCGGACCTGACCGAGCCCGCCACCCACCTGGTCGCCGACCTGCTGACCCGCGGCCACCTCGCGGGAAAGGGAACGCTCATCTCCCCTGAACTGGCCTTCCGGCGCACCACGTGCTGCCTTTATTACCGGGTGCCGGACGGTTCCAAATGCGACGACTGCTCATTGGCGAAGAAATGAATTCTTGAATTCACCGCGATCCCATGCCTATGGTGTTGCGTGTAGTTCGCACGTGCAAATCACCTGCAGAAGGAGGAAGCGCATGGCACACCACGGATTCGCCGAGCCCGAGGGCCCGCAGGACTGCCTGAAGTCCCACACCCCGGCGGTGGACTCGCCGTTCGAGTGGCGTCAGGACGACGACGAGTAGATCGCCCAGGCCGGGGCCCCTCGCCGGGCCCCGGCCCCGCCCCGGCAAGAGGAGCACTCGTGATCGCACAGGTCCGCCGCGACGCGCCCGGCGACCCCGTCGTGCCCAGCCTGATCTCCTACTCCGCCTTCCCCGACGAGGGCACGGAGGTGACCGGCGGCGCGGCCCTCGGCGACGAGGAGGCGGCGCGGGCCGCCGCGCTCGGGGAAGCGATCGAACGCCACTGCGCCAACCAGGTGCCCGCCGGGCTGCGCCGGGCCGCCTACCGCGACCTGGCCGAACCCGCCGCCGACCCGCGCGCGTTCGCCCTCTACTCGGCCGACCAGTACCGGGCGCGCGGGTTCCCGTTCGTCGCGATGACCCCCGAGCTGGAGATCGCCTGGGCACCCGCCGAGGACCTGGTCGCCGCGGAGCGGGTCCTGGTGCCCGCCTCGCTGGTGTACGTGAACTACTTCACCGGCCCCCGCCGCGCCGAGCCGCTCACCAACTACCCGATCCTCGCCGGGACCGCCGCCGCCACGACCCCGCAGCGGGCCAGGCAAGCGGCGCTGCGCGAGGTCCTCGAACGCGACGCCGTGACCACGTGGTGGGCGGGCACCACCCCGGCCTCACCGCTGCCCAGGCCCGCGAGCGGCCCGCTGGCCACGGCGCTGGCCCAGGCCGAGGAGTCGGGGCTGACGGTGTCGCTGCTGCGAGTGCCCTCGACGTTCGACGCGACCGTGGCGGCGGTGTTCGTCGAGGACCGCGCCCACCGCGTCGTGGGGTTCGGCAGCGCCTGCCGGGCAGACGAGCAACAGGCCGCGGCCAAGGCCTTCACCGAGGCCGTCGGCACCTACGAGACCGGCCGCGTCCTGCTGCGCCGCGACATCGCACAACCGCCCTACCTGCGGCGGCGCGCCGACCGGCGCTACCTCGACGCCCTGACGCGCGGCTGGCGCGACGTCAACGACGTCCGCCTGCACGTCCAGGTCTACCTCGACGAACGCCTCCAGGGCGACGCCCTGGACCGATTGCGCCTCCCCGGCGGACCATCGCTGCCGCCGGAGACCACCGGGCCGCTGCGCTCACTCACCGAGCGGGGTTTTCGCGCCTACGCGGCCGACCTGACCACCCCGGACGCCCAGAACGCCGGGCTGCACGTCGCCCGGGTGCTGGTGCCCGGCCTGTACTGCGACGCCCCGGCGGCCTTCCCTTTCCTCGGCGGGACCCGGCTGCCCGCCTCATCGGACCTCGTACGGCAACCCCTGCCGTTCGCCTGACCTCGAACCTGACCCCGAAGGAGAACGCATGCGGCTCGGACTGGCCATGGGCTACGGCGGCGAACCCATGCGGGAGGTGCTCCCGGTGATCAAACGCGCCGAGAGCATCGGCGTCGACTCGGTGTGGAGCGTCGAGGAGTACGGCCCCGACGCCGTCAGCGTGCTCGGATACCTGGCCGCCGTGACCGACCGCATCGAGCTGGGCACCGCGATCATGCAGATCCCGGCCCGCACCCCCGCCGCCACCGCGATGACCGCGATGACCCTTGACGTCCTGTCCGACGGCCGCTTCCAGCTCGGGCTGGGACTGTCGGTGCCGTGGATCGTGGAGGGCTGGCACGGCCTGCCGTACGAGCGCCCGCTGCGCCGCACCCGCGAGTACGTCGAGATCGTGCGCCGGGCCATCGCCCACGAGGACCGGGTGCACTACGAGGGCGAGCTGTACACGCTGCCCTACACCGGCCCCGGGTCGACCGGCCGAGCCCGCGCGATCCGCTCGGAGATGACCCCGCTGCGACCCCGCATCCCCATCTACCTGGCCGCCATCGGCCCCGGCAACCTCGCACTCACCGGCGAAATCGCCGACGGCTGGCTGTCGGGCATGTACGCCCCCGAGCACGAGACCGCCATCCTCGCCCCCCTCGACGAAGGACTGGCGCGCGCCGGACGGCGACCGGCCGACGTGAAGATCTGCCCCATCCTCTACGTCGCCCACGCCCCCACGATCGCCAAGGGCCGCGAAAAGCTCCGCCCCCTGTACGCCCACCTCATCGGCGCCTCCTCCCCGGGCGTGCGCAACACCTACGCCGACGTGGTCGTCCAGATGGGCTACGAGGGCCCCGCCCACGACATCCGCAAGCACTTCACCGACGGCGACCGGGCCGCCGCCGTCAAAGCCGTCCCCGACCGGCTACTGGAGGAGGTGGCCCTGCTCGGCCCCATCGAGGCGATGACCGAACGGCTCGCGGTGTGGCGCGCCTCCCGGGTGGACACCGTCATCCTGCTCGACCGCGACACCGCCCTGCTGGAAGCGGCGCGGGCCGTCCTGTGAGACGCCTGTGGGCACTGACCGTACCCCTGCTCGTGGCCGGGCTCACCCAGATCATCGTCAACATCGTCGACACGATCATGCTGGCCCGCCACTCCACCACGGCCCTGGGCGCCTTCGCCCTGGCCGCCCCCGTCTACCTGATCGCCCTGGTCATCGTGCGCGGCTGGGCGACCGCCGTACAGATCAAGGTCGCCCAGGCCCACGGGGCGGGCGAGCCGGGCGCGGTGATCCAGGCGGTGCGGGTGGGCCTGGCCACCTCGGCCCTGGCCGGCCTCGCCATCGGCATCGCGTTGTACGCCGTCGCCGAGCCGGTGCTCGCCCTGCTGGGGGCACCGGCCGAGCTGATCGGCCCCGGCGGCGGCTACCTGCGGATCCTGGCCTTCGCGGTGCCGTTCGCCGCCGCGTCGTTCACCCTGCAGAGCGCCTGCTCGGGCGTCGGGGTGACCCGCGCCGCCATGTACAACGCCCTGGTGGTCAACGCGGTGAACCTGCCGCTGGGCCTGCTGCTGATCTTCAACGCCGGGCTCGGCATCGAAGGCGCCGCCTTCGCCACCCTGGCCGCCACGGCCGCCGGAACCGCCGTCCTGCTCGGCTACGCCCGTGCCAGGCTGCCTCAGGTCCCCGGCGACGGCCGGCCCGTGGCCGGGAGGCTGTGGGCCCTCGGCTGGCCGGAGATGAGCGCGATGGGCGTCGGCTACCTCAACGAGGCGCTGATCGCGGGCTTCGCGGCCCGGATGGGCACCCCCGAGCTGGCCGCCTACCGGATAACCGACAACCTGCTGCTTATCGTCTTCACCGTGATGGCCTCGGCGTCCTCCTCCATCGCCATCCTCGTCGGACACGAGGCCGGCGCCGGGCACCGAGCCGCCGCCGAACGGTGGCGCAGCATCGGGACCCGGTTACTGCTCATCGTGTATGCGGTCCCGGCCGCTCTCGTCCTGCTCGGCGGAACGGCCCTGCTGGGGTTGTTCACCGCTTCGGCCGAGGTCGTCGCGCTGGCCTGGCAGGTGGTGCCCCTGGCACTGCTCAGCATGGCGCCGATGGTGTGGGCGATGGCGCACGGCAGCTTCCTGCGCGCCCACGGCGACACCCGGTCGGTGATGGTCGCGAACGTCGTCGGCGACTACCTGGTCCTGATCCCGCTGAGCTGGCTCCTCGGGCTGACCTTCGGCCTCGGCCTGCCCGGGATCTACGTGGCGTGGACCGCCTTCACCGTCATGCTGGCCCTGCTGCTGTGGATCCGCGCCCGCCGCACGATGTCCCCGGCCGCTCAGGGAGGATCTGTGGAAGTAGCGAGATGAGCAGGCCCGCGAACCGGTGCGGGTGTTTCTCATCCCAGGGCGGCTCGAAGAACGTCGGGCGCCTCGGCCAGGGAGGGGCCGTACCAGGTCAGGTGCCGGCCGCTGACCAGCGCGGCGGGCGTGGCGGGGAAGAAGCCGGGGCCGTCCTCGGCGGTGAAGCGGTAGGGCTCGTCGGGCAGGACGACGAGGTCGGCGCCCGCCGCCAGCAGGTCGGACAGGGGAATCCTCGGATAGCGCTCGGGGTGGTCGGCGTAGAGGTTGCGGATGCCGAGCCGCAGCAGGAGGTCACCGGCGAAGGTGTCGCGCCCGAGGACCATCCAGGGTTTGCGCCAGATGGGGATCACCGCCCGCCGCACCCCGGTGACCGGCGGGGCCGACCAGGCCCGTTCCACGGCGGCGAGCCAGTCCGGCTCGGGCAGGCCGCAGGCGAGCGTGAGCGTCCGGCGCAGCGAGGTGAAGGCCTCCTCCAGTGTGCGGATCCTCGTCACCCAAACCGCCAGCCCAGCCGACCGCAGCGCCTCCAGGTCGGCCGGGCGGTTCTCCTCCTCGTTGGCCAGCACCAGGTCCGGCCCGAGGGCGATGATCGCGGCCAGGTCGGGGTTCTTGGTGCCGCCGATCTGCCGCACCGTCAGCCCCGCCGGGTGGGTGCACCAGTCGGTCGCGCCGACCAGCAGGTTCGGCGCGGTCTCGGCGAGCGACTCGGTGAGGGAGGGGACGAGCGACACCACACGATGCACCGCACCACGCGTCCCGACGGGAGTGCCGAGGTCGTCGAGCATCATCAATGTCCTCCCTGACGAGATCGATCATTTGACGGCCCCTGCGAATGATACGGACGCGTGAAGAAGGAGTAGCCCTCTGCCGTCATCGGCTCGCGGAGGACCGCCCGCACCACCGGTTACAGAGAAAGGTTCAGTGATCTTCGCTACGGCCCGGCAAGCAACGGGCCTCCAGCGACGCAACCTCCAGTACCGCAGGGAGCGCGTGCTCATTGAGCGGGCCTGCGAACTCGGTTGACTCACTGCTCCAGAGGTTCACGTTGAACTCCATTGGCTGGTCCGGGATCGGTGTCGGTCCCCACAGGAGACGTTCGTGGACGGTGACCCCGTCAACGTGCCATCGAATGTATTCGGGCCGCCACTCGATTTCGTAGTGGTGGAATGCCGCGGACGCATCGAAGCCGAGGTCGATGAGGACCGGTGTTCCCCGGTACCCATACTCCAGTTTCGTGCCCGCGATTCCTGGGTTGTAGAAGACGTTGATGAGCATGCGAGTGGTGTCTCGGCCGAGGAACTCGATGTCGATCTCCTGGCGAGGGCCGTTGCGATGGAGGAACAAGCCCGATACCAAGCCAGAGCCGGAGGGAACCCGCAGATCTGCCGCGAACGTGCCGTAGGTGAAAGAGGGGCGGCTTGCGATTGCGGCTCCGGTGAGCTCTCGTACCTTGTTCGCTTCGCGGCGGAGCGTGAGTGAAGCAGGGCCTTCGTGCTGCAGCGTGACGTTGTCGGGGCGGAAGAGGGCTCTGTTGCTGGGGAAGGTGTCGTCGCGGAGATACCATTCGTCGTCGAGACGGGAGTGCACACTCAACGCGATCGCCACACCACCGCCGTCTGCGCCACCACCTTCGGACGTGCTGCCATCACGAGGAGGCGGCGATGACTCGAACGAGACACCCGACCACGCCTTGCGATCAACGATCCAGGGGGAGGCATCCCAAGCCAGAGGTTGTTCCAAAAGAGTCATGTCCTCGATCGAGCGAGTTCCGATCGCGACGCGTCGCTGCCCTTTCTCCTGCTGGTGAGGCCAAGGATGGGTCGGGTAGTCGCACCCGAGAAACCGGGCGAGCCGTTCCCACGGGTCCGGCTCGTCGACCGGGAGCACGAGGCGGTGATGCTGCGGAATACCGGGCACCTCGGTCAGAGCGTCCGCCGTCGTGCTGGTTTTACCTGTCGTGACGATGAGACGAGCCGACGCCTTTGAGGCGATGCGTTCAACCTCGCCCATACCTAGCGATCCGATGTTCACGTAGGCGTCGAACATCCGACGTCGGCTGCCACGAAGGAGTGCATCAAGCTCGCCCGGGGGCAGGTCGGTGAGGTCACTGACGCAGCGGAATCCAAGGACTGACAGAGCCTCCGCCACCGTGGACAAGCCCGTACCGGGCGCGCCAACGACCACGATCGGACCCCTCGTGGGCCGACGCGGGGCGAGCTGAGGAAATTCGCGCCGGATCGCGCCTACTTTCGCCAGGATCGGCAGGACTGAGTAGGAGTTACTTGACTTGATATCCGGGCGCTGCTCGATGACGGGCCGCCCCGTCATCCGGACCGAGAGCCGATCGAACTGCAGGTTGATCCACAGGTCGATCGGACCGTGGGCTGGAAGCAGGCTGAGGAGTTTTTCTGCCCCCTTGCGGGAGAGCACGTAGCCAGATAGTTGCCATAGCCCCCTGGTTGGGTGCCGGAGCGCAGGGCGGGTGCGGCTGCGCACTTCTTCATCGCCTGTCTCCTGGTAGGAGAGATAGAGAAGGTCGACGGCATCCTCGACGCCTCGGTTCGATCGCAGTTCGCTCCACGCGCGGTTCAGCGCGGGCGCGCACGTTCGTGTGACGTATGCATCGTCCTCAAGCACGAGGGTGAAAGGTGCGTTGCTGGCGGCGATCAGCCTCCACACCTCGATGTGGGAGAGCGCCACCGCGATCTCTTGCGGCGTCATGGTAATCCGCGTCGCTCGGGCGTCGTCGTCGATGTCGAGCCTAGGGTGTGGATCGACAAAGAGCTGCTCGGCCAATGTATACGTCGGCTCGAGGAGGTTAGCCGGGGGTGGGCCCGCGAGATAGCGGGCATCGATCGCTGAGAACCGTCTTGTGATTGTGCTGAGTGAGCGGCCTTCCCCGTCCCTCAGCCGTCTGAGTTCGCGGTTCAGTGCGATCCAACGCTCCTGAGCGCGATCAAGGTTGATGACATAGATACGTTCGATCACCATGTTGTCGTCGCTCGCTGAGAACGCGATTGACCGGCGCCGAGTGAGAATTCGCCTGGTCCGGTAGAGGGCATGAGCTCGCAACGTGGAACGCAGGCCAGAAAGGGAGGTGATGTTCATACTAGAGAGAAGTCGCCAGTCGTCGTTCAGGGAGGAAATACGGCGATAAAGGCCAAAAAGGCCCGGTTTGGAATCGTGAGCAGGAACGTCACCTGTCCTGACGCCACAGGCGCCAGTTCCGCTCGTCGTCGCGGTAACTGAGCGGCCACCGGCTCATGGCAATGGTGTCCCACGTGCAAAGGATCTCGACGTCGATCGGCTGCCCGAGCCGTTCCTGTGAGAGGGCGTAGCGCGCAAGCGCCACCGTGAGGTTGCCCGGTCCTGTCATCGACTGGATGTCGATCGGCCCGCCGGGATGATCGAGGATCGCCACCGTGCTTGCCTCGAGTGCCGCCAGAACGACCGGATGGTGGTCCGGTGCGATGATCGGGGTGTTGTTGACGTAGTGGATCCGTGTGTCGGAGTCACTGTCGGTCGACATCGCGCTGCGCGGGTCAACCATGGCATCGGTCGCGATGTCGTAGCACAGCGCCTGAAGTCGCAGCCGGGAGTCCCGAAAGAGCGGTGTCCAGTCGGTGCCCTGGTAGGCGTCGTCCGCGTCGACGTAGAAGCCGCCGTTGTCGGCCAGGTAACACAGCCGGAAGTAGTCGCTGCGCATAGCCGGGTGCGGGCAGGCATCAAAGGCCGCCACGTGCGCGTCGTCGTACGTGGCCTCGATGAACGAGCGCGCCGACGCGTCGCCGTACACATCCCGGCGAAACCCTTGACTCTCCAGCGCCGTCCAGCTCGCCATGCACTCCAACACGTCGGCCGGGATCCTTGCAGGGTCGTCCCAGAACTGGACAATCACACGAGGGAGCGGAGTGGTCAGAGCCGATCCAGAAGGATTCGAAAGCATGCGAGTCAGGTGGCGAAGGTAGCGGGACCTGTGCACGTGGTCACCGACGATATCCTCCACACCGGCGTCGCACCCGAAGATCGCTTCCGGCCGAACGTCGTGGTCACGTGGGCCATATGGTGCGGGTATGGTCATCGGCGCCCTTCTCAAGCGGCGTTATCGTGGGCCGATTCAAAGCCCTGTGCGGCGGTCCCTGAAGTGTTTCAGGGGTTATGGGGCGCGTTGTTAGAGTCTAAGCCACTTACGGGCGACCAGAACGTCGTCCGTGACTTGATGGTGAAGACCGACTGGGAACCCTGCCGGTGGGGACGAACGGCACCGCCTTCACAGAACGGTGATGAGCCGCGCCGGTCGGCGCCGCGAAGGGAAAGACGGCCGGTGGTCAGGTCGTTAAGTTTTCAAATGCCCGGTAGGACTCGGTGCCGGTTTCGATGATGGCGCCGTTGAAGGTGAGCCGGTCGACGATCGCGGCGCAAGGTCTTGGTCCATCCATCTGGGGCTGGCACATGTTCGTTCTCGTTGGAGGCGATGGCGACACTTGCTTTCTCTTCACGTTCAGTGAGGACCTGGAAGAGCAGGTCAGCGCCTCGTTTGTCGAGTTCCATGTAGCCGAGTTCGTCGATGCAGAGAAGGTCGACGCGTCTGTAGCGGGCGATGGTCTTGTTGAGGACGAGTTCGTTGACGAGCTTGGCCGCCAAAACGTATTTGACCCGGTAGCCAGCCATGGCTGCTGCGGCGCCTAGGGCGATGAGCAGGTGGGACTTGCCGGTGCCCGAGTCGCCGATGAGGCAGAGCGGGTGACCGTTCTTGACCCAGTCGCCTTTGGCGAGGGTGTGGATGACGGCGGGATTGATGCCGGGGTTGGCGGAGAAGTCGAAGTCGGTCAGCCACTTCTCGCGCGGGAACCCGGCGGCGCTGGCGGTCTTCGCATTCGGCCATGAGGAGCTCGGCCAGGAAGCCGCGGTAGGTGAGCTGCTCGCGGTCGGCGGCATCGGAGATCGCGGCGAACTGATTGCGCAAGGTCGGCAGCCGGAGCATCCGGCAGGCCTGGTCGATGGCGGCGTCGGCGGCGGGTTCGGTCAGTCCTCGTTGGGGTTTGAAGGGGCGCTCCCCCTTGAATGTGGACACCTTGGAGACTGGATCTTGAGGTCCAGGGGAAGAGATGTTCCTGATGGTGATGAAGAACTACCCGTCCGAGTTCAAGTCCGACGCGGTGGCGTTGGTGCTGTCGAGGCCGGACCGGACGATCACGTCGATCGCGCGGGATCTGGGGGTCAGCCGCGAGACGCTGCGGGTGTGGGTACGCGCTGCGCAGGCTCGAGGTGAAGGCGGGCAACGAGCGGCAGGCGGGGTCGGGAGCGGCAAAGGCACCTCGGCCGGGCCCCTATCCTCGGACGACGTGCTGGAAGAGGAGAACAAGCAGCTCAAGGCGCGGATCCGTGAGCTGGAGCAAGAGCGCGACATCCTGCGTAAGGCGGCCAAGCTTTTCGCGGGCGAGACG
>NZ_JBPJSR010000023.1:0-137303 GCF_051390675.1 Streptosporangium heterodermiicola
GTGGTCGGAAGCGGGGGTGACGGGCAGGCGCCGACCGTGCCGGGCAATCTCGTCTCGACGGCGAAGACGGCCACCACGGTGACGCTGTCGTGGTCGGCCTCCACCGACAACGTGGGGGTGGCCGGATACCAGGTGCTGCGCGGCGGCACGGTCGTGGCCACCGCCCCGAACACGCCGTACACCGTGACCGGCCTGACCCCGGCCACGGCGTACAGCTTCACCGTCGTCGCGCGCGACGCGGCCGGCAACACCTCCGGCGCCTCGAACGCCGTGAGCGTGACCACGTCGGCGTCGTCGTCGACCTCGGTGATCTCCCTGCGCTCCAGGGCCAACAGCCGCTACGTCACCGCCGCCAACGGCTCGCCGCTGATCGCGAGCGGGACGTCCGCCGGGGCGGCGCAGCAGTTCGAGCGCGTCGACCTGGGCGGCGGCAACGTGGGGCTGAGGGCGAGGGTCAACAACCAGTTCGTGTGCGCCGAGGGCGCCGGGGCGCAGCCGCTCGTCGCCAACCGCGCCGCGGCCGGGGCGTGGGAGACCTTCCAGCTGGTCACCAACCCCAACGGGTCGGTCAGCCTGCGCGCACAGGTCAACGGCAAGTACGTGTGCGCCGAGGGCGCCGGGGCGCGGCCGCTCATCGCCGACCGCGACGCGATCGGCCCCTGGGAGCAGTTCGACCTCGTGACCGGCTGAGAATCTGACCGGCTGAGACGGCGTCCCCGCCGGGCGGGCCACGGTGCCCGCCCGGCGCTTCCACCACGAGATCACGGCGTCACAGTGTCACGAAGCCGGGGCGTCACGAGATCACGGCCCCGGGACCAGGGCATCGGGCCGAGGCGTCACGGGGTCAGGACACCTCGGGGCCAGGGCATCACGAGGTCATGGGGTGGAGCGGCACGAGGCCAAAGCGTCACGGAGTCACGGAGTCACGGAGTCACGGGGTCAGGGCGTCATGGCGAGACGTCGGCTCGCAGGGATCGCCAGATCCGCCCGGGGAGCAGCCTGCACGCCTCGTCCAGGTCGATGCCGGGGGCGCCGGCCAGCCACCGGCGGGCCGTCTCCGCCACCGGGCCGACGACCAGCATCTCCGTCAGCGCGTCCGGCAGCTCCACGACCAGCCCCGCCTCGGCGTACGGTCGCAGCCGGCCCAGGATCCCGGCCAGCCTGGGCTCCTTCTCCTCCGCGATCAGGGCGGCGTGCGCGGGGAGGAAGGCGGCGTAGGCGGAGGCGTGGACGAAGTGCGCGGCGGCCCTGTGCTCGCGGGTGAAGCCCAGATAGCCGATGACCACGGCCCTGATCCCGGCGGCGGCCCGCGCCTCGGCCCCCTCACGGCTCTCGGCGTCGACGCCCCCACCGCCCTCACCTCTCTCGCCCTGAGCGCCCTGAGCGCCTTGAGCGCCCTGAGCGCCCTCGCGGCCTTCGGTCTCGCCGCCCTCGCCGGACTCCGTGCCCTCCCCCGGAGGCACCGCGGCGAGTGCGGCGATGACGGCGTCGAGCAGGCGGGACAGGCAGCGGGCGTAGAGTGCCGCCGCCAGCCCGTCGAAGCTGCCGAAGTGGTGGTAGAGGCTGCCGACGCTGACGCCGCTCGTACCGGTCACCGCCGTCATTGTGAAGCCGTCGGCGCCCTCCCGCTCGTAGAGGTCCAGCGCCGCGGCGAGCAGCCGCTCCCTGGTCTCCTCGCCGCGCCGGTGCCTAGGCGACACCGGTCAGCTCCGCGGCCTGCGCCCACAGCCTCCCCGCCACCGCCGGGTCGGCGGCCACCGGGGCGAGGGGCGTCTCGCGGTCGACGTCGAAGTAACGGCCGGTGCCGGTACGGTCGAGTGCCAGCCGCACGACGGGGGCCGCGCCGTCCGCCGGTGCCCTCCACAGCAGCTTCGCGGCCTTCAGCAGCAGGCCCACCGGCCCGCCCCGGTCGCCGAGCCCGGTCCTGATCACCCCGGGGTGCACGGCGTCGATCGTGATGCCCCGCTCCCTCCAGCGTTCGGCCCACAGCGGCATCAGCGCCAGGTTGCAGAGCTTGGTGTCGGCGTAGGTGCGTACGGGAGAGAAGCCGGCGCCCGCCGGAGTGCGCGCGGGGTCGGCCCTGCCCTTGACGTACAGGCCCGCGGTGACCTGGACGACCCTGTCCAGGCGGTCCTCCAGCAGGTGGTCGAGCAGGAAGGGGGCCAGGTGGTTGACGGCGAAGGACTCCTCGAACCCGTCCTCGGTGAGCCGTCGCGCCGACGGCCAGATCCCGGCGTTGTGGACCAGCACGTCGAGCCTCGGGCAGGTCCCGGCCAGCGCCTCGGCGGTGGCGCGGATCCCCTTCAGGGTGGAGAGGTCACCGGTGACCAGGTCGGCGCCGAGCCGGGCGGCCTCGTGCGCGGCGCCGGGATTTCTCGCCACGAGCACCACCCGGTGGCCGCGGCGGGCGAACTCCTCGGCCGTGGCCAGCCCGATCCCGCGGTTGCCTCCGGTGATGACGGCAGTGGCTCTCATCCTGGAAGCGTAACCGATTCTAGAGAGTCTCTCTAGAATCCGGGCGGGCAGTCAGCTCGCGAGCATGGTGTGGAGGCCGATGACGATGCCGGCGGCCACGACCAGGAAGCAGAGCCCGGCCCCCGCGCGGCCGGCCGCCCGCCCGCTGGACAGGCCGACCAGGGCCAGGGAGAAGACGGCGACCAGCCCGGCGCCCGCCAGCAGCGAGGCGAGCAGGACCCTCCACAGCGCGTCCAGGTCGATGTAGTCGTTCACGCGGCACCTCTCCTTGTCTTCGTGGCCGGGGTGAACCGGTCGGCCCGGCCGATGTACGCGTTCACGCGGCGTTCCCTCTTGGTCTCGTGGCCAAGGCAGGCCGGTCGGTGTGGTCGTTCACGCGGCGTGCTCCCTCGGCCTCGTGGCCGGGGCGAGGCGGCCGGTCCATTCGTCGTTGACGTTCCCGGCGTTGACCGGCCGGCGCCGCGAGGCGAGATACAGCGCCCCCGACAGCGCCAGGGCGACGCCGAAGACCACGGCGACCCCCAGCGCGCCGCCGATCACGTTGGCGCCCGCCCAGGCCAGCGCGCCGACCACGGCGGCGGCCGGGAGGGTGATCAGCCACGCGGCCCCCATCCTGGCCGCGATGCTCCAGCGGACCTCGGCCAGGTGCTTGCCGATCCCGGAGCCGATCACCGAGCCCGCGCACACGTGCGTGGTCGACAGCGGGAAGCCGAAGTGGGAGGAGGCGAAGATGACGGCCGCCGAGGAGCCCTCGGCGGCGAAGCCCTGCGGGGTCTCGATCTCGGTCAGGCCCTTGCCGAGGGTACGGATCACCCGCCAGCCCCCCAGGTAGGTGCCCAGCGCGATCGCGGTCGCGCTGGCCACGATCACCCAGGTCGGGGTCCCCTCGTCCTTGCCGATGGCACCGGCGGCGATCATCGCGAGGGTGATGATGCCCATCGTCTTCTGCGCGTCGTTGGTGCCGTGAGCCAGGGAGACCAGCGAGGCCGAGCCGATCTGGCCGTACCTGAAGCCGCGTTTCCTGGTGCCGTCGGGGACGTCGCGGGTGATGACGTAGACCAGGTAGGTCCCGACGGTGGCCACCAGGATCGCCGCCAGCGGTGCCAGCACGGCCGGGATGAGCACCTTGGACACGATCTCGGCGCCCTTGACGGCCGAGGCGCCCGCCGCGATCAGCGTGGCCCCGACCACGCCGCCGATCAGCGCGTGCGAGGAGCTGGAGGGGATGCCGAAGTACCAGGTGAGCAGGTTCCAGGCCAGACCCCCGATCAGCCCGGCGAAGACGACCGTCAGGGTGATGGCGCCGGCCTCGACGATGCCGGTCGCGATGGTGGCCGCGACCTTCAGCGACAGGAACGCCCCGGCGAAGTTGAGGACCGCCGACAGGGCGACCGCGACCTTGGGGCGTAACGCGCCGGTCGCGATCGAGGTCGCCATCGCGTTGGCGGTGTCGTGGAAGCCGTTGGTGAAGTCGAACGACAGCGCGGTGACGATCACGATGGCGAGCAACACGAAGTTCGCATCCATGCCCACGGATATGACACCTCAGAGGACATCTATGCAGATCAGAGAATTCCATTCCCAGAATTCATCCTCCCGTCGACCGCGCTTCACCTCGGGCGCCCCGGGCAACGGAGATCGTCGGGAGTCACACCCGCTCCCGCGCCGGGGTTCCCGTACGGGCGGGAAGCCGTCCCGGGGGGCCGGGGCGGTCGATCAGAGATATCCCCACTCGGCGCAGATCTCGCGCAGTTCCTCCGGGATCTCCTCGGGGGCGGGCAGCGGCCTGCCCGGCTGGACCCTGCCGGTCCTGATCTTGTCGCGCCAGTCGCCGATGCCCTTCACGAACTCCCCGTGCCCGTGGTCACCGTACGTGATCATGCCGGGCTCGTAATCGACCCCGAGATGGTCGCAGACCCGCCGCATCTCCCCCTCCGGATCGGCGACGAGCGCCTCGTACGTCAGGGTGAGCCCGTCGAGCAGCCGCCTGGCCTCGGTGAGGTAGCGCATGTACTGCAGGGTGTGCCGGATCGCCTCCGCCCAGGGGCGTTCCAGCGGGGCGGCCTCGTGCCACGACAGCGCGATCGAGGCGGGATGGCGCATCAGGAAGATGTAGCGCGCGTCGGGCCAGCAGGTCGCGAGGCGCCGGTGGGCGAAGACGTTGCTGGGCGTCTTGTCGACGATGATCTGCTTGCCGCTCCCGGCCAGCTCGCGGTGGAGCATGCGGTCCCACAGGATGTGCTCGATGTCGCTGGTGGAGAGGCCGAGCGCCTCCATCGCCTGGCGCAGCGGGTCGGTGGTCAGCGTGACCGCCATCCGCCGCACGTGCAGCTCGTGCGGCGCGTGGATCCGGGAGTGGCTGTTCAGCATGACGCGCAGCAGGGTGGAGCCGGACCTCACCGGCGACAGCACGAACACCGGTTCGCGCAGCAGCCGGTCGGTCTCCGGGTCGGCCGGGGGCCGGGGAACGTCGGCGGGCGGGGGTGGGGGCGGCGGGGGTTGCGGAGGAGTGACCCCGCGCCGCACCCGGGTGATGTTGTAGCCCGTCATCCCTTCGAGAGCCGTGTTGACTCTGGTCTTCCACGCCATGACCAGCACCGTAGGGAGCCAAGGCATCGGGAGAGTGAACGTGACCTGTGTGTTTGTGCCGCGCCGTGCGACCACCGCCGCACGGCGCGGCCTCCCCTCGGGGACGGATCAGGGACGGATCAGGTACGGAACGGGCCGGTCACGCAGTAGGTGATGCCCCCGGAGGAGGAGCCGGACGTGCCGCGCTGGGAGGAGAAGTACAGGCGGTTGCCCGCGGGGGTGAAGGCGGGGCCGGTGATCTCCGAGGACCCCTGGCCGCCGACGCGCAGGAAGGAGGAGACGGTGTCGTTCGCGGTGATCAGGCAGATCTCCATGTTGCCGCCGTCCTCGGCGACGTACAGGTCGCCGAAGGTGGAGCCGGTGACGTTGTCCACGCCGGTCAGCGGGGCGGTGCCGGGGCTGACGAGGCTGTCGTCGTAGGCGAGCTCGTAGGTGCCCGCGGCGACGTTGACCTGCCAGACCCGGTTGTCGCCCTTGGTGGTGAACCACACGGTGTCGTTGGCGTAGTAGCACCCCTCGCCGCCGTTGAAGGACTTCGACCCGGAGACCTGGCTGCGGGTCGCGGTCGGGGAGCCGTCGGGGTCGGGGACGTTCGCCCAGGTGAACGAGCCGCTGGTCGCGGAGCCCGCGCGCAGCACCTGCAGCGTGCCGGAGGACAGGTCACCCCAGGTGGTGGGGACGAAGCGGTAGAACCGCCCGTTGGTCTCGTCCTCCGTGAGGTAGATGACCTTGCGGACCGGGTCGGCCGCCGCCGCCTCGTGCTTGAACCGGCCCATGGCGGGACGCTGGATCGCCGCGCCCCCGAAGGGGCGGGTCTCGTAGACGAAGCCGCGGTCGACCTCCTCGCACGACAGCCAGGTGTTCCACGGCGTCGCGCCGCCCGCGCAGTTCTGCCGGGTGCCCGACAGGATCGAGGAGGCGGAGACCACGTTGCCGGAGGAGTCGAAGCGGATCGCCGAGGCTCCTCCGCCGGGGTTGATCTCCGAGTTGGACACGTAGATCCAGCCGCTGCCGTCGGCGAAGCAGGCGCCGCCGTCGGGGGCGCTGTGCCAGGTGTAGGAGGTGCCGGGAACCACCTGGCCGGAGCGGGCGATCACCCGGCTGGTGAACCCCGCCGGGAGCTGGATGCCGTTGGCGTCGGCGGCCAGCAGGGGGCCGTAGGGGCCCGGGGCGTTCTGGGCCGGGGCCGCGAGGGCGGCGTCCTGCCAGAGACTTCCGGTGAGGGCCAGGGTGCTCGTACCGAGCACCGAGGCACGAAGGAATGTGCGGCGTTCCATCGACGAACCTCCAAGACGAGGATCAGCAGAACCACTTCCCTGAGCGATCACCACGGTAGGAGCGTCGGTGAACTGCCGCTAGTTAATCCGGTAAACGGCATATGTCATACATATGCTGATTAAAGGGGAATGTCCCGCTCAAAGGGGCCGGAAGGTTTTCCGGTACGGGGTGAAACAATCCGCCGGCGTCCGGACACGTGCGGAGTGGAAGAGTCCCCGACGAGAGGGAGCAGCGTGGGCCCCCTGACCCCAGACAGCGCTTCGAGAAGATCTACACCGCGCACTACCCCGACATCCTCGCCTACCTCCGGCGGCGCACCGTCTCCTCCGACGACGCCGCCGACGCCCTCGCCGAGACCTTCACCGCCGCCTGGCGTCGCCTGGCGGACATCCCGGACGGCCACGCGGCCCGCCTGCGGCTGTACGGCGCGCGCAAACGCCTGGCCAGAGAGCTGGACACCGCCGGATTCGACCTGACCCGGTACGGCTCGCGCGCGATCGCGCTGACGAAACTGACGGAGGGAAAGACGTGCTGAACGACGTCCACCGCACCATCGACCGCCTGGTGGCGGACATCGCACCCGACCCCGGCCCCGGCATGACCCCGCTCGCCATGGAGCTGTTCGAGGAGATCACCACGGCCCCGGCCGTCGCGCCCGCGCCGCCGCGCCGCCGTCACCGGCGGTTCGCCGTGCCGGTCGTCGCCGCGCTGGCCGCCTCGGCGGTGGTCGCCGGATGGGTCCTCCCCCCCGCCCTCGGCGTCGGACCGGCCCCGGCCTCCGCGGCCCCGGACATCAAGCGGGAGGACGACCACTACATCATCACGGTGAAGGACCTCTTCGCCGATCCGGACACGTACCAGTCCGAGCTCAAGGCGCGGGGCCTGGACATCACGCTCAAACTCCTGCCGACGTCCGCGAGCAGGGTGCGGAGCGTGTTCGTGCTCAACTCCGTCGACCTGCTGAAGGCGGGGGAACCGGCGCCCGCCGAGGGCGGCATCACGACCGCCGACGCTTGGTACGTCCACGACGGCGTCATGAGCGCGGCGGGCCGGGCGACCGTGCTGACCGACCCCGCGCCGAATCCCACATCCCAGCCGCTGGACGCGTCCTGCCCCGGCGGCTCCTGAACCACCGGAGGTCTTCCACGGAGACGCGGAACCGGCCGGAGGCGGTGAACACCGCTTCCGGCCGGTTCCGGAACGCGGCGGCGGGGCCCGTCGGCCGCCGTGGCCCGCGCACCACGCGTCGAACAGGCGGTACGCGGGCCGTCAGGCGCAGACGGGCAGCGCGGGGTTGTCGTGGGTGCGTACGGCGGGGAGCCAGGCGACGCCGCCGGGGACGTCGGCGAGGCGGACCCGGAACCAGCGTGTCGTGCCGACGCCCCTCTCGTCCTCGACGCGGTCGCCCCCGTAGAGGACGCAGTCGGCCCACAGGACGTCGTCGTGCCACACGCGATGACCGACCACGTTGCCGGCGTCGTACCTCCGCCGGGGGTCGCGGGCCAGCCCCATGCTGCAGGCCGGCACCCGCTGCGGCCGGCTCCTGCAGTCGCCCTCGATGTTGAAGACCCGCACCGGCGCCGTCGAGGAGGCGGTGACGGTCTCGCCCTCCACGATCGTCGGCGAACCCGCGTCGCTCCCCGGCCCCAGCACGACGAAGGTGGTCACGGTGATCACGGCGGTCACGGCCAGCGCGATCGTCACCGCGGCGACCGGCAGCGGACGCCAGCCTCGGCGGCGTTCCTGCGAAGCGGGGGCGACCGGCCGCGACGACGGCTCGGCTCCCCCGCGCCCGGCGTCGTACGCGCCGTGCGACGGGCCGCCGGTCACGGGCTCGGCCGGTGCGGCGTCGTCCAAACCGTCGTCCAAACCGTCGTCCAAACCGTCGTCCGGGCCGTCGGCCGGGCCGTCGTCCGGGCCGTCGGCCGGGCCGTCGTCCGAGCTGCCGTCCGGGACCGCCGAGGAGCGCGCGGCGTCGGCGAGCGCCCACAGGCGGTGGAGCTCCCTGAGTTCCTCGCCGCTCGCGCCGCACGCCTTGGCGAACGCGTGGACCGTGCCGTAGCCGGTCGGGAGTTTCACACCGGCGCAGTAGCGTTGCAGGCTGGAGCGGCTGATTCCCGTCTGCCTGGCCAGCGTCTCGAAACTGCTGCCGGAGCGGCTCTTGAGCATCCGCAGCCGGGCCGCGAACCGCTCGGCCTCTTCCGCCCGCGCCATCGCGCCTTCCCTTTTCAGAAATGAACCGCCCGCGGAGCCCGTATCGCCGAGGATCGTATCCCACCCCCGTCCCAGCCGGTGGTGAAGTGCCCAGTTCAGAGGGGATGAGCCGTCCCGGCATCCCACCCGGGCCGTTCTTCTTGCGGGGGGCCGGGGCCTGCTGCGAACGTCGTTCCCGCCGCGCCCATCTGGAACGGCCGGTCACGGACAGGCGCGCGAACGTCGTTCCCGCCGCGAGCCCGGGAAGGGCGCGCGAACCGGCCCTGACGGCCGTTCCAGATGCCTCGCGAGCCCGGGGCGACGCGCGCACGCGAGCGTGCGCGCGTGTGCCGGATCGCCGGATCGCCGGATCACGGCTTTCACCGGCGTGATCCACCGGAACGGGCCGTCCGGGAACGACGGGCCGTTCAAAAACAACAGACCGTTCAGGAACACGGGCCGTTCGGGAACAGGGGCCTCGAACGGCCCGCCGGTCACATCTCCGCGGCCTGGGGGACCGACGCCGAGCGCCGGGCGATGGAGCGCACGATCTCGCCGGTGCGGACGGCGGTCATGGACAGCAGCGACGAGGCGATCCCGTGGCTGTCCTCGGTGGCCCCCTGGAGGTAGACGCCCCAGCTCTGCCCGGGATCGACGGCGACCCGGTAGTCGCGCTCCACCAGCAGCTCGCCCGCCTCGCCCGTACGGCAGTGCTTGCGCGCCTCGCCGAGCAGGTCGAGGGGGTTGCGCTCGCGGTAGCCGGTCGCGCAGACGACCGCGTCGGCCTCGATCGTGCTCACCTCGCCCGTGGGCAGGAAGCACGTCCGGACCCGGGCGCTGTCGCCGTCGTCGTGCACGTCGAGCAGGCGGGAGGCGTTCAGCATGCGCAGCCGCTGGACCCCGGCGACCTTCTCCGCGTACGAGCGCCGGTAGAGCTCGTCGATGAGGTCGAGGTCCACCACCGAGTAGTTGGTGTTGCGGGAGTACGCGAACAGCATGCGCTTCACGTCCTCGGGAGCGGTGAAGAAGTGGTCGACGGCCTCCGGGTCGAAGATGCGGTTGGCGAAGGGGCTGTCGTCGGCCGGCGAGTAGCCGTACCGGGTGAAGACGGCGCAGACCTCCGCGGCCGGATAGGTGCGGTGCAGGTGTTCGACGGCCTCGGCCGCGCTCTGACCGGCGCCGACCACGACGAACCGTCTGGGCTCGCGCTCGCCGAGGGTTTCGAGCCGGCCGAGCAGCTCCTCGGTGTGCCAGATCCGCTCGCCCTGCCGCACGCCGTCGGGGAGCACGGGGTCGAGGCCGACCGCGATCACGAGGTTGCGGGTCAGGCAGGTGTGCAGCTCGTCGCCGTGCTGCACGACGACCTCAAGGGTGTCGTCGTCGTGCGGGCGCACCGCGACGACCTCGGAGTCGTAGCGCACCAGGTCGGTGAAGGAGGAGGCGACCCACTCCAGGTAGTCGTGGAACTCCAGCCTGGTGGGGAACATGGTCTTGTGGTTGATGAAGTCGACCAGTCTCCCCCTCTCCTGCAGATAGGACAGGAAGGAGTAGGGGCTGGTGGGGTTGCGCAGGGTGACCAGGTCCTTGAGGAAGTGGACCTGCATCGTGGCGCCCTCGATGAGCATGTTGCGGTGCCAGCCGAACCTCGGTTGCCTCTCGAAGAAGACCGCGTTCACGCTGGAGCCGTACTCCTCCTCCAGGGCCACCGCGAGCGCGAGGTTGGAAGGGCCGAAACCGATGCCCACGACGTCATAGACCGGGCTCGACATGTTCGCCTCTCACGTACTGAAGGGATGGTCCCCCCGCGGCCGGGCGGCGGCGGGGGGCAGCATGGAACAGGGTGGAACGGATGGGTCAGGCCCCGCCGACGGCCTTGGCGGCCTTGGCGACCTGGGGCACGACCTGGTCGATCACGTACGGGACCGCGAGCGGCGTGGGCGTGCGCAGCGGCCAGAACGCCTTGAGGTCCAGCGGCACGTAGGAGCCACGCCTGACCACGTCGAGACCGGCGAACAGCTTGTTGGCCTCGATCTTCTTCTGGGTGGCCGCGTCGTCGTTGTAGTGGCTGAGCAGCAGGTCGACGTCGAGGACCTTGACCTTCTCCATGCTCAGCTCGGCCGCGAAGCCCTCGCCGGGAAGCGCCTTGATCTCCTCGGGCAGCGCGAGCCCGAACTGGCCGAAGAGCTTGACGCTGATGTCGGCGTCGGCCTTCATCACGCCGATGTTGCCGGAGGGGAAGACGCTGGTCAGCGCGAACGTCTTGCCGTCCAGCTCGGGGTAGGTGGTCTTGACCGAGGCGATCTTCGCCTCGACGTCGGCGACGAGCTTCTCCCCCTCGTCCGCCTTGCCGACCGCCTTGGCGACCTGGCGGGCCACCACCTGCCAGGAGTCCTCGGCGGGGCCGGTCTCGTAGGCGGTGGTCGGCGCGAGCTGGGAGAGGTTGGCGTACTCCTTGTCGATGTAGTAGTCGCCGCCCGCGAGGATGAGGTCGGGCTTGAGCGCGGCGATCTGCTCCAGCGAGAAGCCGGCCTCCCCGGCCTTCAGCAGCGTCGGCTTGGTGCCGGAGATCTTGGGGGCGGTCCAGGGGGTGAGCCCGTCGTCCTGGATCCCGGTCAGCTCCGCCATGGCGACCGGCTGCACGCCCAGGGCGAGCAGGGTGTCCTGGTCGATCTCGCCGAGGGCGACGATGCGCTGGGGTGCGGATTCGATCGTGGCGGTGCCGAGCTTGTGCGTGATGGTGACCGGGAATCCGGCGGCGGCGGCCTGGGTCGCGGGGGCGCTCGCGGCGGGCTGTCCGGCCTCGCCGCTCTCACCGGCGCACGCGCCCACCAGGCCGAGGCCCAGCAGCAGCGTTCCGGTCGCGGCCAGGCGGCGCATCGTGTCGCGCATGTGTGTGGATGTCCTTCCAAAGCCCGGGGAGGGCTCTCAGTTTTAGGTTAGGCTCACCTAACCTAACAATCTTTGGCTGTTGTGTGAAGCGCCTCATTCCAGGTGGTTCACGAGTTCTGCCACGGTTTGTGCCGTCATGAGTGTCGCGACCTTCACTCCGGCACCGCCCGGCTCTCGGCGGATGCGGCGCACCAGCTGCATGACGAGCAGCGAGTGCCCGCCCAGGTCGAAGAAGTTGTCGTGCGGGCCGACCGCGTCCACCTCCAGGACCTCGGCGAACGCCCGGCAGAGCATCGCCTCGCGGTCGCCGTCGCGCCGGGTCGCACCGGTTCCCGCGCTGGTCCCGGTGACCGTACGGGCCTTGAGCGTGACGGGCAGGTCGCTCAGGCGCGCCTCGGGGTCGGCCGCGACGGCCTCCAGCACGCCGACGAGCGCCCCGATCATCGTGTCGATCGTGGCCGGGTCGAACAGGTCGGCCGAGTAGTCGACGATGAGATGGAGCTCCTCCCCACGCTCCCGGAAGATGAAGTCGAGGTCGAACTTCGCCGCGGGCGGGCTGAAGAGCGCCTCCCGCTGCCGCAGCCCGGGGAAGCGGACGTCGCCCATGGCCTGGTTCTCGTAGCCGACCATCACCTGGAACAGCGGGTTCCTGCCCGGCACCCGGGAGGGCCGCAGCGCCTCGACGAGCGCCTCGAACGGCAGGTCCTGGTTGGCGAGACCGGCCAGGTCGGTGTCACGGACCCGGGCGAGCAGCTCGGCGAAGGAGGGGTCCCCCGAGGTGTCGGCGCGCAGCACGAGCGTGTTGA
Source organism: Streptosporangium heterodermiicola (assembly GCF_051390675.1). Classification (NCBI taxonomy): domain Bacteria; kingdom Bacillati; phylum Actinomycetota; class Actinomycetes; order Streptosporangiales; family Streptosporangiaceae; genus Streptosporangium; species Streptosporangium heterodermiicola. Next base: position 12,231 of record NZ_JBPJSR010000023.1, read on the forward strand.
CGAAGAAGCCGACCAGGTCGCCGGCCGCCTCGTCGGTACGGCCCGCGACGGGGCTGCCCAGCGGGATGTCCTCCCCCGCGCCGGTGCGGTGCAGCAGCGCGGCGACCGCGCTCTGGCAGACCATGAACATGCTCGCCTGGGCACCCCGCGCCAGCCCGCGGAGCCGCCCGACCAGCGGAGCGGGCAGCTCCCAGGTCGTGGTCCCGCCGCGCTGGCCGACGGTGGTCGGCCTGGGCCGGTCCACCGGCAGCGGGATCTCCTCCGGCATGCCCGACAGCGCCTTGGCCCAGTAGGCGAGCTGGCGGGCGTGCAGGCTGCCCGGGTCGACGGGGTCGCCGAGCAGCTCACGCTGCCAGAGCGTGTAGTCGGCGTACTGCACGGCCGGCGGCTTCCACTCCGGCGCGCCACCCGGCGTCCCGTCCGGCTCCCCGCCAGGCGTCCCTTCCGGGGCTCCGTCCGGCGTCCCGGCCCGAGCGCCGTCCAGCCGGGCCGCGTAGGCGTGCGCCACGTCCCTGGCGAACGGCCCGAAGGACCACTCGTCGAACGCGATGTGGTGGAACACGGCGAGCAGCAGGTGCTCGTCCTCCCCCTCCGGGATGAGCGCGACCCTCAGCGGGATCTCGGTGGCGAGGTCGAACGGCCGCGCGATCACCTCCCCGGGCGTGCGGGTGGTGATCTCCAGGACCGGACGTACCTCCTCCGGCGGAAGGATGCGCTGGTAGGGCACCCCCTCGTGCTCGGCGAAGACGGTACGCAGGCTCTCGTGCCTCGCCGTCACGTCGCCGATCGCGGCCCGCAGCGCGTCCACGTCCAGCGCGCCGCTCAGGTGTACGGCGAGCGGCAGGTGGTACGCCTCGCGGGGGCCGTCGTCCTCGCGCAGGATCTGGTCGATCAGCCAGAGCCTGCGCTGCGCGTACGACAGCGGGACGCGCTCGGGCCTTTCCCTGGGCGCCAGCGGGGGCCTGAGCGCGACCCCGGCCCTGTCGTGCAGCCGGGTGGCCAGCTCGGCGACGTTCGGCGCCTCGAACAGGTCGCGGATCGCGAGCTCGGTGCGCAACACCGCGCGTACCCGGCCGACCAGCCGGGTCGCGAGCAGCGAGTGCCCGCCCAGGTCGAAGAAGTCGTCGTCGATGCCGACGCCGGAGACGTCGAGCACCTCTCCGAACAGGGTGCACAGCAGGTGTTCCACCGCCGTCCTGGCGGCGCGCCCCGACCCGCGCGGACCGCCCTGCCGGTCGGGGGCGGGCAGCGCCCGCCGGTCCAGCTTGCCGTTGACGGTGAGCGGCAGCGCGTCCAGCGTGACGACCGCGCTCGGCACCATGTAGCCGGGCAGCCGCTTCTTCAGCCCCTCGCGCACCCGCGCGGCGAGCGCCCCGTGGTCGCGGGCCGCCGCCGGGTTGTTCGCGTACGACGCGGGCCTGCGGTCCGGGTCCGCCGGGAGGAAGGCGGCCCCGCCGCCGAAGACGGCGTCGTAGTGGCCGACCTCGTCGGAGGGGGTGGTCACCACGCCGGGGTCGAGCGCGTACAGCGGCTCGGGCTCGATGCCCTCCGCCGGTGCCCGCAGCAGCTCGCGCGCCTCCCGGTGGGAGGCGCCGCCCTCCAGCGCGCGCAGCGCGGCGAGCTCGGCCGACAGCCTGGGGTCGGGGACGGCGCGCACCCGCAGCGGCCCGGAGCGGGCAGACAGGCGGGCCGCCAGGTCGTCCGGCCCGGCCCAGTCCACGACCGTGGTCTCGGCGAGCTGCGCCACAGGTGACTTCCAGAGGGTCACGTCGTAGCGGTGCCTGCTGAGCTCGTTGTGGTGGACGCCCCGCTTGGTGCGGACCTCCACCCGCGCGGCCAGGCCGAGGGAGGCGAAGAACGCGGGGTCGAGCAGGAGTTCCTTCTCCATCCGCACGGCCCGGTCGATCGCCGCCGTACCGGTGCCGTCGTCGTCACCGCCGCCGTTCCCGCCACTGTTCCCGCCTCTGCCGAGCTGGATCGCCGCGTGCAGGAGGCGCACCGACCGCAGGTCGCGCACGTCGCCGACGAAGAGCGCGCCGCCGGGGGCGAGCAGGTCCATCGCGGCGGCGATCACGTCGGCGAGGTACGCGGCGCTCGGGAAGTACTGGACCACCGAGTTGACCACGATCGTGTCGAAGTGCCCGGCGGGCAGGCCGGTGGTGTCGTGCGCGGGCTGGCAGCTCAGGCGCACCGGCGAGTCGGGGCCGAGGTCGGCCCGCAGCTTGGCGATGACGGGGGCGGCGAAGTCGGTGCCCCAGTACTCGTCGCGGCCGGGGGCGAGCCGCGACAGCAGCAGGCCGGTGCCGACGCCGATCTCCAGCACCCGCCGGGGCTTGAGGGCCTCGACGCGGGCCACGGTGGTCTCGCGCCACTCGCGCATGTGCTCCAGCGGGATGGGCGACCCGTCGTAGCTGCTGTCCCAGCCCGCGAAGTCCTCGGTGTGCACGGCGGTGCCGATCTCGGTGTACTCGGCGTCGTAGATCTGCCGCCACTCGGCCAGGTGCTCGCGCTCGGCGTCGGGCCGCGCGGCGCCGTCGGGCACCACGTAGCCGATGAGGCGCTTCACCCCGGGCACCTCGGTGCCGACGGCGACGACGGCGGCCTGTCCCACCCCGGGCTCGGCGGCCAGCGCGGTCTCGACCTCCTCCAGCTCGACCCGGTAACCGCGGATCTTCACCTGCTCGTCGGTACGGCCGAGGAAGTCGATGTTGCCGTCCTGGCGGACCCGTACGAGGTCGCCGGTGCGGTACATCCGGCCGCCGCCGAACGGGTCGGCGACGAACCGCTCGGCGGTCAGGCCCGGCCGGTCGAGGTAGCCCCGGGCCAGACCGGCCCCGGCGATGTAGAGCTCTCCCGGCGAACCGGGCGGTACCGGGCGCAGCCAGCCGTCGAGCACGTAGCCCCGGGTGTTCCAGATCGGCTTGCCGACCGTGGGCGTGGCGCTGTCCTCGGTACCGCCGCCCAGCGTGTTGATGGTGTACTCGGTCGGCCCGTAGAGGTTGTAGCCCAGCACCCCCTCGGCCTCCGCGAGCCGGTCCCACACGGCCGCCGGGACGGCCTCGCCGCCCAGCAGCACGAGCGGCGGCCGGTGCTCGCCGTCGAGCAGCCCCTCCTCCAGCAGCTGCTGCGCGTAGGTCGGCGTCACGTTGATGACGTCGATCCGGTGGCGCCGCAGATACTCGGTGAGCGCTTCGGCGTCGCGCCGCAGCTCCTCGTCGCAGACGTGCACCTCGTGGCCCTCGATGAGCCAGAGCAGTTCCTCCCACGACATGTCGAAGGAGAACGACACGGTGTGCGCGATCCGCAGCCGCCGCCCGGCGGACGCCACCACCGGGTCGAAGATGTTGGCCCGGTGGTTGAACTGCATGTTGGTCAGGCCCCGGTAGGGCGTGACCACGCCCTTGGGACGGCCGGTCGACCCGGAGGTGTAGATCACGTACGCCGGGTGCTCCAGCCGTCCCGGCACGTCCCTGCCGAAGCCCGGCAGCTCCTCGGCCGTCAGCCCGGTTCCGGGCAGGCCCGCCAGCGTCTCCCGTACGGCGGGGTCGTCGAGCGGGATCTCCGCGCCCGGGTTCGCCAGCCCGGCGGCGATGTCTCGGTGCGAGACCAGGCAGATGGGGGCGGCGTCGGCCAGCATGAAGTCGAGCCGGTCGGCCGGGTAGTCCAGCTCCAGGGGAAGGTAGGCGGCGCCCGTCCTGAGCACCGCGAACAGCGCGACGACCATCTCGGCGGAACGGGGCAGCGCGAGGGCGACCACGCGCTCGGGCCCGGCTCCGTGCGCCTTCAGCAGCCGGGCCAGTCGGTTGACGGCCGCGTCCAGCTCGGCGTAGGTGAGCCGCGTGTCCGGCTGGGAGACCAGGGCGAGCTCGTCCGGGGTGCGGGCGGCCTGCTCGGCGAGCAGCTCGGCGATGGTGAGATCGGGGACGAACCGCTCGGCCTCGGCCCAGTCGCGGCGCAACCCCTCGTGCTCGTCGGGCAGGAGCAGGTCGAGCCGGTGACAGGGGGTGTCGGGCGCGGTGGCGAGGGTCTCCAGGACGCGCACGTACCGGTCGGTGAGCCGTTCGGCCTCTGCCTCGGTGAAGGCGTCGCCCCGGTACATGACGCGCAGGCCCGCGCCGGGCTCGACGACCATGGTGACCGGGTAGTGGGTCGCGTCGCGCACCTGGCGGCCGGTCACCCGCACGTCGCCGCCGGGGCCGAAACCGCGCCCGGTGGGCATGCCGGGGAAGTTCTGGAACACGAAGAGGGTGTCGAACAGGGTGCCCAGGCCCGTCACCCGCTGCACGTCGGCGAGCGCGACGTAGGAGTGGTCGAACAGCTCCGACTGGAACGTCTGCACCCGCTCCAGGACGGTGCGCAGCGGGTCGGCCGCCGAGGCGCGCACCCGGACCGGGACGGTGTTGAACAGCAGGCCGACGACGGACTCGACGCCGTCGACGTCGGGGTGGCGGCCGGACACCGAGACGCCGAAGACCACGTCGTCGCGGCCGGTGAGACCCGCCAGGAGCAGTCCCCAGGCGCTCTCGTACAGGGTGCCGAGGGTGAGGCCCGACTCGCGGGCGAGGGCCCCGAGCCGGGTGGCGAGGTCATCGGGCAACGCGCGGTGGATCTCCCCGGCGGTGGCGAGGTCGGCGGGGCGGTCGGCCAGCTCCGGCTTGAGCAGGGTCGGCTCGTCGAGCCCGTCCAGGCTGCGGCCCCACGTCTTGATCGTGGCCTGCCGGTCCTGGCCGGTCACCCAGTCGAGGTAGGCGTGGAAGGGGACGACGGGCCGGGCCCGCTCGGTGGCGGCGTCGGTGTAGGACTCCAGCAGCGAGGTGACGAGCAGGCCGCCCGACCAGCCGTCCAGCAGGATCAGCTCGGAGGTGAGCACCAGCCGGAAGTCGTCGTCGCCCACCCTGGCCAGCGCGAAGCGGATCAGCGGCGGCTCGTCGGGGACGAACGGCCGGGCGCGCTGGGCCTCGACGAACGCCTCCAGCGCCTCCGGGCCACCGGTCTCCGCGTAGGTCCAGTCGACCTCGAAGTCCTCGGGGACGAACTGCACGGTACGGCCGCCGTCGGTGCGGAACCCGGCGCGCAGGTTGGGGAACCTCAGCAGCACCTCGCGTGCGGCCCCGGCCAGCCGGTCGGGGTCGACGGGCCCGGCCAGGGTCACCACGGCCTGCTGGACGTAGATGTCGCGGTCCTCACCGGCGAGCATCAGGTGGAAGAGCAGGCCCTCCTGCAGCGGCGACAGCGGCAGCTCGGCCCGCTCCCCCGCACCACCGCTCTCACTGGAGAGGATCTCGCCGGGGACGGCCGCGACCTTGGCGAGGGCCTCGACGGTACGCAGCCGGAAGACGTCGCGGACGGCGAAGGGGAAGCCCGCGCGGCGGGCGCGTCCCACGAGCAGGGCCGCGCTGATGCTGTCGCCGCCGGTGCGGAAGAAGTCGTCGTCGGCGTTGACGCCGTCCCGCCCGAGGGTCTCGGCGACGAGCCCGGCGATGGCGCGTTCGGCGTCGGTCCGCGGTGCCCGGCCCTCGCGGACGGCGGGCTCGGGCAGCGCGCGCCGGTCGAGCTTGCCGTTGGGAGTGCGCGGCAGCTCGTCGAGGCCGACGAGCACGGAGGGGACGAGATAGTCGGGCAGGATCTCGCCGAGCCGGGCCCGGAGCGCGTCGAGATCGAGGCCCGGGTCGAGGCCGGGGTCGCCCACGACGTAGCCGACGAGGCGCGGTCCCGAGCGGGCCGCCACGGCCGCCTGGCGCACGCCCGGCTGCGCGGCGAGCACCGCCTCGACCTCTCCCGGCTCGATGCGGAAGCCGCGGATCTTCACCTGGTCGTCGGCCCGGCCCAGGAACTCCAGCGAGCCGTCGCGGCGGCGGCGCACCCGGTCGCCGGTGCGGTAGAGCCGCGATCCCGGCGGGCCGAAGGGGCTGGCCACGAACCGCTCGGCGGTGCGGGCCGGGTCGCCGAGATACCCGCGCGCCAGGCCGTCCCCGGCGAGGTAGAGCTCGCCGACCGGGACCTCGCGGAGCCCGGCGTCCAGGACGTACGCCACGGTGTTGGCGATCGGGACCAGTCCTCCGGCGCCCTCGGCGATCAGGCTGTCCCCGGCCGCCTCGGAGCAGCCGTACAGGTTGACCAGGCGGGCGGGGACCCGCGCGGCGAGGGCGGCGGGCAGGGCCTCGCCGCTGCTCACCCACGTGGTGACCGAACCGAGCTTTCCGGGCTTCCCGGTCTCCTCGTTGTCCCCGCTCCGAGAGGTCTCCACGAGCGCGGCCAGCAGGCTCGGCACGACCGTCACCAGGTTCACGTCGTGGCGGCGGATCAGCCCGGCCAGGGCGAGCGCGTCGGTGGCGGTGTCGTCGTCCGCGACGACGACGGTGTCACCGGCGACGAGGCCGCCGAGCAGCTCGGTGCTGCCGTCGATGAAGGCCGGTGAGCTCTTGGCGACCCGTACGCCGGTGGGGGCGAGGTCCGCGCCCCAGGCGAGCCGGTTGGCGAGCGCCCGCTGGGTGCCGACGACGGCCTTGGGAGTCCCGGTGGACCCGGAGGTGAAGATCACGTACGCGGGATGGTCGGGGCTGATCTCGACGTCGGCGCGGGGCGGGGCGTCGCGCGGCGGCTCGTCCACGCCGAGGACCAGCAGCGGCCTGGCGGTGTCGAGCATCAGGTCGATCCTGGAGCGCGGGTAGGTCGTGTCGATCGGCAGGTAGGCCGCGCCGGTCTTGAGCACGGCGAACAGGGCCACGACGAGCTCGGCCGAGCGGGGCAGCGCGATCGCGACGATCTCCTCGGGACCCGCTCCCGCCGCCGCGAGCCGGTCGGCGAGAGCCTCGGCGCGCTCGTCCAGCTCCGCGTAGCTGAGCGTGAGCCCGCCGACGCCGGAGCCGTCACCGTCACTGGAAACGACGCCGGAGCCGTTCCCGGAAACGATGCCGGAGACGCTGTCGGAGACGACGGCCGTGGCATGCGGGGTGCGCGCCACCTGCGCCTCGATCCGCTGGGCGACAGTGAGCGGGGCGAACGCGCGGGCGGTGTCGGGCCGCGCGAGCCCCTGGGACGGGGTGCCGAGCGACGACAGGCGCCGCGCCGGGTCCTCGGTGGCCCGGTCGAGCAGCTCGCCGAGCTCGGCGAGCATGCCGGTGACGGTCTCGGCGTCGAAGAGGTCCGTGGCGTAGGCGACGAACCCCTCGATCAGCTCCTCCCCCTCGGCGAAGTAGATGTCCAGGTCGAACTTGACGCCGCCGGTCTCGGGCAGGAACGGCTCGGCGCGCACGCCGGGCAGCCGCAGCCGCACGTCCTCCAGCCGCTGGTGGACGATCATCACCTGGAACAGCGGGCTGCGGGCGAGCGAGCGCTCGGGGGCGAGCCGCTCCACGACCTGCTCGAACGGCACGTCCGCGTTGGAGAACGCGGCCAGGTCGGTGTGGCGGACCCGCTCCAGGAGCTCGGTGAAGGTGGGGTCGCCGGTCAGGTCGGTGCGCAGCACGACGAGGTTGACGAACACGCCGACCAGGTCCGCGAGGTCCTCGTCGGGGCGGCCCGCGATGGGCGAGCCGAGCGCCACGTCGTCGCCCGCTCCGGCCCGGTGCAGGAGCGCGGCGACGGCGGCGTGCAGGACCATGAAGACGCTGGTGCCGGTCTCCAGGGCGAGCCGTCGCGCCCCGGTCAGCGGCAGCCGGAACGGCGCCAGCCCGCCCCGGTGGCTCGCCTCGGCGGGACGGGGCCGGTCGGCCGGCGGCGCGCTCTCCTCGGGCAGCCCGCGCAGCGTCCGCTCCCAGAAGTCGAGCTGGTTCGCGGGGGCCGGGGACTCGCCCCGCCAGACGGCGTAGTCGGCGTACCGCACGGGCAGCGGCGCCCAGTCCGGCGCGGTGCCCGTGGCGCGGGCGGTGTAGGCGCGCGACAGGTCGGCGAGCAGCGGGGTGAACGACCACTCGTCGGCGGCGGCGTGGTGCTGGAGCACGACGAGCACCGACTCCTCCGCCTCCTCGGCGGCCACCCGCAGCAGGGTCGCCCGGATGGGCAGGTCGGCCCCGAGGTCGAAGACGTGCGAGGCGGCTCTCGTCTCGGCCTCGCGCAGCCGTTCCTCCGGCCAGCCACGCGCGTCCACCACGTCGAAGGCGGCCTCGCCGGTGTCGAGGACGCGCTGGACCGGCAGCCCGTCGGGGCCCTCCTCCAGCAGGGTGCGCAGCGCCTCGTGCCGGGTGACGACGTCACCGAACGCGGTACGCAACGCGTCGACGTCGACCGGCCCGTACAGCCGCAGGCCGAGCGGGAGCGCGTCGGCAGCCGAGGGGCCGCGCAGGCGTTCCTCGAACCAGAAGCCGCGCTGGGCGGGCGAGGCGGGCACGATCGCGGGCCTGGTCACGTCGCGGACCCTCGGCCGGGTGCCCCGCACCAGCCTGGGCGCCAGCGTGGCGACCGTGGGCGCCTCGAAGACGTCGGCGATGGTGAGCTCGGCGTCGAGCGCGGCGCGCACCCGCCCGGCGAGGCGGGTGGCGAGCAGGGAGTGGCCGCCCAGGGCGAAGAAGTCGTCGTCGATGCCCACCGCGTCCAGGCCGAGCGTCTCGGCGAAGACCGCGCACAGCGCCGCCTCGCGGTCGTCGCGCGGCCCCCGGCTCGACACCTGGACCTCGGGCGCGGGCAGCGCGGCCCGGTCGAGCTTGCCGTTGACGGTACGCGGCAGCGCGCCGAGCAGGACCGTCGCTGCGGGAAGCATGTACTCGGGCAGCGATTCCGCCGCCTTCGCCCGCAGGTCCGCCTCGTCGAGGTCGCCGTCCGGCACGACGTACGCGACCAGCCGCTTCTCGCCCGGTGTGTCCTCGCGGACCACGACGGCGACCTGGGCGACGCCGGGGCAGGCGGCGAGCACGGCCTGCACCTCTGCGGGCTCGATGCGGAACCCGCGGATCTTCACCTGGTCGTCGGTGCGCCCCAGGTACTCCAGCGTCCCGTCGCGGCCCCACCTGGCCAGGTCGCCGGTGCGGTACATGCGCTCGCCGGGAGGGCCGAAGGGGTCGGCGACGAAGCGTTCCGCGGTCAGGCCGGGCCTGCCCGCGTAGCCGCGCGCCAGCTGCGTCCCCGCGAGGTAGAGCTCGCCGGGGACGCCGACCGGGGCGGGGCGCAGCGCGGCGTCCAGGACGTACGCGCGGGTGTTGGGGAACGGCGTGCCGATCCCGGACGACGGCAGCTCGGCGGAGGTCGCCCAGATCGTCGCCTCGGTCGGCCCGTACACGTTGACGGCCGACGCCGCCACCGCGTGCAGGGTCCCGGCGAGCGCGGCCGGGAGGGCCTCGCCGCCGACGAGCACCCGCAGCCCGCGCAGCGCGGCCGGGTCCAGCGAGCCCAGCAGCGACGGGGTGCCCTGGACGACGGTCGCCCCGGCGAGCAGCGCGCCCAGCGCCGCCGGTTCGCGCACGGTCTCGCGCCCGGCGAGCACGACGGTCGCGCCGCCGATCAGCGGCACGTACAGCTCCAGCGCGGCGATGTCGAACGCGATCGTGGTCACCGCGACGAGCCGGTCCCCGGCGCCCAGGGCGAGGCGCTCCCTCATGGTGACGAGGAAGGCGGTGAGCGCGGAGTGCGGGACGGCCACGCCCTTGGGGCGGCCGGTCGAGCCCGAGGTGTAGATGACGTACGCCAGGTCGCCGCCCCTGACCGGGTGCGACTCGTCCGCGCCGGGGGACGTGTCGCCCGGGGTCAGCGTCTCGGTCCCGGGCGGGAGGAGTGCGGCGGTCTCCGGGGTCAGCGTCTCGGTCCCCGGGGGAAGGAGGGCGGCGGTCTCCGGGGTCGCGATCACGCAGAGCGGGGCCGCGTCCCCGATCATGTACGCGAGCCGGTCGGCCGGGTGGTCGAGGTCCAGCGGCAGGTAGGCGGCGCCCGACTTCAGCACGGCGAGCAGCGCGACCACCAGGTCGGGGGTGCGGGGCAGGGCGAGCGCGACGACCCGGCCGGGTCCCGCGCCGCGCCCGCGCAGCGTCCGGGCGAGGGCCGAGGCCCGCAGGTCCAGTTCGGCGTAGGTGAGCGTGACCCCGCCCGCGCCGTCGACCGCGACCGCGCCGGGGGTGCGGGCGGCCTGCTCCTCGAACAGCGAGGTCACCGTCGTGTCCGGGACGGGCACCGAGGTGTCGTTCCACTCCGCGAGCAGGGCGGACTCGGCCGCGCCGAGCAGCTGCAGGTCGGCGATCCGCAGGTCCGGGCGGCTCACCGCGTCGCCGAGCAGCTTCTCCAGGTGCGCGAGGAGGGCGTCGACGCGCTCGTCGTCGAAGAGCTCGCGCCGGAAGGTGGCCTCGACGGTCATCCCCTGGGGCCGGACGAAGGCCTCCAGCGAGAGGTCGAAGTGGGTGGTGCCGTTGTGGATGTGCGTCCAGCTCGTGGTGACGCCGGGCAGGTCCAGCTCGCCGATCTCCTGGGCGAGGAAGAGCAGCATGGTGTCGAAGAACGGCGAGCCGCCGCGCCTGCGGGCGGGCCGCAGCTCCTGCACGATCCTGTCGTAGGACAGCGTCCGGTTCGCGAACCCCTCGGTGCAGGTGTCGCGGACCCGGCGCAGGACCTCGCGGAAGGTGGGCGCGCCGGACAGGTCGGTGCGCAGCACGAGGGTGTTGCCGAAGTTCCCGGCCAGCCGCTCGATCTCGGTGTGCTCGCGGTTCATCACGGCCGAGCCGATCGCGATGTCGGTCGCGCCGGTGTAGCGGTGCAGGAGGACCGCGTGCGCGGCGAGCATCACCATGTACGGGGTGAGGTTCTCCTTCGCGGCGAGCTCCCGCATCCCGGCGGTGACGGCGTCGTCGAAGCGGCGGGCCCTGCGCCCGCCCCGCTCGGACGCGGTCGCGCCGCGCGGGCGGTCGGCGGGCAGGTCCAGGGGCGCGGGCGGCGGGTCGAGGCGCCCCCGCCAGTAGTCCATCTCCTCCGCCGGGTGCGGGCGGTTCTGCTCCCAGGCGGCGAAGTCGGGATAGTGGACGGTCAGCGTGGGCAGGCCGTCCGGCTCGCCGGAGACGGCGGCGCGGTACAGGGCCGACAGGTCGCGCGACAGCGAGCCCCAGGTCATGCCGTCCCAGGCGATGTGGTGCACGACGAGGACCAGGGCGTATTTGTCGTTTTCGCCGCCTTCGCTGTCTTCGCCGCCTTCGCTGTCTTCGCTGTCTTCGCTGTCTTCGCCGCCTTTGCCGTCGCCGAGCCGGAGCAGTTCCAGCCGGATCGGCCGCTCGGCGCGCAGGTCGAAGGGGAGCGCCGCGAACCGCGTGGCGTACGCCTCGGCGTCGGCCTCGGCGCAGTCGCGCACCGGCAGGTCGAGGGAGTCGTCGGCGACGACGTGCTGGAACGGCGTCCCCTCGTCGTTCTCGTCGTAGACGGTGCGCAGCACCGCGTGCCTGCGCAGGAGGGCCCGCAGCGCCTCGCGCAGCGCCTCGGGGTCGAGCGCGCCCGACATGCGTACCAGCAGGCACACGTTGTAGGCGGGGCTGGAGGGGAACGTCCGGTGGTGCAGCCACATGCTCTGCTGCGCGTAGGACAGCGGGGCCGGGCCTCCCGAGCGGCGTGGTGTGATGCGGTCCCTGTCGAGGCCGAGCCCCGCCTCGGCCATCATCCGCCGCATCAGTTCGCGCCGCCGTGCGACGTCCTGCTGCTGTTCCCGCACGCTCAACTCTTCCTTCGGGGCCGAAGTCGGGCACTCTGTCCCGATCAAGACTTAGGTTAGCCTTGCCTCTTAAATCGACACAAGGTTAGCCTTACCTAAATTGATCGGTATTGTCCGGTTTCGCAGAGGGGTGGGTTCGTTGTCCTTTGGTGTCCGCACGGACGAGATGCGCACGGAGATAGCGGTCGAGGGCGCGGTCGACCCGTTGCGTCTGGTCACCCTCCTGGCGGGGTCCGGGCTGTTCGACGACTACACCGTGTACGAGCGACCGGGCCTGTGGACCTTCGCGGGCGGAGTGGCGGGCGAGGTGATCCTCGAACCCGGAGTCGTGCGCAGCCGCTGGCTGGACGGGGCCGCCCTGTCCGCCGCGACCTCGGTGGACTCGCTGGAGTCCCTGGAGTCGCTCGCCTCGCTCGACTCGCTCAACGCGTCTCACTCGCTCAACGCGTCGCACTCGCTCGGCTCGGTGAACGCGCTCGGCTCGGTGAACGCGCTCGGCTCGGTGAACGCGGTGGACGAGCCGTGGTCCGGCCGTCCGGCCGAGGCGCTGGAGGCCGCGTTGCGGGCCGCCCCGTGGCCGGTCTGGAACGCCTACGGCTGGATCGCGTTCGAGTTCGCCGCGCTCACCCCGGCGGGCAGGCTCGCCCACCTGGTCGTACCGCGCACCGAGGTACGCGTCGAGGCGGGACGCGCGCTGGTGACGAGCGTGAACGCCGCCGAGGCCGAGCGGGTCGCCGAGCTGCTGTCCGGCCGGGGCGTCCCCAGGAAACCCGCACCGGCGCCGTCACCGGTCGACGTGCGCCCCGGCGGCGACCTCTACCGGTCGCGGGTCGCCCAGGCGATCTCCGAGATCGACGCCGGGCTCTACGAGAAGGTCATCGTCTCCCGGCGGCTGCCGATCCCGTTCCCCGTCGACGTCGTCGCGACGTACGCGTGCGGCCGGGCCGCCAACACCCCGGCCCGCTCCTTCCTCCTCGACCTGGACGGCTTCCAGGCCGCCGGGTTCAGTCCCGAGGTGCTGGTGAGCGTCGACGAGCACGGCACGGTGATGACCCAGCCGCTCGCCGGCACCCGGGCCTTCGGCCGGGGCGAGGAGGTGGACTCGGAGACCCGCCGCGAGCTGGAGAACGACCCCAAGGAGATCTTCGAGCACGCGGTCTCCGTACGCGCCTCGCAGGACGAGCTGTACCGGGTGTGCGCGCCCGGCACGGTCCGGGTCACCGGTTTCATGACGGTGAAGGAGCGCGGCAGCGTGCAGCACCTGGGATCGAGCGTGAGCGGCGAGCTGCCCCCCGGCCGCACCGGCTGGGACGCGCTCGACGCGCTCTTCCCCGGCGTTACCGCCTCCGGCATCCCCAAGGCGGGCGCGATCGACGCGATCGCCCGGCTGGAGGAGCCCAGGGGCCTGTACGCCGGAGCCGTCCTCGCCGTCTCCCAGGACGGCGCGATGGACGCAGCCCTGGTGCTGCGCGCCATCTACAGCGAGAACGGCCGGGCCTGGCTGCGGGCCGGCGCCGGAATCGTGTCCGGCTCGACGCCCGAGCGGGAGTACGAGGAGACCTGCGAGAAGCTCTCCAGCATCGCGCCGTACGTGGTCCCGCGCACCTGAGGGCCGAGCCCCAAGGCTACGAGGTCTTGAGGCTCTGAGCCCCGGAGAGAACACCACCCCACCGTCCGCCCTCACGCGCCTTCCCCGCGCGTGAGGGCGCCGGTGTCTCACACCGCGCTCACGAGGTGCCCGCGAGGTGCTCACGAAGTGCCCGGGAACCGCGTGCCCTCCGCGCGGGGACGCGCGGCACCCGCCGCCACGCGCGGGAGGCCCGCGGGGGCGTACGGCATCATCCACCGCGGCACCCGCGAGCCTCTCGTGCGTGAGCCTCGCGCGTGAAGGCGCTCAGCGCAGGCTCGCGGCGAGCTCCTTCTTGCTGATCTTGCCGACCGGTGTGCGGGGGAAGGTCTCGACCAGCTCGACGCGGTCGGGCCACTTGTAGCCCGCCACGCCGCGCTCCTTGAGGAACCGCTTGATCTCCCTGAGGGTCGGCGCCTGGTCCCGGACGATCAGGAAGGCGCAGGTCCGCTCCCCCATCACCGGGTCGGGGGTGCCGACCACGGCGGCGTCGTGCACCGCCGGGTGGGCCAGCAGGTGGTTCTCCAGCTCCTCGGCGGAGATCTTGTCGCCGCCCCGGTTGATCTGGTCCTTGTCGCGGCCCTCCACGACGAGGTGGCCGGAGGGGAGCTCCCGCACCAGGTCCCCGGTCCGGTAGAAGCCGTCGGGGGTGAAGGACCGCGCGTTGTGCTCCGGCGCGCGGTAGTAACCGCGCAGGGTGTACGGACCTCGGGTGAGCAGCTCGCCGACCTCGCCGGGAGCGACCTCGGCACCGTCGGAGTCGACGACGAGGATCTCGTCGGCCGGGGACAGCGGCCTGCCCTGCGTGGTGTCGACCAGCTCGCGGGGGTCGTCCAGCCGGGTGTAGTTGAGCAGCCCCTCGGCCATGCCCAGCACCTGCTGCACCGCGCAGCCCAGCACGCCGGGAACCTGCGCGGCCCGCTCGGCGGCGAACTTGGCCCCGCCCACCTGCAGCAGCCGGAGCGACGACAGGTCCTCCTCCGACCAGGACGCCGCCTCCAGCCAGAGCAGCGCGATGGGCGGCACCACCGCGCACACCGTCGCGCGTTCCCGCTCGATGAGGGGGAACGCCTCGTCGGGTGACCCGGAGGGCGACAGGACGACGGTGCCGCCCTTGGCGAACACCCCCAGCACCCCCGGGCAGGCGAGCGCGAAGTTGTGCGCGACCGGGAGCACCACGAGGTAGACCGTCTCGCGGTCGAAACCGCAGACCTCGGCGCTGGCCTCCAGGTTGTACACGTAGTCGCGGTGGGTGCGCGGGATCAGCTTCGGCAGCCCGGTGGTGCCGCCGGAGAGCAGGAACACCCCCACGTCGGCCGGATCCGGCCGCTCGTAGACCACGGAACCGGGGTCGGGGTCGAGGTCCGCGAGGGCGGTGAACTCCTGGGCGTCCCCGTCCACCACGACGTGCTCCACGGCCAGCGAGCGGGCCAGGTCGCGGTAGTCGAACCCGCCGTACACGTCGGGGATGACGTACGCCCTCGCCTCGCTCAGCTCGCACAGGTAGCCGATCTCACTGCTGCGGTGCGCGGGCAGGGCGAGCACCGGGGCGGCGCCGATCCTGACCAGGGCGAGGAAGACGACGACGAAGGAGGCGGTGTTGGGCAGCTGCACCACGACGCGGTCGCCGCGCCGGATGCCCAGCCGCGCGAAACCGGCGGCGGCGCGCTCGGCGCGGCTGTCCAGCTCGGCGTAGGTCAGCCGCTCGTCCCCGGCCACGAGCGCGGTCCGCCCGGGGTCGCCCCCGCGCAGCACGTCACCGAGCAGCCGGTCGCTCCAGTAGCCCTCGGCCAGGTAGCGCGCCGCGAACTCCTCCGGCCAGGGGGTGAATCCCTCCACGGCTCTCACCGCCCCGCGATCTGGGCCACCGCGCCCGCGACCGGCTCGGCCGGGTCGGTGCCGAGCGCGACGACGCGGTTGGCACCGTCCACGTGGACGACGCTGGGCAGGTGTGCCTCCGCCTCCGCGTCGTCGAAGTTCCCGTACGAGATGATGATGACCAGATGTCCGGGGTGGACCAGGTGGGCCGCCGCGCCGTTGACGCCGATGACCCCGCTGCCCGCCTCACCGGTGATCGCGTAGGTGACCAGGCGGGCGCCGTTGTCGATGTCGACGACGTGGACCTGCTCGCCCTCGACGATGTTGGCGGCGGCCATCAGCTCGGCGTCGATCGTCAGGGAACCCACGTAGTGCAGGTCCGCTTGGGTCACGGTGGCACGGTGGATTTTTCCGTTCATAAGGACCCGCTGCACTGGTCTGTCCTCTTTCCCTGAGGTCAACTAAGGTAAGCCTCACCTTATCCACTCTGCCTGTCGAGGAGAACCCCGAAGATGCTGCGCCGTCTGGCCATGGACATCAGCCCGCTCCGGACCAGCAGGGCCTTCCGTGACGTGTTCGTGGCGCGCACCGTGTCGGTCTTCGGCATCGGCATGCTGATGGTCGCGGTGCCCGTGCAGGTCTACGCGATGACCGGTTCGACCGTGCACGTCGGCGCGGTCTCCTCGGCCGAGGGGTTCGCGCTGCTCGCGGGGTTCCTGTGGGGCGGCGTGCTGGCCGACCGGCACGACCGGCGCCGGTTGATGCTGGTCGCGCGCACCGCGGCCGGGCTCGGCTTCGCGCTGCTGACGCTGAACGCCTTCCTGCCCTCCCCCTCGCTGGCGGCGATCTACGTGCTCGCCGCCTGGGACGGGCTGGCGACCGGCGTCAGCGTCACCGCGCTGCTGGCCGCGACCCCCGCCCTCGTCCCCCCGGACAAGCTGGTCGCGGCGGGCGCGATCAACGCGCTGACCGTACGGCTCGGCTCGATGCTCTCCCCCGCGCTCGGCGGCCTGACCGTGTCGGCGTTCGGCGTCGGCTGGAACTACGCGGCCGCGGCCGCGGGAACGCTCGCCACCCTCGGCCTGCTGACGAGGCTGCCCGCCCTGGAACCGGTCGCCCAGGTCACCGAGAACCCGCTGCGGGCGATCGCCTCGGGACTGCGGTTCGTGGCCTCGCACCGCGTGGTCGGCTCGCTCATGCTGCTCGGCCTGCTGTACATGGTGGCGGGCGGCATCCCGGTGCTCATGCCCGCGTTCGCGACCCTGCGGCTGGGCGGCGGCCCGGCCACGATCGGCCTGCTCTACGCCGCGCCCGCCTGCGGCGCGGTGCTCGGCTCGGTCACCAGCGGCTGGGCCGGGCGCTCGCGCGCGCCGGGCAGGGCTCTGCTCGTCGCGTCGGTCTGCGGCTTCGCGCTCCTCGCCTGCCTCGGGCTCGCGACCCATCCCGCGCTCGCCGTCGCGATCCTCTTCGGCTACGGCCTCGTCGCGTCCATCGAGGAGATCCTGCGCTACGGCCTCATCCAGGCGCACACCCCCGACGGCTACCTCGGCCGGGTGAACGCGCTGTGGGCCGCCCAGGAGACCGGCGGCGAGGCCGTCGGCGCGCTCGGCGCGGGCGCGCTCGGCCGCTACCTGGCGCCCGGCACCGCGATCGTCGTGTACGGCGCGGCCAGCGCCGCCCTCGCCCTGGCACTCGCCCTCACCCTCACCGGCCTGCGCGGCGCCACCCTGGCCGCCGAACCGCGGGACGCCGAGCCTCAGGAGGCCTGATCGATCCGGCGAAAGCGGCGAAGGCCGTGTGAGGAAACGGCTGGAAAAACGGCCGCCTCTGTCAGATGGTGAGGAGTGACAGCAAACCCGTCATACCCATGTCGACGTACGACCACCGGCGACGCCCGGCCGGCGAGCCATCGCCCGCCACGGGAGGAGTCCGGAGGAACGACGAGAGGAAGAACATGGCTCGGACGACCGTTGCCCTCCTGCTGCTCGCCGCCCTGACCGGCGGCACGTCACCGGCACAGTCGAGCCCGGCGTCGGCGGAGACGCGCGCCGTCGCGCCCGCGACGGTGCCGGCCGCCGCCCCGGCGGCGAACGCGGCCAAGCCGAACCTCCGCGCCTGCTACGACGGGAGGTGCAAGCTCACCCTCTCGAAGACGGCGCGGTTCAAGGTGAGCCCCCGGTTCGGCGTCACCCGGCTGTCCATCTCCTTCAACCGCGCCTCCGTGCGGGTGCGGGCCACCGGGCCCGGCGTGACCTCGCAGGCGGTGCTCGGCCTCCGCTCGACGGGGTCGGTCAACGGCATCGGCATACGAGTGGTGTCGCTCTCCCGCGCCAAGGCGGTACTGAGACTCGCCCCCACACGCTGACTCCCCGCCACCCCGGCTCTTTCGCGCCCCACGAGGGACCACGAGCCTCTCGTCATCGCCGCCGAGCGCTTCACGGCAGCGGCAGGAACTGGATCCTGATGTCCGCGTTGTAGGGGAGCACGAGGGTGCCGGAGGACGAGGTCCAGCGCCCGGGGACGAGGAAGAGCCGGCCGCCGGCCTCGGTCAGCAGTCGCATGCCACGGTAGCGGTACTTGAGTTTCCGCCCCTTCGGCCCGGGAAGCGGCTGCATCCTCACGGGGCCTGCCAGGATCTCCAGCCGTTCGGCGGTGTCGATGACCACTTCGGGATACGCCTCCAGCCTCTGCGTGATGCTCACCGCCCTGCCCACGCCGAAGGCCCAGGCGAAACTGTTGGTGGCCCAGACCGCACCCGCCATGATGAGCCCCGAAGTGGCGAGGATCGCCAGAATGTTCACCCAGCGCGGCCGGTTCCAGCTTTTGACCAGGACGTATCCGCCGTAGGCCGCCAGCAGGGCACCCATGCTGAGGGAGAGCGGGGTGACTCCGGCGGACTCCTCCCTCGCCACCTCCGGCACGACCACCCCGACCGCCGCGCGGACGATCAGCGCCACCCCGCCCGCCAGCGTGACGGCCCCGGCGGCCCGCAACAGCCGCGGCCGGCTCCCCGATTCGATCAACCGCAGGTGCAGCATGTGGATGCCGGCGAAGGCCAGGATGAGCAGGAGCACGGCGGCCAGGGGAAGCCAGATGGTCTCGGTGCCGTAGAGGATCAGCTCCTGCACGGTGAGGTCCATGGCTTCCAGGTCGATGCCGAAATACCAGAACCGTCCCCGGGTCGCCACGTAACCGTAGTAGATCATGAGCGCGGTGATGAGCGTGGTGGGCGCCACGATCTGGGCGATCTGGTTGAAGCGTTCCCAGGACGCCGGCCCGTCCGGCGGGGTTTCGCTCGCGGGGGCCTCTACAGGGGCCTCTACGGGGGGCCTCCGCCGGACGGGCCGGGAATCACCTCTGACGGTGCCGCGCCGCCTGCGGCTCACGACTCGCCCGATTGCGTGGCCTCCGAGGGGGGCGGCTCGGCCGGGTCCTCCGAGGCCGGAACCTCCGGGGCCGGGTCCTTCGAGGGCGGGTCCTCCGAGGTCGAGGTCTCCGGGGTTGGAGTCTCCGAGTCCGGGGCCTCGGAGGTCGTCGGCTCGGTCGGGGTCTCCGAGTCCCGGGGCTCGGGGGTGGGCGTCGGAGAAGGGGATTCCGGGGGCTCCTCCTCCTCGCTCTGGCTACGGAGTTCGTCGCAGGTCACGCCGGGATCCCTCGGGGTGGACTTGACGGGACGCGGCGCGGCGAGGCACACCCGCAGCCCGGCGACAAACGGTTTCTTGATGGCGGCCGGATGTTCGGCGGAGGGGTTCGCGGACTCGTCGAGCAGTTCGCAGAATGGGCCGCCTCCTTGGATGGCCACACAATCCGACTCCACTGTCATGGTGACGGTGCCGTAGTAATCCAAAGGTGCAACCTGCAGCAATTGCACCCAGAGTTCACAATATGCCCCTTCTTCCGTGGAGGGAGGGAGTTCCGCGCCCGCGCACGGTCCCAAACTCCGGCCCCCGTCCGACGTGGCCGCGCTCCCGCAGGACGAGCCGTTCGCGGGTGGGCCGAGAAAGAAGGCCTTCGGCGAGGAGGGGCGCTGACTGATCGCCACGCCGGTGATACGCACAGGCCGAGGATGCCGGCTGTTGCTCACGGCCAGGCATTGGGAGGACGGCGACAGTTCGAAGTCCCCGAATATCGCGGGGTACGAGCCGTCCAGGGTCGGCCCTCCCACCTCGTAGTATTTCTTCTTGTCCTCCTGATTACCGCCCCCCTCGCCCCCGTTCTGCCCGCCGCCCCCGTTCCGCCCCTGACCCTGGCCCCCGTTCTGGTCCTTGCCCTGCCCGCCGCCCCGTCCCCCGTTCCGCCCTTCGCCCTGTCCCTCGCCCTGTCCCTCGCCCTGTCCTTCGCCCTGTCCCCCGTTCTCCCGTGTCGACGTGGCGGTCTCGTTGGGGTCGTCCGGTGAAGCCCCCACGTTGGAGCCGCAGCCCGCGAGCAGGACCGCGGCAAGCACGAACTGGACCGTTCTCGCCGTAGGACATCGCAACATGATCTGCTCCTGCTGAATACGATGTGACCTCCAATCTGACGCACACGGCCGTGTTCGAGTACACGCGGTTATGACACGGAAATATAACCATTCGTTTTTGTTTTTCGGCGACAGATGGAAACCGGTCCGAGTACGGATTCCACAAAACGTCTTTCTTGATCAGTGATCATTGATCATTGGCCGGAGAGAAGGGAGCGGGGGCGGAGTACGTCAGAGTTGGGGCCCGCACTTTTGCCGTTTGAGCGTTTTGGCGCGGCTTTCGACGAGACCGAAACTCCATTGCGAATAAGGCCGGTGGCGGTGACGTTCCGGTCGCGGCACGGACCCGTGACGAAAGCCGGTTCTCGCAGCCGAAGGTACGCCGGCGTTCCGTCCCGGGTGCGGACGAGCCCGGCACCGGCGGAGACGCGGACGGCCGCGCTCCGCCGGGGACGTCACGGGCCGCCCCGGGTACCGCTAGCCGGGCTCCCCCGCGCCCAGGCGCTCGGTGAGCTCGTCCTCGGACATGCCCTCGACCATGAGCCAGATCCCGGCGACCGCCTCCAGCCTGCCGGGGGTCTCCTCCACCTCGGCGAACCGGTGGGCGACGCGTGACACGGTCCGCTCGGTGAACAGCGCCCGCAGCGGGAGCGAGGAGGCGTCGAGCGCCTCGCGCAGCCGCGCGATGACGGTGGTGGCCAGCACCGAGTCGCCACCGAGCGCGAAGATGTCGTCGTGCGCGCCGACCCTCGGCACGCCGAGCACCTGGCCGACGACCCGGGCCAGCACCCGCTCCAGCGCGCTGCCCGGGGCGGTGTAGGGCGCGCCCGTCTCCCCGGCCGCCGCGGCGACGAGGGCGGCGAGCGCCTTGCGGTCCACCTTGTTGTTCGCGGTGAGCGGCAGCGCGTCCAGGGTCACCAGCAGGTCGGGGACCATGTGCGGGGGCAGCAGCTCCCGTACGTGGGCGAGCAGCTCCTC
The DNA here is from genome assembly GCF_051390675.1 of Streptosporangium heterodermiicola. Taxonomy (NCBI): domain Bacteria; kingdom Bacillati; phylum Actinomycetota; class Actinomycetes; order Streptosporangiales; family Streptosporangiaceae; genus Streptosporangium; species Streptosporangium heterodermiicola. The sequence goes on from NZ_JBPJSR010000023.1 coordinate 32,727, forward strand.
CGTCCCGGTCTCCTCCGCCCCGGCCTCCCCCGCCTTCTCGGTGAGGACGACCGCGGCGGCCAGCCGCGAGTCGGCGAGCAGGCCGACGGCGCGGCGCACCCGGGGGTGGTTCTCCAGCGCGGTCTCGACCTCGCCGAGCTCGATCCGGAACCCGCGCACCTTCACCTGGTGGTCGCGCCGCCCGAGGAACTCCAGCGTCCCGTCGGGACGGTACCTGGCCATGTCCCCGGTCCGGTACCAGCGGGTGCCCTCGTGGACGACGAACCGGTCGGCGGTGCGCTCGGCGTCGCCGCAGTAGCCGTCCGCGACGCCCGCGCCGCCGATCCACAGCTCGCCCTGCGCCCAGTCGGGGCGGTCGCGCCCGGCCTCGTCCACGACCCGGCAGGCCACCCCGCGCAGCGGGACGCCGTACGGGACCGCCGTCCAGTCGGCGGGCACCTCGCCGTCGACCTCGATGACGGTCGAGTGGATGGCGGTCTCCGTCGTACCGCCGAGCGCGACGAACCTGGCCCCCGGCGAGCGTTCCCGCAGCAGCGCGGGCAGGTGCGTGCCGACCCAGTCGCCGCCGAGCAGGACCAGCCGCAGGCTGGGCGCGGGGCCCGTCCGCAACAGCATCTCCAGCACCGAGGGAACGCAGTTCAGCACGGTCACCGACCAGCGCTCGGCCAGTTCGGCCCAGCGGGTGGCGTCGCGCCGGTCGTCCTCCAGGGGGATCGCCACGGCGCCCCCGCGAGACCAGAGCGCGAACAGGTCGAACACCGACAGGTCGAAGTCGAGGGCCGACACGGCGAGCGACACGTCCGCCTCGCCGATCGAGAACCGTTCGACCAGGTCGCCGATCGTGTTCATCGCGGCCCGGTGCGAGACCTCGACGCCCTTGGGCTCCCCGGTGGAGCCCGAGGTGAACAGCACGTAGCCGACCTGGTCGGGGGGGACGGGCACCGGCCCGTCCAGCGGCGCGGGGTGCGTCACGGCCGAGGTGAGCGAGACCGCGACCCCGGCCGTCTTGAGGATCCTCTCCCGCCGGGCGGCGGGCTGTCCCGCCCCGACGGGCACGTACGCGGCCCCGGCCGCCAGCACGCCGAGCACCGCCACGGCCTGGTCGGGCCCCTTGGGCAGCTCGACGGAGACCCGGTCTCCGGGCCGTACCGCCAGCTCCACGAGATGGGCGGCGACGCGCAGGGCACGGTCGGCCAGTTCCCCATACGTGAGCGTGCCCTCGGTGCCGTCGTCGCCGGTGCCCCAGTGCAGCGCCGGGAGGCCGGGGGTGCTCCGGGCCCGCGCGAAGAACTCCTCGTGCAGCGTCCGCGCGGGCGGCGCCGGCTGGGCGTTGAGCTCGTGCCGCAGGCGCAGCTGGTGCGGCGAGGCGCCGATCCGCAGCGGTTCGGCCCAGTCGGCGTCCGCCGCGCCCAGGCGGGTGATCGCGCCCGTGTAGGCGGCGAACATCGCGTCGGCGACGCCCTCGGGGAACGCGGGGTCGCGCACGTCCCAGTTCAGCAGCAGCCCGCCGGAGACCTCGGTGACCTGGGCGTCGAGCAGCACCTGCGGACCCTGGGAGATGATCCACCCCGGCTCCCCGAAGCTGCGCCGCGCCCGGTCGCCGAACAGCTCGCCGAGATTGAGCGCGCTGGTGTAGACGATCGGCGCGAGCACCTGCTCGCCCCGCGCCCGCGACAGGTCGCGCAGCACCTCCAGGCCGGAGTAGTCGCTGTGCTCCCCGGCCGTGTGCAGCAGCGCCTGCAGCTCACGGGCGCGCTCGGTGAACGGCAGCTCCCGCGACAGGTCGGCCTCCAGCAGGATGGAACCGGTGAAGTCGCCGACCAGGGCGTCCACGTCGGGGTGGATCGGCTCGCGGTGGAACAGCGGCAGGTTCAGCAGGAAACGCGGGGTCGCCGACCAGGCGCCCATCACCTCGGCGAAGACGGCGGCGAGCGCCATCGCCGGGGTGACGCCCTCGCGGTGGGCGCGGGCGACCAGCCGCCGCCTGTCCTCGGGGGCGAGCCAGTGGTGCTTGCGGACGACCCGATCGCCCGGCTGCGGCACGACCGGCAGCTCGGGCGGCCCGGACAGCTCGCCGAGCCGCTCGCCCCACCAGCGCCGGTCGCGGGCGCGGGCCTCGGCGCGCGGGTCGGCGGCGAGATAGCGCGCGTAGCTGTAGCCGATCGGCGGCAGGCTCTCGCCCTCGTACAGCGCCGCGAGGTCGGCCAGCATCGTGCGGTAGCTCATCGCGTCGGCGGCGACCATGTCGACGTCCAGGTGCAGCCGAGCCGCGCCGGACGGCAGCAGGCTCAGCCGCGCGTCGAAGACCCGGCCCGTCTCGATGGGGAGCCGCTGGGTGGACATCTCGGCGCGCAGCCGCTCCAGCTCCTCGCCGGGATCCGGTACGGCGCGCAGGTCGTGCACCGTGACGGCCGGTCCCGGCCGCTCCGGCAGGACGCGCTGGGTGCCGTCGTCGGAGATCGCGGCCCGCAGCATCGGATGCCGCTCGACGAGCGCCACGACGGCCGCCTCCAGCCGGGCGGGGTCGATCTCGCGGCCGTCGAGTTCCACGTAGAGGTGCGCGGCGACGGAGCCGAGCGACTGGCCGGAGTCGCGGCCGATCCAGTAGGCGTGCTGCATGAGCGCGAGGGGGAACGGCCCGTCCGGCTCCACGGATACCCGTTCGGTACCGGGGCCGGTGCCCGGGGCGAAATCGGAACCGGACCCGAAACCAGAAACGGACCCGGAGCCGAAAACGGACCCAAAACCAGAACCAGAGCCGGAAACGGACCCGGACCCGGAGACAGGATCGGAGCCCGAGTCGCCGTCAGGGCCGGAGCCCGGAACAAGACCGGAGCCCGGAACGGATCCGGCGACAGGGCCGGGGCCTGGGCTCGGAACCGGCTGTGGCGCGAGGGCGCCGCGCTCGGTGAGCAGCTCCCACCACTCGGCCAGCGTGGGCCGCTTCGCGAGTTCGGCGAAACCGACCTCGACGCCGAGGCGGCGCAGGCGGCCGGTGAGCCCCATCAGCTGGATCGAGTCCATGCCCAGCTCGATGAGGTTGTCGTGCGCCTCTACCTGCTCCCCGAGCAGTTCTGTCAGCGAACGGTGCAGTTCTTCCCTGGTCAGCACAGAGCTCCCCTTAAGTCAGGTAAGGCTAACCTAATTTAGGAGCGTTCGGGCGTCAACGCGCGTCTCATGACATCTAAGGCGATCCCGGACACGCGGTCTCCTTCATCCGCTCGATCGCCACCGTCACCGCGAAACGCGGGTCCCTCACGCCCGCCCTCTCCTCCCCTCGGTCGACAGCAGCCAGACCAGGTAGACGCCGCCCAGCACCCCGGTGACCACGCCGACCGGCGGCGCGACCGGCAGGCGCAGCGTCACCAGGTCGCTGACGACGAGCAGCGCCGCGCCCATCAGCGCGGCCGGTACGAGCTGCGTACCGGGCCTGCCGGTGAACCCGCGCGCCAGCTGCGGCGCGGCCAGCGCGACGAACGGGACCGGCCCCACCGCCGCGGTCGCCACCGCCACCAGCGCCACCCCGACCACCACGAGCGCGGCCCGCGTCCGCTGCACCGGCACGCCGAGCGCCTGGGCCGCGTCGTCCCCGAGCTCGCCCATCCGCAGCCGCGTCCCGAAGGCCAGCGCGACCGGTACGAGCACGGCCATGGCCACGGCGAGCGGCCACGCGTGGTCCCAGCCCCTGCCGTTCAGGCTGCCGGTGAGCCAGAACGCCGCCTCGTACGCCTCGCGCAGCTCGGCGCGGGTGACGAGGTAGGCGTTGAACGCCTCCAGCATCGCGGCCGCGGCGACCCCGACCAGGACGAGCCGGTAGCCGTGCACCCCGCCCCGGTAGGCGACCAGGTAGACGGCGAGCGCGGTCAGCACCGCGCCGCCGACGGAGCTGGCCGCGATGGCGGCGGTGCCGCCGCCGACGACGAGGATCTGCAGCAGCGCGCCGGTGGCCGACCCCGTGGTGAACCCGATGATGTCGGGGCTGCCCAGCGGGTTGCGCGTGATGCTCTGGAAGATCGCCCCGCTCAGGCCGAGCGCCGCACCGGCGAGCAGGCCGGTGAGCGCCCTGGGCAGGCGCAACGTGAGCACGATGAACTCCGTGGCCCGGTCCCCCTGCCCGGTCAGCGCTCCCAGCACCTCGGCGGCGGAGACGGGGAAGTCACCGCTGCCGACCACGGACACGGCCGCCCCCAGCGCGACGGCCACCAGTACGACGCACGCCGCGGCGACGCGCGGCCGCCAGCGCAGGGACACCGTCCCGACGCGCAGGACACGACTCGTGCTCACAGCTGGGGAACCCTTCCGCGACGGACCATCAGTGCCAGGAGCGGAGCGCCCAGGAACGCGGTGACGATGCCCGTCTCCAGCTCGCCGGGCGCCGCGACCACCCGTCCCGCGACGTCGGCGGCGAGCGTCAGCACCGGCGCCAGCAGCAGCGAGTACGGGAGCACCCAGCGCTGGTCGGGCCCCACCAGTGCCCTGACCACGAAGGGCACCGCCAGCCCGACGAACGCGATCGGCCCCACCGCCGCCGTGGCGGCACCGCACAGCACCACGACCGCGAGCGCCCCCAGCGCGCGGGTCCGGCCCGGCCGGGCACCCAGCGCCCGCCCCGTGTCCTCTCCCAGGGCCAGGGCGTTGAGCGGGCGCGCCAGGCAGAGCGCCAGCACCGTCCCGGCCAGCAGGAACGGCCCGATCTGGACGAAGACGCCGAGGTCGCGCCCGGACAGCGAGCCCACCTGCCAGAAACGGAAGCTGTTGAAACTGCGCGGGCTGAGCAGCATCATCCCCGCCGTCAGCGAGCTGAACACCGCGTTGATCCCGGCACCCGCCAGGACCAGCCGCGCGGGGGTGGCGCCGGAACGGCCGCGCGACCCGATCAGGTAGACCAGCAGCGCGGCTCCGGCGGCCCCGAGGAACGCCGCCCACACGTAGACGAGGACGTCGTCCACCCGGAACAGGCCGATCACGGTCACGACCGCCATCGCGGCGCCGCCGTTGACGCCGAGCAGGCCGGGTTCGGCCAGGGGGTTGCGGGTCAGCGCCTGCATGAGCGCGCCCGCCAGGCCGAGCGCCGCCCCGACGGTCACCCCCAGCAGCGTGCGCGGCAGCCGCAGCTCCTGGACGATCAGGGCGTTCTCCGAACCGTCCGGGGAGAACACCCCGGACAGGGCCTGGTCCGGCGGGATCTGCTTGGCACCGATCACGATGCTCGCCAGCACGGCGAGCAGCAGCAGAGCACCGAGCAGGCCCAGACCGGCGAGCCGTTTGGGGAGGTACGCGCTCTTTGCGGGAGGAGACACGCGCTTCAAGTTAGCCTAACCTAACCGGGCTGGCGACGGACGGTCCCGGCGACGCCCGCCGATCCTGTCGTGCGCCCTCCCCTCCCCGGGACGCGCGGTCGCGCCCGGCCCGCGACGGCTCAAGGGAAGGGCGCCGCCACCTCAGGAAACCGTCAAACACGCGCGGCGGAATCCGTACGCGGACCGCCGGTTCCGTACCGTGCGCGAAGTGGCCCACCCGAAGCACGACCACCGAGGCGCCGACATCCTCCCCGAGGCCGAAGCCCGGGGTCCCCACGCTGGAGGTATCCGATGACACGTCCTCCGGTCCCGCCCTTCACGCCGGAGACCGCCGTCAGGAAGGTCCGGCTGGCGGAGGACGGCTGGAACACCCGCGACCCGGAGAAGGTGGCGCTGTCCTACACGACGGACTCGCACTGGAGGAACCGCGCGGAGTTCGTCGACGGGCGGGACGCGATCGTCGCGTTCCTCCGGCGCAAGTGGGACAGGGAGCTGGAGTACCGGCTCATCAAGGAGCTGTGGGCGTTCGACGGGAACCGCATCGCCGTGCGCTTCGCCTACGAGTGCCACGACGACTCCGGCAACTGGTTCCGCTCCTACGGCAACGAGAACTGGGAGTTCGACGAGGGAGGGCTGATGCGCGCGAGGCACGCGTCCATCAACGACCTTCCGATCGCGGAGGCGGACCGCCGGTACCACTGGCCCCTGGGACGCCGCCCCGACGACCATCCGGGACTGAGCGACCTGGGCTTCTAGGAACCTCCCAGGTCCTTCCGGGAGCCTTCCGGGCTTCCAGCGACCCTCCGGGGATCTCCCGGCGACCTACCGGAGACTTTCCAGCGACCCTCCGGCGACCCTCGGGGGACCTTCCGGGGACGGACGAAAGGCCCGCTTCCCAGGGACCTCGGCCTCTGCTCCCGGAGCCGTCGCCGGAGTGGGATGGAACCGTCCGCGCCCCCCTCGTTGGGAGATGTCATGATCGAACGCATAGCGACCCCCGGTGACCTGGGCAGGCGGGTGTCCCGGCTGCGCGAGTCCCTGGGCCTGAGCCGCGAGCAGCTGGCCGGCAGGGCCGGGGTCGACCTCGGGTACGTGGAGTACCTGGAGGAGAGCGCGGCCTCGCCGGCGGCGGAGACCGTGAGCCGTCTGGCCTCCGCCCTGGAGGTCGGCGTCGAGGAGTTGCTGGGCGCGACGGCGGACCTGCCGCCCGGTCGCGGCCGTCCCGCCGCCGGTCCCGTGCTGGAGAGGTTGACGGAGCGGGAGTGCCTGCGGCTGCTCTCCCCCGGCGGGGTGGGCCGGGTCGCCTTCAACGATCCCGGAGGACCGGCGATCCTGCCGGTCAACTACGTCCTGCGCGATGGCTCGATCGTCTTCCGTACCGCCTTCGGCGGGCCGCTCGACGAGGCCCTGCGCACGGGTGTCCGGGGCGTGGAGCTCAAGATCGGCTTCGAGGTCGACCGGATCGACGAGGCCGGTCGCGCGGGCTGGAGCGTGCTCGTCAGGGGCGGCGCCCACCACGTCTCCTCCGAGGAGGCCGAGGAGCACGCCGTCGCGGCGGCCTCCGGCGTCCAGCCCTGGGCGGGCGGCGACCGCGAGCTGTACGTCACGATCGTCCCCGCCGAGATCACCGGCCGCCGCATCCGGCACGCCCCCTGACCCCGTACGGAGGCGACACGAAGGACCTTGGTCCCTACCTGCGAGGTCACGGGAGGACTAGCGTTCGAGGCATGATTCGCGTGTTCCTGGTCGACGATCACGAAGTGGTACGGCGGGGCGTGGCCGCGCTGCTGGAGTCCGAGGGCGACATCGAGGTGATCGGCGAGGCGGGGACCGCCGAGTCCGCGGTGGCCCGCATCCCGGCGCTGCGGCCGGACGTCGCCGTCCTGGACGTGCGCCTGCCCGACGGCAGCGGGGTGGACGTGTGCCGGGAGGTCCGCTCCAGGGTGCCGGGGCTGGCCTGCCTGATGCTGACCTCCTTCGCCGACGACGACGCCCTGTTCAACGCGGTGATGGCCGGAGCGTCCGGCTACGTGCTCAAGCAGATCCACGGCTCGGACCTGGTCGGCGCCGTCCGTACGGTGGCGGGCGGCCAGTCGCTGCTGGACCCGCAGACGACCTCGGCCATGCTGGCGCGGCTGCGCGAGCAGGCCACCCGCAAGGATCCCCTGGAGGCGCTGACGGACCAGGAGCGGCAGATCCTGGAGCTGATCGGCGAGGGCCTGACCAACCGGCAGATCGGCGAGCGGATGCATCTCGCCGAGAAGACCGTGAAGAACTACGTCTCCAACCTGCTGGCCAAGCTCAGCATGGACCGCCGCACCCAGGCGGCCGCCCTCTCGGCCCGGCTGAAGGCCCAGCGGCGAAACTGACGGCGCCTCCTCCCCCAAGATGGTTCTCCCGACCGGCGGTGACTCCTTCCCGACCGGCAGAGCGGGACCGGGACCGCAGAAGGTCACCCGGGGGCCTGCGAGCCGTCCCCCTTCGGGTCGAGGGGGACGCTCCAGGTCAGGCGGGTGCCGCCCCGGGCCGGGGTCTCGGTGGTGAGGGAGCCGCCGAGGGTCTCGGCGCGTTCCTGGAGGTTGCGCAGCCCGCTGCGCCTGCCGTCGGCGGGGAGGCCGACGCCGTCGTCCGCCACGGTGAGGACGAACCGCTCCGCGCCGAGTTCCGCCGACACCTCCGCCCTGGAGGCCCTGGCGTGCCGCACCACGTTGGACAGCGCCTCGCGCAGCACCGCGGGCAGGTGCTCGGCGATCTCCGGGGGGACCCCGGTGTCCAGCCGTCCCTCCATGGTCAGGCCGGGCATGAAGCCGAGGTGGGCGCGCGCCCCCTCCACCAGGTCCACGATCTGGGCGCGCAGGCCGGCGTCGCCGTCGCCGGGGGCCTGCAGGGCGAAGATGGTCGAGCGGATCTGCCGGATGGTGCCGTCCAGCTCGTCGATCGCGGTGCGCAGCCGGCCCGCGGCCTCGGGCCGCTCGACGAGCCGTACCGTGCTCATCAGCGTCATGGCCACCGCGAACAGCCGCTGGATCACCACGTCGTGCAGGTCCTTGGCGATCCGGTCGCGGTCCTCCAGCAGCCCCAGCCGCTCGGCGTCCGTCCGCCGCTCCGCCAGCTCCAGGGCGATCGCGGCCTGGGCGGCGAAGGCGTGCAGGGTGCGTACCTCCGCCTGGTTGAACGGGACGCGGCCCTGGCGCTTGCCCAGCGACAGCACGCCCCGCACGCCCCCCGCCGCGCCGAACGGCACCGCGGCCACCGGGCCGAGCGAGACGTACTCGGCGATCACGATCGAGACCTCGGTCTCGGCCGGGTCGGTGACCATGACCGGCTCGCCGCCGGTGAACGCCAGGCCCGCCAGGGACCTGGCGATCGGGGCCTCCGCGTCCACCACCCGCTCGTGGTTCTCGCCGTCGGCGACGACCGCCCGCAGGACCCGGCCGCTCTCGTCCGGCAGCAGGACCGCCGCGATGTCGGCCCCGGCCATCTGCCGCGCCCGCCGCGCGATCAGCGTGAGCACCCGGCCGGGCTCGGCGCCCGACAGCAGGCTGGTGGTGACCTCCGCCGAGGCCTGCAGCCACATCTCCCTGCGCCGCGTCTCCTCGTACAGGCGGGCGTTCTCGATGGCGACGCCGGCCGCGGTGGCCAGCGCGGTCACGATCGCCTCGTCCTCCTCGTCGAACTCGCCGCCGCCGCGCTTCTCGGTGAGGTAGAGGTTGCCGAACACCTCCTCGCGCACCCGGACCGGCACCCCCAGGAACGACCCCATCGGCGGGTGGCCTGGCGGGAAGCCGTAGGACGCCTGGTGGTCGGAGATGCGGGCCAGCCGCAGGGTCCGCGGCTCCTTGATCAGCAGGCCGAGCAGGCCGAGGCCGTGCGGCCAGTGCTCGATGCCGGCGATCTCCTCCTCGCTCAGCCCCACCGGGACGAACTGGATGAGGGTGCTGTGGTCCCCGGCCACGCCCAGGGCCCCGTAGGTGGCGTCGACGAGGGTGGTGGCGGTCTCCACGATCCTGCGGAGCATGGTCTCCAGGTCCAGGTCGCTGCCCACCGCGACCACCGCGTCCAGCAGGGCGTGCACCCGGTCGCGGGTGGCCAGCACCGCCTCCAGGCGCTCCCGCAGCTCCTCCAGCAGCTCGTCCAGCCTCATGTGCGGGATCAACGGCCCTGACTCGCCCTTCGCCATGCCTCCGAGTCTCGCACCCTCGTACGCGCTCCCCGCCCGCCGGGGGTGAGCGCGTACGGCGTACGGCGGCCGGTCAGGAGGTGCGGAGGAAGGTGACGCGTTCGGCGGTCTCGATCATCTGGCGGGCGAAGGCGGCCGAGTCGAAGGTGGCGGGGGACACGTTCAGGGCCGTCGCCATCGCGGTCGCCAGGGCCGTGACGGGCACCGTCCCCGACGCGCCGAGCGGCTGGGACGGGATCGACGGGCCCGGTGAGCCGTCGGCGGCCCGCAGGGTCTTGCCGAACCGGCCCGCGAGCGGGCCCTCCGGCGGCGGTTCCACGCCGAAGTGCTGTTCCTCAGGGGCCTGGCGCAGGTCGAGGCGGCCCAGCACCCCGGTGAACAGGCAGAGCAGGACCGTCGGGGAGAGCCGTTCGAGCCGCAGCAGAGACAGCGGGGCGCTCTCGTCGGCCGAGGCGTACCCGTCGACGAGCAGCCCCGGATAGCCCGGTACGAGGTCGGAGCGGATCAGCGCCCCGGTGACCTCCGAGGTGTCCACCGGGGGCGGTCGCAGCCGGTCCCGGTCGGCGTCGGCCCTGGTGACCCGGCCGACGCTCGTCGCCCCGTCCAGCAGGTGGGCGATCCAGCGCGGGTCGAGCCGGAGGAACCTGATCGTCTCGACGGGCAGCAGCCGCTCGTCCGGCACGAGGTAGCGGTAGGGCACCCCGCGCAGCCGCGCGAGGTCGTCGAGGAAGGTCCTCACGTCGTCGGGCATCGTGTCGTCGATGTCCACGATGTCCAGCGGGTGGCCGGACGGCTCGTCGCGCCCGTCGGCCATCGCCCGCCGTCGTTTCCAGGAGTAGACGCTCCTCGCCACGGTGGTGTGCTGGAGCGTCAGCAGCCGCCCGAGCTGCCACGCGGCGGCGTAGCCGATGTCGAGCATCCCGGCCGACGGGTGGTAGCGCAGCAGCTCGTCCGGGGTGCGGACGCCGAAGCGCGTGTCGGCGCCGGAGCCACCGGTGTCGCCGGTGACGAACGGCCCCCGGTACCAGGACGCCGTCCGCCCGCCCTGCCGCAGCGTGTGCGCGACCGGCACGTACCCCTGCCGCAGGAACGGGTCGGCCGCGGGCTCCCCGCTGTCGGGCAGCCGGAAGGGCCGCCCCCCGTGGGCGAGCGCCCGGACCAGGTAGGGGAAGGTGTGCTCCTTCGACAGGGAGGAGAACCGCCAGGAGGCCAGCGTCACCAGGCGTACCAGCGCGCCGGGGGTGTCGGGGCCCGCGGCGAACCCCGAGGCGTCGTAGCGGCCCTCGACGGAGACCAGGTGGACGGTCGAGGAGACCCCGGGCGCGGGCAGCCGGTTGGCGATGACGACCGCGGTCTCGTCGCCGGCCCGGCGGACGTGCGCGAGCCGTCCCAGGTCGTCCGGGCCCGGCATGATCGAGACCAGCAGGGAGCGCGGCACGTCGATCACGTTCACCGGGTCGGACGCATGCTGCCCCCGTTCCAGCACCGGCGCCGGGATGGAGACCCCGCCGGAGGCGAGCGTCCCGAGCGTGACGGTCTTCTGCGGCGGCTGCTCGTCGCCGCCGAACACCAGCAGCGCCAGCCAGGGTGGCGGGACGGCGGAGGCGGCGCGCGCGCTCCGTTCCCACGGCAGCGTCGCCCGGCCGAGCACCACGTGGGGCAGCGCGTTGGAGTGCTCGCCGAGGCTCCCGTCCGGCGGGAACACCGACCGCACCGTGCCGGGCGGCAGCGTGAACCGGTCCCCGGACACGCTGAACGTCCGGGTCGTCTCGAAGGTGGTGGCGTCCACCCCGGTGGCCGGGGCGACGTTCCCCAGGTCCTGGACGACCTTGATCGTGTAGTCGCCCACCGGCAGGGACGGCCGCCGGTACGCCAGGAAGGTCAGGTCGTCAGCCATCCGAACGCGCCTCCGGGGCCTGCGGGAAAGCCTGGTCGTCAGCCATACGAGCCCACCTCCGGGGCCTGGAGGAAGTCGGTCGCGGTCAGCCCGTTCAGGTCGATCCGCAGGTCCGGCAGCAGCTTGCCGGCTATGGCCGAGCGGGCCCGTTCCCCGGCCGCGAGGTTTAGTGTCTGGTCGGCGGCCCGGGTGAACGCCGGCTGCGCCGTCCAGGAGAAGGCCGGGTCGCTGGACAGGGACGTGGCCGCCCGCAGCCTCGACAGCGGGAGGCTCTGGACGGTGTCCGGTTCCCTCGGCGGGTTCGGCCGGACGACGTACCCGGTGAGCAGGTTCTCGCGCAGCGCGGGCTCGCCGAGCGACGGGGTGAGCCGGTCGCCCCACAGCGCGGCGGGCAGGTTCTTGCCGACCGGCTCGAACCGGAAGGCGGTGTTCACCGTGTCCCCGCCCCGGGTGATCGTGATCGTCTGGACCGAGGTGAACGTGCCGGGGGCGGCCTCCACCGGCGCGATTCCGAACGGCGCGGCCCCGGTGGTGGCGAGCGCGGTCCCCGCCGACACACCGGAGGTCGAGGGGACGGCCGCGTCGGTGAGCAGTTCCAGTCCTGCCGGGTCGACCGTGCCCAGGTGGGTGCCCGAGGAGTCCTTCGGCGAGCCGCCGCGCAGCACGACCGTGACGGCGTCGGCCGCCTGGGGCAGCTGCGCCGCCCTGAACCGGCTCCACGGGACGGGTTTCGCCGACGCGCCGGACGAGGACCCGAACGAGATCGTGAAGGAGATGACGTCCAGGTCGATCGTGGCCGTGCCGCCGAACTCCGGCCCCCAGAACCGCACGTCGGTGCCGACGTGCGCGGTGATCGTGTGGGTGCCGAAGAACTCGAACGCGTAGGAGGCGCCGACGCCGATGCGCAGCCCTGCCTCGTAGTGGTAGGGCTGCCAGGCGATGAGGAAGTCCACCGCCGCGTCGAACCAGGCCCGCAGCGAGCCGTCCTCGTAGACGGCGCTGAGCGCGGCCCCGGCCATCAGCGCGCCCGGGGTGAGCGCGTAGTAGGCCGAGCCCTTCATGCTGAGCTGCGGCGTGACCTGCCAGGAGAATCCCAGCCTCGGCACGGCCGGGTAGTGATCGGGCACGGTGAAGTGCGGGTGGTAGCCGCCGACGCTGAGCACGAAGTCGCCCTGATGCTCCTCGCCGAACCAGGTGACGAACGCGAACCCGCCCGTCAGGCGGCAGGCCCGCGACAGCAGGTAGGAGTTGGACGTGAGCTGCGCCAGCAGCGAGAAGTACCCGTCCTCCGGCGCGAACGTCGCCCTCAGCGCGAGCTGGATCTCGGCGACAGGTGTGACGCCCGCCTGCGCCGCGTCCGCCACCGGCAGGACCAGGGTGGACAGGCCCAGCACGTTCATCTCGAACCGGTGCCCGAACTGGGCGGTCACCAGCAGGAACGAGTCGATCATCTTGAACGAGGTGAAGTGGATCCCCGCCGCGAGGAAGAAGTCGCCGGGCGAGGGCGGCAGGTCGTCCTCCAGGCGGGCCAGCTCGGTCGCGAGCGTGCCCGGTACGACCGTGCCAATGGCCTCGGCCACCAGCGGGAAGTCGGCGATCCTGTCGACGGGCGGCGCGACGATCCTGCGGTTGTAGCCGAACCCGGCCGCGACGCCCTCGACGAAGAAGAACGCGGGCCCGCCGATCGGGTAGTCCAGGAAGGCGTACACGAACAGCGACGGCCCCTCGGGCAGTTGCATGTAGGAGCCGAGCGCGCCGACGGTGAACGTCTCGGTCCCGATGACGGCCTTGCCACTGTACGCGGCCAGGTTCTTGCCCTCGTAGGCGACGGTGTCCTTGAGGAACGCCCCGCTCACCGTGACCGGCCCGCCGCTGTAGGAGACGCCGAGCCCGGCCAGGTCGAACGCCGGCACGGCGGTGGGATCGGCGAGCGACACCGCCGCCGAGAGCCCGTCGCAGGCGAGCGTGAGCCCGCCGGCCGAGATCGAGGCGTCCACCAGCACGGCGAGCCGCGCGGGCCGGTCGGGCACGTGCTCGTAGGCGAGCCCCACCCGTTCGACGTGGACCGGCCCGAAGTCGGTCTGCGCCCTGTACCACAGCACGTCGTCGGCGGTCTTGGCCTGTGCCGGCGTCACCTGGGCGGGCGTGCCGACGGGCAGCGTGACGGCCCGCTCCAGCGGCCCGAGCCGCAGGTGCCCGCTGAAGGCGAACCCCGGCGGGTACTCCCCGGCCTCCAGTTTCGCCACGCCCGGCGGCAGGATCGCGTTCAGCGCGGTGACCTGCTCGGGGGTGAGCGTCCCGGTGGTGGCCAGGACGCGCAGCGGGTCGAACCCGACGACCTGGTCCCCGGTGAGGCGCGGCCCGACGACGGGCAGCTTGGACAGGTCCACCTTCGCAGTGAGGTCGACCTCGAAGACGTGGGTGTCGCCCTCGACGGCGAGCAGCGCGTCGTCGACGCCGACCACGATGTCGGCGGGGATGTCCGCCGCCGCGGACGGCACCAGCGCCCCGACCAGCTCCTTCACCGTCGGCGTCGTCCCGCCCGTCCGGTAGGTGACGGCGTAGCGCGCCGCGTCCGCCTGGCCGGAGAAGTGGACGGCGAAGTCCAGTTCCAGCCCCGGCCGCACCGTCACGGCGATCGCTCCGGAGTACGTCCTGGCGTAGGTGTCGATCGCGACGGACAGGTCCACCTCGGTGGTGTCGACCGGGAACCGCATCGCGGCCGTGAAGAAGAACCGTTTCGTCTTGGTGGTGAATGAGGTGTCCAGGTCGTGCACGACCAGCCCGGCCAGTGGCGCGGGCAGCGGCGGCGCGTCGAACCTGTCCGCCAGCGACGCGATCATGTCGCCGACGGGCAGCCGCTGGCCCGGCGTGGTCGATCCCTCGAAGACCCAGGCCTCGGCCGCGTCGTACGACGCCGTGACGTGCACGGCCGCGGAGGCGATCAGGAGGACCGTGGCGGAGGAGAACGCGACGTCGTCGCCGTTCATGTCGAAGGCGAACCGCAGGTCCTCCAGGACCACGCCGTCGTCGATCGGCCACTGCCCCGCGACGTCGAGGGTGCCGCTAGCGGTCAGCGGGACCGTCCCCGACGGCAGGCCGACGGACAGGTCGAACTGCTCGACGACCACGTCGGGGAGGTGTCCCGAGGCGTCCTGCCCGGTGAGGTGCCGCCACACCTCGCGGATGCCGAGCGGGCCGTCGCCGCGGCGCAGCGCGCCGCCGAGACTCACGCCGTCCCCCAGGCCGGCGCTGATCTCCAGGGTTCCGTCCCGCCCGATGCCGATCAGGCCCGTGACGACGACGGAGACGCCGGGGGACGCGCTGAGCGGGGCGTCCACGCGGAAGGAGAGGTCGACGGCCTGCACGGTGAACGGGCCGGCGTCCCAGGTCTCCGCGGTGGCGACGCTGAGGGCGACATAGCCGATCTTCTGGGCGGCGGACGGGGTGACCAGGACGGTCAGCCGGCGCGGGACGACCGGCGCGGTGACCTCGACGTCGACGGGGATGTCCAGTGACTCCTGCCCCAGGAAGGCGGCGATCTCGTCGAACGCAGCCTCCCCCAGGTCGGTCAGGTCCGCGGTGAACAGCAGGGACTGGCCCCAGCCCACGATGTCGGCCCCGATGAGCACCTCGCGCTCCACCCCCCGCGCGGTGAACGGGATGACACCGGTGAGGCCCAGGCGGACCGCCGTGGTCAGGTCGCCCGCGGAGTAGTCGATCGCCGCGTCGGAGGTGATCTCGTACCGGAGTTCGGTCACCCGCAGCAGGCCGAGGTCGAGCGTCGCGCCCTCCGGCCCGTAGAGCAGGATGTCCGGAACGGGAGTGAGGTCGACCTGGAGCCCCGGGAACGGGCCCACCATGTGGACCTCGCCGTACACGGTGTGGTCCGCGCCTCGCATCAGCAGGTCCAGCAGGGCCATCTCGGTCGTGACGATCAGGGCGCCGCTGAACGCGAGCGTCTTCGCCGAGGGGGCCAGGCGCAGTCGCGCGTTCCGGAACCGCAGAGTCTCGAAGAGGGTGTGCCTGAGCGTGGGGAACGGTGTCGCGAACGTCCACTGCTCGTCGCCCTCCGCGGTGATGTCCGCGGTCACCGCCGACCCGTCCGAGGTGAACCGGGCCGTGAGGGTCATGCCGGTGAACGGGGCGCTGGCCCCGGTGCCGGCGACGCCCACTCCCCCGTCGACCTCGGTCCTGTCGTGGGCGTCGCGCAGCGTGAGGCGTTCGCCGAGCAGGTTGCTCAGCTCGGGCGAACCGAGCGCGGCGACGTCCACGGACACCGCCCCGTTCCGGACGGTGACGGCGGCTCGCAGCTGTTCCGGCGTCATTCGCCACCTCCGGGGGCCAGGATCGAGTACTCCCAGGTGCCGCGTGATCCGGTGATGTAGATCGGCAGAGTGGTCGTGTGGGAGTCCGGGTAGTAGGTTCCGGTCCCCGTGGGGGCCCAGAAGTAGATGGTGTGACTGGGAACGTTCGTCCCACCGGACGTCTTCATGACCTCCATGTAGCGGTCGATCACCGCCTTCGAGGGAAGGTGGTGCAGGTCGATCTGCTTGCCCGCGCTGACCACCAGCCGTTTGGGTCTGACCTGGTCCACGTACGCCTGCAGCGAGGAGGTGTTGTCGCTGCCGTGGTGGCTGGCGGTGGCGAGGTCGACGCCGGTGATCCGCTTCTCGTGCTGGGTGACCACGTAGTTCTCGGTGTTGAGGGTGGCGTCCCCGGACAGCAGCAGCTTCTGGCCGAAGACGGTGACCATGACCACGATGCTCGCCCGGTTGGCCTCGGTGCTGTTGTCCTTCAGGCTCGCGGTGTTCACTCCACCG
Organism: Streptosporangium heterodermiicola; assembly: GCF_051390675.1. Lineage (NCBI taxonomy): Bacteria > Bacillati > Actinomycetota > Actinomycetes > Streptosporangiales > Streptosporangiaceae > Streptosporangium > Streptosporangium heterodermiicola. Next base: position 48,927 of record NZ_JBPJSR010000023.1, read on the forward strand.
GCGAGGATCGAGATCTTGCAGTCGGGCTCGTCGAGGATGCGGATTCCCCCGTCGCCGTCCAGCCGGTCCTCCTTCACGGTGGCGGTGGCGGCCTCGACACGCTTTCCCTCCAGCCGGATCAGCGGCGGTTTCGGGCTGGCGATGCCGTTGCGGTGGTGCTCCACCTGCTGCACGCGGGCACTGGTGACGGCCCGCTCGTTGATCCAGGCGCAGGCGCCGCCCTCGGCGTACCGGGTCCGCAACAGGCTGTGGTAGACCTTCTCGAGCTTGACTCCGGCGGGCAGGACGGTCTTCAGCTTGTTGTAGTGGTCCCCGTCGGGGTGGGTGAGGACCAGCACGTCGATCACGTCGCTTCCCAGCATGAACTTGGGGTCCCGCAGCTTGCCCCTGACGATGTTGACGAAGCGCTGGTCGGCGGTGAGACCCCCGGGCGGGCCGCTGCCGAGGACCTCGTTGTAGGAGTCCGAGCCGCAGTCGACCACCACCACGCGGCCGCCCGGAGTGCTCATGATCGTGCAGTCGCCCATTCCCATCCGGATGAACGCGGCGTGGAAGTGCTTGTCGTTGCGGTTGCCCGTGGGGGCTGGGGGGATGTTCTTCAGCTCCTCCGCGCGGCGCGCGGCCAGTTCGGCGTCCTCCGCCTTCGCCTTCTTGATCAGCTCGTCCCTGGCGGCGTCACGCTCGGGCTTGGTCGAACTTCTCGTACGCTTCCTGACAGGAGTGTCCGATTCGTCCGTCTCGGCTTCCTTGCGCTTCCTGGACTCGTCCGGGGTCTCCGGCGGCGTCTCGCTCATCTCTCACTCTCTGCCTGCTCAGGAGGGGTAGGTGATGCGCCAGCGGCCCTGGTTGATGCGGGTCTTCTGCCGCCAGGTGTAGACGTAGCGCCGGTCGTTGTCGCGCGGCTCGTAGTCGGCCGCGTAGGCGTACTCGCCCTGCTTGGTGTTGTAGAGGTCGAACTCCAGCTGGCCCGCGGCCAGGCGCTGCAGGATGCGCAGCTCGTCCTCGCCGACGGTGACGCCGCCGATCCGGATGTTCTGCGCGACGAAGGTCCGGGCGATGACGTCGATGAGCTGGTCGACCGGGATGTTGCCGTCCTTGAACGCGATGCCCTCGGGACGGCCCTCGATCCGGTGCCAGAACTTGCTGGCGTGGTGGAAGCGGATGCTCGGGTACGTGACGTCCGTGCCCGTCGTGTTCTCCTGGAACAGCTCCAGGTACAGCGTCTGCCCGCTCGCGCCCTGCGAGGCGTCCCTGCGCAGCTGCAGGTGGCTGTTGTCGTTCCTGATCGTCACCTTGCCGCCCAGCGGGCCGGGCGTGCCGAAGCCGATCTGGTCGGTGCCCAGCGGGTTGATCAGCAGCGGCCGGGAGCCGCCTGACTGGATCCAGGAGTAGGTCTGGTGGTGGCCGATGCGCAGGTGTGCCTGGTTGACCGGGCCGACGATCACCGCGCCGCCCAGCGAGTCCTGGTTGACGTGGACGACGTGCAACCTGCCCTGCGGGGAGCCCACCGGGCCGATGCCCACGGCGTCGCCCCTCGGGTTGAGCAGCAGCGGCCTGGAGCCGTGCGACTGGATCCAGGAGTAGTCCTGGTGGTAGCCCAGGCGCAGGTTCGACTGGTTGGTCGGCCCCAGGATCAGCGTGCCGCCCCCGGCGTCCTGGTTGGTGTGCACGACGTGCAGGCGGGTCTCGGGGGCTCCGGTGCCGATCCCGACGGAGTTGCCCAGCGGGTTGAGCGCGAGCGGCAGCCCGCTGTGCGACTGGATCCAGGTGTAGGTGCGGTCGTAGCCCAGGCGCATGTTCTGCTCGGACTTCCAGCCGATGACCAGCGCGTCGCCGTTGGCGTCCTGCGGGGTGTGGATGATCTGGAACCGCGCCTGGAGCCTGTCGGCCGCGACGTTCACCCCGGCGGAGGACTGCGAGAACAGCAGCGGGGTGCGGTCCACCATCACCGTCGCCGAGCCGTCGGCGTAGCCGGGGATGTTCTCGTACTCGACGAGGATCGGGGCGTGTCCCGGTTTGGGCAGCGCGAGGATGTTGGTGAGTTCGAGCTCGACGTACTCGCCGGGGGCGAGCACGGTGTCGGCGAGGGGGGTGACCTCCCACGTCCTGACCTTGTCCGGGCGTTTCCTGGCGCTCCACCGGCTGCCGGTGACCGAGAGCCCGACGCCCCCGGCCGCGCCGACCTTGGTGAGCGCCCAGGGCGTCCTGTCGGCGTCGGCGCCGCTGTCGGCCTCGGCGTCGAACGAGATCAGGAAGGTCGAGGTCGGCAGGCCCTTCTGGAGCGGGATGCCCTTGCCCGAGCGCATCGTGTTGGCGATGTGCAGCCTCAGCTTGTTGGGCGTCGTGCCGTCGCTGAGCACCCGGTCGCCGCCGACGAGGCGGATGTCCAGCGGGATGTTGTGCAGGCCCCGGTGGTTGATCACGTCCAGGTACTGGATCCGGCTGCCGTCCAGCGGCATGGTCTGGCCGGAGTATCTGATGTTCCGGTACTCCAGCTCCACCTGGGTGCCGTGGGTGCCGTCCGTGCCGTCGGCGTTGAGGCCCGCCACCTCGACCGAGACGAAGCCGCCCGGCGGGATCGGCCTGGCGTTCTTCCACTGGAAGTACAGGGCCGTGCCGTCCGCCTCGGGCACCATGGCCCAGTCGGCGGAGTTCAGGGCAGGGGTGAGCCCGGCGGCGAGCGTCCCCTTCCGCAGGCGCAGCGCGAAGTGGTACGTGCTGGAGGACACGCCGGTGAGCGGCATCGTCTCCACCGTGCCGCGCGAGCTGTTGGTGAGTTGCAGCGTCATCGTCTGGAGCCTGACGTCGTCGATGTACAGCACCGGCTGGGCGTCGTCGTTGACGAAGGCGAAGTCCAGCGGGTGCGACCGGACGAACATCTCCAGGGGCGGCTCGTCGTCGGCCATGTCCCGCAGGATCTCCGCGGCCGTCAGTGCCCGGTCGTACACCCGGAACTGCGCGATCATCCCGTTGTAGGCCGCCGTGCCGTTGCCGGATCCCAGCCGGAACTCCTCCCGGTCGGCCACCCGCGAGGCGCCCCGCAGGCCCCACTCCCCCGCGAGCCCGCCGTCCACGAAGATCCGCGCGGTCACGCCGTCGTTGGTGACGGCGACGTGCTTCCAGGTGTTCGGGGGGATCGAGCCGACGCCCGAGCGGTGGCTGTCCAGGCCCCTGGTCGAGTCGTACAGGTGCTCAAGCTGCCCGTTGCTTTCCAGGCGCAGCCGGATGTTGGGCGAGCTCTTGCCGAACACGGCGACGGTCCCGCCGCCGGGCCAGTTGATCCACGCCGAGAGGGTGTAGGTGGTCAGCCCGAGCAGCGGCTGGCCCGCCGGTACGGTCGCGTACTGGTTGCCGCCGCCCAGCCGCAGGCAGGCGAACTTCGGGTCGGTGACGACGGCCGGCGCCTCGGCGAAGGTGCCCGTCAGCTGGTGGGGACCGCTGTCGAGGACGGCCCTCTGCGGGGCGAGGGCGTCCAGCGGCCAGTGCAGGACCAGGGAGTCGCTCATCCGTGCCTCTCCTCGGGGACCGAGGTGAGGCCGAGCTGCCCCTGGGCCTGCTGCCGCACGGTGGCGACCAGCTCGTAGACCTGGGCGTAGGGAAGATTGCCGAGCGCGTCGAGGATCTGGTTGACCTCGGGGAGCGTCAGCGTCAGGTTGATCTTCTGCATGGAGGGGGTCCTCTGGTCGGTGTCCTGGATGGGCTGCTCGGTGTCGTGGGTGAGCCGTGCCGGGGTCCCGACGGGCTGCTCCGCGTGAGTTACTCGGTGTCCGGGACGAGCGTCAGCCAGCCCTCCCGGGCCGTGGGCAGGGCGGGGGCTCCCGCGTCGTCGTGGACCGGGTCGAGCGGCCGGTCGATCCAGGTCGACGGGGTGCGCTCGCGCCAGCTCCACCGGTGCCCGGGGACGTCCGGCACGGGCAGCGCCAGGCTGTCGCCGTCCAGGAGCACCGGCGCGGTGAACTCCGGGACGCGCAACGCGTCCATCGCGGCGCGGTACTGCTCGGCGGGCAGGGTGGCCGTCTTGCCCGGCAGGAAGCCGGACGTCACGTGGATCGGGGCCCGGGGGTCGGCCAGCAGGGTGAGCGTGCGCGGCGGCAGGTCGATCCCGACGGTGAGCGGCGGCGCCGTCGTGACGGGCAGGAAGTCGCCGAGGCCGTACGGCGGGCCGGGCTCCTCGCGCCAGTACCCGATGAGCCCGTCGTTCAGCCGGTCGGCCGTGCCGACCCGTACGGGCAGCGCGACGTCCGGGTAGCCGTTGGAGTCGCGGGTGCCGCGCCGCATGTCCTGCCGGAAGACGTTCCAGTCCTGGTGGACGGCGGGCGGGCCCATGACCTGGAGGTCGAGTTCGGCCCGCAGCACGGCGAGCGGCCGGGCGGTGAGCACGTCCAGGCCGTGGTCCTCGGGTTCGACGCCCGCCGTCAGCGTGTCGAGGGTCGCCAGGAACGCCGCGAACGCGTCCGGGCCGAGCGCCTGGATCCGGGTGGCCACCGCCCGCAGGTGCGCGTTGCCGATCCGCGCGACGCCGGTGACCGCGCTGCCTGGGGAGGGCAGCCAGCGGGCCAGTCCCGCGTCGGACGGCTCCGGGCTCGCGACGACCAGGCCGAGCGGGGTGCCGTCGTCGGCGTAGAAGGCGAGGCCGTCGTTCAGGTCGTCGGGGACGAGCCACCCGCACACCGGGGAGGTCACCGGCACGTCGTTCATCTCGCGCAGCTCGTGGTCGGAGTCCAGCCAGCGGAACGACAGCCGGGACGGCTGGGCCAGCCTCGGCGGCATCGCGGCCCAGCCGGGGCGGCCGGGGACGCGCATCCGCGTGGTGGTGGCCGCGCCGCCGGTGTCGACGTCGCAGGCCAGCCCGAAGTTGTCGACGATCCGCAGCCGGTTCAGGCGCATCACCCCGGCGCGGATCGGGTTGAACGCCGACAGCGGCTCCGGCGCGTGCCGGGTGTCGTCGCCGACGGCCCGCGCGACCTCCGCCGCGAACCTCCGGTAGCCGGGGAAGCCGAGCGGGTCGGCGATCGGGAGCTGGCGGGTGAGCCGCCGCATGAGCAGGGCGTCGTTGAAGCCGCCGAGGACCTGGGCGAGGTTGCCGCCCTCGTTCGCGGCCAGGTGCCGGTACATCGAGATGATCGTCTTGAGGCGGGCGTCCGTGCCGTTCGCGGCGTACCAGGCGATGACCGTGCCCGGGGCCTTCTGGAAGGCGGCGGGGTCGACCGTCGTCCCGTTCGCCGCGTTGTAGGCGGCGACGACGTTGCCCGCCAGGTAGCGCAGGATACGCGCCGACATCACCGGCCTGGCGCTCCGCGACAGGATCGTGGTGCCCGAGTAGACGCTCGCGGCCCTGGTCGGGGCCTCGTACCCGGGCCTGGTCCGCAGGTCCGCCTCGCCGGGGGCGAGCTCGTAGGCGTCGGTGACGAACGCGGGGTCGTAGACGGGGTCGTCCGGGTCGAGGTTGTCGCCGCCGCCGACGGCGAGGAACTCGGCCTCCCAGTGCAGGAGCACCGGGCGCCACGGGTTGTGCGCCCAGACGTCCGGTTTCAGCCCGAGTTTGGGCAGCTCCCGCTGGAGCGTCGCGGGGTCGCGCGGGTCGGCGGCCGCGAGCACCCGGCAGGGCAGCAGGCCGTCGGGGGTGCCCTCGCCGTCCCGGCCGTGCCGGTCGGAGGGCGTGGCCACCTGGCCGGTGAGCAGCACGACCGGCTCGGCGGGCAGATAGAACTGCGGCGCCGGGACGGTACCGAGGACGAACGTCGCGCCGGCCGGTCCGGCCGTCCGGGTGTTGTACGCCGCGAGGGCGGTGTCGAGGGCGGTACGGGCCTCGGCGACGGCGTTCCCGGGACCGCTCAGGAGGTTGGTCCGCTCGTCCAGGTGGTCGATGTGCCATTCGAGGTAGGAGCGCACCTCGTCGGGGTCGGGGTAGCTCTCGCGCAGGCCCGCGCCGGGGTAGGCGCAGATCATGTACCGGTACCAGTCGGCGAACAGCTGCTCGCGCAGGCCGACCAGCTCCTCCTCGGCCCGGTCGAGGTCCTCCCGCGCCGTGTTGAGCCGGTTGAGCAGGTCGCCGATCTGGCGGGGCAGGGCCAGCGTCTCGCGCCGCTGGCGGGTGGCGGCGTCGGCGTCCGGGGCGTCCTCGCGGCGGATCGTCCAGAGCTGTCCCGAGGGCAGCGGCCGGAAGCCGTCGGCGTGCCGTTCCTCGGCCAGCTTGGCGCCGACGTCGAGCGGCTTGGCCTCCAGCTCGTCGGCGTAGGCCAGGGCTTCGAGCAGGTCCTCTGCCTCGTCGGGGGCGACCCCGTCGAGCACCGTGCCGAGGTGGGCGGCGAGCGCCTCGGTCGCGCTCGTGCCGACGAACACGCCGCCGTCCTGGGCGTACAGCAGCGGGTCGACGGCCCGGCCGTCCGGCCTGAACAGGAGCGACGCGTAGCAGACCGTGGACGCCGGGCGGGCGCTGCCGTCCGGGACGCCCCAGCCGAACCCGTCGGCCAGCGCGGCCCGCCACCCGGTGCCGGTGTCCAGGCCGGCGAGGGTGTCCCGCGCGGCGGCCGAGAACCAGCCCGCGACCTCGTACTGGGTGCCGCTCGGCGGGCGGGAGGCGGCGAAGTCGGTGTCGTGGAAGCCGAACACGCTGTGGCAGCCCGGGTAGAAGGCCGCGAAGGCGGGGTCGCCGTGCCCGATCGCCGTCACCTTCGGCAGCCGGTCTCCCGGCAGGCCCGGCCGCCACGTCTCCAGGGGCACGGCCCGGCCGAGCCTGCGGAACGGGACGTCGCCCTCGGTCATCGGGAACGCGATCCCGGCCGAGCCCGCGTCGCCAGGCGCGGCCAGGTAGTCGCTCTCGACCACCCAGGAACGTTCCAAAGTCCCGTCCCGGCGGCGCGTCACCAGCCATCGGTCCGGTACGGCGGGCACCAGCGTCTTCCCGTCCCGCTGGACGAGCCTGGTCAGCGCGTCCGGGAGGGACCAGTGCAGGTGCACTCCCGGCCCGAGCACGAAGTCCCGGTCCTCGAAGGGGTCGGGAAGGATCTCCTCGCTGACGTACGGGGTGCCTGGCCGGACGTCCCGTTTCGTGATGGGATCGACGTACGGCAGCCTGGTGAAGTCCACCGGCTCGACGACTCCGACCTCGTCCTCCAGATAGAGCGCCGCCAGACACACCGGAACCACAAGCACATCGGCCATGACGCCCCTCTCTCAGTCCGGCTGCCACACAATAGCGATATGGGCGACATTCCGGAAAGACCGAAGTTCAGAGCTGTAACACGGCGAGATTTTCTCCACAATTACCGGCAAGACTCATTCGCCTATCCCCGGGGTGGGATCTGGGCCACTTTTTACGCCGACCTTTCTTGACCGCTCCGAGCTGGGCGGGCAATTAAAGTCAACGAATTTCGCGGATCGTGTTCGTCATTCCCCGCCACGGGTCTCCGTCGCTTCATCCGTCGCGACGGGCCGGAAAGTCGGACGTTACTCTTGGGCGATCACATTTACCCGCACGACGTTACCCGTCGCCTTCCGGTCCGGATTCACACCCGCCGACCGGAACATGACGAGCCCTCACGTCCCCTTCGCGCCGATGCTCCCGTCCGGCGCCCCGCGGAACGAGAACGGCCCCTGGCCGGCGAGGGCGCAGGGGCCGATCCGTCGTACTCGGGAGCGGGGTCAGGGGATCAAACGAGATCAGGGGCGGGGGAACATCCGGGAGGGGAGAGCGTCACCCGGCCTTCGATTCGTGCGGGACGCCGAGACGCGCCGGGACAGCCGCCGGGACCGCCGGGACGACCACCTCGCGCCACGTCGAGCCGGGCGGGGTCTCCGTACGCGAGCTGACCCCGACGGTCTCGAGCGCGGCGCGGTAGGCGTTCGCCTGCCTTTCCAGCGCCCCGGCCCGGCCCCAGAGGTCACCGATCTCGCGCCAGAGCCTGGCCGACTCCCGGTCGACGAAGGAGGCCACCGAGGCGACCGGGTCGGCGAGCAGCTCCTGCGCCTTCTCCAGCGCGGGACCGCCGTCTTTGGAGCGTGCCATAGCGAGTTCGGCCAGAACCACGTACGCCATCGCCGGCACCGTTCCCCGCACACCGGTGAGCAGCCCGAGCGCCTGCTCGGCCAGCTCGGCGGCGGCGTCCGCGTCGCCGGAGCGCGACCGCACGCGGGAGAGCACGACCAGGCCCCGGGCGTGCTCGATCGTCCCCGGTGACAGGCGCGAGAGGATCTCGGTCGCGGAGGCGGCGAACTCACCCGCCCGGTCGAGGCCGGCGTCCCCGGGACGCGCGGTGGCGCTCCACGCCCAGCGCATCGCGCTCCGGACGTAGCGGACGGCCATCCGCGCGGGCCGGCCGGCGGCGACGGCGTCCGCCGCGAGCCGCGCGGCGAGCGCGGAGTCCTCCTCCGCCGCGGCCGTGCTGGCCCGCCACAGGCCGAGGACCTCCGGCTCGCGGTCGACGGCGTCGGGCAGGTGGGAGGCGGTCAGCACCCGCTCGACGTACGCGAGGTCGACCTCCATCTCGGCGAGCACGGCGGCGAGGTCGAGGGCGAGGTCACCCTGGTCGAGCCCGAGCCGCCCGGCCTGGGCCAGGGCCTCCCTCCCGAGATCCCGGGCGCGCAGCGTGTCACCCGCGCGGTGGTAGCAGCGGCAGAGCCCCACGACGAGCGGCAGGTCGGCGAGGCGCTCGGGGTGCTCCGCGGCCTCGTGGCGGAGCAGCTCGTAGACCTCGACCGCCCGCGCCGTGTGCCCCTGGGCCTCCAGCGCGCGGGCCTGGCCGAAGCGCGCCTGCGCGGCGAGGGCGGCGTTGTCGCCCCCCGCGGCCTCCGCCGTGTCCGCGAAGAGCCCGGCCGCGACGGCCGGGTCCCCGTGGCACAGTTCGAGCTCGGCCTGCCGCAGGGCGAGCGCGGTGTCGACGCGCTGGTGCGGCTCGATCCCGTGGAGCAGGAACTCCATGCCGCAGCCGAGCCGGTCGGCGAGCAGGCGCGTGACGACCGGGGTGGGAGTCCGCTTCCCGGACTCGATGAGCGAAACATAACTGTCAGACAGGTCTGGCCCGGCCAACTGCGCCTGGGACATGTGCCTGCTCAACCGCAATCCACGGATGCGGTCACCGATGGTTGCTTGACCGGCCATCACCAGAGCCGTTCCGTCGGCGGCACGATGAGATCCACGTCCCACTCCTTACGCACGGTTTACTGTTAATTACAGTAGATCGTACTGCCCTTCGTGGCCAACGGGGCGTCAGCGGCGGACCGTTTCACCCGGGTTTCGTGGTGGATGCCACCGTAGGGCGGGCGGTGCACCACGCGGCCAGGGCCGCGCGCAGGGCGACGTCGAGCGCGACGGGGTTCCGCTCGTCGATGGCGCAGGCGATGTACCCGTCCGGACGGATCAGCAGGACGGGGAGACCGGCGCACGCGGGAACGGCGTGGATCACCCGTTCCCCGTACGGCGAGCCCGCCGCGTCCGCCGGATCGCCCTCGGGGGCGAGGATCACGAAGCGCCCGGCCCGCAGCGTCTCGTACAGCCGGATCGGCTCCCCCGCCAGATGGATGTCCGGCACCCGCTGACCGGCCAGCCGGTGCGCTCCCGGGAGGGCGGGATAGGAGATACTCAGGCCCGATATGGTCTCGGCCAGCCATCGGCCGAGGGGATGGATCCGGTTCGCGACGACCGGGAGCAGGGAGCGGGCGGCCCGCGCCCGCCGGGTGGAGCCCATGGCGGCGCTGAGCAGCGCGCCGTTGGTCCGCAGGGTCCTCCTGCCGACCGGATGCCGCTCGGTGTGGTAGGTGTCGAGCAGGCCGTCCGGCGCCCAGCCCTGGACCCCGGCGACGAGCTTCCAGCCGAGGTTGGCCGCGTCCTGCAGGCCGGTGTTCACGCCCTGCCCGCACGCCAGCGAGTGCACGTACGCGGTGTCGGCGGCCAGGAACACCCGGTCGACGCGATAGCGGAGCACCTGCCGCTCGTCGCTGTGGGCCCTCGACAGCCGGCGGGCGTCGTGCATGCCGAAGTCGCTGCCCATGACGCGCCGGGTGGCGTCGCTGAGCTCGCGGAGGCTGAGCCGGGCGTTGTCGGGAAACTGCCGCCGCCGGTCCCAGGCGATGATCTGGTACCAGCCGTCGCCGTAGGAGGAGACGAAGGAGAAACCCTCCTCGTTCGCGACGAGGATCAGCTCCCGCTCCGGCCTCTCCTCCAGGAGGACGTCGGCCTGCATGACCGACTGCACGGCGGAACGTCCGGGAAAGGGGACCCCCAGCGCGTCCCGCACGACGCTGCGCAGGTCGTCGGCGCCCACGACGAACCGCGCGCGCCAGGTCCGCATCATGCCGTCGGCGCGTACGTCGACGTCCACCCCGGCCGCGTCCTGGCTCAGCCCGACCGCCTCGGCGCCGCGCACGATCTCCGCTCCGAGCCGGGTGGCACGCTCCTCAAGCACCCGCTCGGCGTTGTACCGCGGGGTGCACAACAGGAACGGGAACCGCGACGGCAGGTGGGACAGACTGAGATCCAGGCCGTCGAACATCCGTACCGTCTCGACGATCGTGCCGGCGTCGATCAGCTCGTCGGCGACGCCCCGGGCGTCGAGCTGCTCCAGGGTGCGAGCGTGCAGGGGGAAGGCCCGGGTGAGCCTCGAACACTGGGGCTCCCGCTCCACGACCGTGCAGGCGACACCTCTCGCGGCGAGGTCACCCGCGATCAGCAGACCCGCAGGACCGGCACCAACAACCAGCACATCCGTGTCGAACGGCACCATCAGCGTCTCCAATCCCACGCGAGGCGGCTCCCTGAAGCGATCACCGGGATGAGAACCAGCGCCGATCCGACCCCCTGCCTTCCCCGTACGCCGATGTCCGGCCCTCGGACCGACGGATCGCCGCTCCGGCACCGTCCGTCCTTCGCCGCCGCCCCGTCCGGCCGAGGTCGCGCGACGACCAACCGGCGGCCTTATCATGCTACGACCAGGCATTTCCCGGCGTATCGGCGCCTGCCCCGCCCACGGCGCGATCACCGTGAGGCCCGCACCGGCCCGTGGGTCTCGTGGGCCCCGCGGGCCGGTACGGAGGAGCCTCGCCGCGTACGCCTCCTGTCACCGCGGCGGGGCCGGGCGTCAGGCGCGGGTGAGGATCACCACCGGGATGTCGCGGGCGGTCTTGCGCTGGTAGGCGGCGTACTCGCCGTGGATCCCGACCATCCGCTCCCACAGGGCGGGCTTCTCGTCGGCGGTCGCGGTCCGGGCGACGGCGGTGAACACCTCGGCCATCACCTGCACCTCGACCCTCGGCAGGGCCAGCACGTTGTGGTACCACAGCGGGTGATCGTCGGCCCCGCCGTTGGAGGCGACGACCACGTGGTCGTCGCCGTCGCGCCCGTAGATCAGCGGGGTCCGCCGCTTCAGCCCGGACCTGCGGCCGACGGTGGTCAGCAGCAGGGTGGGCCTGCCGTAGTAGAGGTGGCCGTCGGCGCCGTTCGACTCGACGTATTTGCGGAGGTGCCTGGAAACCCAGGCGGTGGGGGAGTCGGTGATCTCGTCGCTCATGCGGCTCACGCTATAGACCTCCGTTGACATTTCTTGATCTGGTTTGCTCCAGTTTTAATTAGTTTTCGATATGTTTCTCCTGGTTCTTCCGATTTTTCTACTTTCACGGTTCTTTCGGCTCTTCCGGTTCTTTCGGCTCTTCCGGCTCTTTCGGTCGCGCGGCGATGCGGGTTCCTCGCTCCCCCGCTACTCCCCCGTTCCGTGACGGTCGTGGTCGCCCGGCTCACCGGGATCGCGGTGGATGTGGCCGTCATGCCAGGACGCCTGGACGAGGGCCCTTTCGGTGGCCGCGAGGTGGACCGCCGCGGCGAGCCACGCCCAGGCGTACCGGTCGCCGCCGGAGTCGGCCAGGCGGCCGAACACGTCGCGGGTGCGGCGGTCCGCCTCCTCGGTGAGCGCGGCGACGAGGTCCGCGGAGGTCTCGAAGCCCGCGCGGCGGAGCGGGGCCAGCTGGGCGAGAGAGTCGCCGTCGCGAGCGGACTCGGCGACCGCCCGCCGCCCGCCGGAGACGGCCAGCTCGACGAGACGGCCCGCCCGCCACAGAGGTGAGCCCACCACGGGATCCGGGTCGGCCCCGGCCGTCTCCCGCCGGGGCGGGCAGTCGTCGCGAGGCGGAAGGTGGGAGCCCTGCAGGCGGTCGTATCCCAGGTCGGCGCGGTCCAGCCATTCGGCGGGCAGGCGCAGCGTGGGCCCGGCGCCCGGAACCGGCCCGACCGCGAGCGGGCGCAGGGTGGCGGCCCGGCCGGGGTCCAGCCGGCCGATCACCCGCACCCGCAGTCCCGGCCTGGACGCGAGCTGCCGCAGGTTGGCGACATGGGCCAGCTCGGGGTGGGAGTCGGCCGCCACGAGCCGGATCAGCGGCCCCCGCGTCCACCCCGCCGCCGGTCCGGCGTGATCCCGTTCCCCGGGGGGCGGTAGCTCTCGGGCGAGCAGCCGGTCGCCCTCGGCGCCGACGATCTCCAGGTCGCATCCGACCGGCTGTTCCGCTCCCCCGCCGTCCTGCGGATCGCTCCACGAGGTCCCGGAGAACGCCGCGTCGGCCACCGTCGCGAGCGGCCGGGCGAACAGGGCCGCCAGCGGGCCCTCCGACCAGGAAAGTCCCGCGACGGGGTTGGCCCGCACGCCCCGGCCCGCGCCGAGGCGCCCGTCCGGGGAGATCGTCGCACCGGAGATCTGCAGCCCCCGGCGGGCGAGCTGGGCGTGGTTGAGGGCCGCCGCGCCGAGGGCGACGGTGGCGGTGGCGGCCCCTCGGGCGCGGGCCGACCCCCCGGGCCTGACGTCGGCGACGGAGAACCAGCGGCCGTCCTCGGCGACGAGGTGGGTGACCACCCCGCCGTAGCCGGTGGCACTGATCACCGGTTCCCTGCAGACCCCGTACACCCTCAGTCCCTCGCCCCGCCGGTAGACGCGGCGCGCGGTTCCCACCAGGACGGGATCGGGGTCGGCCGCCGCGAGCCTGCCCGCGGTCAGCAGGAGCTCCCGGAGCGCGGAGACCAGGTCGGCGAGGCGGTGGCCGTCATGGCGGGCGCGGGCGGCCCGCAGCTCGCGGACGACGCGCAGGGCGGCGGCCTCGGCCCGGTGCAGGCCCGCCACCCGGGCCGTGTGGGCCGCGCGGAGCAGCTCGGCCTGGGGCACCGCCCCGGCACCGGGCACCCCGCCCGCGAGAACCCCGGCGGCGGCGTTCCACACCCCGGACGCGGCGGCCGTCTGCCCGGCGTTGGGACCGGGAGCGGGGGCGGTGGGCGAGCCTGTCCCCGGGGCCGCCTTCCCGCCGGAAACCGGGACGAGATCAGCGCCCGAGCCTGCGGTCGTGTCCGAACCCGTACGCGAGCCGGGTCCCGTCTCCGTACCCGAACCGGAAACCGTGCTCGTCCCCGCGTCCGAGTCCGGGTCCGCGGGCGGGTCCGGAGGCATCGACAGGGCCGGGTCCGCGACCGGGCAGGCGCTGAGGACGGCCGCGCGGTGCAGGCAGCGGGGCGCGAGCAGGCAGCTGCACCGGGCCGCGCCGGGGTCGGCGATCACACCGGGCGGCCCCGGTGTGAGGGTGACCACCGCGTCCTCCCCCCAGCTGATGGAGACGCTCTGACCGTCGGCGACGGCCGGGAGCCCGGCGCACCGCTCGATCGCCGCGTCGAGCTTCTTGCGCAGCCGGGGCGTGAGCTCCTCCACGGCCGAGGCGACCACGTGCGGCTCCACCGGCGGCAACTGCCCCGCCGGGGCTTCCGGGGCTTCCGGAGCTGGGGGGTTCAACGGGTTTCTCCTCGGAGACGGTCGCCCACCCAGCGGGCGAGGGCGAGCGGGCTGAGTGCGGCGACGGGCATGCCCGCCGCGACGAGCTGCTGGGCGACGGGCACCGAGTAGCGCGGGGCTCCGTTGTCGTCCAGGGCGGCACAGCCCAGCAGGTGCACGCCGGAGGAGACGAGGGCGCGGACCTCGCCGAGAAGCCCTCCGAGCGGGTAGCCCTCCTCGAAGTCGCTGACCACCACGACGAGCGTGCGGCTCGGCACGGTGACCAGGGAGCGCGCGTGGGCGAGCCCGGCGGCGATGTGCGTGCCGCCGCCGACCCGCACGTCGAGCAGCAGGGACAGCGGGTCGGCGACCCGGTCCGTCAGGTCGATCACGCTGGTGGAGAAGGCCAGGAAGTGGGTGGAGAGCGTGGGAACGCCTCCCAGGACGGCCGCGGTGAGCGCGGACCAGATCACCGAGGCCTCCATCGAGCCCGACACGTCGACCACGAAGACCAGCCGCCAGTCGGCCTCGTTGCGTACCCGGGTGGTGAAGACCGGCCGTTCCGGCACGACGAGGAGCCTGCCGTCGCCCGTCCGGCGCGTGTGCGCCAGGTTGGCCCTGAGGGTGGCGGGCAGGTTGAGCCGTCCTCCGGGGCGCCGGGTGGGACGCGGCGTCGCCAGGCCGGTCAGCGCGGGGCGTAGCCGGGTGGCGAGTTCCCTGGCCAGCTCGGCGACCAGGCGGCGGACGAGCGGCCTCAGCCGGGAGAGCCGCTGCTCGGGCAGCCCGCCCGCCAGGGACAGGACGGAGGTCAGCAGGTCGATCGACGGGCGTACCGAGTCGGGGTCGAGCTCGGCCAGCACGTCGGTCCGCCCGGCACCGGCCGCGTCGGCCAGCACCTCCTCCCGCACCTCCGTCCCGAACAGGGCGTCGAGCTCCTCGGCCCACTCCCGGGCGGAGGGGAAGGAGGCCCCCTGCCCGCCGCCGTCACCACCGTCGCCCGGCCCGTACCCGAAGTCGCTCGCCCCCTCTCCCCGGCCCGCCCCGTACAACTCGTCCAGGGCGTGCGCGTAGCGTCTGGCTCCGGCGGGCAGCCGCCCCGTCTCCCTTCCGAGGAGCAGACGCCACCGGTCGGCCGGAACGAGCCGCCGCGGTGCGGCCTCCCTTTCCTCCCCCGGTGCGTCCTCCCTCGGTTCCGTTCCCGGTACGGCGGCGGCGGTCGGAGGCTCGCTCGCCTCCCCGGAGGGCGCGGCGGAGGGATCCTCCCCGGGAGGTACGACGCGGAGAGGATCCGGCTCCACGGCGGCCGTAATCGGCCGGTCCTGGGCGAGTGTCGCGGGCGGCTCGGACGGCTCGGACGGCTCGGACGGCTCGGACGGCTCGGACGGCTCGGACGGCTCGGACGGCTCGGACGGCTCGGACGTACCAGGCAGCTCGGGTGTACCGGATCCGGCCTGCGGGAGGGAGACGCCGGGCATGGGAAGCCTCAGGGCGGTCAGGGCGGCCCGTCCGGCGGCGTCCGCGGCGGCCCAGAGTGCCATGAGCTCGGGCGGAGCGCTCAACGCCAGGTCGAGCCGGTCGCCGAGACGGTCGGTCACGGCCCGCAGCAGCCGGTCGCGCGCCGCCGGGGCGAGCGTGTCGAAGCCGCCGCGCAGCGCGGGCAGCCGGTCGAGGAACCCCTGGTCGCTGAGGCCGTCGACGCGGTCGAGCAGCGGGTCGAGGGCCCCGGCGGCCGACTGCAGGAGCGGCCCGGCGGCGACCAGCAGGCCGGTGAGCAGGCGGGACAGCCGGTGGCGTCCCGCCGGTCCGGTGGCGGTGTCGATCCATCCGGCGGCTCGGGCTCCGAGGGTGCCCGGCGCGTCCAGGTCGAGCAGGACGCGGGCCGCGAGCGCGGTCCCCTGAACGAGCGGGGAACCGGTGCGCGCGAGGGTGTCCAGCGCGTCGTCGAGGCCCAGGCCGAGCCGGTGCTCGGCGGAGCGGGTGACGAGCGCGATCAGGGCGGACGCGTCCTCGGGCCGGTCGCTGCCCGCCAGGCCGGGCAGCGACCGTACGGCCGCCTCCAGCAGGGTGCCCGCCAGCTCCGCCGCCCGTTCCCGGCTCTCCCGCGTGGTGCCGGGAAGATGCTCGTGGCGCAGCGCCTCCAGCAGGTCGAGGGCCTGGAGCAGGTCGGGCAGTCCCGCGGTGGCGGGAAGTACGGAGGCGGCGTCCTCAAGCCGGTCGGCGACCAGGTCCCGCAGGTCGCAGGCGGCCGCGGCGCGCAGTCCCGCGAGGATCAGCTCGCAGGTGGGGCCACCCTCGGCGGACTCCCTGCGGAAGGTCTCGCGCAGCGTCCCCTCGGCGGCCAGGGCCGCGGTGACGCCCCTTACACCCGCCAGGTCCAGCAGCGCGGCGGCCGAGGGCGTCCACGAGAGCTGCCACTTGGTGGTGAGGGCGCTCCCGTCACCGGTGCCCGTCACCTCGGCCGGTTGTCCGTAGCCGGTGCCGCACACCAGCAGGCGTTGCAGCAGGACCTCGCGGCGGCGGTCCAGGTCCGAGCGGAGCGGGTCGAGACGGACCTCCCGGGAACCGGGGTCGCCGGGGTGGGGCAGCCGCAGCTCCGCCAGTTCGGCCTCGACCGCCGGGCCCAGCCCGGAACGTGGGGTGCCCGGCGCGGTCCTGCCGCGCTCGGTGCCGACGAGAACCGTTTCGAGGGCGCGGGCGAGCGCCCGGCCGCGCCCCAGGGGTTCGCCCTGGCCGAGCACGGTCGTCACCGCCTCCAGCAGCTCGCCGCGCCCCGGCGCGGGCAGCCCGCGCAGACGGGCCAGGTCACAGGCGAGCCGCAGTGTCTCCACGGCCTCGCCGGTGCCCGCGGTGTGCCCGGCGGCACGCAGCTCACGGCAGATCTCGGTGATCGTACGGGCGGCGGCGTCCCTGATCCTCCCGGGATCGCCGCCCGCGGTGAGGACCGCCTGCTGCCAGCGCGGATCACGGATGCCCGCCGGGTAGCCGGACCTGGAGTCGAGCAGGTCGAAGGCGTACGGGACGAGCGACGTGGCGGGCGAGGGACCTCCGGTGCCCGGCACGGCGGGGATGCCGGTGCCGCGTGCCGGAACGCCTGGCGTCGTACCGCCTGCCGAGGTGCCCTTGCCCGAGGTGACCGGGCCTGAGGTATCCGGGCCTGAGGTATCCGGGCCTGAAGCGACCGGATGACGGGTGACCAGGGCGGGAGCGTGGAAGGCACCGATCACCGCGGCGACCCGACGGCCGCCGACACTCGCCTCGGCGAGAACCTCGCGCATGTACGCCTCGCGGGCCAGGTCGCCGGGCGGCACTCCACCCGAGGCCTCCGCGTCCTGTCGCAGCGCCCAGCCCACGCCCAGCGCGGCGCGACGCACCGCCTCGGGCGGGCAGCCGGGAGCGAGGACCTCGACGGCGCGGTCCCACATGTCGTCCCCCTCCCTGCCGGTGACGGAGGCGGCGAGACCGTCGGCGAAGGCCCTGGACGGCGGTGCCGCCACGCCGGTCCCGGCCGGTGCCGCCGCGTCGGAGCGGGCCGGGTCGCTCTCCGACCAGGCGGGGGCGGAGAGCGGGAGGTCGCAGCAGAGAACCTCGGCCCCGCGTTCGCGTGCCCAGCGGATGGCGGCCAGTTCGGGCGAGAAGTCGGCGAAGGGGTAGAAGCCGAGCCGCCCGCCGCCGCCCGTACCCGCGAGGGCGACCGGGGCGAGGGTGGCCGGATCCGCGAGGTGGACCAGCCACGGCTGGAAGTCGGCGGGCAGCTCGACGCAGACCACCTCGGCTCCGGCGGCGTCGAGCAGGGCCGGGACGGCCGCCGCGAGCGCGGGGCTGTGGTGGCGTACACCGAGCAGGTAGGGCCGCCCGTCACCCGTCCCCGCGAGCACCTCCACCGCACCCCGCGGATCGGCACCGACGTCCCCGCCGTGAGAACCGGAACCGCGATCGGCCGTCACCCGGACATCACCATCTCGAACGTCCCCACCGAAAACCCCGGAGCCATGCTCGGCAATCACCCGGGCATCATCGTCTTGGACGTCCCCGTCAAGAACCCCGGCGCCATACCCGGCCGCCACCCGGGCATCGCCGTCTTGAGCATCGGTGCTTCCCATGTCGGAAGTGTTCGCCTGTCGGTCGGTCGTCACCGCAGGCTCTCCCGCAGGTCCCAGAGGCGGCGCCACATCGCGGAGCCGTCCTCGGCGCGGCGGCGCACCGGGCCGTCCCAGTAGCCGAGCAGCCGCGCGTGGTCGGCCGGGTCGTCCTTGCGGACCACGCCGAGCAGGTGGCCGGGTACCAGGTCGAGGACGTCCCCGCCCGGCAGGTAGGCCGCCGCCACCCCGAGGGAGGCCGCCACCTGCACCGCCTCGGCCGTGGACATCACGGTTCCCGGGCGCTCCACGTCCCAGCCCTCGGCCGATCGGCCTGAGCGCAGGTCGCGGAAGACGGTGACCAGCGCGTCCAGCACGGCGTCGTCGACGCCGAAGGCGGCACCGGCCCGCCGCACCACGGCGGTGGCCTGGCCACGTACCAGGGCGGCCTCGGCGACGGGATCGGCGATGGGGGCGACGGTCTCGAAGTTGAACCGGCGCTTGAGGGCCGCCGACATCTCCGAGACGCCCCGGTCACGCAGGTTGGCCGTGGCGATCACGGTGAAACCGGGGGTGGCCGCCGTCAGGGCGTCGGGCGTGCCCGCGAGCTCGGGCACGCTGAGGCGCCGGTCGGACAGGATCGACACCAGGGCGTCCTGCACCTCGGGCAGGCAGCGGGTGATCTCCTCGATCCGGACGACCTGCCCGGCCCGCATGGCGGCCAGTACCGGGGAGTCGACCAGCGCCTGACGGCTCGGGCCCTGGGCGAGGAGCAGGGCGTAGTTCCAGCCGTACCGGAAGGCGTCCTCGGTGGTTCCGGCGGTGCCCTGCACGGTGAGGGCGCTCGTGCCGCAGACTGCGGCGGCGAGAAGCTCGGAGAGCATCGACTTGGCGGTGCCCGGCTCGCCGACCAGCAGCAGGCCGCGCTCGCCGGCGAGGGTGACCACGCAGCGTTCCACCAGGGAGCGTTCGCCGACGAACTTGGGGGTGATGGCGAGCCTGGCGGGCGGCACGGCGCCGCCGTCGCCATCGCCGCCGCCCTTCGCCCGCCGGGATCCGGGCAGTTCGAGGGGCTCGCCCCCGCTGCCGCAGACGAAGGTGACGACGGCTCGTGGGGTCAGCGCCCAGCCGGGCGGGCGGGGGCCGTCGTCGTGGGCGGCGAGGAAGGCGAGTTCGGTGGCGTGCTGTTCCTCTGCCGGGAGCGTACGCCGGTCGGGAAGGGCCACAGGGGCCGCCTGTTCGGTCATGGTCATCGAGGGGATCCTTCTGGTCTGGAAACTGCCCGGCCCGGCCGGAACCTGGTCTGGAAACCGCCGGAACCTGGTCTGGAACTGCTGGGACCTGGTCTGGAACTGCTGAGTCCGGCCGGGATCCGGTCCGGGACTGCCCGGTCCGGCCGGGATTCGGTCTGGGGGTGCCCGGTCCGGCCGGGATTCGGTCTGGGGGTGCCCGGTCCGGCCGGGACGCGCGACGAGCCCGCGCCCCGGCCGGACCAGGCCTGGTCAGGACGGATGTTCTCCAGCGAGAGCGATCCGTGCCGGAGAGGTCCCGCGTCAGCGGCGTCTGCCGCGCCGTACGCGGAGCTCCTCGAAGCGCGGGACGCCACCGTCGCGGACCCGTCGCCACGCCCCGGTGTAGAGGTCGGCGACGGGCTCCGCGGGAACGATCACCCCGAGCACCGCGCTCTCCTCGGCGACCAGGTCGAACAGGGGGAGTTTCCACCGTTCGAGCGGGACGTTCGGAGCCTTGAGCTCGGTCCAGGCGCCCGGCAGGAAGAGCGAGCGGCCCGCGCGGGTGCGGCTCGCCTCGACCACCAGGTCGGTGGCGGCCAGCTCGGCACGGGCCGCCTTGAACCTGGCGGGCTTCCAGCCGGTCCACCGGGCGACGTTCTTGTCGGTGGGATCCGGCATCGCGAGCAGCGCCAGGTAGAGGGCGGCGGCGTCCTGACCCAGCCCGTACTCCCCCGCGACCTGGGACTGCAGCGCGGGCACGGAACGGGAGGGGTCCTGTGGCCACCAGGTGCCGTCGGCCGCGCGTTCCCCCGCCGCCGGGTCTCCGGGGTCGGCCAGCAGCGCCTCGAAGCGCGGGTCGCGGGCGGTGCGCAGCGCCAGCTCGGCGGTGAAGGGCCGTTCGGGGTGACCGGCCAGGGCGCGCAGGGCGGGCAGGTAGGGGTCGTCGCCCGACGCGTCGAGCAGGGCGACGCGCAGGCCCGGCGCGGGCCGGTCGTCATGGGTGGCCATGATCACGGCGCCGTACCGCTCCCAGCCCTCGGCGACCTCGGTGGGAACCCCGGCGACCTTGCGGAATCCGGGGAGGTCGGCGTAGTCGCCCAGGTCGAGCAGCAGGTCGGGGTTGGCCAGCCGGTCCCTGATCGCGGCCAGCACCGCGGGCAGCGCGGCCCGTACGGGATCGCCGGAGGGCAGCCGGTGGGCCAGCCACGCGCTCAGCGCGATCGTGGAGATCAGCGTGGACTGGGTGAATCCGGTGCCTCCGTCGTCGTCCGGGTAGACCCGGTCGCCCTTCACCCGCCAGCCCAGGTCCGTGCTGAGCTCCGGCGCCGAGGCGGGGTCGAGCAGGGCGGGCAGCGCCCGGCTCGGCTCCCATCCGGTACGTACCGCGCGGGTCGTCTCCCCGACGAGCCACTCGGGAACGGCGGCCCGCCGCCCCACCCTGGCGTTCCACACGCGCGCGGCGGCGGCGACGTCCGGGCCCTCGGTCCACAGCTCGGCCGGACGCTCGGGCAGCAGCGCGCCGACGACCTCCCGCCGTACGTCGGCGTCCAGCCGGCGCAGCTCGTCCTTGGCAACGGCGGCGTCGACCGCCTTCACCCCGAGTGCGGCCCGCAGGTCCGCGGGCAGGAAGCCGCGCTCGTAGGTGTCCGCGTACGGCAGCCCGGCGACGACCAGCCTGGCCATCGTCTCGGTCACGCCGGTGAGCCGCGCGAACTCCTCGGCGCTCTCCGGACGCCAGGGCGCGGCGCCGCGTCCGGCGAGCTCGGCGAGGAACTCCCCGAGCCAGCCCGCCCGCCTCGCCTCGCCGACCGGCCCCGAGGAGTGCACGGTGTAGGGCTGGGGTACGGCGAAGCGGCCCGCCGGGTCGTGGAAGAGCGCGGTGAAGCGGTAGCCGCCGCCGTAGCTGGAGCCGGAGGTCAGGAACGCGATGAGGGCCCCGTCCTCCAGCGGGAGCACGTTGCGCCCGTCACCGGGACGGCTCTCGCGGCCGTTGTCGACCCAGGCGCCGTCGAGGTGCAGGACGAAACGACGCCACGAGGACGGTTCGGCGGAGGCCAGCCCGAGCGCCTCGAACTCGGAGAGCAGCTCGCGCAGCGCCTCCGCCTGCCCGGGATCGGACGCCGACGCCGTCCGGTAGGCCAGTGCGGCCGACCGGTCGAGCAGCGGCTCCCACTCCGTGGAGAGGTGCGCGAGCGGCGGCCCGTCCAGGTGGACGCGAACGGTCCGGCCGGAGGGCGTCCGCCTCTCGTCGCCGATCGCCCGCAGCTGCTGGAAGATCCCGTGGGACGCCTCCCGCCACCCCCAGTAGGGGGCCACGGCACCGAGGCCGTTCAGCGCCTCGGTGATCAGCCGGTCGGAGGGGCCTTCCGGCTCTCCCTCCTCCCGCTCGCCCGCGAGGGCGGCGGCGAGCCTGGCAGCCGCCGCGTCCAGGGTGGCCCGCTGGGCGGCGGCGAACGCCACCACCCCGGCGATCCCGGCGATCAGCGCGTCGTGGGTGACCTGCGGCAGCAGGGAACGGACCAGGTCGCGCAGCTCCTCCCGCGCCGACCTCGGCGGTTGTCCCGACCGAGTGGGAAGGGCGGATTCGGTGGAGGTGGACTCGACGGACGCGGCGGCCTTCAGCAGGGCCGCCGCCGTCTCCCCGTCGATCCGGCGCAGGGCCGACGAGCCCTCCAGGTCACGGGGCCGCATGTGGTGCCAGTAGCGCATGGGCGGCAGCAAGGCGCTGCCCTCCGCGAAGGTCCCCGGCTCGTCCCGCAGCGAGGCCGTCGCGACGACGACGCCCTCCGGGTCGACGAGCTTGAGCTCGCGATAACCCATGACGACGGCACGCGGCCGGTCGTCGCCGGGGAAGGTCACCGCGCGCGACGGCCTGCCGTGCCCCTCCTGGCCGCTGCGCAGGGTGACGACGCGCCCGGCGAGGTCCTCGCCGCGCAGCGAGCCGTCGGGCAGCTCGACCACCCGCCAGCCGAGCAGGCCGTCCACCGGGACACCGGCCGGGGTGGCCTCCTCCGAGGGGGCGGGCAGCACCCAGCCGTCGCGGAAGGTGCTGCCCGGCGGTGCCGAGCGCAGCGCGTCGGCGAGGAACCCGGGCATGCTCAGCCTGCCGTCCGTCATGGTGACCGGGTCGTGCTCGCGCCAGCCCTTGACGTCGCCGTCCCAGGTCCAGAACGAGGTCCCGTCGCCCATCAGGGTGCACCTGGGGGGTATCGCGGTGTCGCCCGGGTGCAGCACGCCCATGCCGGTGGCCCGCCCGCCGCCGGGCAGCGGCAGGGTGATCGTGTCGGAGTCCAGCCTCCACCAGCTGATCTCCCCCTCCATCGAGAGGATCGTCCCGGCGGAGGAGTGCCAGTATCCGAGCAACCCGTCACCATGGGTGCCCCAGTAGACGAGCAGCTCGCCGTCGACGTGGTGGAAGCCGGGGTCGCCCCAGACGCCGTCCGGCGCGGAGCGCAGGTCGTGGACGAGCACGGTCCCGTCCCGGCCGATGACCCTGGCCTGGGAGGGGCCGGAGACGATCAGGTTCGGCCAGGAGTCGGCGAGCTCGATCTCGTCCAGGTCCTTCGGGGCGACGAGGCTCGCGACCGCCTCCTCCCAGGCCGGCCAGCCCAGCTCGTCGAGGAGCCCGCCGCGCAGCGTCCTGGCGAGTTCGGCGGCGAGGTCGGCCCGCACCGCCTCGGCGACCTCCTCCTCGGCGAGGACCAGCGCCTCGCCGGGCAGCCAGGTCAGCCGGCTGAGGGCGCCGGGCAGCTGCGGCAGGCCGGCGGCGGCCGAACGCCGGGCGACCGTGGCCACCCACTCCGCGAGCATCGTCCGGCCGCCGGGCGAGGCCGCCAGGCGGCGTACGGCCCGGTGCCCGTCGGTGTCGTCGCCGAACGCCTCGGCGGCGCGGTGGAACGCGGGCCGGAACCTGGGGGCGGCGGCCAGCGCGAGCAGGTCACGCCCCTCCTCCCCCCGCGCCCAGGGCTCCAGCAGCAGGCGCGCGTCGTCGCCCGGGTCGGCGACCGGTATCCCCAGCGACAGCAGGAGGTCGACCAGGTCGGGATCGGGCTTGAAGGACACGGCCCCGCCCGTCGCGGCGAGCTCGGCGCGCAGCCGTCCCGCCACCCGCTCGACCAGGGCGTACAGGCCGGGCAGCGCCGGTGTTCCGCGCCAGCCGGGGCTCCAGATGGCCAGGAAGCGCTCCAGCCAGCCCGCCGTGCCGTCGGCGGGACGTTCGCGCTCGGGCACCTCGGCCTCTCCCAGGCCCGCGGTGGCGCCCGACTCCTCCAGCACCTCCAGCCAGAGGGCGGGCATGTCGTCGTCGCCGTTGGCGGGCATCGTGTTCAGCAGCGTCCCGCGGAAGGCGGGCTCCCGCCCGGCGAGCGCCACCAGGGCCTGGCGGTGCGCCTTCCACCAGCCCGGTGCCGCCCCGGAGGTGGCGGGCAGGGCGAGCAGGTCCACCAGGTACGACTGTTCCTCGACGTCCGCGTCCCGTCCGGCGGCCCTGGCCAGGCGGCGCAGCTCGACGGCCATCTGCGCGGACGGCGACAGCCCGCCCGCCGTGCGGCGCACGCACAGCCGGTGGATCCTGCTCAGGGCCTCGTCGGCGGGCACCCGGCCGGCCAGCTCCTTGGCGTACACGGACAGCGCCTTCACCGGCAGGGCCCCGGCGAGCGCGAACTCCAGGAACACCGCGTCGAGCCGGTCCTCGTCGACGGGCAGGCCGTGCTCGGTCTCGGCCCTGCGCGCCTGGACGAACATCTGCGCCGCGTAGGTGGCGTTCTCCACCGAGAGGAACACCCGGCCCGCCTGTTCGAGGAACGTGGGCAGGAAGTGCGGGACGGATCCGGCCAGCTGGGTGGCGAGCCGCTGGTAGGCGTCGAGGGCGGCCTTCGGCTTGGACTTCGCCTGCCGGCCCGCGCGGTCGAGCTCCGGCACCAGGGCGAGCGCGTGGTGGCCGTCCTCGGGGTGGTGCACGAGCACCCATTCGGGGAATCCGAGCGAGCGCCGCAGGTCCACCCCGACGACGGCCGGTCCGCCGTCCGGCACCAGCCCGAGGAAGGCCGCCGCCGCGTCCTCCGCCGCGCCCAGCTCCTCGGCGACCAGGCGGACCACCACCCGGTCCTCCAGGCCGGGGTGCCGGTACGCGCGAGCTGTCAGCGGCACCGCCCGCTCACCGCCGTCCGTGCCCGGCGGAAGGACCGCCCCGGCCTCCAGCAGCTCCCGCGCCTCGGCGACGCCCGCGGCCTCCCGCGACTCGGGCGCCGCGGTCCCACCGCCCTGCCCGGACGGCCCGTACGTCCCGGCCCCGCCACTCGCTTCCGGCAGGTCCTGGGCCCCGGCCGCGGTCCGGGCCGCGGGGGTGCTCGCTGACGACGTGGCGCCGCTCACGCGTTCGTTCCTTCCTCGACGTTGCGGCCGGCGTACAGCGCCGCGGCCATGCGCATTCCCTCGGACCAGGCCACCGGGCCGACCTCCCGCAGGGGAAGCCTCCTGCCGTCACGGTCGTTCCAGGTCAGGTTGCCGGTCTCGGTGTCGCCGTCCCAGTAGGGCTCTCCGATCCACACCGACGCCTCGGCGCTCCGCCCGGCGTCGCGCACCGCGCAGGTGGCGTAGCCGCCCGACACGCGGTAGCCGAGCGAGGTCGCGCGGGCGGCGAGACCGAACCGGGAGGCGAACCTCCCCCCGGCGAACTCCGTCACCTCGGTGGCCTTCTCCGCGTGCTCGGCGGGCCTTTCCCAGGTCGCCCGGTGGATCTGCTCGACGCGCTGGGTCACCCCCAGCTCCGCGGCGAACTCCCGCAGGTCCTCCAGGTCGGGGAGGAGCACCGGGTGGGGCAGGGTCACGGTCTCCGGGGACATCCGGACGGTCTCGCCGTCCAGGTTCACCGTCCGCAGCTCGCCCGATCCGGTGACGTCCCGCAGGAGGCCCGCCTCGCCGTCGCCGACCACCACGAGGTCGCGCAGCACAGATCGCCACGCCTCGTCCGGCCACACCCGGGCCACCAGCCCGGTCGGGACGGGCAGGGACGACACCATCCAGGCGTCCACCCGCGCCACGCAGGCCGCCTCGTGCCGGTCGAGCCACTCGGCCAGGCGGCGCAGCCGCTCGACCTCGGGGTGCTCGCGCACCTGCTTGGGCAGCGACTTCAGCCGCCGTCCCGCCGCCCGGCCCGTGGTGGCTCTCGCCGCCACCCGGCCCTCCACCAGGGCGACCTCGTACCCGTCGCCCGCCGCCAGCCAGCCCAAAGGGTCCCGCCTTTCATCATGGAAGGATCGCCGACGCCCGCGGGGATTTCGTCACCCGCGACCGTGATGCGCGGAACGCTAACGCCCCTGACCGACAAACCTGTACTCGGCGTCGCGCGGGTCCCCCGCCACGGCATCGGAACCTTCGCATGGAGGCCGGATCACGACACAACCACCGGATCCCAGCACGACAGGCGGACCCCGGCACAACCTCCGGCCCCGGCACGACAGGCGGGTCCCGGCACGGCTCCCGGCTCCCGGCCCCTGGACGGCTTCCGTCCCTCGGCACGACAGGTGGATGCCGGCGCAAGGGACGGCAGGCGAGGGGCCTACGTCGTCCGCCGGTCTTCTCTGGCCTGGTCGTAGCGTGCGCGGGCCTCCATCACCGCGGGCATCTCGCCCTCCAGCCACTCGATGAGGTCGAGCAGGCGCCGGGCGGCCTGGCCGCCGAGCGGCGTGAGGCTGTACTCGACCTTCGGGGGGATGGTCGGCTCGGCCTCGCGATGGACCAGGCCGTCGCGCTCCAGGGCCTGCAGGGTCTGGGCGAGCATCTTCTCGCTCACTCCGTCGACCCGGCGGCGCAGGGCGTTGAAGCGGTAGGTCCCCTCGTGGAGCGCGACCATGACCAGGATGCCCCAGCGGCCGGTCACGTGCTCCAACGTCTCGCGCGAGAAGCATCCGCGCATGAAGACGTCGAAGGTGAGCTGGCTGAACTCGTCCAGCGGGATCGCGGCCTGGTCGTCCATCCGTCCACCTTACTTTCTCACCGCACCACACAAAAGAAAGCACTAACTTTCAGTTGGCACTGTGGATTAGTTAGTACTAACCTGACGGCGACCCCTTCGAGCGAGGAGAAGCGAAATGATCGTTGTCACCGGTGCCACCGGCCAGCTCGGCCGCCTGGTGGTGGACGGCCTGCTGGAGAGCGTGCCCGCGGACCAGGTCGCGGCGGCCGTACGGAATCCCGGCAAGGCCGCCGACCTGGCCGCACGCGGCGTCGAGATCAGGGAGGCCGACTACGATCGGCCGGAGACGCTGGAGCGGGCCTTCGCTCCCGGTGACACGGTCCTGCTCATCTCCGGCGACGCCGTCGGGCGGCGCCTCGGGCAGCACCAGGCCGTGGTGGACGCGGCCAAGGCGGCCGGGGTCGCCCGCATCGTCTACACCAGCGTGCTGCACGCCGACACCACGCCCCTGGCGCTGGCCGTCGAACACCGGGGCACCGAGGAGCACATCCGCGCCTCGGGGATCCCGTTCACCTTCCTGCGCAACGGCTGGTACACCGAGGTCTACGCGGCGTCCGTCCTCCAGGGCGTCGAGCACGGCGCGATCCTCGGCGCGGCCGGTGACGGCCGTCTCGCCAGCGCGTCCCGTGCGGACTACGCGGCCGCGGCCGTCACCGTGCTCACCGGCGAGCAGGCCGGCGACAAGGTCTACGAGCTCTCCGGCGACACGGCGTGGAGCCTGTCCGAGCTGGCCGCCGAGGCGTCGGCGGTCTCCGGCAGGCCGGTCGTCTACCGGGACCTCCCGCACGCCGACCACCTCCGGGCCCTGATCGACGCGGGCCTGCCGGAACCGGTGGCGACCATGTACGCCGACATCGATCTCGCCATCGCCCAGGGGGTCCTCTCCCCCACGCCGGGCGAGCTCAGCGCCCTCATCGGCCGCCCCACCACGCCGCTGCGCGAGTCGGTGACCGCCATCCTGAAGGAGGCGTGAACCCCGGCGACGAGGCCGCCGCCCGGAAGCCCACGAAAGCCCCCGGAAGCCGTCGGAAGCCGTCTTCCGGAAGAGTGCCCGCGCTGTCATGACGAAGCGGCCACTCCGAAGCGGGCCTGGACTCTCGCGAAGGAAAGGCACCGGCCTGCTCGGGCCCGCGGCGGCTCAGCCGCCCCGCAGCAGGTCCGCGACGGTGGCGATGCCGTCGGAGATGGAGTCCGGGGTCAGGTTGCCGAACCCGAGAACGAGCCGCGCGGAAGACGTGCGTCGCTCCGGCGGGTCGAGGAGATAGCCGCTGATCCCGTACAGCGCGACGGACCGGCGGCGGGCGGCCTCGACCACGGCACGCTCGTCCGTGCCCGGTGGCAGCCGGGCGACGGCGTGGAACCCGGCGGCCAGCCCGCGCACCTCGACCTCGGGCGCGTACCGCCCCAGCGCGTCCACGAGGGCCGCGCGCCGGGCGGCGTAGCGTGTCCGCATGTGGCGCAGGTGGCGGTCGTAATGACCCGACCGCACCAGGTCGGCGAGCGCGAACTGGTCGAGGACCGGCGAGCCGCGGTCGGCGAGCCGCTTCTGACGCGCGATCTCGGCCGACAGCCGGGGCGGGCAGAGGATCCATCCGAGACGCAGGGCCGGGGCGAGCGACTTGCTGACCGAGCCGAGGAGCGCCACCCGGTCCGGAGCGAGACCCTGCAGCGCCCCGACCGGTTCGCGGTCGTAGCGGAACTCGGCGTCGTAGTCGTCCTCGACGATCGTCGCGTCACGGGCGACGGCCCAGGCGATCAGCGCCTGCCTGCGGCCGGGAGCCAGTACGACCCCGGTGGGCGACTGATGGGCGGGGGTGAGCAGCACGGCACGCGCGCCGGTGGCCGCGAGCACGCCGGTGTCGACGCCGTGCTCGTCGACGGGTACCGCGATGATGTCGAGGCCCGCCGTCGCGGCGGCGGCGCGGTGGTCGGGGTCGCCGGGATCCTCCACGGCCACGACACGCACGCCCTCCCCCGCCAGCGCGCGCAGGACGAGCTGCAGCCCCTGCGCGTACCCCGCGCACACGACGGTGTGAGCCGCGTCGGCGGCGGCCCCGCGAACCCGCCGCAGGTAGGCGGCGAGCACGTCGCGCAACACCGGGTCACCGTACGGGTCGCCGTAGCCGAGCAGGTCGCTGGGCACGTCGCGGCAGGCACGCCGAAGGGCGCGGCTCCATCGCTCGCGGGGAAAACTCGACAGGTCGGGCACACCGGGCCGGAAGTCGATCCCGACGGACCCGGCGAGCGCGGGGAGCCCGGGGATCTCGGGGGTCTCGGGGAGCACAGCGGGCCCGGCAGGCATGCTGGGTGGTGACGGCGCGTCCACCGGCGGGCGGGCGGCGGCCGCCACGCGGGTGGCCGAGCCGCCGCGCGTGACGAGGTAGCCCTCGGCCTGCAGCTGCGCGTAGCACTCGGTCACCAGGCCCCGAGAGACGCCGAGGTCGCGGGCGAGGACGCGCGAGGACGGGAGCCGCTCACCGGCGGCCAGCCGACCGGCGCGGATGCTCTCGCGCAACGCGCTTTCCAGCTGCTCACGCAAGGGTTCCGGCCGGTTCCTGTCAACCCGCAACGGGAGTTCCGGCCCCGAACCGGTCCACTCGATCGACATGAAACCGGACCTTATCGCTGAGCCGGTTTCCGCTCTAGGGTCGGCCCATGACTCACCAGAAGAGCGCCGCCGACGAAGGCCGGGGGGACGGCGGAGAGACTCAGGGGGACACCGTGGAAACTCGGGGAGAGAGCGCGGAGACCCGGGGAGAGAGCAGGGAAACTCGGGGAGCGGGCGGGGAGACTCAGGAGGAGGACGGGGAGACTCAGGGAGAGGGCGCCCGCGTTCCGGATCCTCGCATTCTGAACCGCCCGGTGGTCCTGCTGCTGGCCGCCTCGCTCGGTGCCCTCGGCGGCTTCTACCTGCTGGCGCCCGTCGTCCCCCTGTACGCGGCCACGTCCGGTGCGGGCGGTGTGGGCGCGGGCCTGGCGACCGGCACCATGATGCTGGGGACCGTGCTGACGGAGTTCGCGGCGCCCGGCCTGCTGCGCGCGTACGGCTACCGGGCGGTCATGGGACTGGGCCTGCTCCTGCTCGGAGCACCCGCCCTCCTGCTGCCGGCGTCGGCGTCGATGCCCCCGGTACTGGGGATCTGTCTGGCCCGGGGTGCCGGGCTCGGGCTCGTGGTGGTGGCCGGTGCGGCCCTGATGGCCGAGCTGGTGCCCGCCGACCGTCGCGGCGAGGGGCTGGGACTGTACGGGGTGGCGGTCGGGATTCCCTCCATCGCGTGCCTGCCGCTGGGGCTCTGGCTGAGCGAGCGCATCGGCCACGGACCCGTCTTCGCCGCCGGGGCGGCGCTGTCGCTGCTCGCGCTGGCCGCCGTACCCGGCCTGCCCTCCCTGCGGACGCGGACCGAACGGCATGATCGAACCCGGAACGAAATCCGGAGCGGGACCGAGGGCAGAATCCAGGACAGGGCTCGGGGCAAGACCCGGGACGGAAGTCGGGGCGGGATCCTCGACGTCCTCCGTGACGGCGGTGTCGCCAGGCCCGCGATCGTCTTCGTCATGGTGACACCGGCGGCCGGTGTCCTGCTGACCTTCCTCCCGCTCGCCGTGTCGGAGCGGTCACGCGACCTGGTCGCGCTGGCCCTGCTCACGCAGTCCTGCGTCACGCCCCTCGCGCGCTGGGCGGCGGGCCGGTACGGCGACCGCCACGGCCCCGCCCGCCTGCTGGTCCCCGCCGTCCTGGCCGCCGCTCTCGGCACGGCCGCACTCATCCGGGTGGACGACCCTCTCGCGATGATCGTCGGCATGGGGCTGTTCGGGGCGGGGTTCGGCATGGCCCAGAACGCGACCCTGGCACTGATGTTCGAGCGTGCCCCCGAATCCGCCTTCGGCCAGGTGAGCGCGGCATGGAACCTCGCCTACGACGCCGGGCTCGGCGCCGGGGCGGTCGGGTTCGGGCTCCTGTCCGGGTCGGTGGGCTACCCGGCGGGGTTCGCCGTCACCGCCGCCGTGCTGTTCACCGCACTCGCTCCCGCCCTGTACGACCGGACGGCGGGCAGCCCGGCGAGGGTGGCGGAGGACGCCGCGACATGACTGTCCTACGCCTCCCGCCGAACACGGAGGACACGGAGGACACGGAGGACACGGGACAGAGGACACAGGGGACACGCGCCGAGCCGCAAGGGCTCCGGCGACCAGGGTCCTGACGACCGGGGCTCCGGCCACCATGACTTTGACAACGAGGGCTTCGGCGACGAGGTCCCTGGCAACAAGGAGAAATCTCGTGGGAACGGTTCTTCTCAACATCACGGTGTCGCTCGACGGCTTCGTGGCGGGCACCGGCGTCGGTATCGAGCGTCCCATGGGCGAGGGCGGTGAGCGGCTCCACGAATGGCTGTTCAACGACGACGCCGACCGGGAGGTGGACGCCGGGGTGCATCGGGACCTGTCCGCCTCGACGGGGGCGGTGGTGGTGGGCAGGCGGACCTTCGACGTGGGGGTGGGCCTGTGGAAGGACACCCCGTTCCCCGCGCCGTGCTTCGTACTCACCCATGAGAAGCGGGAGGAACTACCCATGACGAGCGGGACCTTCACCTTCGTCTCCGACGGCCTCGAGAGCGCGATCCATCAGGCGCGGAAGGCGGCGAAGGAGAAGAACGTCCTCGTGATGGGCGGGGCGGACATCGCCGGGCAGCTCGTGAGGGCCGGGCTCGTGGACGAGATCCAGCTCCAGCTGGCACCGGTGCTGCTCGGGGCGGGCACCCGTCTCTTCGACCGCCTGGGCGGCGACCGCGTCGAACTGGAGAGGACCGGCATGGCCGGGTCCGCGCGCGTCACGCATCTGCGGTTCCGCGTGGTGAGGTAGCCCGTGGACGAGCCTGCCGCGTGAACCTGCCGGTCACTCGTTCGGGACCCGCTCCGTGTCGGCGGGGGCGTCCTGGTCGTTCGCGGCGGGCTCGGGGAAGTTCCGTCCCCACCACGCGTTCCAGCGGGATTCGAGGCCGGCGAACGCGGCGTCGTCGAGGCCGTACGTGGTGAGCACCATCATGGCGGCGCCGCCGGGGTTGGCGGGCGAGGGCGGGTTCTGGGCCGCGACCAGCAGGCCGTCGCCCCAGCCGTCGACGGTGAGGCCGACCTGGTTGGCCGAACGGAACCGGACCTCGCCGCGCAGCGTCTCCCCGGTGGGCCCCTCCAGCTCGTACGGGCTCCCCTGGGACAGCCCGGCCACCGCCGCGAGGCCGGTGGCCTCCAGCACCGGCGTGGCCGCCGCGCCGGAGAGGAAGACCGTGCGCCGGTCGGCGCCCGGGTGCCGTTCCAGGGCGAACGCGAGCTGGTGGACGAAGGTGATCCAGCCCTCGGTGATGTCGTCGTAGTAGGCGTCCCACTCGGGGTCGCCGCCGTGCGGGGCACGGGTCACCCGCAGGCGCGTACGGTCGCCGAGATCGGTCAGCTCGAACACGTCGCCGCCCTGGAGCTCCAGCCGGTGCTCGGCGGCCGACTCCACGACGTTCTGGTGGTAGATGACCTCGACCTCCTTGTCGAGGCCGTCGAAGTGCCAGCCGTGCCAGCGCCGGATCGACTCGGGATCGCGCAGCGCGCTCCACACGTCGTCGACGGGCGCGGCGATGGTGACCTCAAGGGAGAACGGCTCGTCTGTCATCGGATGCCTCTCGACGGGGAAACCTCGGACCTCGGTCCCGGGATGGGTGTCAACGGTCGATATCCGGCGATCCGGGGGCCGGACGTCCAGCACCCTCCCCCGCACCGGGGAAGGGGGACGCAGCGGCTTCCGGCGTACCGGGGGCGGAAGGGCCGACGCTCTCTCGCGCCCCCGGTACGCCGGGGGCCGGATGTCCACCGGCGACGAGGCGGTAGGGCCGCCCCCCGGGGGTGTCGAAGCGGGCCGCGACCCGCGAGAGGGCGTCGGCGAGCGCGTCGGTGAAGTCGTGCACGTCGCCGGGTTCGGCGAAGCGTACTCGCGCCTCAAGAGTGAACGTCAGCAGCCGGACGCCCTGCCGGTCGGCGGCGGCGGCCATGCGGGCGACGTCGCGCACGGTCCCGGCGGCCACCTCGACGAGATGCTCGGCGGCGTACTGGTCGGCGACACGGCGGAACTCCCCGGCCGCCCCGGCCACCTGAGCCACCTGAGCCACCTCGGCGGCGCCGGTGAGCCCGGTGAGCCCGGTGAACTCGCCACCGCCACCGCCGGTTTCCCCTGCTCCGCCGACCCGAGCACCCCCGGTGACCCCGCCGGCTTCGGTGACTCCGTCGACTCCGGTCGCTTCGTCAGCCCCGGAGGCTCCGTCGGCTTCGGGGGCTTTGTCGGGTGCGTCGAGCACGCCGGGATCGACGAGGAAGGCGTTCGCGGTGACGCCCATGACGCGCTCGACGAAACCGCGTCGCGGGCGCTCCTCCACCAGCTCGACCAGCCCCACCTCCTCCAGCACCCTGAGGTGGTAGCCGACCCGCTGGCGAGGCAGGTCGAACTCGGCCGCGAGCTGGACGGCGGAGGCGGGCTCGCGCAGGCGGGCGAGAAGCCGTCTGCGGATCGGGGTGAGCGCGACCCGCAGACGGTCGGGCTCGTCCATGAGTGTCATCTCGATCGCGGCCACGCCCACATGAAACCATTGGACAAATTAATCTGTCAATTAACAGCGTGACCGTGAGAAGCCCTCGACCGGTTCGCCGTCATCCGGCGCGCACTCCCGCGTACCCAGGCCGGGCGCTCCCGCGCACACCGGCGGGCGCTTCCCTCAGTCGTGGCGCGGGATGCCGGAGACCTCGTGGTCGGCGTGGAACAGGGCCTCCCCGATGAGCGCGCGGACGTGGGCGTCACGGGCCCGGTAGAGCACGCGACGGCCGTCCCTGCGGGTGCGCACCAGCCCGGCGAGGCGGAGTTTCGCCAGGTGCTGGGAGACCGATGGACGCGCGATCCCGACGGCCTCGGCGAGCGAGCCGACGTCGTACTCCCCCGACGACAGCAGCCACATCAGGCGCAATCTGGTGGCGTCACCGAGCATCCGGAAGGCCTCGACGGCGGTCTCCACCTGGGCGCCGGTGGGTTGCTCCTGCGACGGGTTGGCACCTGATTCGTTGTCGCGTGCATACATGGCTACATATACTCCGGGAAAAGGGCGCCGGCAGCAAACGAGGTAGCCATGTCCGACCAGCAGGACGCCGGTTCTCCGTCCCCCGACGGACCCACCGGCCCCGATTCCCTCCACGGTCAGGGCCACGAGGCCGCGCACGACCCAACGTACGAACACGGGCCCGAACATGGACACGGCCACGGCCACGGTCATCATCACGAGCACGGCCACGGGGTACGGCGACCGGCGGGCCAACGGCTCGGAAGGCTGCTCCCACGAGCCCGCCACGCCCTCACCCCGCACAGCCACGACAGCGCGAGCAAAACCGACACGGCCCTGGAGTCCAGCAGCCGCGGGATGCGCGTACTGGCCGTCTCCTTCGCCGTGCTCATGGTGACCGCCGCCGTCCAGGCGGTGATCGTCGTCCTCTCCGGCTCGGTCGCCCTCCTCGGTGACACGCTGCACAACGTCGCCGACGCGCTGACCGCGCTGCCGCTGGCGATCGCCTTCTCCCTCGGGCGCCGCGCGGCCACCCGCAGGTTCACCTACGGCTACGGCAGGGCCGAGGACCTGGCCGGGATCGCCATCGTCCTGGTCATCGCCGCCTCCGCCGCGCTCGCCGGGTACGAGGCCGCGCGGCGCCTGGTCGACCCCCAGGAGGTACGGGCGCTCGGCTGGGTCGCCGCGGCGGCCGTGATCGGCTTCGCGGGCAACGAGTGGGTGGCCCGCTACCGGATCGGGGTCGGCCGCCGGATCGGATCGGCCGCGCTGGTCGCCGACGGGCTGCACGCCCGTACCGACGCCCTCACCTCGCTGGCCGTGCTGCTCGGCGCGGGCGGCTCGGCACTGGGCTATCCGATCGCCGACCCGATCGTCGGCCTGCTGATCACGGTGGCCATCTGCCTCGTCCTCAGGGGCGCGGCCCGCGAGATCTACCACCGGCTGATGGACGCGGTCGACCCGGCACTCGTCGACAGCGCGGAACGGATCCTGGCCGCCACCCCCGGCGTGCGGCGGGTGGGATCGGTACGGCTGCGCTGGGTGGGCCACACGCTGCGCGCCGAGGTGGACATCGTGGTCGGCGAGGACCTGTCGCTGCTCCAGGCGCACGCCGTGTCGGTGGAGGCCGAGCACCGGCTGATCCACCACCTGCCCCGGCTGGGTGCCGCCACCGTGCACGCCGACCCGGACGGCCGGGAAGGCGCCGACCACCACGCCGTCCTGGCCGGACATCGGTAGGCCGGGCCATACCGGAACCGCTGGACACCGGTAGGCCGGGCCATACCGAAACCGCAGGACACCGGTAGGCCGGGCCGTACCGGAACCACCGGGCACCGGTGGACCGAGCCGTACCGGAACCGCAGGACACCCTCACCGCGAACGCGCGCTCGCACGGGCCGGGCGCGGGGGAGGTAGTCTCGCGTGATCACCGTCGCGGCCCGCGGACCGGAGCGCCCGGCCCGGCCCGCAAGCCGTGGCGGCCCCCGATCCCCCCGATCCAGGAGAAGCGGCTGCGTTGGCCGACCACAGCAGAGGACGCCCCGGCTGGCTGCACGTCGGCCCATTGGAGGTGCGGCTGACGCGCACCTGGGAGCCTGGCACGTTCCCACCGGCGGAGACACTCCTCGCGATACTGACGCTGGCGGCCGTGCCGCAGGCTCTCGCCACCCGCCTGACCACCCACCTGAGCGGCGGCATCGTGGTGGGGCCTGGATCGGTGCCCGACCTTCCCGGCTTCGAATGGCTGCGCGGTGTCGCGCTGCCCCTGCAGGCGGGCCTCTGGGAACGCAGCGCGGGCGTCTACGACCCCCGGCAGCGGCGGATCGGGGTGGGGAGCGCCCCGTCACCCTCGGTGTCGGTGTGCGGGCACGAGATCGGCCACGCCACCGACCACATGGACAGGCTGCCCTCGCACTCCCCGTTCTGGACCGACCTGCACGCCCGCGCCCGCGGCCGCCTTCGGCCGCCCTACCGCGACGACGTCACCGAACTGTTCGCCGAGGCCTTCGCCTGCGTGCTCACCCGGAGGGCGACCCGGCTGCTCCACCTGATCGGCGCGGAGGCGGAGGCCGAACGGGTGTATCACCAGCTGTCCGGGCAGTACGGCATCGGGTGACCGTGGGCGTGCCACGACCCCCGGAGCTATGCTGGGCGAACAGCGGACAGAGAGACGACGGAAAGGCCACGCCATGAACGTGACCATGCTGCCGGGAGGCACCCTCCGCGTCCCCGCGACGACCACGCTGGCCAACGGCACCAAGATCGACGGCACCCGCGACATAGGCCGCGACGACCCCGAATACTCCGAATGGCTCGCCCTGGCACAGGACGAGGACGAGCAGCGCCGCCGCGACGTCGAGGAGCGCGACTCCGACCGCGAGATCCTGACCCGCTGGCGCACCCGCCGGAGCGCGTGACCGCGCCCTCCGGTCCCGGGGCGCGCAGCGAGGTCACGTGGAGTACGCCGCGAGGTCACCGGAGCACACCGTGAGGTCACCCGGAACCCCCTGTGACACCGACGCGAACCTGTGAAATCGACGTGAACGGCCACGTGCCGCGGATCTCGCGCTGGCTGCGCACCCGCCCCGCCCGGGCGGGCCGCACCCGCGTCCTGGCGGTCGAAGGACGCTCGGGGTCGGGCAAGTCCACCCTCGCCACCGCCGTGGCCGCTGAACTCGCCGCGCCCGTCGTACGGATGGACGATCTCTACCCGGGGTGGGACGGCCTGCTGGGAGGGGTCGACGCGCTGGTCGGGTGGGTCCTGCGACCGCTGAGCCTGGACCGGCCCGCGCGGTGGCGCCGCTACGACTGGGCGGAGGGCGCCTACGCGGAGTGGCACGAGGTCCCGGGCACCGGCATCCTGGTCCTCGACGGCACCGGCTCCGGCGCCCTAGCCGCCGCCCCGTACCTGAGCGGCCTGCTGTGGCTGGAGGCGGCCGACGAGGTGCGCAAGGCCCGCGCGCTGGAGCGCGACGGCGATCTCTACGCCCCGCACTGGAACAGCTGGGCGGCCCAGGAGGAGCGTTTCCACACCCGCGACGACGTCCGCGCCCGCGCGGACCTGACGATCACCACCACCTGAGGGCCGGGGTCAGCGGCGCGGGACGGCGGCGACGCCCTCGACCTCGATGACGAGGCCGGGGGCGGCGAGCGCGGCGACCACGATCAGCGAGTGCGCGGGGAAGTCCCCTCGCGGGTACCACCTGGCGAACACCTCGCCCTGCGCCGCGCGCGAGCCCGCCAGGTGCTCGGTGCCGGAGAGCATGGTGAACAGTTTGAGCAGGTGCTCGGGACCGGCGCCCGCGGAGCGGAGGAGGCTCTCGATGTTGGCGAAGACCTGGCGCGCCTGCGACTCGGCGTCCGGGCCCGCGAGGGTGCCGTCCTCCAGGACGCCGACCTGACCGGAGATCATCAGCAGTTCGTGGTCGGCGGGCGCGGCGGCCAGGTGGCTGTACCGGCCGAGCGGCGCGGCCGGGCCTGGGGGATTCCAGCGGCGGATCATCGTTTCTCCTCGTCGTACGGCGTCGTGCGTCACGCGCCCGCGCCCCATCCTCCCTCCCCCGGCCCGTCGAACGCGCCGCGGGTCGCCGATAGCAGGCGCGGCCCGCACGGTCAGCGGGGAAGCGTGCGGCCGAGGAAGTCGTCGACGAGCCGGGCGATCTGGGCCCCGTGGCTCTCCAGCGCGAAGTGACCGGCGGGAAGCAGGTGGATCTCCGCGTCGGGCAGGTCGCGCCGGAAGGCCGTGGCGCCGTCCGGCCCGAAGATCTCGTCGTGGGCTCCCCAGGCGGCGAGCAGCGGGACCCGGCTCGCGCGGAAGTACTCCTGGAAGGCCGGGTAGAGGTCGATGTTGGTGACGTAGTCGCGGGCGAGCCGGAGCTGGATGTCGATGTTGCCGGGACGCTGCAGCAGCGCGAGGTCGTGGTGCCAGGTGTCGGGGCTGACGAGGCTCGCGTCGGGAACGCCGTGGGTGTACTGCCAGCGGATCGCCTCAAGGGTCTGGAACTGTCGTACGGGAGCCTCGGTGGCCGGGGACGGGTCGGTGCCGTAGGCCCGGATCGGGGCCCAGAAGTCCTCGTCCAGGCCGTCGAGGTAGGCGTTGCCGTTCTGGGTGACGATCGCGGTGACGCGCTCCGGGTGAGCGGTGGCGAGCCGCCAGCCGATGGGCGCGCCGTAGTCCTGCACGTACATGGCGAAGCGCGACAGGCCGATTCGCTCGGTGAAGGCGGCGGTGATCTCGGCCAGGTTCGCGAAGGTGTAGTCGAAGTCGTCCACGGACGGCATCGCGGAGTAGCCGAAGCCGAGGTGGTCGGGGGCGACGAGCCGGTACCGGGCGGCCAGCCTCGGGATGAGGTCACGGAACATGTGGGAGCTCGTCGGGTAGCCGTGCAGCAGGAGCAGGACCGGCGCGTCGGGGTTCCCGGCCTCCCGGTAGAAGATCTCCTGCCCGCGTACGACGGCGGTGCGGTAGTGGACCATCTCATCCATGTCTAACCCCTTTGAGTCATTGAGGGAGTTACTCATGGCCAGCGAAGCACCACCACTGCTAACCTGTCAACATGTCCAAGGTGGTTATAGAGGACGTTGACCTCCTCGTGGAACTGCTCAACACCACCCCCGTGGTCGACGGCGTCCCCACGGACGCCCTGGAGGACCGGCACGAGGCCGCCCGATGGCTGGGCGAGCGCGACCTGCCCCGCTCACCGGCCGCCGTCGCCTCGGCCCGCCGCGTCAGGGACGCGGTCGCCCGCGTCGTCAGGGGCGAGGAGCCCGCCCGGACGCTGGAGCCCTTCCTCGAAGGGGTGTCGCGGACCCCGTCGGTCGGCGACGACGGCGTGCGCTGGGAGCTGAGCACCGGCTCCGCCGACCCGTTCGGCCTCCGGTGCGTGCTGGCCTGGGCGCATCTCCAGGAGACCCTGCCCGGCCGCCTGCGCCCGTGCGCCAACGACGACTGCCGCCTGTTCCTCGTCGACCACAGCCGGGCCAACACCCGCCGCTGGTGCTCGATGGCCGCCTGCGGCAACCGCCTCAAGGCCCGGCGGCACCACCACCGCGCGACGAACCGGGACGGCGACGACTGACCGCCACACGGCGAACCGGCAGGCGTACGGCACCGGGCGGGCACACGGAACCGGCAGGCGTACGACAGGACAAGCACACGCCCCGGGCAGGCACACGAGACCTGGCGGGCGCACGACCGAAGGGCTCCGGGACGGGATCCCGTTCCCGCCGTGGCGATCGAGATCTACATCTTGAAATCAAACACGAAGTACGATCGAATGAACACGAAAGAGTTCCGGAACGGCCCCGAACGATCAATGATCATCCCCGTCCCACCGAGCGCGAGACGCGCCGGGCAGGGCGTGCGGGGCCCCACCCGCCACGTCGAAGGGTGACACCGGAGCCGCCGGCGCAGGACCGTTCCGAGGCGAGGAGAGCACGTGACCACGTGGATGCTGCTGGACTACGGCGAGGTCATCTCCACGCCGCAGCCCTCCGACACGACGGCCTCCATGGCGAAGCTGCTCGGCCTGGACCAGGCGACCTTCCGCGACCGCTACTGGCGCCACCGCGACGCCTACGACCTCGGCCAGGCCTCCCACCTGTACTGGGGCGCGGTCCTCGGCAAGGCGCTCGGCGACGACGACCCGCTCGTCGCCAAGCTCGACGCGGCCGACGTCGAGAGCTGGTCCCACCTGAACCCGGAGACCCTGCGCGGCATCGAGGACCTCGCGGCGCGCCACAGGCTCGCCCTGCTGTCCAACGCCCCCGAGCCGCTCGCGGCGGCCATCGACGACGCCCCCTGGTCGGCGGCGTTCGCCCACCGTTTCTACAGCTGCCGCATGGCCCTGTCCAAACCGGACCCCGCCATCTTCGAGGAGGTCCTGCGCCACCTCGACGCCGCCCCCGGCGACGTCACCTTCCTCGACGACCGGGCCGTCAACGTCCAGGCCGCGGCGGCGCTCGGCATCAACGCCCTCCTCTACCCGGAGTGGCCCGCCGTCCCGCACCCGGGCTGACGGGCTCGCGTACGGCCACGAGCCGCCCGAAGCCGGTCAGCCCCGGCTCCGGACGGCCGGTCACAGGACGACGTCCCGCCCGGCGGCGGTCACGACGAGAAGCGGGCGACCCACTCGCGGGCCCCGGGGAGGATCTCCTCCACCGGGGCCACGTGCGGGTACCAGGTGCGCTCCCACTCCAGGGAGACCCAGCCCCCGAAACCGCGCAGCAGCTCGCCGCACTCGTCGAGGGGGACCCCGCCCGCCCACATCGGCACCGGGGTCGTGTCACCGGCCGAGACCGCGTCCTTGATCTGCACGTACGCCAGATGCCCGGCCAGCGCCGCCAGGGTCTCCGCGGGCTCCTCGCCGTGCCGCCACGGGTGCAGCACGTCCCACAGCGCGCCCACCGCCTCGGGAACGCCCGCCGCGTCCAGCAGCCGCCCGACCGCGGCGCCGGTCGGCATCGCGTCGTGGGTCTCCACCAGCACCCGTACCCCCGACTCCGCGCACAGGTCCGCGACCGCGCGCAGCCGCCGCGCCCCCGCCTCGACGTCGTCCCCTCCTGGGAACACCCGCACGGCGGGCGCGCCCAGGTCGGCGGCGAGCGCCAGGTCGTCACGCAGCGCCCGCACGACGGGTTCGTCCGGCCCCGCCGCGGCGATCCTGACGTATCCGGCGAGGGCGGAGACCTCCGGCCGGGCGGTCCCGGACAGGCCGTCACCGGCGCGACGCGCGGCCCCCGGCGCGCCTTCTCCCCCGTCGCCCGGCACGCCTTCCCCGCCACCGCCCGGCAGGCCTTCCTCCCCGTCGCCGGACGCCCCGGCGCCCTCCGGACGACCGCCTGACAGGGCGACGCCTTCCGGACGACCGCCGCCCGACAACCCGATGCCTTCCGGACGACCGCCCGACGACCCGGCACCCTCCGCGCGACCGCCCGACGACCCGGCGCGCTCCCGGTGGCCACCCGGCGCCCCCGTGGCGGCCGGGTGACCCTCCGGCGACCCGGCGAGGATCTCGCGGACCGCCGCACGCCGCGCCGGGGAGAGCCCGGCGTGGACCCCGGTGTCGGGGTGGAGGCGGAGTTCGAGCCCGGCGCACCCGTACTCCACCGCCGTCGCGACGGCCTCGCGCAGACCCTGCCCCGGCATGCCGAGCGTGCTGAACGCCAACTTCATCGAGGCTCCCTCGCCGCCGTTGCTCGGAAAGCGCTTCCCGAGGAGGTCCATCGTAGACGCCGCGTCACCCCGCGCGCGCCGGGGACGGCGGGGCTCCGCCAGGTGGGGCCGCGGGACGGGTCGTCCACCGCACCGGATTAGGGGCGCGCGACCGGGGGGAGGCCTCAGGTGATGCCGATCGGGGGGCGCGGAGCCGGAGGAGCCCCGGACTCGCAACGACATCGATCTTCTCAGCTGGAGAATCCCATGACTGGACGCGTATCGGCCCCGGGCGACCTCGGCCGCCGGATCGCCAGGCGGCGCGAGGACCTCGGCCTCACCCGGGACGAGCTGGCGAGGCGGGCCGGGATCGATCCGGGCTATCTCGCCTACCTGGAGGACGCCGTGGCCTCGCCGAACACCGGCACCGTGAACCGCGTGGCCACCGCCCTGGACACCAAGCCCGAGGACCTGCTGGGCGGGAACGCCGACCTGCCGCCGGGCCGGGGCCGGCCGGGCTCCAGGCCCCAGATGGAGAAGCTGGACCGGGACGAGTGCCTGCGGCTCATCACCCCCGGCGGGGTGGGGCGGATCGCCTTCGAGGAGATCGACGGGCCGGTGATCATGCCGGTCAACTACGCCCTGCACGGCAGCTCGGTGATCTTCCGTACCGCCTTCGGCGGCCCGCTAGACGACGCCCTGCGCACCGGGGTCCAGGGGGTCGAGTCCAAGGTGGCCTTCGAGGTCGACCGGATCGACGACGCCGGCCGCGAGGGCTGGAGCGTGCTGGTGCGCGGCGGGATCCACCACGTCTCCTCGGAGGAGGACCGTGCCGCCCTGGCGGCGCTGGGCGTCCGGCCGTGGGCGGGGGGCGAGCGGGAACTGTACGTGAGGATCGCCGCCAGCGAGGTCACCGGCCGCCGCATCCGGCGCGACCCCTGACCGTCGCGGGGCCTCCGGGGCGGTCTCCTCCGTACCGCCGCACCGGAAGCACCGCCGCACCGGAAGCCTCGCCAGACCGGAGGCACCGCCGTGCCGGAAGCCTCGCCGGGGCTCAGGTGTCCTTGAGGATGCGGTGCAGGATGTCCTTCGTCGCGACCGGTTGCTCGGCCTCGATGCCCAGGCGGTTCATGACGTGCCAGTAGCGCTCGACGTCGGCGAGCTTCTCCAGGTAGATGGCGCCGGTGAGCTGTTCGAGGTAGACCACGTCGGGCAGCTCGCCCTCGGGGAAGCGCAGGATCGTCGCGGGGCCCGTCGCCGCGGCGGCCGCTCCGGCGCTGAACGGCATGACCTGGAGGGTGACGTGGCCGAGTTCGGCGATCTCGGTGAGGTGACGGAGCTGGGCGCGCAGCACCTCGGGGCCTCCGACGGGGCGGCGCAGCACCGCCTCGTCGACGACGCTCCAGAGCGTGGCGGGCTCCCGCCGGGTGAGGAGCCGCTGGCGCTCCATGCGCAGGGCGACGCGACGCTCGATCTCGGACTCCGGGGCTCCCGCGCAGCCGGGCCGGATGAGGGCGCGGGCGTAGTCCTCGGTCTGCAGCAGCTCGGGGACGAACTGGACCTCGTAGCCGCGGATGAGAGAGGCGGCCTGTTCCAGCCCGAGGTAGGCGTCGAACCAGGAGGGGACCAGGTCGCCGTAGACGTGCCACCAGCCCGGCCTGTTGGCCTCCGCGGCCAGGGCGAGCAGCGGGGCTCGCTCGTCGTCGTCGACGACCCCGTAGAGGGTGAGGAGGTCGGCGACGTCGCGCTGCTTGAAGCCGGTCCGCCCGAGCTCCAGGCGGCTGATCTTGGAGTGTGACGCGCGGATAGCCTCCCCGGCCTCCTCGCGCGTGATGTGGCCGTCCTCGCGCAGCTTCCGGAGCTGCGCACCGACCAGCATGCGGACCACGGTGGGCCCGGCCTGCCGGTGATCCGGGCTCTGACCCTCGGCTTGTTCGCCCGTCGCCCGAACAACGCGCAACTTCGCTCCCTTCGACCGCGGCCGGCCGGCCTGTGAATGTTCAACCTTTTCACGTCCGGGTGGTTCCCCGCAGTGAGACACGGAGTCCGCGCCACGCGGGCGCGGCGCCCGGAGAAGTCCGCATCTCTTCTCCAGAGTTCTCCACTTTAGGCGAGTAAATCTTCATAATTGGTGATCTCGAATGGACTCCTCGGAGAGGAAGCCAGACCATGCCCGATATCGACCCCGTACGGGCGGGGGATCCCGAACGCGTGGGCGAGTACCAGGTCGTGGGACGGCTCGGGGAGGACGTCTACCTCGCCACCGCGCCCTCGGGAGACCGGGTGGTCGTGCGCCTGCTCCCCGCGGACGTCGGCCCCGAGCGGTTCCGGGAGGCGATGGAGCCGCTGCGGGAGATACCCGCCTTCTGCACGGCGCAGGTCCTGGACAGCGGACTGGACGGCGGGGTGGACGGCGACAGGCCGTACATCGTGAGCGAGTACGTCGACGGCCCCACGCTGCGGGAGGCGGTGGCCGCCGAGGGCGTCCTGGGCGCGGCCGCGCTGCACCGGCTCGCCGTCGGGACGATGACCGCCCTGGTCGCCCTGCACCAGGCGGGTACGGTGCACGGCGACCTGCGTCCCGACGCCGTGGTGTTCGGCCCCGACGGGCCGCGGGTGATCGACCTCGGCATGGCGCGGGCGCTGGAGGCGACCGCGTCCAGCACGACCCGCAAGGTCGACGTCCCCGCCTACAGCTCTCCGGAGAGGCTCATGGGCACCTCCCCCGGGCCCGAGGGGGACCTGTTCTCGTGGGGGGCGACCGTGGTCTTCGCCGGGTCGGGCCGCTCCCCCTTCGACGCCGGGACGATGTCGGGCACGGTGAACCGCATCGTCAACGACGAGCCCGACCTCGGCGCGCTCCCCGACGACCTGCGCGGTCTGGTCACGGCCTGTCTGGCCAAGGATCCCGCGCGGCGGCCGACCGCGAGCGACGCCCTGCTCCGCCTGGTCGGCGGGTTCCTCACCTCCGACCAGGTGCCCTCCGACCCGTCCGCGTCCTCGGGGCCCGGCACTCCCTCCACCCGGCCGCTGCGACGCGCCCGCCCCGCGCTGCTGGTCGCGGGCGCGCTGGCCGTCGCCCTCGTCTCCGGTGGCGCGGTCTACCTGGCGGTGTCGGGCGACCCGGCGCCCGTGGCCGCCCCGCGCCCGGCCCGGAGCACCGCGCAGGGCGCGCTCGCCCCGGCCTTCACCCCCCAGCCCCAGCTCAGCCCGAACGTCACCACGGCGCCCTGGGAATCGGTGGAGAAGACCACCACGGACGTCGAGCTGCCGGGGACGGGCATCACCCTGCACGAGAACCCGAAGGACCCGGTCAAGATGGGCGCCTACCTGAACGTCAAGGCCCCCTTCGCCGCGTTCGCCAGGGAGAAGGGCAAGGAGACCTTCAAGCAGGTGGCCAGCGCCCTGCAGCCGGTGCTGTCACCGCGGGGCGACCTGGTGGCGCTGAACCCGTTCGGGAAGTTCGCCGACTCGTCCTTCGACTACGTGAGGATCCTCGACCTGGGAAACGGCTCCCAGTTCAACGTGCGGACCGTCGAACGACCGCTGGAGGGGCACAACCCGGTGTGGTCGCAGGACGGTTCCAAGGTCCTGCTGTCGGTGCGGAATCCGGCGAAGGAGCAGTCCGACGGGTTCGTGGTGGTGGACGTGGCGGCGCGCAGGGCCACCCACGTGCGCACCGAGTCCGTCGGCTCCGACACGTTCCCCGCCACGTTCGCGGCGGACGGCTCGGTCGCGCGGGGATACTACGACGGCAAGGGCTACGGGGTCGACTTCTACGGCCCGAACGGGCAGGCCATCCGGACGATGCACTGGGTCGGCCAGCCGCGCAGCACCGGCTGGTTCTCCCCCTCGGGCAAGCTCTTCGCCACGGTGTGCCCCAAGGGGGACACCGTGTGCGTGTGGGACTCGGTGAGCGGCAACCGGCGCTACACCCTCGCCATCGGCGAGCAGACCCGGTTCATAGGCTGGTTCAACAA
Source organism: Streptosporangium heterodermiicola (assembly GCF_051390675.1). Classification (NCBI taxonomy): domain Bacteria; kingdom Bacillati; phylum Actinomycetota; class Actinomycetes; order Streptosporangiales; family Streptosporangiaceae; genus Streptosporangium; species Streptosporangium heterodermiicola. The sequence goes on from NZ_JBPJSR010000023.1 coordinate 93,162, forward strand.
CAACCACCTGCTCCTCCAGAACCCCGTCAAGAAGGGTTCCAAGATCGAGGTGGTCGACCTGTACGGCAAGTCCGTCCGGGGCCTCGCCGACCTGGAAAAGGGCGACACGGCCTTCCTGAGCTTCACCGTGGCGGCCGGGTGACCAGGGTCCTGCCCCCGGCTCCCGGCGATCCCGACCGGATCGGGCCGCACCGGGTCACCGGCAGGATCGGCCGCGGCGGGCAGGGGACGGTGTACCTGGCGGAGTCCCCCGCCGGGGCGCGGGTCGCGGTGAAGGTGCTCGGCAGGGGCGGCGGCGAGCAGACCCTGGCGCGCTTCCATCGCGAGATCGAGCTGGCCCGCCGGGTGGAGGCCTTCTGCACCGCGCAGGTGCTGGAGCACGGCGAGGCCGGCGGCATGCCGTACATCGTCAGCGAGTACGTCGACGGGCCCAGCCTCGCCCAGGTCATCGACGAGCGGGGGCCGCTGCGCGGGGCCGAGCTGCGCAGGCTGGCGGTCGGGACCGTCACCGCGCTGGCCGCCATCCACCGGGCGGGCGTCGTGCACCGCGACTTCAAGCCCGCGAACGTGCTGCTCGCCCGCGACGGCCCCCGGGTGATCGACTTCGGCATCTCCCGCGCGCTGGACGCCGTGGTGACGGCCTCCGACCACCTGGTCGGCACCCCTCCGTACATGGCTCCCGAGCAGTTCGACGGGCGCGAGGCGGGCTCGGCGGCCGACCTGTTCGCGTGGGCGTCGACGGTGGTGTGCGCCGCGACGGGGGAGCCGCCCTTCGGGACCGGCCCGGTGCCCGCGGTGATCCACCGGATCCTGAACGCCGAGCCCGTGCTCGGTTCCCTGGACGACGAGCTGCGCGAACTGGTGGTCGAGTGCCTGGCCAAGGATCCGCGGGCGCGTCCCGCGGCCATGCCGGCGCTGTTGCGGCTGCTGGGCCACCCGGCGGAGCGGCCGTCGTACGAGTCGGGTCAGGAGGTGCTCGGCGAGGGCCGCAAGCAGGCCGCTCCCCCGGCTCCCCCGGCGGCGCGGCGCCTCTCGCGCCCGGTGGTCGCCGCCCTCGCCGCGCTCGCGCTCGCGGCGGCCTCCGGCGTCACGGTCCTCGCGGTCCGGGCTGCGGGGACCGAGGAGCCCGCGAAGGTGGTCACGGGCGGTACGGAGGGCACCCCCGCCGCGCCCGCGAGACCGGCGGTCGGGGCGATGCCCACCACCTCCACGACCGACCTGCGGATCCCGGGAACGAAGGTCACCCTGCGGGAGAACCCCGCGGACACGGAGCGGGTCACCACCTACCGGGACGCGCGCGAGGAGGCCACCGGCGCCCCCGTCCACCTCAGGCTGGGCGACACCGCGGAGTTCAGGTTCCTGGGGACGTTCATGACCGCCGTGGCCGCGCCGGGTGGAGCGCGCGTCGCCGTCAACCCGGACAGCAAGTTCACGCTGGAGGGGTTCGACCTGATCCGGCTGACGGATCGGAAGGGAGAGCCGGAGGCCCAGATCAGGACCGTCGACCCCCCGCTGATGACCTACAGCCCCCACTGGGACCGGAACGGGACGAGGATCCTGCTGACGATCTACGAGGGACTCGGGAAGGAGCAGCGCTCCAGGGGCTTCGTGATCGTGGACGTGGCCTCGCGCACCGCCCGCGTCACCCGGACGCCGGACGACGACCACCGCTCCGACTACGTCTGGGGCGCCGACTCGGCCTCGGTCGTCCACTCCGGGCCGGACGGGGCGGTCCGCTTCTACCGCCTGGACGGCACGCCGCTGCGGACGGTCCCGAAGGTGGGCGAGCTGGTCAGGGACGACGTCAGGGCCACCTCGCTCGGCACGGTCTTCACGACCCGCTGCCACGAGAGGCCCCGGGACGTCTGCGTGTGGGACGCCGCCACGGCGACGCGCAAGGCCGTCGTCCCGATGATGAAGGGGATGGCCTTCAACGGATGGCTGGGCGACCGCCACTTCCTCGGCACCGTGACCGAGGGGAAGACCACGAAGGTCGTCCTGCTCGATCTGCGGGGGAAGGTCGTGCGCGTCCTCGCGGACGGCCCCGCCTCGGAGCTGGGCGAGATCGGCCTCTACTACACGCCCAGGTGAACCGGCCTCTACCGCACGCTCAGGTGACGGGCTCCGGCGGGACGGGGCGCTCGACACCCGTGGCGGCGAACACGTCACCGGCCTCCTCTGTTGGACAGCCGAATCGGGGGCAGGAGAGGGTGAAGGCTGTACCAACCGATCTCCGAGGAGGAACTCCCATGCAGACACGCCGCATCGGCGACGTCCAGGTCAGTGCGATCGGTCTCGGCGGCATGCCGATGTCGATCGAGGGGCGCCCCGACGAGCAGCGTTCGGTCGCGGCCATCCACGCCGCGCTGGAGGCGGGCGTGACGCTGATCGACACCGCGGACGCCTACCACGTGGGCGCGGACGAGGTCGGCCACAACGAGTCCCTGATCGCCCGCGCGGTGGCCGGCTTCGGCGGTGACACGTCCGACGTGCTGATCGCCACGAAGGGCGGCCACGTACGCCCCGGCGACGGCTCGTGGACCCTGGACGGCTCGCCGGACCACCTCAAGAAGGCCTGCGACGCGTCGCTCGCCCGCCTCGGCGTCGAGGCCATCGGGCTCTACCAGTTCCACCGCCCCGACCCGAAGGTCCCGTACGCGGAGTCGGTCGGGGCGATCCGCGACCTGCTGGACGCGGGCAAGATCCGTTTCGCGGGCGTCTCGAACGCCGACCCCGACCAGATCCGGCTGGCCGACGAGATCCTCGGCGGGCGGCTGGTGAGCGTGCAGAACCAGTTCTCGCCGTCGTTCCGCTCCAGCGAGCCCGAGCTGGAGCTGTGCGCGGAGCTGGGCATCGCGTTCCTGCCGTGGAGCCCGCTGGGCGGGATCTCGCGGGCCGGTGAGCTGGGCTCGCGGTTCGCCGTGTTCTCGGACGTCGCCGAGGCTCACGGGGTGAGCCCGCAGCGGGTGTGCCTGGCGTGGATGCTCGCCAAGGCGCCGGTGGTGATCCCGATCCCGGGCTCCTCGCGCCCGGAGACCATCCGCGACTCGGCCGGCGCGACCGACGTGAAGCTGTCGGCCGAGGAGCTGGCCCGCCTCGACGCGGCCTGACGGGGCTTGTGGCGATCGGGCCGTACGGCACCTGAGCGGTGCCGTACGGCCCGATCGTTCTCAGGGAGGCGTCCAGTTCTCGGGGGGAGCCTCTAGGGAGGGCCTCTAGGAGGAGTAGACCTCGAACGAGGAGAGCTGCCCGGCGGGCCAGCCGGTGTTGCCGGTGATGTTCACCCGCACGTACCTCTTCGACGTCGCCGGGAAGGTGACGGTCGCGGTGTTGCCGGTGGCCGGGTTGAAGGTGAGGCCCCGCGACGACACGAGGGTGTCGAAGGTCGTGCCGTTGGACGAGCCGAGCACCGACAGCGTCTGGGTGCGCGTGCCCCAGGCGCTGGACGGCGGCAGCTTCAGCACCACGCGCCCGACGGTGGCCTGCGCGCAGAGGTCGACGGTGATCGACTGGGGGAAGGCGCTGTTGGCGCTCTCCCAGTAGGTGTTCGCGTTGCCGTCGACGGCGTTGGCCGCCACGTAGTTCTGCGTGGTGCTGCTCGCGGTGATCGACTTGCTCCGGGCCAGGTCGCCGACGCCCGGGGAGCAGCCGGGCGGGGGCCCCGTCGTCGCGGTCACCGTGCCTGAGGGCGGCGAGGTGTTCTGCGCGGCGTCCCTGGCGACCACGTAGAAGCTGTAGGAGGTCGACGGCGTGAGACCGGTGACGGTGAACGACGTCCCGGCGGTGCTGCCCACCTTGACGTCGGTGGCGCCCGCCTCGCGGTAGACGTCGTAGCCGGTCACCCCGACGTTGTCGGTGGCCGCGTTCCAGCCCACCGCGATGCTCGTGCTCGACGCCGGGACGGCGCGTGCGGCGCCCGGCGCGGTCGGGGCCTGGGTGTCCGGCGTGCCGCCGCCCCTGCGGGTCTCGAACTCCGTCGCCCAGTACTTCGTCCGGTCCAGGTACGCGTTCTCCGCCGCCGCTCCCGTCTTGCCGTACGCCCCCTCGAAGGTCTGGTAGCCGAACCCGGCGGGCGGGGTGGAGTCGGCGGGCTCGATGGAGCTGCCCTCGTGCCACTCGTTGAACGAGGTGATGGAGACCCAGGTCGGCAGGCCGCCCTTGGCCGGGTCGAGGGCGTTGGACCACTCCAGGTCGTAGGTGGCGCCGTTGGCGCGGCCGAGGGTCGGGGTGGTGTTGCCGGGCACCGCGCGGTCGTCGATGTAGCCGGGGGCCACCGAGGGCGCCCAGATCAGGTTGTTCTGCTTGGCGTACGCGCTCGCGTTGGCCCAGCCGGGAGCGGTGGCTCCGGTGATCCCGTCGTAGGTGTACATGCCGGAGAAGTGCGCGATTTTCGACGTGTCGGTGGTCTGGGCGAGCACGATGTTGCCCGCGGTGACCTGGTCGAGCACGGCCCAGTCGGTGATCCTCAGGCTCTCGAACACGTAGAACGCCGCCCGGTCGCCGTGCCCGGCGTCACGGTAGAAGGCCGGGTGGGAGCCGTAGCGGGTGTTGATGTAGCGGATGTCCTCGACGGTGGAGGCCGCCGTGCGCCCGCCGTACGGCTCCAGGTGCCAGGCGACCTTGACGCCGTACCGCGCGGCGGCGTCCATCACGCCCTGGGTGAGCCTGTCCTCGAAGCTGTCGCGGCCCCACCAGCTGTAGACGATGACGCCGACCCCGGCCTGCTTGATCCACTGCATGTGCCTGGTGACGGCGCCCGCGTAGTCGCCCGAGTCGTAGGCGCCCAGGCTGGGGTACAGGTCGGCGCCCACGTCGTTGGGCGGGGTGTGGCCGCCCTGCTGCCAGTGCCGCCAGTCGCCGCTCGTCTGGGGGTTGCCGTACCAGGAGTAGTAGAACAGGTGGACGTTGGAGGACTGCTCGGGGACGGCCGCGCCGCGCGCCGGGAGCGGCGCCTGGGCTCCGGCCCAGCACAGGGCGGCCAGCAGGAGCGCGAGGACGATCTGGACACGTCGCCCGGTATGGCGCAAGCGGCTGACAGATTGGTCGGATGTCTTCATCGGCTGACCCTTCGTCACGCGGGGCCGGATCGCCGCGGCCGGGCGGGGTGTGCGGTCACCGCGATCCAGCCGGGTGGGGGGCGGAGAGGCTACCGCCGTCGCCGGGGAGGTCGGCGAACGGCGCTGTGCACACCATAAGATGGCGGACAGATGTCCGCAATGTTTCTACTTCTTTTCGCAAAAATATGCTTGTTGTGCGGCTTTGGGTGATGGATCAACCGGCAGAGACTGACAGACGAGGCTGGTCCGGGCCCGCGAGCCGGCACGCCCTCCTGGAACGGTCCGATGTTTCGTTTCCCCCGCCGAAAGGGCTTCCGGCCGTGCCGGGGTCTCCCATACCGGGGTCTCCCATACCGGGGGTCTCCCATACCGGGGGTTTCCCATCTCCGGGAGGTTTTCCTTCGGGGGTACGAAGCGGCGGGGCGACCCGACGCGGAGGAACCTGTGGTTTTTCGCAGGGGAACGCGGAGGGATCTCACAATGGTCCGGGCGGGGCAGTGTTCGTAACGTCGACTGGTGCCCGAATTCAAGATCAAAAACAACCTGTCCCCTCGGCGCCGCACCGGTGGCCTCCCGGTGGCCCGCGCCGTCGTGTTCGCGGCGACCCTCCTGATGACAGCCCCGTTCACGACGGCGTCGTTCGCGTCGCCGTTCACGTCATCGTCGCCGTTCACGACGACGTCACCGGCGCCGTCGTCATCGGCGCCGGTGTCGTTCGCGTCAGCGTCGTTCGTGCCGGTGTCGTTCGTGCCGGCGTCCTTGGCGGGGACGAGTCCCGTCGCCCGGGAGATCGGTCCCGCGTCCGTCGACCGTTTCGTGAACGCCTACCGGGAGGCGACCGGCCTGCCGGGGGTCGCCGTCGCGGTCACCAAGGGGGACGAGGTCGTCCACGTCGCCGGCTACGGCCGTACCTCCTCAGGTGAGCCCGTCACGGCGGACACCCCCATGGCGATCGCGTCGCTCAGCAAGTCCTTCACCTCCCTGGCCGTCATGCAACTGGTGGAGAAGGGAGTGGTCGGGCTCGACGATCCGGTACGCGTCCGGCTCCCCGAGTTCGTGATGGCCGATCCTCGGGCGGCCCGCATCACCGTCCGCCAGTTGCTGGACCAGACCTCGGGCATGGCCGACGAGGCCTTTCCCGAGAGGAGCCTGCCCCAGCCCGACTCGCTCCGCGAGGCCGTCGCACGGCTGAGAGGGGCGAGGCTCGCCGCCGACCCCGGCACGCGGTGGAGCTACCACAACACCAACTTCCAGGTCGCCGCGCGACTGGTCGAGGTGGCGAGCGGCCTGCCCTTCGCCGGTTACCTGGAAAAGCACGTGTTCGGCCCGCTCGGCATGCGGAACAGCACCACGATCGACACCGAGCGCGACCTCCCCGCGAGCGCGGGTGGCCATCTCCACCTGCTCGGTGCCGCGCTCGCCCTCCCCGAACCCCCGGGGTTCGGCAACGGCTCCGGCGGGGTGATCAGCAGCGCGAGGGACATGGCCCGGTGGATGATCGCGCAGAACGGCGAGGGGGCCGGGCCGGGCGGCGTCCGCGTCGTCTCGGCCGCGAGCGTCGCGGAGATGCGAACCCCGTCCAAGGTCGAAGACTCCTACGCCCTGGGCTGGGCGATCGGCACGACGGGAAACGGCTCGCCGGTCGTCGAGCACGGCGGCGACCTGCTCACCGCGACGGCCCGGCAGACACTCCTGCCCCGGTCCGGGTACGGCATCGTGGTCATGGCCAACACCGGCACGGCGTACGCCGACAGCGACGCCATCGCGGACGCGCTGGTCGCCATGGCCGAGGGAGAGGAACCCGAGGCGCCGCCCTCGATCCCCCCGACCCTGGTCATCGATCTCGTCATCGCACTGGCCGCCGTCGTCACACTCCTCCTGGCGGGCCGCGGCCTGGCCCGTTCCCGCCGGTGGGCGGCGCGGCGTGCCGGGCGCCCGGCGTGGCACGCGGTGGCGCGGCTGCCGCCGTACGCGCTACCGGGGGTGCTGTGCCTGACGATCACCGATGTCTTCGGGGTGCTGGCCAGGGGAAAGGACATCACCTGGACGCAGGTGGCCTACCTCTATCCGTCCTTCATGATCTGGCTCGTCCTCGCAACCGTGGCCTGCGTGGCCGTGGTACTCGCCCGGATCGGCCGGCTGGTACGGACGCGCCGGGTCCCCTCACCCGACGCCGGGTGAGGGCTCCGGGCTCCGGGCTCCGGGCTCCGGGCTCCGGGGAAGGCGGGCACAGCGCCGTTCAGCCGTCCAGATAGCCAGGATGGCCAGGACGCGCAGGATGGCCAGGACGCGCCGGCTGTAGCCGGGGGTGCGGGCCAGCCCGAACTTGTCGAAGATCGCGTTGACGTGCTTCTCCACCGTGCTCTGGGACACGTGCAGACGCTCGGCGATCGCGGCGTTGACGAGCCCCTGGGCCAGCTGCTCCAGCACCTGGGACTCCCGCCGGGTGAGCCTGCTCAGCGGGTCGGCGCGGGTGGTGCGGGCGAGCAGCCGCCGGACCACCTCCGGGTCGAAGACCGTCCCGCCCGCGCGGACCCGCTCCAGCGACTCCAGGAACTCCCCCACCTCGGTCACCCGGTCCTTGAGCAGGTACCCCAGCCCTTCCGGGGTTCCGGCGAGCAACCGGGCGGCGTAGGCCGTCTCGACGTACTGCGACAGCACGAGCACGCCGACGTCCGGCCGGCGTTCCCGGATCGTCAGCGAGGCCCGCAGCCCCTCACCGGCCTGGCCCGGCGGCATGCGCACGTCCACGATCGCCACGTCGGGGCGATGCTCGTCCACGGCCGCGAGCAGCGCCACGGAGTCGCCCACCGCCGCCATCACCTCGTGCCCCGCCTCCTCCAGGAGACGGACCAGGCCCTCGCGGAACAGCACGGAGTCGTCGGCGAGGATCAGCCGCATGACGGCTCCGGGTGTTCGGACCCGCCGCGGGGCAGTGTCGCCGTGATCCTGGTCGGGCCACCGGGTGGACTGTCCACCTCGAAGGCGCCGTCCAGCGCCAGCACCCGCCGCTCCAGCCCGGACAGCCCGCCGCCGGAGGGATCCGCCCCGCCCCGGCCGTCGTCGGAGATCCGCACGGTCACCGCGTGCTCGTCCTCGCTCAGGACCACCAGGACGCCCCTGGCCTTCGCGTGTTTCGCGGCGTTGGCGATGGCCTCGCGGGCCACGAAGTAGACGGCCGTCTCGACCTCGGACACCGGGCGCTCCGCGAGGCCGTAGCGGACGGTCACCGGCACGCCCGCCCGTTCCGCCACCCCGGCCAGGGCGGCGCGCAGGCCCAGCTCGTCCAGCGCGGCCGGGTAGACCCGCCAGGCCACGCTGCGCAGCTCGTCGAGGAGGCGGCGCGACTCCGCGTACGCCTGGTCCACGAGGGCGGCGACCGCGGCCGGGTCGGTACCGTGCCGAGCCCGGCCCAGCAGCATTCCCAGGGCCACTCCCCTCTGCTGCACGCCGTCGTGCAGGTCGCGCTCGATGCGCCGCCGCTCGTCGTCGACGGCCCGCACGATGCCGCTGCGGGTGGCGGTCAGCTCCGCGATGCGGCGGCGCATCGCCTCCCGCTCCCCGGGACCGGCGAAGTGCGTGGCCAGCCGCCGCTCCGCGGCCACCGTCGCCGCGCCCCACAGCGCGGACAACCCCAGCAGGACCAGCCCGTAGGCGGTGCCCACCGGCCCGCTGTCGACCGTCAGGCGCACACCGGGATACCGCAGCGGGACCGGGGACGAGGCACCGGAGAGCAGTTCCCCGACGCCACCGAACAGGAACAACAGGCCGACGAAGAGACCGGCGAAGGTCAGATAGCTCGCGAACGTGCCGAACGTCACCCGCAGCGCGAGGTAGCCGTACCCGCTCCTCACCGACCTCCCGCCGGTCCCGTGGCCGGACCACGCGCGGGTGTCGTGGTCGAACCACGCCGCCAGCCGAGCGCGTTCCAGCGCGACCAGCCGCGCCGTTCCCGCCGCCGCGAACCACCGGGCGGCGCGTCGGCCCGCGGGCCAGACCGCCAGGACCGCGAACAGCCCGGCCGCGACGCACAGGAAGCCGAGCTCGGCGACGCCTGTCACGCCACCCAGGGCCAGACCCGCGACACGCCTGGCGGCCCGTGAGACCGGTGCCCCGGCCCGCGCGAGCCGGGGCACCGGTCGCGGCATGACGTTCGTCCTCGCTGTCATCGGCGTCATCGACATCATCGACATCAGACGAATTGTATTGACCTTCGTTCGCCCCCCGAGGAACACCGGGAAACGGCGTCGACCGCCGAAACCGGACGGTGTCACGGCTCGCGGCCCGGCGGAACCCCGGCCCAGGAGACCGGAGGAGGAGGAGCCCGGTTTGGAAGGGCCGGAAAACCCGGGAGACCTCGCGGCCCGAGAACCCGGGGAACGGGGGAACCGGAGGAACCGGGGAAGCCTCGGGCCGGAGAGCGGTGAGGCCCGGTACCGGCCGGTCGCCTCCGGCGGTCCTCCGGCCCGGGAGCCGGAAATCGAAGATCGGAAACCGGAGAACCGGAGAACCTACGAAGCCCGGACGTCACGCGAGCCCTCAGCCAGGGGGCCCAAATACCTATACAAATCACCCAAAGGGTCACTGCGGCCGTGAATTGCTTTGACCGGCAACCAGGAATTAGCCATATTTACGCAATGATTTATTTACGTCACCTCGCAGGAGCGGCCCTCGCGTCCGTCCTGCTGGCAGGGTCCCTCGCCGCCCCCGCGGCCGCCTCGACCCAGGAAACCGTCGCCGTCTCCTCGACCGAGGCCGCCGCGCGACCGAGCAACGGCAGAATCCTCTACGACCGCATCAGCGGTGGGCCGGGCACGCTGAAGGTCAAGAACGGCACCAGCAGGGACTCGGTCGTCACGCTGGTCCGTGGCAGGTCCAAGGCGATCAGCATCTACGTCCGCGCCCGGTCGACGGCCTCCGTCCGCGATGTCAGGGACGGCACCTACACGATCTTCTTCACCTCCGGCTACCGGTTCAGCGTCTCCCGGGGCAGGTTCACCAGCGCTCCCTCCTACCAGCGTTTCACCACCAAGCTGAGGTTCACCTCGACCGCGACCAGTTCGACCATCGCGACCCTGACCCTCAACCCGGTCAGGGGCGGCAACGCCCGGACGACCGGCGTCAACCCGAACGACTTCCCTGCCTGAGCGAGCCCGAGCAAACCTGAGCAGTCCTGATCAGGCCAGATCAGGCCGGAAACAGACCTGAGCCGACCTGAAAAAGACTCGAACAGGTTTGATCCAGCGGAGTCAGGCGAGGTCGGTCGGGTTTCAGACCCACCCCTCTCCCTCGTACGCCCACCGTCACGGCAACGCCCGCAGCGTCGCCGGAAGATCCACCGGGCCGTCTTTCCCAGCGGGGAAGGCGGCCCGGCGGCCGCTCGGCGGCATGACGGGACGGCCGCGCCCTTCGCGAGAACTCCCCGCGGCGAAGACTCTCCGCTCCCAGCGAAGGACACGACGGCGAGCCAGGCGCCGCAGCACACCGTCGCGGGACGTACCTTGAACTGCACGGGTTGTTGTATCTGACCAGACCTGGGGAAGGTGTGAACGCCATGGAAGCCGCCACCGTGGAAGGCACCGTTGAGGTTGTCGAGGTTGAGGAAGAAGAGCTGGTCCTGACCGACGACGACGAGGCACCCGCAGCCCTGGAGGCGACCGTCGGGGCGAGCACCGACCCGGTCAAGGACTATCTCAAGCAGATCGGCAAAATCCCCCTCCTCAACGCCGAGCAGGAGGTCGAGCTCGCCAGGCGCATCGAGGCCGGGCTGTTCGCCACCGAGCGGCTCAACGACGGCGACCGGCTCCAGCCCGACGTGCGCGCGGAGCTCGAATGGCTCGCCGAAGACGGCCACCGCGCCAAGAACCACCTGCTGGAGGCCAACCTGCGCCTGGTGGTGTCGCTGGCCAAGCGCCACACCGGCAGGGGCATGCTGTTCCTGGACCTGATCCAGGAGGGCAACCTGGGGCTGATCCGCGCCGTGGAGAAGTTCGACTACACCAAGGGTTTCAAGTTCTCCACGTACGCCACCTGGTGGATCAAGCAGGCGATCACCCGGGCGCTCGCCGACCAGGCCCGCACCATCCGCATCCCCGTGCACATGGTCGAAGTGATCAACAAGCTGGCGCGCGTGCACCGGCAGATGACGACCGACCTGGGCCGCGAGCCCACCCCCGAGGAGCTGGCCGTGGAGCTGGAGATGACCCCGGAGCGGGTCGTCGAGGTCCAGGGGTACGGACGAGAGCCGATCTCCCTGCACAGCCCGCTGGGCACCGAGGGCGACAGCGAGTTCGGCGACCTCATCGAGGACTCCGAGGCGATCACCCCCGAGGACGCGGTCGCCTCCGCGCTGCTGCAGGAGCAGCTGCACACGATCCTGGAGGCGCTGTCCGAGCGCGAGGCCGGGGTGGTGGCGATGCGGTTCGGGCTCGGCGACGGCCGGCCCAAGACGCTGGAGGAGATCGGGCGTGCCTACGGGGTGACCCGCGAGCGCATCCGGCAGATCGAGTCCAAGACCATGACGAAGCTGCGCCACCCCTCGCGCTCGCGGGCCCTGCGCGACTATCTGACCTGATCGGTCTCCCGCCCCCGCCGGCACCCGAGCCGATCGGCGCACAGGCCGATCGCCACCGGGACCGGCCCGCGGGTGCCACTCACCGCGGCCGACCTGCCGATGCCGCTTACCGAGACCGACCTGCCGGTGGCGTTCACCGTGGCCGGCCGGTGTCGCTCACCCAAGACCGGCCTGCCGATGCCTCTCACCGTGACCGGCCCGCCGCTCACCAAGATCGGTCTGTCGGCGCCGCTCACCGTGACCGATCTGCCGGTGCCGCTCAGCCGGCCGTACGCGCGACGAGAGCGCCGACCGTCTCCTCCAGCCCCGACGGCGGCCGGTCCAGCAGGCGCGCGAGGTCGGAGCCGGTCTCGGCGAGGGCCCCGGCGCGCACTGCCGAGAACACCCCTCCCAGCCACCCCGCCTCCGCGTCGGTGATCTCCCGATGCTCGACGGGCCTGCCCAGCACGCGGGTGAGGACCTCGGCGAGCTCCGGGTAGGTCCAGAGCGGACCGCGCAACTCGTAGGTCGCGTTCTCGTGCCCGGGGCCGGTCAGGGCCGCGCTCGCCGCCAGCGCCAGATCACGGAACCTCGCGGTGTCGAGCGGCCGCCCACCAGTGGAGGAGGTGATCTCACCGTCCTGCCCCGCCTGGGCCAGCGCGACCCCCAGGAACGCCTCGGAGTAGAGGGCGTTGCGCAACACGGTGTAGGCGGGCCCCGCCTCGCGGAGCGCCTTCTCCGTCGCCGTGTGGTCGGCGATGGGGCCTCGGCCGTCCTCAGCGCCCGCGCCGCTGGTGTAGACGACGCGGCGCACGCCCGCCCGGGCGGCGGCGTCGATGACGGTGCGGTGCTGCCGCACGCGGACCCCGGGCGTCATGTCCGACCCGGACACCAGGAGCAGGACCTCGACCCCCGCGAGCGCGACGTCGACGGACGCGGCGTCATCGTGATCGCAGTGCCGCACCTCGACGCCACGGTCCGGCAGGTCACCCGCCTTCTCCGGGGTGCGGGCGAGCGCGACGAGATCGCGGGAAGGGACCCTGGTGAGCAGGTCCTCGACGACGAGACGTCCGAGATTGCCCGTGACACCGGTCACAGCGATCCTGGTCAACGGCGTTCTTCTCCTCTTCCACGGCATCCTGCGGCCTTCCCGCAGCCTTCCTGTGGTTTCCCGCCGAATCCGCGCCGGCTCCGCACCGGCCTCCATGCGCGGTTCCGCACCGGTTCCGTGCTGGCTCCGTGCTGGTTCCATGCGCGGTTACGTGCCGGTTCCGCGCGTGCGGGCAGTCGCCGACGGCGGGAAGATGCCCGGGGAGCGTACCGGTGAAGGCGCACCGGCCGCCTCGGATTTAATTCCCGCCACCACGGGCCCCACGGCCACGGTCCCGCCACAGGGCGCGACCCGGCAAGCGGACGGACGGGCGTACGGACGAACGGGGCGTTCGAAACACCCGTGCGCCAGCCGGTACGACCCGCATCAACCCTTGGGACCTGCGTCAGCCACCACAACCCGCACAGCCGTCACAGCCCCGCATCAACCCTTGGGACTCGTGTCAGCCACTACGACCCGCGTCACGGCCTGCGCGCGACGAGTATCTCGGTGACGACCTCCTCCTGCCACTCCCCCGACGGATTCGCCGCGGCCAGTGCCTCGCGCACCGCCTCCGTGAACGCGGGCAGGCGCTCACCGAGCCGCGCGGGCGAGGAGTAGGAGAGCGACAGCTGCAACCCCACGATGTCGTCGACGGACTGCCGGGCCGTACGGCTGAAACACCGGGACTCCAGCCGGTGGAACGCCGACTCGCGCAGCACCTCGTCGTGATGCCGCCCGCTCTGGGCGTACTCCTCGCTGTTCGCCCGCCACTCCAGCCCGAACGTCTGCCGTACGGCCTGCACCGCCGGCTCCCAGGGCGGGTCGACCGGGTCGGTGGTGGGGCCGGCGAGGACGACCGCGCCGTGCGCGGGGAGCAGGTCGTCGAAGTGACGGAGCAGCCGATCGCGCTCCATCCAGTGGAAGGAACGGCCCATGACGACGTGGTCGATCGGGCCGAGGGACAACTCCCCGAGCGTCGACGAGTCGCCTCGCAGCCAGCGGACGCCGGGCGTGCCCCGTCGGGCCCCCTCGGCGAGCATCTCCTCGCTGGGGTCCACGGCCAGGATCTCCCCGGCCCGCGCCGCGAGGGGGATCGCCAGCGTGCCCGGCCCGCACCCGAGGTCCAGCACCCGCACCCGGTCGTCGAGGTCCAGCACGTCCGCGATGTATTCGATGATCTCTGTTTCGTAGCCGTGCCGGTAACGCGCGTAATAGGTGGCGGCACCCGCGAACAGCTCGCTCCGAGAGATCATGTGAACCAGTCTAGACACGCTTTTCCGGGAGCCGGAGACCGTCGGCCGGGCCGGTGGAGGCGTTCCCAACGGCGGCGGAGGCTGTTCGGAACGCGTTTTCCGGACACCGGGAAGACACCGGGAAAGCCACGTCTTACTCAGGACACGTGGGAATTCACGTCCCGTTCGAGACGCCGGGAAAACCACGTCCCGTCCGGCGGCACCGGGAAATCCGGGACACCGGAAAAGCCGCCCGCCGTTCAGTGCGTCCGGGAGCCGGAGGGAACGGCCTTGCCGAGCCCCCAGGCGACGAGGCCGGTGATCGCTCCGACGATGACACCGGTGAAGACACTGCCGATCGCGGCGAAGAGGCGATCGGTGCGGGCGTCACTCTCATCGTGTCGATCGCCATCTCCGCCGACCAGGGAGGACGGCAGGGCCCGGACGCGATCGCCCATCTGTGGGCCGTGGGGCTGGGCGCGCTGATGCTCGCCCGGCGGCGGCACCCGGTGACCGTGCTCGCCGTCACCGCCCTGGGGCTGTTCGCCTACTACGCCGCCGGCTATCCGGCCGTCGGGATCGCCGTCCCCGTCACCGCGGCGCTGTTCTCGGCGGCCGAGTTCGGGCGTCTCGTCCACGCCGTCGTCACCGCCACCGTCGTGGTCGCGGTCTCGGTGTTCTTCCGCCTGGTCGAGGGACAGGACTTCTCGTTCGTCGTCGGCTACGAACTGGCCGGGCACATCCTGCTCATGGCAGCGGCGATCGCCCTGGGAGACGGTCTGAGATCGCGGCGGAACGCGCAGGCGGGAGCGCGGCGGATCGCCGAGCTCACCGCCCAGCGGTACAGGCAGGAAGCGGGCGCCCGGCTGCACGCCGAACGCCTGGCCATCGCCCGGGATCTGCACGACTCGATCGGCCACACGACCTCCGTCGTCTCCCTGTACGCCGATGTCGCCCGCGAGTCGCTCGGCCACGACGAGTCGCAGACCCGGGCGGCCCTCGACCTGATCAAGTCCACCACCACCCGCACGATGAGCGAACTGCGCAGAACCGTCGCCCTGCTTCCCTCACGGGCTCGCGGGTGCTGATCCTGACCACGTTCGACGACGAGGAGGACATCGTCGAGGCCGTCACCCTGGGAGCCGCCGGGTACCTTCTCAAGGACACCCCGTCGGAGGACCTCCGCAAGGCGGTGCGCACGGCCGCGGAAGGCGGGAACGTGCTCTCCCCCGCGATCGCCCGGCGCGTCATGGAACGTCTCGCCCGCGCCCCGAGACCGCCCGAGCCCGACCCTCGGCTGGCCACCCTGACCGAACGGGAACGCGCCGTCCTGGCCCGCATCGGTCACGCCGAGACCAACGACAGGATCGCCGCCGCGCTCTTCATCAGCCCGGCCACCGTACGCACCTACGTCAGCCGGATCCTGACCAAGCTCGACGCGCGGGACCGTACGGCGCTGGCCGTCCATCGCCCACCGCTCCGGGCTCGCCACCGGCGAGGACCCCCGCCGGTAGCACCCGGCGCGCGCCGGCGACCGACGGCCTCTCGCCGCTCCCGGCCCGGGCGAGAAACCCTCGCCCTGGGGAGACGAGGCTAGTGAGGGACGTGCAGGCCACGCTCGAAGAAGCTCTCCAGCACCATGATGGTTCGCGTCCCGGCCACCCCCTCGATCTCGAAGATCCTGCGCAGCACCTCCTGCAGTTCCCGGGTGCTCGCCGTGCGCACCTTGACCAGCAGTGACGCCGGGCCCGCGATGACGTGCGCCTCCTCGATCTCGGGGATGGCCAGCAGCGCCCCGCCCGACGCGCCCAACCACGCCTCCCCCTCCACGAGCACGAACGACAGCACGCCCCGGCCCGCGGCGATGGGATCGACCTCGATGGTCGTCCGCCGGATCAGCCCTCGTTCGCGCAGTTTGCGCACCCGTTCGTGCGCGGCACCGCTCGACAGCCCCACCGCGGCGCCGAGCACGGAGTAGGGCTGACCGGCATCGGCCTGAAGGAGGCCGACCAGCATCTTGTCAATTTTATCCATCGCCGTATCATATTCTGTGATCAAGGAGGATTGCATGATGGAAACCATCGCGGCGGAGTTCGAGACGCTCGACGAGCGGTTCGCCGGTGTCGGGGGCGACGAGCGGGTCGAGCGGATCCACCACGGTTGCCGGTGGGCCGAAGGTCCCACCTACGTCGCGGCGGGCCGCTATCTGCTGTGGAGCGACATCCCCAACGACAGGATGCTCCGGTGGGACGAGATGACCGGGAACGTGGGCCCCTTCCGCGCCCCCTCGGGTTACAGCAACGGTCACACCCTCGACCGGCAGGGCAGGCTAATCTCCTGTGAGCAGGGCAACCGGCGGGTGACCCGCACCGAGCACGACGGCTCCGTCACCGTCCTCGCCGACCGCTGGCGGGGCAGGCGCCTCAACAGCCCCAACGACGTGGTGGTCAGGTCGGACGACTCCGTCTGGTTCACCGACCCCAGTTACGGCATCACCAGCGACTACGAGGGCCACCGCGCGGAGAGCGAGATCGGCAACGACCAGGTCTATCGTCTCGACCCCGCCACCGGGGAGGTCACGGCGGTGGCCGACGACTTCGCCCGCCCCAACGGCCTGGCCTTCTCGGCGGACGAGTCCCTGCTCTACGTCGCCGACACGCGCCAGGGGCATCTGCGGGTCTTCGACGTACGCGGCGCCGCGCTGGAGAACGGCAGGGTGCTCGCGGAATGCTCGGCGGGCGGCCTCGACGGCATCAGGCTCGACACCACCGGCCGGATCTGGGCGGCGACGCACGAGGGGTTGCACTGCTTCGCCCCGGACGGCACCCTGATCGGCAAACTCAGGCTTCCCGAGAAGACCTCCAACCTCGTCTTCGGCGGCCTCAAGCGCAACTGGCTGTTCATGACGGCCTCCAGCTCCGTCTACGCGATCATGACCAACGTCCGCGGCGCCTGACCCTCCGGAGCGGGACGGCGGCCAGCCCGCGGACGCGGGGCGTGGTCGCGTACGGCCGGCCGCCCGTGCCCGCTGGACGGGGGACGAGGACGGGGACAGCCGGCCGCCCGTGGCCGTCAGGCGGGGACGGGGACGGCCGACCGCCCATGGCCGCCGGACGGGGGTCAGCCACCTCGCCGGGCCACCACCTGACCGGCCAGCCGCTCCAGGCTGTCGCCGAGTGCCCGGTCGACCGCGTCGCCCGGCGGGGCGTGCGTCTCGTCGAAGAAGGACAGGTGGATCGTCACCTCGCTCTTGGCGTCACCGATGCCGGCCACCTGCAGCCACCCGGCGTAGCTGCCGTCGTCGCGGGTGCCCCACTCCATCCGGAGCTGGTCGCGCTCGGTGCGCAGCAGCGCGCGGAAGTCCTGCCCGGCGCCCTTCCCGTCGGCGTCCTCGTGCACCGTCACCGCGGGCAGGTCCCCCGGCTGTACGTGCAGGTCGTGCGGGAGCCACTCGTCGAGGTTGTCCAGGTCGCCCGCCCGGTCGAACACCACCTCCGGCGGCGCGGCGATCGTACGGGAACGCTCGTACTCACTCATCTCGATCCCTCCGGTGTGCAGACCCCGGCCTCGGCCCCGGGGAGATCGCCGGCCGGTCATGAACGTTGATCGACGACCTACCCCGCCCCGCGAGATCCATCCATGAAACGCCAGGTCAAACCGTATTCCGAGGACTGAGGGCCGGGGTTCTCACCGGGATCGCCCGCCGGGGGCCCGTGATGCCCCCCGGTGGGAACGGCGCGGAACCGAACGGCACCGGGTGTCGTTGTGCGAGGAGTACCGGGCCCGGGTGGCGCGTCGAGCCCGCTGCCTCCGATCGCCCCCGACCTCGTAAACTCCGTGAACCCATTGGAACGGAATGAAGCCATGCACGTCCCCCAGGACCCCAGGACCCCCGGCCCGCCGCCCCACCGGTTCGGCGTTCCCGGTGCCATCGGTGCCACCGGTTCTCCCGACGCGTCAGGCGTGCCCATGGAACACTTCCCGCCCCCGCTCCGGCACGACCCCTGGCTGGTGCCGGCGCCGTCCGGCAGCCGCTACGACCGGCTGGCGCGCACCCGCCTGCACGCCTGGTGGCGACCGCTGGTGGGCACGGTCGTGGGTCTCGCGGGCCTCATGCTGGCCGGGCTCGCCGTCATCCTCGGCGGTGCGGCGCTCGGCGTGCTCGTGGGTGTCGGGGTGGGCGGATCCGACGGGCAGATCTTCACCGATCCGGTGTTCGACCTGGGGATCAACCTGCTCGCGATCGCGGCCGTCCTGCCGATCGTGTACGGCGTGGTGGCGTGGATCCAGCGGCGCCCGCCCGGTACCCTCTCCTCGGTCACGGGCCGCCTGCGGTGGCGGTGGATGGCGCGCTGCGCGGCGGTGGCGATCGGCGCCGTGACGCTGGGCCAGGGCGCGGTCGCCGTCGCCTACGCCGTCACCGGGGAGGACCTCGGCGACCTGTTCGGCTGGATCGGCTGGGAGCGCTTCCTGCCCGTCCTGGCCGTCACCCTGCTCCTGGTGCCCTTCCAGGCCGCCGCCGAGGAGTACGTCTTCCGGGGGTGGCTGATCCAGGCGTTCGGCGCCTTCCTCTCCAACCCGTGGCCGGGCATCCTGCTGAGCGCCGCCGGTTTCACCGCGGTGCACGCCTACATCGACTGGGGCATCGTCGATGTTTTCGCCTTCGGCGCGCTGATGGGCTGGCTCGCGGTGCGCACCGGCGGCCTGGAGGCCGCCATCGCCCTGCACGTGGCCAACAACGTGTTCGCGTTCGGGGTCAGCGGGGCCGACGGGAGCCTGTCGGAGGCGCTGAAGCAGGGATCGGTCCCCTGGCAGACCCTGGCGGGCACGGTCGTGCAGCTCGGCCTCTACGCGATCGTGGTGGTGGTCATGGCCAGGAGACGAAGGATCGAGACCGTCTCCCGCTGAGCCCCGCAGACGCCCCGGACGCCCCGCGTCGGAGCGGGCCGTTCCCCTGTCGCCCGCCTTCCGGCGCCGGGCGCCACGTCCGCACGCTCGATCCGAACGCGATGCCCGGACCGTCCCGTTCCCTTGACAGCTTATATGCCAATCTGGCTATATTGCTGAAGTGGCAACCACATTCGAAGTACTGGCCGAGCCCCGGCGCCGGGAGATCCTCGACCTGCTCCGTACCGGCGAGCGTCCCGTGGGCGACCTGGTGGAGCGGCTCGCGCTGACCCAGCCGACGGTGTCGAAGCACCTGAGGATCCTGCGCGAGGCGGGCCTGGTCGAGGTCAGGCATGACGCGCAGCGCCGGTGGTACCGGCTGCGACCGGAGCCGCTCGCCGAGATCGCCGCCTGGCTGGAGCCCTACCGGAGCATGTGGGAGACCAGCCTGGACGCGCTCGAACGCCGCCTCGGCGCCATGCCAGAAGAGACCTGACGGAACACGCGACAGAACGAAAGAAGGACGACACGATGGAAGAGCAACGGGCGACCCTGCGGACCGTCGACGACCGGCCGGCGCTTCGGTTCGAACGGCGACTGGCCCACTCCCCCGAGAAGGTCTGGAGGGCCGTCACCGACCCGGCCGAGATGGTCCACTGGTTCCCGGCGGCGGTGGAGACCGAGCGGGCCGTCGGCGCCGAGATGCGCTTCACCTTCGAGGGCGGGGACGACCCCACGCACGGCCGGATCCTGCAACTCGACCCCCCGAAGGTCTACGCCTTCCGCTGGAACCAGGACGTGCTGCGCTTCGAGCTGTTCCCCGACGGGCCGGGGTGCCGGCTCGTCTTCACCCACACGCTGGGAGGCGGGTGGGGCAGGCTCACCGCGGGCCGCACCGCGGCGGGCTGGGACGTCTGCCTGAGCGCGCTGTCGGCCAGGCTGGACGGCGAGCCCTCCGAGGCCTCCGAGCCGCCTTCTGGCTGGGCCGACCGCATCGGCGCCTACGTCGAGGTCTTCGGGCTGGCCGAGGGCGAGACGCGGGAGAGCGGCGACGGCCACCTCGTGAGGTTCGCACGCGACCTGGTGTGGAAGCCCGTCGAGGAGGTGTGGAACACCCTCGCCGAGCAGGACGCCCCCCTGCCGGGCGCGGAGCCGCCGGCCTGGTTCACGAACCCGTACGTGCCCGCGGGCGCGGTGACGGAGGCAGGGGCGCCGCGCGTCCTGGAGTACGAGTGGCTCCATGACGGCGAGCCCGCGGGACGGGTGCGCTGGGAGTTCACGCACGATCCCGCGCAGGGTACCCGGGTCGTGCTGACACAGACGGTTCCCGCGCGGCTGGCCGACCTCCGCGCGACGGCGCTCGCCGCCTGGCAGGCGCACCTGGAGGTGCTCTTCGCGGCCGTCCAGGGCGAGGCCCGGGAGCGGGCCGAGGGTCGCGTCGAGGAGCTGCGGAAGCTGTACGAGCACCGCCTGGGCTGACAGCCCGGACGCGGGATCTCTCGTCTTCGTCGCGCCGTCTTATTGCATAGCAATGCTATGGTTTCGTGAAAAAACGACGACGAAGGAGCAGCGATGGCCGTCACCCTGGTCAACCCGGACGGACTGCCGAAGCCCGAGGTCTACCGGCAGCTGTCGATCGCCACCGGATCGAAGCTGCTGTTCCTCGCCGGTCAGGTCGCCCGCGACGCCGACGGCGGCAAGGTGGGCGAGGGCGACCTCGCCGCCCAGGTCGAGCAGGCGTACCTCAACATCGGCACCGCGCCGGCCGGGATCGGCGCCTCCTTCGACGACGTGGCCAAGCTGACCGTCTACGTCGTCGACTGGAGCCCCGACAAGATGCCCCTGCTCGGCGAGGGGGTCGGCCGGGCGGCCGCGAAGCTGGGGGTCGACCCGGTCAAGCCGATCACGCTGCTGGGCGTCGCCGCGCTGGGCGAGCCCGATCTCCTGGTCGAGGTCGAGGCCACCGCGATCCTCGACTGAGCGTCGTCCCGGCGCGCCGGACCGCGATCAGCGGGTCAAGCCGACGAATGCGCTTTTGTACTGCGATGATTGCCGTTCGGTGGATATGATCACTTCTTGGTAGATATGGCCGGACGGTGGGCAGGCAACCGGCCAACAGGCCACATCGGCGACCGCGGAGGGAGTCGGCCCCGGTGGGAAACCTCGATCTGAATCGCGAGGCGCTGGCCAAGCTGCGCGTCACGGTGAACTCCCAGGGGGGAAGGCTCGCCACCGTCGGCGACGACTTCCCGGCGGGGAGCGGCGCGAGCTCGTCGCTCTTCGGGACCCTGGACGGCGCCCAGGAGCTGGCCGCGGCGATCGGCCGGGTCGAAGCGCACGCGGACAGCGAGCTCGGCACGGTGAAGAGCCGCCTCGACGGCGTCGAGCGCGCCCTCGACACGATCGAGGACAACGTGACCACGGCCGAGCGGGGCACCACGAGCCACCTTCCCGCCGTATGACCGACATGGACGCCGTGGCGGCGCTGCCCGGAGGCCAGGCCCTGGTCGCGCTGGTGAGGAAGGCGGACGGGGACCCCGCCGCGATCCGGGCCGTCGCCACCCGGTGGCGCAAGGCGGTCAGCTCGTCCGCCGAGCCGTTCAGGCTCCTGAACAACGCGGTCAACCAGGTGGACACCGCCTGGAAGGGCGCCTCCGCCGACGCCTTCGTGGCGTACATGGGGCGCTACAACAGGGCGGGCGGTTCCCTGCGGGACGCGCTGAGCGACTGCGCGGGCTCCCTGGACACCGCCGCCGGCGCCGTCGAGACGGCGACGTCGAACGCCGGGCGCGTCTGCGACGACCTGCTGGCCTGGGTGGCGGAGTACCGGCGTCGCAACCCGCACGCCACCGAGGAACAGCTCAAGCCCGGCATCGGCGAGCAGGTCGAGCTGGCGGTGTCCCGCGTACAGGGGCACGTCGACACGGCCGGGACCGCGCTGTCCACCGCGCGGCGCGAGATCGACAAGCATCTCGGCGACACCTCGCTCTTCTCCGCCATCCCGGCCGCGGGCGACCAGGACTTCGTCCCCGGCCCCGGGCACACCACCCGGTGGGTGCCGGTGCCCGAGGGGGAGCTCCGCACCACGCTCGCCGGTACGGAACCCGGCTCGCAGGGCGGCGGCGGTGACGGCGGTGGCGGCGGATCGTCGTCCGGGAACCAGGGAGGCGGCGGTGCCGGGGGCGGTGGAGGTGGCGGAGGTGGCGGCCAGGCGATCCCGTACACGGTCACCGGCGACGGCACCGGAGCCGACGTCGTGGCCGCCGCGAGGAGCCACATCGGCAAGCCCTACGTCTGGGGCGCCGACGGGCCCGACGCGTTCGACTGCAGCGGTCTGGTGCACGTCTCGCTGAACGAGGCGGGAATCAAGATCGGCGACAACACCGCCGCCGGGTACCAGGCGAGCGGCCGGCCGATCACCGGTCCGCCGCAGCCGGGCGACATCGTCTTCTTCGGCAACCCGGCGACCCACTGCGCCGTCTACATGGGCGACGGCCAGATGATCGCCGCCCCGAAGCCGGGCGACCACGTCAAGATCCAGTCGGTGGCCGGCGCGTCACCCATCACCTACCGGCGCTTCACCTGAGCGTCCGTACGAGGCTCGCACGACGCTGACCGGCAGGCCTTCGCGGTGGCGGCGGGGGCCGGCGAGTTCCCGGCCGCCTCACCTCCCCGCCGCCCGCGCACCGGGGTACCGGCGAGAGGGAAATGTCGGCGGCTTCTGGCAGGCTGACGGGCGACCGGCTCGATGCCTTCGCCCCCCGCGCGCGAAGGCATGGAGACGGGTCACCGGCATGCGAACGCATCAAAGGAAGAGGCCATGCTCACCACCCGATATGTCCCTGGCGCCCCCAACTGGATCGACCTGGGCACGCCAGACACCGAGGCCGCCACCGCCTTCTACCGCCCCCTGTTCGGCTGGGACTTCCAGTCGGCCGGTCCCCAGTCGGGCGGTTACGGCTTCTTCCAGCTCGACGGCAAGACCGTCGCCGCCGTCGGGCCGCTCAGCGAGGAGGGAGCCGTCTCGGCGTGGACGCCCTACTTCCAGACCACCGACGCCGACACCACGGCGAAGAGCGTCGAGCAGGCGGGCGGGACCGTGCGCGTCGCCCCCGACGACGTCTTCACCAACGGCAGGATGGCCGGGTTCACCGATCCCGGCGGGGCGGAGTTCGCCGTCTGGCAGCCGGGCACGACCAAGGGCCTGGACCTCGTCACCGAGAACGGCTCCCTGGCCTGGTTGGAGGTGCACGTCCCTGACCCGGAGGCCATCCGGCCCTTTTACCGGGCGGTCTTCGACTGGAACATCCAGGACATCGCGTTCGGCGACATGCCCTACCTCCTGCTGTCGACCGCCGAGGGCGAGAACTCGGCCCTGGGAGGCGTCAAGCCGCTCCAGGCGGGCGACAGGCCGCACTGGCTGCCGTACTTCGAGGTGGCCGACTGTGACGCGTCCGTCGTCCGGGTGCGGGAGCTCGGCGGCGACCTCGTCGCGCCCGCCTCGGACATCGAGGGCGTCGGCCGTTTCGCCGTGGTCTCCGACCCCCACGGCGCACGCTTCGCCGTCATCACCAGCGTCGGCTGACCCGCGCGCGACACCCGGCCCCTGACTTGCTCGGTCCTGCCAGCGCGGGGCGCCCTGCCGATCTCACTCACGCGGGGCGCCCCGCCGGTCTCACCCACGGGAAGCTCCCGGGCGGTCTTGCTCACGCGGGGCGCCCCGCCGGCCTCACCCGCGCGAAACCGCCGGACGGCCTTGCTCGCACGGGGCGCCCGGCCGGTCTCACCCGCCGAGCAGGTGTGCCAGCCGCGTCGCGTGCGGTCGCCAGTCCAGGCCCTTGTCCCGCGCCCAGGCGTCGTCGTGGCAGGTCCGCAGGTGACGCTCGCTCGCGTCGCCGATCACGGTGACCACGTCGCCGCGGACCTCCCGGTCGCGCATGCGGACGGCGAGCTCCAGCGCGCCCCACAGGTTCGTCCCGGTGGCGGCGCCGACCGCGAGCCCGGTCACCTCGCGCACCCGGCGGGCGGCGGCCACGCTGGCGGCGTCCGGTACGGGAACGACCATATCCACGAGGGAGGAGACGAAGCCCGGCTCCATCCGCGGCCGGCCGATCCCCTCGATCCGTGACGGCATGCCGGTGCCGTAGTCGTCGGCACCGCTCGCCCAGCCCGGGAAGTACGCCGAGTTCTCCGGGTCGACCACGGCGAGCCTGCCGGGCAGCCGGTGGTCGCGCAGGTGACGGCCGACGGCGGCGGAGGTGGCCCCGGTGGCCGCGCCGACCACGATCCACTCCGGGTATCGGGGCACCTGCTCGAAGAGTTCCTCCGCCAGGCTCCCGCCGCGCCAGTCGACGGTCGCGGCCGAGGCGTAGTGGTCCAGATAGCAGCCGCCCAGCCGCCCGGCCAGCTTCGCGGCCTCGTCGTAGACGGCCAACGGCGGATGGACGTACCGGCAGGTCCCGCCCCATCGCTCCACGTCCTGCCCTCGGGCGCCCCGCGGCATGACCGCGGTGTACGGCAGGCCGAGCAGCCGGGCGAGGTAAGCCTGGGCGGCCGCCATGGCGCCCCCCGTGGCCTCCACCACGGGAGTGCCCTCCGTGATCCGGCCGGTGGCGATCGCGGTCGTGAACAGGGCGCGTGCCAGCCGGTGCTTCAGGCCACCCGTCGGCTGGACCGACTCGTCCTTCAGCCAGAGCCGCACTCCCCAGCCGTCCGGCAGCGGGAACGGCCGCAACGGGGTGGGCCCGGTGCGCGCCCTCTCCTCCTCCAGCCGCCCGATCGCCTCCGCCGCCCACGCACTCGTCATGAGGGGCGACCTCTCCGCCGTACGGCACCGAAGATCGCCTGAAGACCGGTGGCGGCCACCGGCGCGTTCACGTCCGCGACCCCGGGAACGGAACGGGTCCGACGGCACCGCGTGCCGGAACGGCTCCCCCGGCTCTCGCTCCGGGTCATCTCATCCCCATGCGGTCGCGCAGGATCGCGACGCCGTCGCCGTCGAGGTCGTCGCAGTACGCCGCGCGCCCGGTCATGGCCATCGTGAGCGCCAGGGTGGTGCCGGACACGAGCGCGCCGGAGCCGGTGGTGAAGGGGCCGTCGGTGGCGGTGAGCCGCAATCCGCCGATCCGTCCCTTGGCCGGGACCACGAGGTCGGAGCCCCGGTAGTACTCGGCCAGCCGGGTGAGGGTCGTGATCGGGTAGTCGCGGCGAATGCCCAGGGGGCGCCGGATGTCCTCCGCGTGGACGATCGTCTCGCCGAGCATCGCCGCGACCGGCACAGGTGGTTTGGTGGTGCTCGTGACGACGCGGCGGAACCTGTCATGCGTCTCGGCCGCGGTCGCCCCCAACTGCTCGGCGAGCCGCATGGCCACCTGCCTGTCGAAGTCGAACCGGCAGCGCATCACGCCCGCCAGCCACCGCACCGGCCCGAGGCTCGCCCCCGAGGTGAGGTGTGCCAGCACCTCACGCACGGTCAGCCCGGCGCACAGCGACGGCGTCGTCCACCGCTCGCCGGTCAGATTCGCCAGGTCCGCGGCCAGGGCCGCTCGTTCGGCGTGGATCAGCGGCCAGATGTCGGACGCGCCGCGGAGATTCGCCTTCGGTTCCGGATCGGTCATGTCGGGCGGTGTCCTGTCGTGGGTCATGGGTGTCCTCGCGGCGGTCGGCGATCGGTGGGGAGGGTCAGAGGATGAGACCCTCCCCCCGAGGCGGAATCGTCGCTCGCGAACCATCTTTCCGCGAGTGCCCTCGCGGGTCAGACCTGCCGGGTCAGACCTGCCGGGCCAGGCCCTTCTCCACCGCTTCGATGATCTTCGGCCGCAGCTCGGCGCAGCTGATGATCGTGTCCACCGAGCCGACGTCGACCGCCCGCTGGATGCTGTGCACGCGGTCGAACTCGGTGGCGACCTCGGTGAGCTTCTCGGCCCGTACCGACGACCGCAGCTCGGCCAGCTCGGTGGCGAGCGCGGCCCGCGTGGCGGCCGGCGCCTCCGCGACGCGGGCGGCGAGGGCGAGCACGCGGGGGTCGTTGCCGGTCCGCTTGTCGACGTCGCGCGCGAAGACCACCGCGGCGGCCGGAGCGCCGCCGAGCACCGAGGCGAACGAGCCCTCGACCGCGAGCACGGTCATGTTCGGGTTGAGCGCCTTGGAGAACACCACGAACGCGCCGCCGTGGTATCGAGAGATCACGCAGAACACGATGGGGCCCTCGAAGTTCACCACCGCGCGGCCGATCTCCGCGCCGTACTCCAGCTGCAGCTTGCGCATCGACTCGGGCGACCCGTCGAACCCCGACAGGTTGGCCAGCACGACCAGCGGGCGGTTCCCGCTGGCGGCGTTGATGGCCCGGGCGGCCTTCTTGGACGAGCGCGGGAACAGGGTGCCCGCGGTGTAGGTGTCCGGGCCGTCGGTGGGCGGGAACCCGCGACGCGGCACGGACCGGGACTCGATGCCCAGCAGGCACACCGGCCGGCCGCCGAGGTGGACGTCCTGGACCGCGGCGGTGTCGGCGTCGGCCATGCCCGCCCACCGCTCCAGCACCGGGTGGTCCTGGTCGGACAGCGCGCGCATGACGGTGCGGATGTCGAACGGCTTCTTGCGGTCAGGGTTGGACTCGATGGAGAAGATCTGGCCCACCGTCGTGAAGTCGCTGTCGGGCGCGGCGTGCGGGAACGTCGACACGTCACGGTCCACCGGGTCACCGGTGACCGCCTTGCGCGGCCGGCTCTCCCCCGGCGCGACGTAGCTGTGGTCGTAGTGCGACATCAGGACCTCCCGCGCGCCGCGGATGTCCGGCGCCCAGTACTGTGCCTGGCCGTTCGGGCCCATGATCCGGTCGTACCCGCCGATGCCGTGGTTGTCCTCGGCCGACACGCCCCCGGAGAAGTCGAGCGACTGCTTGCCCGTCAGCACCATCGCGGAGTCGGGCGTCATCACCAGGATGCCCTTGGTGTGCATGAGCATCGTGGCCTCGGCGTTCCAGTACGGCTGGGCGCCGACGTTGATGCCCGCGACCACGATGTTGATCTCGCCGCCGTCCTGGGTGAAGTTCACGATCCGCTTCAGCGCGGCCGCCACCCAGTCCATGTTCTCGGTGCCGGACGACATCGAGATCCGGGCGCCCGCGGAGAGCGCGAACCACTCCAGCGGCACCCGCATCCGCTCGGCCAGGTCGAGCGCGGCGATCACCCGCGCGCACTCGGGCTCGGACAGCGCGCCGAGCGCCTTCGTCGGGTCGCCCAGCAGCACGACGCGGGTCATGCCCTCCGGGTGGCGCGAGGTGGGCGTGCTGATGACGCCCGCGACGAGCGCGGCGGTGTTGCGCCCCTTGGGCCGGTTCACCGGCACCAGCGTCGACCGCTCGTCCAGGTCGTACTCGGTGAACGAGCCGAACGGCCCGGCGAGCATGTCGGTCAGCTCGTAGGGGTGGTGCGTGCCCCGGCTGTGCGCGCGCAGCACCTCCTGGCGGTAGTCGTCCAGCGGCTCGATGGGCTCGGTCGGCGGCGGCACGACGGACAGCCGCACGCCGGAGCCCACGTCGTAGCCGATCCGGACGGCGATGTCGACGAGCTCGCCGGTGGCGCCGTCGCGGCGCCTGCCGAGGAAGAGCACCTCCTCCAGGCCCGCGCCCGCCGTGGTCGGCAGCACGCGCTTCGCCACGGCGTTCAGGTCGGCCGGCGAGAGGTCGTTCGGCGGCCACACGTAGATGACGATCCGGTTCGTGGCGGACGTCTTCGCGCCGGGCTTCCTGGCCCGGCGGATCGCGTCGAGGCACGTGGCCAGGATGTTCTCGGCGGCGGGCAGCGCGACGAGCCTGCCCTCGTCGTCGCGCAGCGGGGTCAGGTCGCGGACCTGCCCCAGCGCGACGAGGCGCTCGTCGGACGGGTTCTGCCGCGCGGCGGCCCGGAAGAGGTAGACCTCCTCGTCGGGCGCGGGCAGCCGGGTGAGGTCGAAGTCGCGCAGCCGTTCCAGCTGCATGCGCTCGGCGATGCGCGGGTGCAGGCCGCGCAGCAGCCGTTCCTCCGCGAAGCTGTCGGCGGACGGCTTGAAGGTGAAGTGGTGGTGCATCACGGCGCCGCTGTTGCCCGCGACGGTCGTGACGATGCGGCCGACCCGGTTCGACGGCTGCTGCGCGACCATGACCTCGCGCAGGCGCGCGGCCATCTCGTCGGGGTCGCTCGGGCCGTCCGGCCAGGTCAGGTAGATGTCCGCCATCAGCTCGCCGTCACCGGCGAACTCGCCGACCGCCTTGACCGCCTCGGCCAGCGCCAGGAAGCTGACCGCGGTGGCGACGACGCGGCCGTTGCCGATCGGGGTGCGGTGGTCGGCGACGACGAACGTGCAGCCCGCCACCTTGCTCACCCGGATGTCGCTGAGCGCGCGGTTGCCGTAGTAGCGGCGGCTCAGCACCTCCAGCAGCGGCACGGGGTCGGTGCCCTCGCGGCCGATCCGCTGGCCGACCAGCCGGACGAGCGGCTCGGCGCTGGCGACCATGGCGGAGATCCGCTCGGCGCGGTCGGGCGCGTCCGGGTACCGGTCGAGGTGGCGCAGGTGCTTGCGTACGTTCGTATAGACCTTGGCGCGGGTGCGGCGCAGCAGCGGCTGGGCGAACCAGGCGAACACCACGCCGCGCGCCAGGTCCGCGACGGCCGGGAACCTGACCTGGGTGGCTTCGACCAGGTGCTCCAGCGCCAGGCCGACGGTGACGCGGTCCGCCTGGGCGGGCGGGGACTCCTTCACCCACTCGCGCAGCAGGGTCGTCACCACGGCGACGTCGGTGGAAGCACGCCGCTGGGCCAGGAAGATCCGGAAGACCGCGTCCTCCAGCTCCGGCGTGCGCTCCAGGCCCTCGACGCCGTAGCGGGACAGCACGTGCGTGAGCCGCTGCCGGAAGCTCTCCGACGACCCGGCCCGGTCGGGGTCCAGGTACTGCAGGTAGGTGTGGAAGTGTTCGCGGGGGCTGTGCACCGAGGAGTCGGACTTCGACTCCTCGCCGGCGGGCCGGTTGCGGCTCAGCTCGCTCAGGTCGGCGAACAGCCGCAGCAGCTCGACCTCGCCGGCCGGCTCGTGCTCGCCCTTCTCGGCGAGCTCGGCGCGCGCGGCCAGGTAGCCGTCGAGCAGGCGCTTCTCGTCGCGCGAGTCGACGTCGAAGCCCAGCAGGAGGCTGCGCAGGTCCTGCAGGCCGCGCGCGGCCCGCTCGGCCGCGGGCACCCCCGCCGGCTCGGCCGGAAGGTCCAGCTCGACCTTGCGCGCCTCGGCCACGGGGCCGGCCGCCTCGTCGCCGTCACCCAGCGGCTCCAGGCGCAGCAGGCGGGCGCCCGCCTCCACCTGGCTGCCGACCGACACCGCGAGCTCCCGCACGCGGCCGCGGAACGGCGCGCGCAGCACGGTCTCCATCTTCATGCTCTCGACCACGAGCAGCGGAGCGCCGGCCTCGACCTCGTCGCCCGCCTGCAGCGGCGTGGCCACCACGAGCGCGGGCACCGGCGAGCGTACGATGCCGCCCTCGTCGCGGCTGATCCGGTGCGTGACGCCGTCGACCTCGACCAGGTGGATCGGGCCGTGGGTGCTCGTGACGATCTTGAAGCGGACGCCGTTCACGGTGATCTGGCCGCTGTGCTCGTCGAAGCGCTCAAGGTCGACGTCGGCCGCGTGCCGGGGGCCGCCCGCCGAGACGCCGACGCGGAACCGGTGGCCGCCGGTGCGGGCGACCTCGACGCGGTAGCCGACGTCGCGGAGCTTGAGCTCCAGCGCGCGCCCGCTCTCGTGCTGCGACTGCGGACGGCCGCCGTGCGCGGCGGCCAGGAAGCGCTGCCGCGTCACGGCCTCCTCGTCCTCGTAGGCCTCGATGGCGGCGGCGATCAGCGCGATCGCGGAGTGCCGGTGCGAGACGAGGGCGCCCTGGGCGCGCACCCGGTCGATCCAGCCGGTGTCGGCGGACCCGTCGATCACCGCGGGCTCGTCGAGCAGCGTGCGGACGAAGCCCTTGTTCGTCACGCCGCCCTCGATGATGACGGTCGTCTGCGTCATCGCGCGGCGCAGGCGGGCGAGCGCCTCCGTACGGTCGCGGCCGTGCGCGATGATCTTGGCGATCATCGAGTCGAAGTCGGCGGGGATCGTGTCGCCCTCGCTGAACCCGGTGTCCACCCGGATGCCGGGGCCGCTGGGCAGCGCCAGCCGCGCGATCCGGCCGGGTGAGGGGGCGAAGTCGCGGTCGGGGTCCTCGGCGTTGAGGCGCGCCTCGACGGCGTGACCCCACTCCGCCGGCGCGTCGCCCTCCAGCCTGCCGCCCGCCGCGACGTGCAGCTGGGCCTTCACCAGGTCGACGCCGGTGGTGATCTCGGTGATCGGGTGCTCGACCTGCAGGCGCGTGTTGACCTCCAGGAACGCGAACAGCCGCTCACCGGGGTGGTAGAGGAACTCGACGGTGCCCGCGCCCTTGTAGTCGACCGCGAGCACGAGCCGCTCGGCCGCCGCCTTCAGCTCGGCGACCTGATCGGCGTCGAGGACCGGGGAGGCGGACTCCTCGATGATCTTCTGGTTGCGCCGCTGCACGGAGCAGTCGCGCACGCCCAGCGCCCACGCGGTGCCCTGCCCGTCGGCGATGACCTGCACCTCGACGTGCCGGGCGCCCGTCACCAGGCGCTCCAGGAACACGACGCCACTGCCGAACGCGCGCGCGGCCTCCTGGCGCGTCAGCTCGTAGGCCTGGGTCAGCTCGTCGGCGTCGGCGACCATCCGGATGCCCCGGCCGCCGCCGCCCGCGGTCGCCTTCAGCATCAGCGGGTAGCCGATCCGGTCCGCCGCCTCCTTCGCCTCCTCCAGTGTCTCCACCGGGCCTCGGCTCCAGGGCGCGACGGGCACCCCGACCTCTTCGGCGATCAGCTTCGAGCCGATCTTGTCGCCCAGCCTGCGCATCGCCTCGGAGCCCGGGCCGACGAAGGTCACGCCGATCTCGGCGCACAGGTCGGCGAACGCCGGGTCCTCCGCCACGAAGCCCCAGCCCACCCAGGCGGCGTCCGCGCCCGTCTCGATCAGGGCCTTCCTGAGGACCGCGTGGTCCAGGTAGGGGCGGTTCGCGGCGAGCCCCAGATCGTAGGCGATGTCGGCCTCACGGACGAACGTGGCCGTCCGGTCGGAGTCGGTGTACAGGGCGACGGTCTCGATCTGTGTGCCCGTCTCCGCGGCTAGGTCCTGAACGGCGTGGATGAGCCGCATGGCGGCTTCACCGCGGTTGACGATGGCGACACGACTGAACACTGAGCGGGCCTTTCGAAGACGGTGAACACGGCGGTCGTCCCCGCCATAACCGGGCTACATACTCTCTACTGCCTCCGGATACCGGAATGGTGGGGACTAAGCGTGTTTCGCGGCCGGAGTTGTGTGGCTCGCACAAACGCGCCCACCGGAGTGGTGTGACATGGGGCGGCGCGAGGCGCGGCCGATGTGATCTTGGTCGCTCGGCGGCTCGTGGACACCTCGTCGACTCCTCGTGGACGCCTCGTGGACTCGAAGGCCCGTTCGGACCGGTCACGGGCGAGGGTAGCCCGTTTGCCCGGCGGCGACAAAGGGGCAGCACATCGCCGTCCCCTGAGCTTAGTCACGGCGCACGATCATCACCGATCACCGCCGATCGCCGCGCGGCCCGGCACCGCCGTGGATCACCGACCGACACCCGGCTCGGCACCGCCGTCGGTCACCACGCGGCGCGTGATCGCTCGCTGCGCGTGATCGTCACCGGCCGCCTCGCGGCCCGGCGCGGCTTCGGGAGCGCGGGGCCGCCACCCCGGCTCATGGCGGCTCCCCCTCTGGGGCGTAGAACGCGGTGGTCGCGGCGACGGCGGCGGCGACCTGGCCGGGCGGGCCGCCGGCGGCCTCGTGGGCCCGGCCCCACGCCTGGCTGCTGGCCGTGATGAAGCGCCGGCCCTCGTCGGTCCGGTGGAAGGTGTGCTCCTCGACCTTGGGCGCGCCCGACAGGTGCAGGCCGAGGCCCAGGACGACGTGTTCCCGTTCTCCGACCCCGGGGCGGCGGCCCCGGGCGACGAGGAGATGGCCCGCACTGGATACGTGGGAATCGGGCGCAAGCCCTGAGCCTCGCGCCGTCCTGCCCGCCGCACATGGGCGGCGAACCGAGGCCGGGCTCGGAGCCGGAAGGGGACGGGTGGCTATTCTCCGGTGAGACCGTCGATCCGCTCGCGCAGCAGGTCGGCGTGGCCGTTGTGCCGGGCGTACTCCTCGATCATGTGGACGAGGATCCAGCGGTGTGAGCAGTCGTGCCCGTGGCGCTGCCGCTTCGCGATGGCGTCCAGCGGCACCTCCGCCGAGAGCCTGCGGGCGATCTCGATCTCGGCCTGCCAGGTGGCGAAGGCCTCCTGGGCGGAGGCGGTGTCCACGTCGTTGAACTCCGCGTCGGGGTCGTCGGTCTTGTAGAGGAGGGGGATGTCCTCGTCGTTCAGCACGCGGCGGAACCAGGAACGCTCCACGTGCGCCATGTGGCGGACCAGGCCGAGGAGCGACAGGGTCGACGGCGGCACCGAGCGCTCCCTGAGCTGCTCCACCGAGAGCCCCGCGCACTTGACGGCCAGGGTCTCGCGGTGCCAGTCGAGCCAGTTGTTCAGCATGGCGCGCTCGTCGCCGACGAAGGGCGGAGGAATGCGGTTGTCGGTCACGGCTCACGATTCTCCCACCTCGGAGTACCGTCTGGTCATGGCCGATGATCCGCTGGAGTCGCTGCGCAGGCTCTGCCTCGCGCTTCCCGAGACCACCGAACGGCTCAGTCACGGCGAGCCCGCCTGGTTCGTCCGGGACAGGAGGACGTTCGTGTCGTACGCCGACCACCACCACGACGACCGGCTCGCCTTCTGGTGCGCCGCCCCGCCCGGCGTCCAGGAGTCCCTGCTCGCCGAGGCTCCCGGGCGCTTCTTCCGCCCGCCGTACGTCGGCCATCGCGGCTGGCTCGGCGTGTATCTCGACGCCCCCCAGGACTGGGCGGAGATCGCCGAGATCGTCACCGACGCCTACCGGGCCGTCGCTCCCAAGCGCCTGGCCGCCCTCCTGGAGTGAGTCCCGGGGCGGGTCTGGACTTCACGATGTCCCGCTGGTCAAGCTACGTTCATGAGAATCCTGCTGGTCGGAGCGACCGGAACCCTTGGCCGGAGCGTCCGTGACGTCCTCGGGGAACGCGGCCATGAGATCGTCACCGCCTCCCGTGGCGGCTCGGACGTCTCGGTCGACATCACCGACACCGAGTCGATCCGCGCGATGTACGAGAAGGTGGGCGAGGTGGACGCCGTCGCCTCGGCGGCGGGCAGCGTGCCGTGGCTGCCGTTCGGCGAGCTGCGCCACCAGGACGTGCTGGACGGTGTCGCCGGCAAGGTGGTCAGCCAGGTGGAGCTGGTCCGCCGGGGCGCCGCCCACGTCACCGGGTCGTTCACCCTGATCACCGGCGTGCTGGCCCGCGACCCCGTGCGCACCGGCACCGTCGCGTCGCTCGCCAACGGCGCGATCGAGGCCTTCGTCCGCGCCGCCGCGATCGAGTTGCCGCAGCGCGTCAACGCGGTGAGCCCGACGGTCTTCACCGAGTCCGCCGACGCGTACGGCGACCTCTTCGCCGGTTTCGAGCCCGTCCCGGTGCGCCAGGCCGCGAACGCCTACGTCCGCTCCATCGAGGGCCACCAGACCGGTCAGGTCTACGAGGTCGGCTGACCTCGCGGCGGGCGCGGCGGGCATCGGGGACCGGGGGCCGGATTTGAGTCGCTTGACTTAAATAAGTCAGGCGACTTAAATGACGGCAACCGCGATCCTTGAGGGAGAGTGATCTTGAGCGAGCCCGGCGTCGAGGCACCCGAATACCCCTTCCGCAACCCCGGCGCGCTGGAGCCGCCACGGGAGTGGGCCGAGCTGCGGGAGGGCTGCCCGGTCGCGCCGATCCGGCTGGCCAGCGGTGACAGCGCGCTGCTGCTGACGCGTTACCAGGACGTCAAGGAGGTCCTGTCCGACCCGCGCTTCACCCGGCAGCTCGACGCCGAGGGGGCGGCGCGGGTGACGGCCAACGAGTCGGGCGGCGTGTTCGGCCGCGGCGGTGACGGCGGCGGCAACATGACGGGCGACACGCACCGGGCGTGGCGGCAGCTGGTGGGCAGGGCGTTCACCGCCAAGCGGGTCACCGCGATGCGGCCCAGGATCCAGGCGATGGCCGAGCGGCTGGTCGAGCGGATGGTCGCCCAGGGCGAGCCCGCCGACCTGGTGGGCGCGGTCGGCTTCCCGTTGCCGGTGTGGGCGATCTGCGACCTGCTCGGGGTGCCGGACTCCGACCGGGACAGGTTCGCGTACTGGTCGGACACCATGCTCAGCATGACCAGATTCGGCCAGGAGGAGATCGACGCCGCCCAGGACGCGTTCGACGCGTACCTGATGGCCCACGTCGAGACCAAGCGGGCGAAGCCGGGTGACGACCTGCTGAGCGAGCTGGCCTCGATGGTGGAGGGGCTCGACGGGCGGCTGACCGAGCAGCTGCTGGTGATGACGGCGAAGGGCCTGCTGGTGGCCGGGCACGAGACCACCGCCAACATGATCGGCAAGATGGTGTCGATGTTGCTGGCCGACCGTTCCCGCTGGGAGGCGCTGCTGGCCGACCCCGCGCTGATCCGCCCGGCGGTGGAGGAGGTGCTGCGTTTTGACGCCAATCCCGGCTTCGGCATGCCGCGTTACCTCAGCGAGGGGGTCACGGTGGCCGGGGAGGAGCTGCCCGCGGGCACGACGGTCATATGCAGCATGGCCTCGGCCAACCGGGACGAGCGGCAGTTCGAGGGCGCCGACGAGATGCGGCTGGACCGCTCGCCCAACCCGCACGTGACCTTCGGCGCCGGTCCGCACTCCTGCCTGGGGCAGGCGCTGGCCCGCACCGAGCTGCAGACCGTGCTCGGCGTGTTGCTGGAGCGGCTGCCCACCCTGGAACTGGCCGTCCCGGCCGCGGAGCTCAGGCGCCGCGAGGGTCTCCTGGTAGGCGGGCTGGAGCGGGTCCCGGTCCGATGGTGACCGTGCCCGGCCGGACCGGGCGCGGCAAGACCCTGCCCGGTCAGCCAGAGCGCGATAGGACCGCATCCGGTCAGCCAGAGCGCGGCAAGGCCGGATCCGGCAGGGCGGAGCGGGCGCAGGAGACGCGCGGAGCCATCCTGGACGTCGCCGAGCGGCTGTTCGCCGAGCACGGGGTCGGCGAGGTCTCCAACCGGCAGATCGGCCAGGCCGCCGGGCAGGCGAACAACTTCGCCGTCGGCTACCACTTCGGCACCAAGGCCGACCTGGTACGAGCGATCGTCCGCCGCTACACCGCCGAGACCGAGGAGCGGCGGCTGCGCATGCTGGAGGGGATCGGCGACGTCCGGGATGGCTCCGCCGACCTGCGCGCGCTGATCTCCTGCCTGGTACGCCCCGCCACCGACCATCTCGACGCGCTGGGCGTGCCGAGCTGGCGGGCCCGCTGCCTGGCCCAGGTCACCACCGTGCCCGCCCTGCGCCAGATCGTCACCGAGGAGTCCGTGGCGACACCGTCGATGCGGCGCACCCTGGACGGCATGCTGCGGCTGCTGCCCGACCTGCCGGTGGAGGTGCACCTGGAGCGCGGCGACATGACCCGCCTGCTGATCGCGCACGCCCTGGCCGAGCGCGAGCGCGCCCTGCACGAGGGCGGGTCGACGGCCCGCGCGACCTGGGAGGCCGTCGCCGCCGGGCTCGTCGACGCGCTGACCGGCCTCTGGCTGGCCCCCGTCACCCCATCCCCCTGACCGTGGAAAACCCTCTGACCCCGGAGACCCCCTGACCGCGGAGACCCCCTGACCGCGGAGACCCCCTGACCGCGGAGACCCCCTGACCGCGGAGACCCCCTGACCGCGGAGACCCCCTGACCGCGGAGACCCTCTGAATGCGGAGAACGGACCCCTCGTGCGTGGACTGAAGGACAAGAGAATCGTCGTGGCCGGCGGCGCCACCGGCATCGGCGCCGCCACCGCCGAACGGCTGGCCGAGGAGGGCGCACGCGTCCTGGTCGGCGACATCAACGTCCCCGGCGCCGAGGCCACCGCCGAGCGCCTCACCGCGTCCGGCGGCACGGCGGTCGCCGCCGGGTTCGACCTGTCCGACGAGGCGCCGGTCACGGCGCTGTTCGAGCGGGCGGTCGCCGAGTTCGGTGGCGTGACGGCGTGTTCAACGTGGGCGCCGACCTCTCGCCGGACACGATCGGCCGCGACGGGGACCTGTCGGAGATGGACGTGGCCGTCTGGCGCCGTACCTTCGAGGTCAACCTCATCGGCTACGCCCACAGCTGCCGCGTCGCGATCCCGCTGCTGCTGGCCTCCGGCGGCGGCGCGATCGTCAACACCTCGTCCGGTGCCGCCTTCGTCGGCGAGCCGGTGCGTCCCGCCTACGCCGCGTCCAAGGCGGGAATCAACGCCCTCACCCGGCACGTCGCCTCCCGCTGGGGCAAGGAGGGCATCCGCTGCAACGGCGTCTCCCCCGGCATGGTGCTGTCCGAGACCGGCCTGGCGCAGATGAGCGAGGAGTTCAGGGCCGCCGGGCTGGCCGGTACGCGCAGCACCCGGCCGGGCAGGCCGTCCGACCTCGCCGCCGCGGCCGCGTTCCTGTTGTCCGACGACGCCGGATGGATCGACGGCCAGACCTGGTCCGTCGACGGCGGCGGTTCCCTGCACGACTGAGGAGGTCACCCATGAACGTCACCGTCGACACCGGCAGGTGCTGCGGCGCGGGACAGTGCGTGCTGCTCGTCCCCGACGTGTTCGACCAGGGCGACGACGACGGCGTCGTCGTCCTGCTCGACCCCGCTCCCGCCGAGCCGCTGCGCGCCGCCGTCCGCGAGGCGGCCGGGGTCTGCCCGACCGGCGCGATCTCCCTGGACGAGCGGCCCTGACCCGCCGCCCGCCGGGGTGGCGGTCCCGGCGCGTGTGTCCGGGCCCGGCAAGCGTCCGTCCCGTGGGCCCGGCAAGCGTCCGTTCCCATGACGAGGGCGGGCCCGGGGTCAGGCCCGGCGCAGCCGCCGGATCGGGGGCGTGAGCAGCAGGGCCGCGCAGACCGCGAAGCTGACGCCGGTGGAGACGAACAGCAGGTCCCGAGGGTCGACGACCTCCGAGACCGGGCCCACCAGCGCCTGCCCGACGGCGACCCCGGCCACCGACCCGGCCACCTCGTAGGCGGTGACCCGGTTCAGGACGTCGGGGGTGACCTGCGTCTGGACGCTCGTCGACCACATCACCGACCAGAACGCCCAGGACATCCCGCCCAGCAGGTGGCCCGCCACCAGCAGCGGCAACGGCAGTTCCAGCGCCACGGACAGCGGGATGAACGCGAACCCGAAGATGGCCACGCCTCCGGCGGCGAGCGGCCGCGAAGGCCGGAACCTGATCGCGATCAGCCCGCCGAGGACGGTGCCCGCGCCCAGACCGGCCATCACCCATCCGTACGCGGCCTCGCCGAGGCGGTCACCGATCAGGTGCGAGCCCAGCGGGATGTACGGGCCGAAGACCAGGACGCCGAAGAACACCCAGATGAGGATCACCGACCACATCCAGCTGCGGGAGCGGAACTCCGTCCAGCCTCGGCGCAGGTCGAGCATGACCGTCGAACGCTCCCTGGCCCCGGCGGCCGGGACGAGCCGGACGAGGGCGAGGCACAGGCCGCTGAGCAGGAAGGTCGCCGCGTCGACGGCGTAGACGGCGCCCGCGCCGGTCAGCGCCATCAGCAGGCCCGCAAGGACGGGGCCGCCGAGCTGGGTGGCCGCGTCGGCGATCTTCAGGGTGCCGTTGGCGCGCTGCGGGTCCGTGGCGACGAGCGGGACCATGCCGTTGACGCCGGGCTGGAACATCGCGGCGGCCGCCCCGGACAGGAACGAGGCGGACAGCAGCAGCCAGAACGGCGGGGTCCCGGTGAAGAAGGCGACGGACACCGCGGTCTGGGTGAAGACCCGTACGACGTCCGCGCCGACCATCATGGTCCGGGCGCCCACCCGGTCGGCGAACACCCCGCCGAACAGTACGAAGAGCACGAACGGGGCGGTCCAGACAGCCAGCACGTAGCCGACGCCGGCCACCCCGTAGATCGCGCCGACGGCCAGCGCCGCGGCGACGGGCATCATCGCGTCACCGAGCAGCGACACCGTCCTGGCGCCGAAATACAGGGTGAAGTCCCTGGTCCACAGCCTGTCCGGCACGGCGAGGGAGGGTTCGCGACCGAGAAGTGCGGTCATTTCCTGAGCTCCATGAGCACCCATCCTGGACACCCGCGAAGCTGGCCACAGGCGTCCGTGATGACATCATTGGGTATATTCGCGCCATGAGGCACCGCGTGGTCACCCCGGTGAGCCCGCCCCAGGAGACTCACCCGGTGACCGGCGCCTTCCCCGTCTTCGGCCACCACGGCCCTGACATCGCCGGGCACCGCGATCTCACGTTCCGCACCGAGCGCCCGGGGCCGGTCCGGACGCCCCCGGGCGTCGGGCGCGGGCCGGAGACCCCGGCCGAGGCCGGCCGGTAGGTCCGCCCCAGGCGGCGATCAGCCGTTGCCCTCCCCCGGCGTCTCGGGGGCGAAGTGCTGCACCCCGAACGCGATGGCCGCGGCGAGGTCGTCATCGCCGGTCCCCCAGGCGGCCTGGACCGCGGGCCCCCAGGCGTGGCAGCTGCGGGTGGCGAACTCCTTCACCTCGGGCGTGTCCTCCCAGGTCCCGAGGTCCAACGCGGTGCCGCTCAGGAAAAGGTCGAGAGCGAGCAGCGCGAGATCCCAGCCACCGCCGATCCCGATCGTGCCGCCGGGCCCGTAGGTGCGTACCAGCTCGTCGACGACCTCGGCGGGAGAGGCGTGCTCCAGCTCCAGGACGGTGCCGCCGTTCTCACCCCGTGCGAGACGGACTTCGACCTCGGTGCTCATGCCCTCCCCGAGGGCCCAGGTCACCTTGATCAGATGGGGCTCCTCGCAGCGCAGGATCGTCCCGCCGGCGTTGCCCTTGAGCTGGAACGTGCCGCCGGGCCGCAGGTCGCCGTCGATCGGGGCGAGCCATCGGCCGATCCGGCCGGGGTCGGTGCAGGCGCTCCACACCTCCTCGATCGAGGCGTCGTAGGCGCGGCGCAGGAGCAGCGACCGCCCCGCGCCGGTGGCGACCGCCAGGTCGCCGATCTCCCGGTGGGTGGCGTTGACCTGGTTGACGATGTCGATCACGTGTCTTCCTCGTTCCTCGTTGAGGGGTGTGTGTCCACGGGCGGCACCCTGGCGGTGTTCTCCCGCCGGTCCCGGTCCCGGTCCCGGCCACGGTCCAGGACCAGGTCGCGGTCGCGGCCCAGGTCCCGGTCCCGATCCCGGCTCAGGTCCCGGTCCAGGCCCGGCCCCAGGGCCAGGCTCAGGTCCCGGTGCTCGTGCCCGCCGCGCGTGAGTTCGGTGCCCAGCGCGTCCAGGCGCCGGCTCCAGAACCGGCGAAAGCGTTCCAGCCAGATGTCGACCTCCCGCAGTGGTGCCGGTTCGACGGCGTACAGGCGCCGGGCGCCGTCCGCGCGGACGGTCACGAGGCCGGAGTCCCTCAGCACCCGCAGATGCCGCGACACCGCCGGCCGCGAGATCCCGAACTCCGCCCGGACGACCCCGCTGACCGCGCCCGCGCCCTGTTCGCCACCGGCGAGCAGCTCCACTATCCGGCGTCGCACCGGGTCGCCGAGCGCCTCGAACACCTGCACGGCAACGAGAATTTCATCTACGGCTTATATAAGTCAAGAGTTAATTATTATCGCGACCGTCATCGCCCGCGCTCGCCGGCCAGTTGCGGAGCGCGACGTCGAGCGTGTCGAGCACCCGGCCCCAGGACTCGTCCGCGCCGCGCGGGTGATGGCTGAAGCCGCCCGCCCGCTCCAGGCTCACGAACCCGTGGAAGGCGCTGCCCAGCAGCCGGACCGCGTCGGTCTGGTCGGGCTCCACCAGCGAGTAGCCGCGCAGGATCGCGCGCATCATGTCCGAGTGCCGGCGCGCCGCGCTCGCCCTCGCGGTCTCCGGGTCGAGCTCGACCTGCGCCGCCGCGTACCTGCCCGGATGCTCCCTCGCGTAGTCGCGGTAGACGTTGGCGAAGGCGACCAGCGCGTCCTTGCCCGCCCGCCCGGCCAGCGCCGCCGCACCCCGGTCGGCGAGCTCGGCCAGCGCCAGCACGGCCACCCGGACCCGCAGCTCGTGGGCGTTCCTGATGTGGGAGTACAGGCTCGCGTCCTTCACCCCGAATCTGCGCGCGAGCTCCGAGACGGTCACGTTCTCCAGCCCCACCTCGTCGGCCAGCTCCGCCGCCGCCTCGGCCAGCCGTTCGACGGTCACTCCGGCGCGCGCCATGAACCATTCCCCTTTCCTAGAGCCTCTAGGAAAGTACATAGTAGTTTGCGATCTGCGTATATGAAAGCTAGCTTTTGAGCTATGAGACCGATTTCCGAGCACGAGATCCGTGCCTCCTTCGTCAACTACACCAAGGGCGAGGTCAAACGGCTCGCCGTGCCGAGGGATCTCGACGCCCGGCCGTGGGAGGACCTCGACTTCCTGGGCTGGCGGGACCCCGCGTCCCCCGGCCGCGCCTACCTGGTCGCCGAGCACGGTGACCGGCTGGCCGGGGTGGCGCTTCGACGGGCCGCCCCGCACACCGGGCACGCGCGGCGCACCATGTGCTCGCTCTGCCTGACCACGCACACCGGCGACGGCGTGTCGCTGATGACCGCCCGCCGGACCGGCGGCAACGGCGACTCCGTGGGCGCCTACATCTGCGCCGACCTGGCCTGTTCCCTCTACCTGCGCGGCCAGCGGGACGCCGGGCCCGGCGGGCGGATGCCCGAGTCGCTCACGCTCGAAGAGAAGATCGAGAGGACCGCGGGCAACGTGACCCGGTTCCTCCGGAAGGTGACCCAGTGATCGACGTCCCCCTCACCCCCGACCTCGTGCGCGGCGCGCTGGAGCTGGAAAGCACCGGCCACGGCCTGCTGCCGCACCGGCTGCCGGCCCGCGCCCGCGCCCAGTTCCCCGACGCCTACCTGGCCGCCGTGGAAGCCCAGCCGTCGGGGGTACGGCTGGCCTTCCGCACCCGCGCCACCGCCGTCGAGCTGGACGTGCTGCCGGCCAAGGTCCTCCACCCCGGCCTGCCCGAACCGGAGGACGGCCTCTACGACCTGCTCGTCGACGGCCACCTGACCGGCCGGGGCACCGCCACCGTCACCGGCCCGCCCGTCCGCGAGAGGACGGCCGGGTTCACGGGCCTGCCCACCCCCGAGAGGACGGTCCGGTTCGCCGGGCTGCCCGATCGCGAGAAGGACGTGGAGATCTGGCTGCCACTGCGCGAGATCACCGAGCTGGTCGCGCTGCGCGCCGACGCCCCGCTCACGCCCACCTCCGGCGCGGGCCGCCGGGTGTGGCTGCACCACGGCAGCTCCATCAGCCACGGCTCGGCCGCCGAGAGCCCCAGCACCACCTGGCCGGCGCTCGCCGCCACCCGGGCCGGGGTGGAGCTGGCCAACCTGGGCCTGGGCGGCAACGCCCTGCTCGACCCGTTCACCGCCCGCGCCATGCGCGACACCCCCGCCGACCTGATCAGCGTCAAGATAGGTATCAACCTGGTCAACCACGACCTGATGCGCCTGCGCGCCTTCGGCCCGGCGGTGCACGGCTTCCTCGACACCATCCGCGAGGGTCATCCCGGCGCGCCCCTGCTGGTCGTCTCGCCGATCCTGTGCCCCTTCCTGGAGGACACCCCCGGCCCCATCGCGGCGCACCTCGACGGCGGGCGGCTGACGTTCCGTTCGGTGGCCGCCTCACCGGACACCCTGGACGGACGCCTCACGCTCACCGTCATCCGCGACGAGCTGGCCCGTCTCATCGCGCGCCGGGACGACCCGGACCTGCACTACCTGGACGGCCGTGTCCTGTACGGCGAGGCCGACCACGCCGAGCTGCCGCTGCCCGACGAGCTCCACCCGGACGCCGCCGGTCACCGCAG
This sequence comes from Streptosporangium heterodermiicola, assembly GCF_051390675.1. NCBI lineage: Bacteria > Bacillati > Actinomycetota > Actinomycetes > Streptosporangiales > Streptosporangiaceae > Streptosporangium > Streptosporangium heterodermiicola. The sequence continues at coordinate 134,992 of NZ_JBPJSR010000023.1, forward strand.
GATCGGCGAGCGCTTCGCCACCGAGGTGTTCGAGGGCCACGGCCCGTTCGCCGCCGAGAGGTCCGCTTGACAGCCCGGTGAGCCCGGTGAGCCCGGTGAGCCCGTTCGGCGGCGGGAACGCGATGACGACCGCGTCGCGACCTCTCGCCATCCGGTTCATCCGATCCATCCGGATCGGTGTCTGCCGAGTGCGGCGGGCGCGCATATCGATTCGATTACCCAAGGTGATCACATCCCTGCCGTATGCGACCTTTGGTGGGTCTTCGAGCGGGTGAGGTTGCCTGTGGCACGGAAGAGTCGGCGGCGTGGGTCCCCGGGCGGGACGGCGAAGAAGGAGCCCGGGTTCACCGAATGGCCGGTGTGGAAGATCGTGGCCGGCGTGCTGGGGAGCTTCGCCGCCGCCACGGGGCTGCTGCTCGGCGTGCTGCAGATCGTCGACGCGCTCCGGGCGGGGTCGGAGCGCGCCACCGTCGCCACCGCGCCGGTGGCCGTACACGCGACGGTCGAGTTCCGGGCGGACGCGGAAGACTGGGAGCCGTGCCCGAAGGCCGGCTGCTACGCGGGCGAGTACCGTGTGATCATCCCACCCCGTAAACGTACGTAGCCACGGCACCGGGACCGGGCGGCCGCTACCGGAACCGCCGGTAGTCCTCGGGGATCGGGATGTCGAACCGCGCGCAGAGCGCCGAGACGTCGGCCCAGTCGTCGTCGACGGCGTAGCCGGTGTGGAACCTCACCAGCCATTCCGGGCTGACGCAGGCCACCGTGCGACCGCCGATCCGGCCCGTACCGGCCAGGGCCGGCGCCGGGTAGCGGTGCCCGTTCTCGGGCGGGCCGTGGACACCGTGGCCGTCGGCGTCCAGGACGATGACGTGGAAGTCGATCAGGTGTCCCCCGTCGTCTCCCATGACGAAGTTCCACGCGGTGGTGTCGTCACGGGGAACCGGCCGGTACCGGCGATCGTGGAGGGCGGCGACGAGCGCGGGCGCGTCACGCTCCCGCACGGCGATGTCCAGATCGGCGTGCGGCCGCGTCTGGGAACCGGGGCAGGCGTCCACCGCCCAGCCGCCGTCCAGCCACACGCGGGCCCCCAGGCCGTCCGTCAGGGTCAGGAACGCCAGGACGTCGCCCGCGGTCATCTCCGGTTCGGCCACACCGGTAAGTGTGTCGCCCCGGAGGCCGCGACGGCCAACTCGGCGTCCGAGACGACGGGCTCGGCGTCCGGGTGGGTCGGTGACCGGGCAGACCTTCGGGCAGGACGCAGGACAGGACTCGGCGTCCGGGTGGGTCAGTGACCGGACGGGCCCTCGGGCGGCGCGACGGGCAGGACGCAGGACAGGGCGCGGCGCAGCGTGGCGGCGAAGGACTCGGGGTTGCCGGGCTCCAGCCAGTGCCGTCCCGCCACGCGGATGGCACCGGCGACCGCGGCGGCCGTGACGGCGGGGAACAGGTCGCGTGCGGGGTCGGTGCCGGTACGCGCCGCGATCGCCTCGGCGAGCGGCCCCTCCGCCATGGTGAACGCCCTCAGCGCCTCGCCCTCCAGCTCGGGCGTCGACATGATCATGCCCAGGCCGGCCTTGTCGGGCTCGGGGTCGGTGTAGAGCTCGATCACGGCCGCGACGACGGCCCGGTCGAGCGGCTCGTCGGCGGGCCGCGAGCGCAGCGCCTGCCCCAGGCGCCTGGACTGGTCGGCCTGGAAGGCGCAGATCGCCTCGGCCCTGCTGGAGAAGTAGTTGTTGTAGGTGCGGGGTGAGACTCCCGCGGCCGTGGCGATGTCGTGGACGCGGACGAGGGCGAGCCCGTGGGGGCCCTGCTCGATGGCCAGGCGCAGCGCGGCGTGGCCGATCGCCTCCCGGGTGGCCTGGCTGTTACGTGCCCGGAGGTCCATCGCGTCGTCCATGCGACGATCCTATCGAGATTGCGCAGCACGCACTATATGCGTGACACGCAAGTTGTGAGTAGAGTGCGAGGAGGCGCCTGGCACTCACGCCTGGAGAGTGCCAACCACATGGCGTGTGCCGGGACGGCGAGGTCCGCAGGCGGGTCGGCCACCCGCCGGTGGGCCGTCCGTCGCGGGCGCCGTCCCGGAGAATCCCCGCCAAGAGCTTTCAAAAGCCGTCGAGAGCCACCGAGAGCCACCGAGAGCCACCGAGAGCCACCGAGAGCCATCGAAGAGCAGGAGCAGGAATGACGTCGAAAATGATCGCGTTCAACGAGGACGCCCGGCGCGGTCTCGAGCGTGGCATGAACCAGCTCGCGGACGCCGTCAAGGTGACCCTCGGCCCCAAGGGCCGTAACGTCGTGCTGGAGAG